>NZ_JAAKGC010000085.1 GCF_017591665.1 Aetokthonos hydrillicola CCALA 1050 | reverse complement strand
CCACAGGGAACAACCAATCTTCCAAATCAATAAACTTATTGAAATAGGCTTTGCGTGACTTGTTCAGGAAGAGTTCCCGCCTACCTAGCCGTATCGCCTCGGTGATACCTTTGTCATCAAACAGATGGGTATAAACCTTCTCTATCATCAACTTAGTAGCAGAAACAGTCATCCCATAACCCATGGTTACTACCATCTGGATTCCCTCAGCCATTAATTGGCTACCCAGACTAGTTTGCCCAGAGCGATCGCTTGTTACTTGGTGAGTGTATTGTGCTGAGTAACCCTGTTCATCAGACTGACAAGCATGGAAGAAACACACAGGAATTCTTTTGTCAATTAGCAAATCCTTTAATTCCTTCGCATCAACTAGATCTGATTTACCCTTGCTTTCCCCTTCCAAAAACACAAAAGCCTTTACCCCGTCGTAGGGCTGGAAATGATAACGCCCCCACCTTTCCTGATAGATGTAGCGATTCGCCACTCCCTCTTGCACCTGCCCATAGGTCATCAGTGACATACGAGTATCAAAATGTACAATATGGTAATACCCTACTCCCTTTTGTTCTAAATGCTGAGATAGTGCTTGATAAGTACCAGGAGAGAGGAACTCCACATTAACCCGTAACTGCCTATTCTTAATAGCCTCAATCAGGGGACGGGATATCGTTCGAGAACCCACATCATTTTCTTCATCTGGTCGTGCTACTACTACTAACACATTAATTACTGGAGATGGTCGCGTGGATGCTGATAGACTAGGATGTGCAGGTTGACTATTTTTGCGCAGTATTATGCAGTCTACCGCTAAAGGTCGTGGTAAATCAGGATCACGCAATGCTTCCCAGTGCAAAGCATGAAATTCTGGTGTTGTAGCAACAATTTCAAATTGTAACTGACTTAAGCTAGCAGCCCGCCGCTTCTGATATTCACCATAAGCTTGTTTATCTTGAAACAGTTGTTGAAATAGTCGTTCTCCGTAAGTTCGGATGCTACTGGCTACCTGCTGTGCCCTCACAATGTCTCGAAAAGGAGATACCATCCAGCCTTTAAAATACCACTCTAGTTGCTTTTCCTCTTGAGTTGTGAAAGGCTCGGTAATTACAACTGGATATTCTCTTCCCTCAAATACCAAGCTGGCATGAAATCCTAGATCGGTTTTCCCTTGTTCTCGAATCGAGATGACTGCCATAGGATTGCGGTTTCACAGGTGGACAATATATACTACTACACCTATAACGAACAGTTGGGAAGGCAAAATTTCCTTATCTTTATTTTATGCACAGACGGCGATCGCTTTCCTTAACGTTGGGGTTATTTTTGAGATAATCGTCCACCTACAAATAATTTGTATATGGGACGCGGGCAAGATGCCCGCACTACAATAATTTTAGGTTTTCCTCTTATACAAGGGAGCTACCCATCAACTTAACAAACTTGATCTGTTAGGAATTAATCAATCTACCACTAGGGTAAGTTGCAATTTCTTGGGTAGCGTTTTCAGCAACAGCAGCCGGAATTTCTTCTGATGACTGGGTTTTAGCTGCTAGATAATCTTTCTGTAGTTTGTCCAATATCTGTTCTCGTTTGTCATACAAACGCTTCAAAGGACGAGGCTGGCACTGGTTCAGAATGTAAGCTGTGACTAAAGGCAATGCGATCGTGCTATCTGTGTAACAAACAATCGTGCTAGGTAACTCTTCTGGATCTATTTTCCCCCAGCTAACGGCTTCGCTAGGTGTCGCACCAGATAAACCTCCAGTATCTGGACGTGCATCGGTAAATTGTACAAAGAAATCGTGTCCTCGTTCTTCAAGTCCTAGTACTTCGTGAATTTGTGGTTGGGTTTGTAGTAGAAAGTTTTTGGGACTACCACCGCCAAGAATGACTGCGGCGCTTTTTCCTTCTTGTTCCCGTGCATTGTATGCGATCGCCGCCGTCTCGTTTACGTCAATTGAAGGATCTAATATCAACTTAGAACCTTCTAACGACAATGCAGCAACGTTCATTCCAATAGAACTATCTCCAGGAGAAGAAGTATAAATAGGAACTCCACACTCATAAGCGGTAGCGAGTAAACAAGAATGCTTAACTCCTAATTGCTTTTCTACTTCTCGAACATACTTACCCAGCAAATAGTGAAACTCTGCGGTTCCCATTCTCTTCTGAAATGGTTCTGCTTGAAGAATCTTGCGAATAAAGGCGTCTGTTTCTAAAAGCACATCGTAACCGAATATGATATCATATATACGGATTGTGCTTTGCTGACGAAGCTTTACGTCATCCAAAAACGGATTGCCTGCGAACAATTCAAAACCTAACCCGTAATGCATATCGTGGTAAAGATTAGCACCAGTACTAATCATCCAATCAATAAAACCATTACGAATTAGAGGTGCAAGCGCAGACACACCGTATCCTGCTGGTGTCATTGCACCAGAAAGACTCACTCCCACCGTTACACCTTCGGTTAAGATCTCTCGACTCAGCAAATGGCATATCTCCCGCAACCGTGCTGAATTGTATGCGGTAAAGTAATTATCAATTAAATCAACCACCCCAATAGTAGATGACATGGGCGCTGGTACAATTTTTTTGCCTAGTTGTTTTGACATTCTTTGCGAGTCCCACTTAAATACACCGAATACAATCCTATCAAAGACATACTTTCTTACGGGGGGAAAGTGAGCAAAGAAGGAACTTAAAACTTATGTATATCTACTGCTAGTTAATTGTTTTGTCGTAAAAAAACTTCCTTGTCCTCCAAGTCTTGCCAACACCTAAAAGTAAAAAAACCTACCCTTGTGAGCTACACTCTTTTCATTACAAGTCGTTTATTCGTGATTAATGTCGATTAATTCTCCGAAAATTGCCTGTTCTCTCACTGCTTCATAATCTTGAATATTCTCATTTAGTGAAAGCATTGCCTCTAGTGTTCGTGCTTCTTTTGGCGTCAAATCTTTCCGCTCTGCCGCATAGACAATTTCCCCAGCCATCATCAGCCTTGATTCTAAAGGTATATTGTTTTTAATACCTGTCTGTATTCTTTCTTTGATGCTATTGAAAATCTTCTCCATTATCTAATTCCTCCCTAGTTAAAGACACCACTCTTCCGTTATTAAACACCAGTTCTATTTTTTGCAGGAGCTTTTGTGTATCCCAAACCAACGCTCTAGTTATCCCTTTATTGATCTCTTGAATGTCGGCCTGAGTATTTATATGATAGGCTACATTAGGAGCGCGTTTCTTAGCTATCGCTACCCCTCGTTGAAATGCGTTGCTGATATTGACCGCCTCTGGACTCAGTTCCTTAAATTCCCAGATTTCACCATCAATTTCAGCATCAGGTGTCCTGATACCCAATGTAGCTTGCTCACTCAATAACTTTACCCGTCTGCCAAGTTTGGCAAAGACAAGAGCCACAAACCGCTCAGAATCATTGGTGTTGTGGTATTGATGAATCAGTACAAACCCACCAGTATCCTCATCATAATAATAGCGCTCAGACTCTGGTGCTTGGTTGTAAATTTCCCAACTTTGCTGGATATAGCTTAGCTCCACCGTTGCTCCATTCTACAAACCAAGCAGTATAGTTCACATTAGTTTATTGCTGCAATTGTCTCATGAGTTGTTAGCGAGATTGAGAAAAAATTAATAGTAGTGGATACCAACTTGTTTAAATCTTTGCAAAGCTTCACCCAATCGATCGCACTCAGCAATCAAACTGATCCGTACATATCCCTCTCCACCAGATCCAAAAGCGTTACCTGGAGTAACAACTACCCCAGTTTTCTGTAATACATCAAGAGCAAAATCAGTAGAACTGACACCAGATGGAGTCTCAACCCAAAGATACATTGTAGCTTTGGGTTTGGTTACATTCCAACCCAACTCCCCAAGCCCTTGAATGAGAAAATCTCGACGGCGGCGGTAGCGCTCTTGTACTTCTTTTAAGTAAGTATCTGGTAGTTGCAAAGCGGCTTCTGCTGCTGTTTGCAAAGCAGCAAAAATACCATAATCTAAATTAGTTTTTAGTGTTCGTAACCCTTGAATAATGTGGGGTTTGCCTACTAAAAACCCGTCTCGCCAACCCGCCATATTGTAGGTTTTAGACATGGTGTGAAATTCTACACCGATTTCTTTTGCGCCTTCGATTTCTAACAAGCTAGTTGGTTGATAACCATCGAAAGCTAATTCGGCATAGCACAAATCATGCACAAGCAAAATTTCGTATTTGCGAGCAAAAGCAACAATGTCTTTAAAGAATTCGCGGGGTGCAGTGGCTGCCGTGGGATTACTGGGATAATTGAAATAGAGTATTTTTGCTTGTTCGGCAACAGAATCAGGAATTGTGGCTAAGTCAATTAACCAGTCATTTTCTGGTTTTAAAATTATACTGTGAACCTTAGCCCCAGCAATGACTGGCCCTCGAAAATGCGCTGGATAAGCAGGAGATGGTACTAAAACTAAGTCACCAGGATTCAGGTACGCGATCGCTAAATGACCTAATCCTTCTTTAGAGCCTAGTAGCGGTAAAGCTTCGCTATCTGGCTTTAACTCCACATCATAGCGGCGACGATACCAGTTAGTGATCGCACAACGGAAACTCGCCGTACCCTCAAAAGGAGGATAGCCGTGATTAGCAGGATCTTGCAAAGCTTTAATTGCAGCTTCTACCACTGGCTGCGGTGTCGCACCATCGGGGTTTCCCATCCCCAAATCAATTAAATCTAGTCCTTGTTCCTTAGCTTTAGCTTTCAGTTCATCTAAACGAGCAAATACATATGGTGGCAATTTTTGTATACGTTCAGATGGAGCGATCCAATTTAACATCATCAGAAAACTCTTCCCCCTCCTCCTTGATAACTGGCGTCAAACCCGATTGAGCGCGACTAATTTCTATTGGTGCAGTAGTGGAAACCATAGCTGCCATTAATTGTTCAATAGCGACTTTAAAAGGTAACCTATGGATATCTGAATTAGGCGCAAGCGTAACTTCAGCAGCCCGTCGCAGTTGGCTTAAAGTTATATCATCCAAGTGTAGATCGCCTAAATTTTTAGGTAATCCAATCTCTGTATAAAACTTTAATAACTGTTGCCGTGCAGCCGCCGCCAGCTGATTACCTAGTATCATCTCTTCTAAGCGCAACTGCACCAAGATTCCATAAGCAACTTTTTCACCATGAATGCTGCTACCTCTAGAAATTTGTGTTAGACCATTATGCACTGCATGGGCTGCAACTGTGCGACATTGTGCTCCACCAAGCCCACCAATAACACCAGCAAGTAAAATCGTCGCGTCTACAACTTCTCGCCAAACATCGCTTCCTGGTTGTTGAAGTGCAGCGACAGATTTTTGGAAAAGAATATCTCGCAAAACTCGCGCTTGTTGTACCGCAGCAATAATTAAGGTTTGTTCTAAGTGTCCACTACTCACTGACGCTTCGTACCACTTGGCGATCGCATCTCCAATACCAGCAACCAAGGTACGTTGTGGGGCAGTTTGAATCAAATCATAGTCAAGTATCAGTAAATCCGGACAGCGACTCAGCGGCACATCGTAGAGAAATACTCCCTCATCAGAATACACGTTCGACAGAGCAGTCCAAGCTGCACAGGTAGCTGCTGATGTAGGAATTGTCACCACTGGTAAGTGCAACTGATGCGCCAATAATTTTGCTGTATCCAGTGCTTTTCCACCACCTATACCAATAATCACATCAGCTTTATGTTCTTTTGCTGCTGTCTTTAAAGCTTTTAAGCTGGCTTCGCTACAATCAGGAGTGTAAGATGATTTTGTAAATTGAAATTCTTTTTCTACTAAAAGTGGCTGTAGAGTTTGTTTTACAAGACTTAGTGTATTGTTCCCCCCCACAATCAAGGGACGACTTCCCAAACTAGCAATGCTTTCTAACGCTATTGTTAAAATTTGAGAACCACGGATGACTTTTGCTGGCGCTACCGTCAAAGTAAATATGGTACTAGACATTTGTGTAGATAACTTTTCCTTTGAGGGATTACTCATAGAATTTTCGTAGTAAAATATATAATATAGATTGTTTAACTACAAGGTTTATAACCTCATAGTTAGCAGTCTAATAACTTTTTCCCAATGGATATTATTACTTATTTATATCCTAACAAAATATTATAAAGATTGTAAATATTGTATTGCTCTACACAAAATATCAGTCGTCTGTTGGATACAGGGAAGATTTTTTCTTGCCATATGCAAGATATCTACCCCTTGTATCGCTAATTCTAGGCAGTAGGTTTAGGCAGTTGGGCAAATTTGTCTTCGTAAATTTCACTGAACATTTGTGAATCTTCACGACTGACGAGCGATCGCTTTATTTGACCTAGGTAAAGTGGAACAGAAAGTCCCGGTTCTGGATGGATAATTGTACGCGCTCGAATAGTTAGTTGATTATCTTCTAGCGTACCTTGGCGTCCAAAAGAATACAGATCACTAGCCGCTTGACGTAGAGTTGCTTCTAATTCCGTAGGTGTAATTTCGGTCGGAATTTGAATGACTGTTTGTGTTGCTCCATTGTCATAAATTAAATGATAGCGCACTGCACCAGGAATGATCGTGCGGGACAAGGGTGCTAACGACAGAGCAAACAAACCACCGGTTAAAACCAGCATAAACCCACTTACACCCACCAGGCGAAAACGAACACCCCATTTAAGAGTAAAAGCTAAAAGCGCCAGGGCAGCAAATACCAAAGTTGCAATACCCGACCATTGGGTGTACTGGAGAAAGTCAGATGGTTGAAACATACACAGATAGCTACTTTGGTGTTTTCTTAACTGATAGACTTATTTTACCAGTACTGCCCTAGTTAGAAACACTTTGTTTGATGGTTACCAAATGATTGATCACGACCGCTTATTTAAACAACTTCTAGGTAATTTCTTTCCTGAGTTTATGGATTTATTTTTTCCTCAGATTAGTGCAGCCTGGGAACCAGAGTCAATCCACTTCTTAGAGCAAGAAATTTTTACCGATTTGACTGAGGGAGAAAAGAAAATCATTGATTTAATCGTGCAAGCCTCATTCAAAAATGAGGATGCCTTGTTTATCATCCATACTGAACATCAGTCCTACTCTCAAACGGATTTTAATAAGCGGATGTTCAAATACTTCGCTCGTCTGCACGAAAAGTACGGTCTCCCCATTTACCCTATCGTCATTTATTCCCACGATACACCCATTAAGCCAGAACCAACTTCCTATCACTTAGAGTTGTTCGGTAAGACTGTATTACAATTTAATTACGAGGTTATTCAGCTAAATCAATTGCATTGGCAGGAATTTGTCAACAAAAGAAATCCCGTAGCTAGTGCTTTGATAGCAAAAATGCAGATGGCTAAAGCTGAGCGTCCTAGAGTTAAGTTATTATCATTACAATTACTTGCTAGCTTAGGACTAAACCCTGCACAAGTACAGTTGATATCCGGGTTTATTGACACGTACCTCAAACTAAACCCGCAAGAAACAGCACTGTTTAGCGAGCAACTTGCTAGCATTGAACCAAGACAACAGGAGGGAGTCATGCAGATTGTTACCAGTTGGATGGAACAGGGTATCGAGCAGGGTATCGAACAGGGTATTGAACAGGGGAAGCAACAAGAAGCTGTTACATTAATTTCGCGTCTACTCAGCCGCCGTGTTGGGGCGCTGACTCCCCAACTACAAGAGCGCATTCAAAATCTATCAACTAGTGAATTAGAGGATTTAGGTGAAGCTTTACTAGATTTTTCTTCGCTGCGGGACTTAGAAAATTGGTTTGATAGTAAGTAATATAAAGATTCTTTACCCTTTGATGCAGTGATTCTGTAAGGTGTGTTAGCTCCGAGAGTACGGCACCCGAAGCTGTCTGTCATTACCATTTCTCCTTGCTCATTAATTCAATTTAATTCAAAAGCTCGTTATCGCGGTTCTATCAATTGTTTTAAATATAGATAAGGGCATCTACAAGAGATGCCCGTTATGTAGGAACCCACCGGAAAGGTCAATTCCTACACCTTCCCAACAATCAGCAACAGTAAATAATATGGAATTGTCCACATTATCTATCACAAATGTGACTGTACTAATTTTATTAATTTGTCAATTTAGTTACAGCAGTGTATACACTGCAAATTCTTTTCAAACTGTACTTATGTTATAAGTATTTTTAACTACTTTCTTAATCAGTACAAAAGATAACGCAGTAAAGCTATGCTTTAAAAGCGCTAAAAAGCTCCCACAGTAGAAGTTCGTTCTCTTTACTTTGTTGTGCTAGATAGTGATTCGCGACGATTGTAGCAATAGGTGACTCCAGCAATAGCAGATACAACTATCCACGAAAGTGAATTCAAACGCACATCGTATAAACTAACGTCTACAGTGTTAAATAAGACTAAACTCACAACAATCAAAAGATAACTGAAAAGTATTAGTTTATCTTCTGTCTCTACATTTAACTTTTGAAATAGTTTGACTCCTCCAATAAAGATCCAACCAATTAAGCTACAAAATAAAACAGTATTTATAAGTCCAGTCTCGCAAGATAGCATAAGAAACAAGTTATGGGGATGACCTAACCACTCATGGGTTCGTGCTAAGTAAAGTGGAGTAAAATTGCGTAAACCCCAACCAGTTAAAGGACGTTGTAGAGTTAAAGCCCAAGCAAAATCCCATTGAGTTGCGCGAAGTGATCCTACCGCCCTATTAGGATATAACTGGTCATTTAGCCGCGCCCAAAAGAAAACAGGAACAACTTTACGAAATAATTGAGCAATTGGTAACGGTGCGAAAGCAGCCAAAAGCACTGTAGCAACAACACCAGCAACCCCAGCTACAAGAATGCGCCAGCCTTGGTAAATTGCATAAACTAAACAAGCAAAAATAGCGATCGCCCAAGCATTCCGCGAATCAGTTAAAATCAAACCCACGAAATCCCCAATCACCGCCATTGTCAAAAACAAAAACGGAAAAAGGGAAGATATTTCCCTAAATTTCTTGTTTGCTCTTAACTGCTGATAGCTTTCCAACCACAACCCAAACCCAAGGATAAAAACTATCAGTAGATAACCAGCCAAGGTATTAGCATACATGAAAACGGAGGCCATACGACCAGGAGGGTTTCCGCCAGACAAAACCACCCAACCAAACACACTTAAAAAACTTTCCAATTGCTTTGAGCTAGCCCATCCCAAAAACAACTGTCCGAAGCCAATAATAATCACTGGCACAGACATGACCACCATAATCCAGGATAATTGGCGCAATTGCCGCATTGTCTGAATCAGAGTACTGTAAGCACCAAAAACTACAAAGTAAGGCACGAAATTAGATAAGCCGATAAAAGACTCTTTTTTGTCGTAGGCAAAGCAAGAGGTAATGATCAGCAATACACTCAAAAGAGCAAATCCTAGAATTTGACGGCGGCGAATAATTGCCTCGTATCGTCGCAACCAAGTTACTATGACTGCCGCAATTAAACCCACTAGCCCTAACAATGGACTTAATGGAAAAACTACCAGTCCTAGTTGGACAAGGTTCCAAGGAAATTGCAGCCGAGGATCAGGATGCTGGGAAAAAAGCAATTTTTTAATTGTTATTTGTTGCATGCTTGTGAACAGACTACTTATTAAGTGTTTGTTTTTAAGTTGCTCCTGATTTTAAGTGTCAGAAACCCGGTTCCTTTAAGAAACCGGGTTGTGATCAGTCGAATTGTTGCGGATTACTATCATTTCTAATGACTATTTTCTTCAAGCAAACTCCCAACACTCCTCACGAGTGAGACGAATTTGAGCTAAAGTAAAGATAGTAGGAATGATACGACTATAGTTGGTAGCGATCGCTCTCCACCCTAAGTCTGCAAAAAACCAACCCCACATTACTGGTCCTAAAAAGGTAAAAACACCGCGCACAAGCCCATAACGAGCTGCACTGACAGCCATACCTTCTCGTGCCATTTGCAAGGCTACATAATTTTTAAACTGCGATGTTGCTATTGTTCCACCTTGAATAGCAGCTTCTTTGGCAACTTGGTATGTAGCAAAATGTATTGCAAATTGACGAGCAATTTGTTTAAGCAACAAAGGTTTAAGTATAGATGTGACGGCGATCGCACTACCACCTTTAACCAGTAAACTTAAGGGATTACGCTGTAATGAAAGTGGCAGCGGTTGTGTTAAATCTGATTTAGCTAGGTGATGCTGTATACGCTTATTCAATTTTTCTTTGTCTGTTTCTGGCAATTTTTTCCACACTAGCCCCAGTAAATGCAAAAACACCTCTGATTCTAAATCCACGGTGGAGAGAGCATCAGAATAGGAAATTTTAAGATACTTACATACTTGAATTAATACTTGCCGATACGTTACCTGGCTTGTGCGTCCTCGCAGCACCGTCATTCCATCTGCTGCTAAAAAACGAAATCGACTTTCTAGTGAGTCTAGCCAAGCTTGACGATCTTGGCTTTGGACTTCTATAGGTTCAGGTGTATGAAGATAATCTAGAGGATTAAACTTACGACTAAACAGAATTGCTGTAAGATCTTGCAATTCATCTTCAGTCGCTAGCTCTAGTGCCTCCCTCAGTTCATCCAATTTCCCTTCCTCCCTTCCATACAGCTTTGTCTGTACCTTATTCTACTACTAGGATTGGGCATGGGACATGGGGCATGGGGCATGGGGCAATGGGCAAGAGTGCCCAGCAAAAGAATTAAATTAGTAAATCTTGACCAGAAAGGAAGTCAATACTGCATTTGATTTACGTTTTCTTCCTTCTTCTTACCCATTACCCTAGTCCCTCCCTATACCCCATGCCCTATGCCCATTGCCCCATGCCCATTTACATCTTGCGAAGACCTATTTCCAGACCTTGACAAACCCCTGTGAGAAAATCGAAGTTTAAGGTAGCAATGGTGTCGCAGGGTTTGTGGTAGTGAGGATTTCGTAAGAATGCTGTATCCGTTATCATCATTGCTGGATAACCTTGATCCCAGAAGTGAGCATGATCGCTGAGCCTTGTTTGTGGGAGTATTAAACCTTTATTCGGCACAGGTAGCCACTCACTTGCTATTCCAGATTGGCGGATGTTTCGACTTAAATGAATCAAATCAGGAATTGTTCGTAGATTGCCCAGCAAAGCAATAAAATTGCCACTGTTAGGGTAAAAGCGTCCAAGAAAGGCTGGATAGCGTTGTGAGCCGGGAGTATTATCCCAATAACCAAGCATTTCTAGAGAAATCATTAAGCGTAAAGGCTGCTGTTGCTCTCGTAACTTAGCTGCATACTCAGAAGCACCAGAAGGACCAATTAAACCGTATTCCTCCATATCAAAAGCAACTAGCCGCACAGGATATCTCATCGGTTTTGCAGCAAACACTCTTGCTAATTCCAGCAGCACTGCCACTCCTGTGGCATTATCATCAGCACCTGGTGTTCCAGGTACGGCATCATAATGAGCACCAATTAAAATGGGTGGCAAATCCCTCTTTTTGTTGTGAGTCGAGGAGGAATCTGGAGGTAAATTTAGAATGATGTTATTAAACGCCTTGCCCTTGACATGAAAGGTGTGGATTTCCACACTTCCCGATTGTGCGAATTCTTGGTGAATATATTCTTGGACAAAAAAGTGTCCAGCCGAAGCTAGATAAGGATCGCGCTCGCGGGCTATCTGAGTTAGGTGATTTTCTAATCGGTGTTTTAAATTCAAATTTATAAAAAAATTAACTTAAATACCTGGAGAACCCAAAACAAGAAAACTAACCGAAACACATAGTGACTCAACTTCTTAGGCAGACCAATCTTAGTCAGTGTTATCCTAGTGTTGCGACTAGCTTCAATTGCACGAATTCAAGCAGTCACTTTTTTTTAAGAGGAAGCTAACTAAATTAACCTTTAACAAATCCTCATAACACGGTATTGTGCGGGCGTAGTCTAGTTCTTGCTTTATTCGATGATAATTATACATAAGTTTTCATTCTTTAGCATCCAGCTAAAAGCAATTGCTCCCAAGCATAATAAATTTATAAGACGCACTAGGAGAACAGCAACGCATGGGCAAGGTAGTCGGCATTGACTTGGGTACAACCAACTCAGTGGTTGCCGTCATGGAGGGTGGCAAGCCGGTAGTGATTGCCAATGCAGAAGGAATGCGAACCACTCCCTCAGTCGTTGGTTTCAGCAAAGAAGGTGAAAGAGTCGTCGGGCAAATGGCGCGGAGACAAACCGTCCTCAACCCACAAAATACTTTCTTCGCTGTGAAACGCTTTATGGGGCGTAGGTACGCCGAACTTAATCCAGAATCAAAGCGAGTACCATACACCATCCGCAAAAATGAAGTAGGTGGTATTAAAATTGCTTGTCCTCGTCTGGATAAGGAATTCGCTCCAGAAGAAATTTCGGCAATGATCCTTAAGAAATTGGCAGACGATGCTAGTACTTACTTAGGTCAGCCTGTAACAGGAGCTGTCATCACTGTTCCTGCCTACTTTAATGATTCTCAGCGTCAAGCAACACGAGACGCTGGTAGAATAGCAGGTTTAGAGGTACTGCGGATTCTCAATGAACCTACCGCAGCAGCTTTGGCTTATGGATTAGATCGCAAAGACAGCGAAACTGTTTTGGTATTTGATCTAGGCGGTGGCACATTTGATGTGTCAATTCTAGACGTTGGTGATGGCGTATTTGAGGTGAGATCCACTAGTGGTAATACGCAATTAGGTGGTAACGATTTTGATAAAAAAATTGTCGATTGGCTAGCAGAAAAATTTCTCGAAGCCGAAGGGATAGACCTTAGACGTGAGCCACAAGCTTTACAGCGATTAATAGAAGCTGCGGAAAAAGCTAAAATTGAGCTTTCCTCGGTTAGTGTCACCGATATAAATTTACCCTTCATCACAGCCGATCAAGAAGGTCCTAAGCATTTAGAAACTCGCTTAACACGTTCCGAGTTTGAGGGTTTGTGTGATGATTTGTTAGGGCGATTGCGCCAGCCTGTAAAACGGGCACTGAAAGACGCTGAAGTAACACCCACAGATATTGATGAGGTTGTGTTGGTGGGAGGTGCTACCCGTATGCCTATGGTACAGCAGCTTGTACGGGCAATGATTGGTCAGCAACCTAACCAAAATGTCAATCCAGATGAAGTTGTGGCAGTTGGTGCAGCAATTCAGGCAGGTATTCTCGCAGGAGAACTGAAAGATGTACTGCTGTTAGATGTCACGCCTTTATCTCTGGGGTTAGAAACAATTAGCGGTGTAACCAAAAAACTCATTCCTCGCAATACCACTATCCCAGTACGTCGCTCTGATATTTTTTCTACATCGGAAAATAACCAAAACACTGTGGAAGTCCATGTAGTTCAGGGCGAAAGAGAAATGGCAACAGACAACAAATCGCTGGGGCGATTTAAGTTGTATGGTATCCCACCAGCACCACGAGGCATTCCGCAGATCCAAGTCTCATTTGATATTGATGCAAACGGGATTTTACAGGTAACAGCTTTGGATAGAACAACAGGTCGAGAACAAAGTATTACTATTCAAGGTGCTTCTACCCTAAATGAAGCGGAAATTAAACGGATGATTCAAGACGCCCAGAAATATGCTGAGGTAGATCGAGAGCGTAAAGAACGAGTAGAAAAGCGAACTCGTTCTGAAGCCTTAATTCTGCAAGCAGAACGACAGCTTAGGGAAGTAGCCCTGGATTTAGGCATGCAGTTTGCACGTAGTCGTCGTTATCGGATTGATAATATTTGTCGGGAACTGCGCGAGAGTTTAAAGGAAGACGATGACCGTGGTATAGACCAAGCTTACGCGGATTTGCAAGACGCGTTGTCTGATCTAAACCGGGAAATCCGTGAGTATTATACTGACGAGGAAGACGATGATTTGTTTGGTACTATCCGTGACATCTTTACTGGCGATAGTAAAGAACGGGAACGAGATAGCGAAGCGCAGCGGCGTTCACGTAGCTTCTTCGACGAAACTAGCGTTGACCGCGAACCTATGAGGGATACGTATCGTGAACGTGATTACTATAACAGAGATAGGGACTATAACCAAAATAGGGACTACGGTAGTAAAAACTACGGGAAGGAAAACCGTTCCTACTCTAATGACAGTGGTTATCCACGCCGCAAATCTCGTCCTAGCTACCAGGATAATTGGGATGAGGATGATGATGATTGGTTGTAACTAACAATTTTGGATTTTGGAGTGACAAAAAAGAGAGTAGGGAGCAAGGAATAAAGTTGGAAATAAAAAACTTCGGTTGTGGGATACAAGCCCACTTTAAAAGAAATGTATTTCTAGACTCGTATGGTGCAAGATATACTGCGTCTAAGTTTTCAATCCTACAGTTAAAATTGTAGGTTTCCCTGTTCATGGCTCCCTGCTCCGTGCTCTCTACTAACTTAAAGCGACTGGTATGCTTTTAGATTAATCTGGAGAGGAAGTAGCTACTGATGGCACTTACCTCTTCCCAATAATCTAAAATCTAAAATCTAAAATTAAGAAACTGACTATGCCGAACTTGCAGAATTTTCGAGATTATTATGAAATTTTGGAAGTCCCAAAAGATGCTTCCAATGAAGAAATTAAAAAGAATTATCGGCGATTAGCACGACAATATCACCCAGACCTCAATCCTGGAAATAAAGCAGCAGAAGAAAAATTTAAGGATATTGGAGAAGCTTATGAAGTCCTCTCCGATTCAACTAAGCGAACACAGTACGACCAGTTTAGCCGCTTCTGGAAGCAAAAAGGTTTTCCTGTCGGCAAATCAAGACCGCGTGATAACACTTGGTGGAATAACCGAGCTAAAAGCCGTGATGTCAAGGAAGAAGTAAACCCTGGTGATTATCCTGATTTTGAAAGCTTTATTAATCAAGTTGTAGGTGTCGGTGGTCGCAGAGAAAGTAAAAATGGTTCCTCTGATGGTGTTAACAGCGATCCGTTTCGTTCGCCTAGAACAAAAGTGGAATACACTGTCAATCCTCGCAACACTCGTCGAGATATAGAAGCACGATTAACTTTACCACTGGAAAAAGCTTATAAAGGTGGAGTGGAACGGATTCGTCTTGAAGATGGGCGATCGCTTGAAGTCAATATGCCAATTGGTATGGTGACAGGTCAAACCATCCGCTTACAGAAACAAGGAATTAATGGTGGCGATTTATACTTAAAAATTACAGTTCTCACTCATTCACTATTTAAACTAGAAGGAACAAACATACTGTGTCAAGTTCCAGTTACACCCGCAGAAGCAGTATTAGGAGGACAAATAGAAGCACCTACCTTAGACGGACCGGTAAAAATGACCATCCCACCAGGAGTAAAATCTGGGCAAAGATTCCGTCTTTCTAATAAAGGCTACCCCGCCGACAACGGTAAGCGAGGTGATCAATTGGTAGAAATCCAAATAGTGCCCCCCAAGGAAATTAGTCCACAAGAACGGGAACTCTATGAAAAGTTACGAGAAATAGAAACCTTTAAACCGCGAGCTGATTTAGTAAGTTAAAACTATTTTGATTCTCCGTCACGAGTAGGTCGAGAGTATGTCACAATATTAGAAACTAATAGCTAGGTGACGAAAACAGCCGTGAATCAACATGGGTCAATGCCACAAAGCAACGAACCCACCTATTACTCGCTACTAGGATTGCACCCCTCAGCATCAGCAATCGAGATCCGTCGTGCCTATCGGGAACTGAGCAAGCGCTATCATCCTGATACAACAGACTTGCCTGCTGCTGTGGCGATCGCCAAATTTCAGCAGCTTAACGAAGCTTACGCAACTCTTAGTAACTCAGAACGACGATTTAGTTATGATTTAAAAATCGGGTATTCGCGCATTAGAGTTATTCAAGTACCCCCCGATTTAAATAATCCTGCTTCCTCTTCATATAACCAGTCTAAATCAGCTTATCTAGATGCAACTGATCGTCCTTTGTCACGAGTAGAAATCTTTGCTCTATTTATTCTCGGGATAACGTTTTTAACTTGTGTGCTTATAGTGATCGCTATTGGGTTAACTCGTGGGCATGCTGCTGTTCAAATGCTAGTGATTGAACATCTTATGAATTTACAATAGGTAAAGCAGAAAGCCTTGCCTATACTTAATTAATACAACCAATAAAAGTCAATATGTCTATTCTTCCCTCTGATACTCCCTTATATAGCCATCCTCTTCCTCAAATCGAGAAGTGGCTCAGAGATCAAGGTTGTCAACAAGATGAAAAACAGCTGCACTGTTGGCATGTACAACGACCTACTTGGCAAGCTGAACTATGTTTAGATGTTGAATTGATCATAGTCCGATATCTTCAAGCTGGAGAAAATGGGCAAGATATTCAGCGTTCCTTCAAGTATGCTCTTAGCCGCCAAGACATTGAACGAGCTATTTTCTCAGGACCCTAATATATCATGATCAGTTGAAGAGTTATGCTTAAACAAGCAGGGGGCAGAGGGGAAGTGATTTTTACTCCTGACTCCTGAATTCTGAATTCTGACTCCTGAAGTTACAATTTTCCAAACCTACGCTCTCGCTGTTGATAAGAATACAACGCGCGGTGAAACTCATGGCGGTTAAAATCAGGCCATAAGGTATCGGTTATATAAATTTCTGCATAAGCGATTTGCCACAGAAGGAAATTTGAGATCCGCATCTCGCCACTGGTACGAATTAACAAATCTGGACTACAAATTCCTGCGGTGTAGAGGTGCCGTTCAAAAATCGCCTCATCAATTTCGTGCGGCTGTATTAGGCCTTGTTGTACTTTATCAGCGATCGCACGACAAGCTTGTAAGATCTCCTGTCTCCCGCCATAATTTGTTGCAACAGTAAACTGGATACCACGATTGTTCCTAGTTTTTTCCATTGAATAGGCAATTTCTTCTTGAAGGGCTCTTGGTAAAGCCATTAAATTTCCGACAAACTTAATTTGAACATTCTCCTCCATCATTTCCCGCAATTCCTGGCGTAAAACCCGCTGGAACAAAGTCATTAAAAAATCGACTTCCTCGTGTGATCTTCCCCAGTTTTCGGTCGAGAAAGCATAAGCGGTTAATGCACTAATTCCCCAGTCGTCACAGCAGCGCACTAAATTTTTCAGAGCATCTGTTCCCCGCTGATGACCTATAAATCGGGGTAACCCTCGGAGTTCAGCCCATCGACGATTGCCATCACAAATTACCGCAACGTGCTTGGGCAGTAGTTCTGGTTTTAAATCAGTAGGTAGATCTTGCAGTTCAATTTTTTGTGCTGTCATTTCTTATCTCGTGAAGCAGTCGATGGTAATCCGAGTAAACGTGAAACCAGTGCTAGTGTCTTACCACGAATTTGGCGACCCAAACTTAACAAACCAGGAGCAACAGCTTCCCGATCAACGGTTGGGGAAAACAGAGCCTCTAAAGACTCTTTTAACTTCGTGATTGTCAGTGGTCTATTTAAAGTTCCCCTTTCAGCAAGGGAAATTGAACCAGTTTCTTCTGACACAACGACACAAATGCAATTTTCGACCCGCTCAGTAATTCCCATCGCCGCTCGGTGGCGTGTCCCCAGCTGGCGTGAGGCTGTGCGTCCCGAAAGTGGTAGAATTATACCCGATGCCACAATCCGCGAGCCACGAATCAACGTTGCTCCGTCATGCAAAAGAGTTTTTGGCTGAAAAATTGTTTGGATCAGTTCCTTCGAGATTTCTGCATTCAGCCTAACTCCTGGCACAGAAAAATCTCGCTCATCAATTGGCCCTGTGGTTTCTAAAATTAGCAACGCTCCAATCCTGTTTTTCGACAGTTCTTTAACCGCATCAACAATTTCGTCAATTACACTATCAGATTTTGGAACAGCGCGAGTGGACGATTGAAAAAGCTGTTGGATTTTTCCTCGTCCTAACTGTTCCAAAAATCGACGAAAATCTGATTGGAGAGCAACCGCCATCGCTACAGCACAGCCGATCACTAACTTTTCCAGTACAAAGCTTAGCAGCTGTAGCTGCAATCTACCACTTAATGCTGACGCCAACATCAAAATAATAAATCCCCGCACCATCCAAAGTGTCCGGCGCTCGCTAATAATAACAAGGATCATGTACGTCAGCGCCAGTACTAACACAATATCCAGAGTCTCAACCAGCAACGGCTGAGACCATCCTAGGGCTGTCAGCCATTGCTTCCACCAATCTCCCATGACATCTGGATTTAACCTTCTGCCTTTAATAACAGTTATGAGTTTTTACTATTCACTCTTTATCAAATAGAATTCAGAAGTCAGGAGACAGGAGTCAGAATAAATACTGGTTAAAACCTCATCCCTTGCGGACGAGGCAGGAGTTTTAACTTTTCCTAAAACACCATCCCTTTATGGTTTAGTCTATTCTGACTTCTGAATTCTGTCTCCTGACTCCTCTTTATTCTTTAGTCTTTCTGGTAGGCAATCTTGTTGAATCAAGTCCTGATAAGTTTCACGTCGCAAAATTAAATTTGCTTCGCCATTTGCTACTATAACGGCTGCCGGTCGTGGCAAGCGATTATAGTTCGATGCCATACTGTAATTATAAGCACCAGTTGCCATTACTACAAGAATATCTCCTGGTTCAGTTTTTGCAACCAGAGCATTCTTTATTACAATATCCCCTGATTCACAGTGCTTACCAGCAATTGTGACAGTTTCTGTATGGGGAGCAGACATTTTATTTGCTACTACTGCCCGATAAACCGATTGATAAGTGATTGGGCGCGGATTATCAGACATTCCTCCATCAACTGCCACATAAGTACGAATTTCAGGAACCACTTTTGATGAACCAACAGTGTAAGCAGTGATACAAGCTGTACCAATTAGCGATCGCCCTGGTTCACATAGTAACTTTGGTAACGGCAAGTTTTCTGCTGCACAAGCTGCCTGAATTGCTTCACAAATTGGTTTTACCCATTCCTCTATACTAGGCGGATCATCCGATTCCGTATATTTAATTCCTAATCCACCACCAACATTTAACTCAGTCACCTTTAGACCGTATGTAGTCGCTTTGCTCAGCCACTGCACCATAACAGTCGCTAAATCCCGATGTGGTTGGCGTTCAAAAATTTGGGAACCAATATGGGCATGTAAACCCACACAGTTAAGAGTAGATTGCTTGCTGACAAAAGTAAACAACTCATCTAGATCGTTGGGATCAAAGCCAAACTTACTATCTAAATGTCCTGTGCGAATGT
The DNA here is from genome assembly GCF_017591665.1 of Aetokthonos hydrillicola CCALA 1050. GTDB lineage: Bacteria > Cyanobacteriota > Cyanobacteriia > Cyanobacteriales > Nostocaceae > Aetokthonos > Aetokthonos hydrillicola. The sequence continues at coordinate 10,973 of NZ_JAAKGC010000085.1, read as the reverse complement.
ATTCGTGGGTATGGCACTCGATCCCCGGCGTCAGGCGCAACATGATCCGAATGGGCTCAGAGGTAGACGGGGAGAATGTTGATTGCTGTGCTATCTCCACCAGTGTCTGTAATTCATACCAGTTATCGACTACAATAGTGCAACGACACTCAATTGCTAAAGTTAGTTCTTCACGAGATTTGTTGTTGCCGTGAAAGTAAATTTTATCCGGACTCACGCCCGCACTTATAGCTGTGTGGAGTTCCCCACCAGATACCACATCAACGCCTAAACCAGCAGCGCTAACAATGCTACAAACTGCTAAGCAACTCCATGCTTTTGAGGCATACAGTACCTGAGATTCGCCTTTGTAATAACGCTTGACACTCTCTTGGTACTGCTTACACGCTGTTGTTAGGGTTTCTTCGTCCAATATATATAATGGTGAACCAAACTGCTGAACTAGGGTTTTGACATCACATCCGCCTATTTCGAGGCAATCGTTACTGTTAATTTTGGCAGTTAGTGGTAAAAGCTGCTGATTGGGTGAAAAATTTGTGTTTTCGTTACCCGTTTGAGGTAAATACTTACTACCAGAATTTTGAACCCCAGTAGGGTGAGTCGATACCATATCTATAAAGAGTTTTCCTTGTTGAAATTACGGCTACGATTAAATCTGCCAATCCTCAGTTTACCTAATAACGCGCTTTTTTCACAGGGTGTGGGGGGTGGGGTGTAGGGTGTAGGGTGTAGGGAAAACATAAAGCCACCCAATCATAGGTGGGGTTTCAAGCTACCTGTATCTTCAGATTTTTTCGTCCACAATTACACTCGGCTTGAGACCTCCTCCAAGGGGCTAGTTTCTGACCCTGCACTCCACACCCGCCCCGAAGGGGGGTAAAGGATGCTGCAAAATCTGTTACGATAACAACCGCATGGAAGCTTTTCAACTAGAAATTCAATCACTTACTCCAGAAAATCTAAATTCTGTACTTGAACTAGACAAAGCTTGTTTTGGAGGTTTATGGACACTTGAAGCCTACCAACGAGAGTTGGACAGCTCTAATAGCGATTTAATCGGCTTATTTTCCCCTGTCTTCCCCTCAAAAGTTCTTGGAATGGGCTGCTTTTGGTCAATCTTGGACGAAGCTCACATTACACTCTTAGCAGTTCATCCCCAATATCAGCATCAGGGTTTTGGACAGGCAGTACTTTATTCCTTGCTCAGAATTGCTTGTGATCGCGGTTTAGAGCGAGCCACCCTTGAGGTTCGCGCTTCTAATTTTGCAGCAATATCGCTCTACCAAAAATTTGGCTTCAAAATTGCTGGGCGGCGACGGCGTTACTACAAAGATAATGACGAAGACGCAATAATTTTTTGGCTTGGCGATTTGCAGCAAGCGGATTTTGAGGAAACTTTAGAGCGCTTCTATATTATTGTGCGCGATCGCTTGCGCAAATCCTCTTGGGAGTTGGTGTACTAGGAATGAGGGAAGGCAGGGGAGTGAGGGGTTGAGTTTATCAAAAATTTATACTTTTTTTTAAGTTATTTGTATTTTAAATACAAAATAATAATTTGTTTATTTTTTCTTATATTTATAAAAATTTTTTTGAAAAGAAGGTTCAAACACTTCTTGACGATACAAAAAATATGTGATATATATCAACATTTGGAAGCGCACAAAAACTGGAAAATTCTACAGTCTATGGCTCTGAATTGATCCAAGAAATGCTATAAATTTCAACCTCCTCAGTACACTGGCCGCATATAAGTAATAAATATCTAGCAATTACCCCAATAAACTTGGAGGATTCTTTTTCGGATGTCTATATCTTTATACAGGCATACGAAATTTTGGCCTGTGCTAAAATCAGCGTACCGGCACGACGCAGGTGATGGGATCAATGCCATATGTTTGAACGCTTCACAGAAAAAGCCATTAAGGTAATCATGCTAGCCCAGGAAGAAGCACGCCGACTGGGTCATAACTTCGTAGGTACTGAACAAATCCTCCTCGGATTAATTGGTGAAGGTACCGGAGTGGCGGCTAAGGTACTAAAATCTATGGGCGTCAATCTCAAGGACGCTCGGATTGAAGTAGAAAAAATCATAGGTCGGGGTTCGGGTTTTGTTGCTGTGGAAATTCCGTTTACGCCACGGGCAAAACGAGTTCTGGAACTATCCTTGGAAGAAGCACGCCAACTGGGGCATAACTACATTGGCACCGAGCATCTGCTGTTGGGCCTGATCCGAGAAGGGGAAGGTGTGGCAGCCAGAGTGCTGGAAAACCTTGGTGTAGATTTGTCTAAGGTCAGAACCCAAGTTATCCGAATGCTGGGAGAAACCGCTGAGGTGAGCGCCGGTGGTCAACCACGCGGGAATAAAACCCCAACTTTGGATGAATTTGGTGCTAACTTGACCCAAATGGCAGCAGACGGCAAGCTCGATCCAGTGGTGGGACGCGCGAAAGAAATCGAACGTGTGATCCAAATCTTGGGTCGCAGAACGAAGAACAACCCAGTTTTGATTGGGGAGCCAGGTGTTGGTAAAACGGCGATCGCTGAAGGTTTGGCGACACGGATTGCTAACAAAGATATCCCCGATATCCTGGAAGATAAGCGCGTGGTAACACTGGATATTGGTTTACTGGTAGCAGGAACCAAGTATCGGGGTGAATTTGAAGAACGCCTGAAGAAAATTATGGACGAAATTCGTCAGGCGGGTAATGTCATTCTTGTAATAGACGAAGTACATACCTTAATCGGCGCGGGTGCAGCAGAAGGTGCAATCGATGCAGCAAATATCCTCAAGCCAGCACTGGCAAGAGGAGAATTGCAGTGTATTGGGGCAACAACTCTAGATGAATACCGTAAACACATTGAACGGGATGCAGCACTAGAGCGACGCTTCCAACCAGTAATGGTAGGTGAACCGTCGGTAGACGAGACAATTGAGATATTGTACGGTCTGCGTGACCGCTACGAACAGCACCATAAGCTGAAAATCTCAGATGAAGCTTTGATAGCGGCGGCGAAATTGTCAGACCGCTACATTAGCGATCGCTATCTCCCAGATAAGGCAATCGACTTGATTGACGAAGCTGGATCTCGGGTACGTTTGATTAACTCCCAACTGCCACCAGCAGCTAAGGAGTTGGACAAAGAACTGCGCCAGATTTTAAAAGAAAAAGACGATGCAGTTCGTTCTCAAGACTTTGATAGAGCAGGAGAACTGCGCGATCGCGAAATGGAGATCAAAGCAGAAATTCGCGCCATTGCCCAAAGTAAGTCTAATACTACTCGCGCTGAAGGTGAAGAACCTGTAGTCACAGAAGAGGACATTGCCCACATTGTCGCTTCTTGGACTGGTGTACCAGTGAACAAGCTGACCGAATCCGAATCCGAAAAGCTGCTGCACATGGAAGACACATTGCACCAGCGTTTAATTGGGCAAGAAGATGCCGTCAGAGCAGTTTCACGGGCAATTCGTCGTGCGCGTGTCGGCTTGAAAAATCCCAACCGACCAATTGCTAGCTTTGTTTTCTCTGGTCCTACTGGTGTAGGTAAAACTGAGTTAGCCAAGTCCTTGGCTTCTTACTTCTTCGGCTCAGAAGAAGCGATGATCCGGTTGGATATGTCGGAATACATGGAACGCCATACTGTCAGCAAGTTGATTGGTTCGCCTCCAGGTTATGTTGGTTATAACGAAGGTGGTCAATTGACCGAAGCCGTGCGGCGTCGTCCTTACACTGTTGTGCTTTTCGACGAAATTGAAAAAGCACACCCAGATGTATTTAACATGCTGCTGCAAATTTTAGAAGATGGTCGCTTAACAGATGCGAAAGGTCGCACTGTAGACTTTAAGAACACTTTGCTGATTTTAACTTCTAATATCGGATCTAAGGTGATTGAAAAAGGCGGCGGCGGAATCGGCTTTGAATTTGCTGAGGATGCTAGCGAGTCCCAATACAACAGAATTAAATCCCTGGTTAACGAAGAACTTAAGCAGTACTTCCGTCCAGAGTTTCTCAACCGACTGGATGAAATTATTGTCTTCCGTCAATTGAGTAAGGAAGAAGTGACACAAATCGCGGATATCATGCTCAAAGAAGTCTTTGGTCGCCTTACCGAAAAAGGTATTACTTTGGAAGTAAGCGATCGCTTCAAAGATCGTCTTATCCAAGAAGGTTACAGTCCCAGCTACGGCGCAAGACCCTTACGTCGGGCGATTATGCGCTTGTTAGAAGATAGCCTTGCAGAAGAAATTCTGTCAGGTCGCATTAAAGACGGTGATACCGCCGTAGTTGATGTAGATGAAAGTGGTACTGTAACTGTGAGATCTGAACAACGCCGGGAATTATTAACCCCTGCTCCTATCGTTGAGTAGATATTACATACATTGTGAGTGTTCGGTAAGCCAACACTACAAAAATTTATGAAAAAAACAGTAGAGTAGCCCCCTACTCTACTGTTTTTTTATGACAATTGTCCAAATTTCTACCATCGGTATTAGATTTACCAGCCGATTCAGATAATTTACCCATTCAAGGTAGAATAGATTTTCGGTTGTGCAAGATCTGCTATGGGTGCTGGTGATCGAGTGAAAAACAGCAAGGCTAGACGCCACTGTTGGTATTTTCCAAGCACTTACTTATTTACTAGGCGCACCTACCAAACAATCTATCCTGGATAGCAATTAATACAATACTGAGCAACATAGGTCTTGACCCCCACAACCAAGTTACCTTATCTTACTTTCGATACCGACAGTAGGTAGTCCGTTGCGTAGCTGGAGAATTATGAATACACTCAGATTCGGCGATTTACTAGATAATCGTTACTTAATAGTTCGCAACTTAGCAACAGGTGGATTTGGTCAGACTTATCTTGCCGAAGATACACGCCGACCAGGTAATCCGGTATGTGTTGTCAAACACCTAACACCAGCCAGTAGTGCTCCGCAATTTTTGGAAAATGCTAAACGTCTCTTCTTAACTGAAGCACAAACCTTAGAACAACTTGGTAAACACGAGCAGATTCCTAGACTTTTAGCTTACTTTGAAGAGAAACACGAGTTTTACTTAGTTCAAGATTGGATTGATGGGTATCCACTTACTCATGAGTTTCGGCCAGGTCAACGCTGGTCCGAAAATAAAGTTTATCAGATGCTGCAAGAAGTCTTAACTATTTTGCAGTTTGTTCACAGCTTCGGGGTCATCCATCGCGATATTAAGCCCGATAATCTTATTCGACGGCGGCAAGATAGTAAAATTGTACTCATTGACTTCGGCATCGTCAAACAAATCCGTACTCAAATATTGTCGCCAAGTCATAATCTTAACGCTACCATTCCTGTTGGAACTCCAGGTTATATGCCAACAGAACAAGGACGAGGAAATCCCCGTCCTAACAGTGATATTTATGCTCTAGGCATTATTGGTATTCAATCAGTAACAGGCTTAAATCCATCTCAGCTTCAGGAAGATTCTCAGACAGGAGAAATAATCTGGCAACCTTGGGCACAAATTAGTGATGAACTAGCTATAATCTTGGAAAAAATGGTGCGGTATCACTTTAAAGACCGTTTCCAATCTGCTACAGAAGCACTAGAAGCCCTTAACCCACTGCTTGTAAAAATTGCTCCAGTTTTACGCAACTCAGTAGCAACCCTGTCAATACAACAGTCCATTACGCTACAACCAACCGAAATTCCATCTGTTGTATCATCACCACCAACAGCAATCCCATCTGGTGAACCACAGCTAAGTGAAGTATCGTCACCACCAACAGCAATCCCATCTGTTGAACCGCAGCTAAGGAAAGCTTCGTCACCACCAACAGCAATCCCATCTGTTGAACCGCAGCTAAGGAAAGCTTCGTCACCACCAACAGCAATCCCATCTGTTGAACCGCAGCTAAGGAAAGCTTCGTCACCACCAACAGCAATCGCAAAGAACAATTTACTGTTAAACTACATCACACCACTGCGTCAAGCAGCAATTGTAGGCACAGGGAGTTGGTTACTAGTTATTTTCCTAGTAGGTCTTTTAGGATCAGTATGGCTTGGTGTTACATTTTGGTTAGTTACTATAGCAGGTGTAATATTTGCTTACTTTGCAAAAAATAACTCATCATTTGATAAATATTCCTTCTTCACAATTGCTATAATTTCGTCACTTGTTACGTCATTATTTTCCCCCCAAAAACTTCCATCTGGGGGCCTTTTACAAGCTGGACAACCCGGTTTATTTGTTATATTGTTTCTCGCTATTTTTGCTGGAGCATTAGCATTTATTCTAATAATTATATTTGACGTATTTGATATTTATCAAGAAGCCTTTAAACATATCTCTTTATTCCTAGATAAGGATGCAAAAAATTAGTCCACATTTTCCCCCAATAGCTCTTGCCTTCGGCGTTATGGTCATTTGTGCTATTGCTGTAAAAATCATTGAAAATATAAGCTTTTCTGTTTCACAGACAGAAAAATCCTTGACTTCACCAACAAAAATAACTTCCCCTTCCCCAACACAAGCAGCTTCAAATTCACCAACAGCAATAACTTTGCCTTCGCCAACAGAAGAAGCTTTAAATTCATCGACAGAAACAACTTTCCCTTCACTGGAAAGCCCTAATAATACAGGAATGCTAGATGAACACTTGAGCTTTGGAGATAAGATTTTGATAAAACACGAAGAAACAGGTGGGGAAAATCAAGATTTCCAAGCTGCAAAAAATAGAGGAAGTGAGCAAATGGCAATAGGTAATTACAAACAAGCTGTTGTTGAATTTCAAACGGCAATTGAGAAATATCGTAACGCCCCAGAAACATTAATCTATCTCAATAATGCTCGAACTATCGGCCAAAACCCATTTACAATCGCGGTGGTGGTACCAATTGGGAATAATTCAAACGGCGCTTTAGAAATTTTACGTGGTGTCGCTCAAGCTCAAAACGAAGTTAATCAAGCTGGAGGTATTAACGGAGTTCCTCTTAAGGTTTTGATTGCTAATGATGATGATGACCCCAAAACTGCGCAAAACATTGCCTTGGAATTAGTCAATAATTCTAAAGCGCTAGGTGTTATAGGTCATTTTTCTAGCGATGCAACATTGGCGGCAGGACAAGAGTATGATGCTGGAAAGCTGGCGGCAATTTCTCCTATCAGTACTATTACAGATCCAAGTCAATATATTTTTTATACTGTTCCCAGTGATACTATTACTGCAAGAGCATTAGTCAAACATATGATGACTAAACTGCAAAAACAAAAAGCAGCTGTTTTTTACAATTCACAAAGTAAATACAGTATGTCTCTCAAGACAAAGTTTGTTGAGGAGGTATTAGCTAGTGGGGGAAAAATTGACGAACACTTAGTGTTTGACTTGTCTAATGCTAGCTTTAGTGCTCGTAAGAGTGTAGAACAAGCAATAGCAAAACGAGCACAGGTAATGATGTTAGCATCTGACAGCAGTATGCTTGATAAAGCATTGTTAGTTATTCAAGCTAACCAAAAACGGTTAAGTCTATTAGGGGGGAATAATCTTTATTCACCAAAAGTTTTGACAGATGGAGGTGAAGCAGCAGTTGGTTTAGTAGCGGCTGTTCCCTGGCATATTGACGCTGATCCTCAATCCAACTTTTCCCGTACTTCTCAACAGCTTTGGCAAGGTAAAGTAAATTGGCGTACCGCTACATCTTATGATGCTGCCCAAGCTTTAATAGCAGCGCTTAAGCGTAACCCCACTCGCGAGGGCGTTCAACAATCGCTTGCTGCCGCTGACTTTTCTGCAACTGGTGCATCTAGTAAAATTAGGTTTTCGTCTTTTGGCGATCGCTATGGTTCGGTTCAACTAGTAGAAGTTCGTCCCTCAACACAGCCTGGCACTATTTACGATTTTGTGCCAATACGTTGATGGCATAGCATCTTCTTTGGCGAGAAAAATACCAGTATTATGGGAAACTAAGGGAAGCCAAACAGATTTTATTGTAAAAGAATGAAAAAACTCGGACTGTTGTGTTTAGTAACCGTGTTGAGCTTAATTATTTGTCTTTCTATTAGCGCGGCACAGCCTAGCCAAGAACCTTCCTTGTGGAAAGTTTACCAGCAGTCACTAAAAAGCGCCAAATACGTTGACCTCACTCATACTATCACCCCTACAATTCCCGTGTGGTCTGGTTTTGGTCCATCTAAATTTTCACCCACAATCAACCCCAAGACAGGAAAACCGTATTCTTACAAACAAGATGGCTTTGAAGCAACACATTACGATTTGTCTACAGATCAACTTGGAACCCAGTTAGATCCACCTGCTCATTGGAATCCTGACTATCCCTCTATTGATGAATTACCTCCAACCTTTGCTGTTCGTCCTCTAGTCGTTATTGCCATTCAAGACAAAGTTGCTCGTGATCCCAATTATCATCTCACTGTTAAGGATATCCAGGACTGGGAGAAAAAGCATGGTAAAATCCCTGAAGGTTCAGTTGTGTTTGTTCGCTCTGACTGGTCTAAAGAATGGCCTAACCCTGAACTAGCTACAAGGACTAAGTTTCCTGGGGTGAAGCTTGAGGCTCTTAAGTTTCTTCACCTACAGCGTAAGATTTTGTTTCATGGACACGAACCACTCGATACAGATAGCACCCCTACTCTAGAAGGGGAAGCTTGGTTGTTGAAGAACGGATATACACAAGCAGAAGGTGTTGCTCATCTAGATCAAGTACCAGAGAAAGGCGCGCTAGTGGCAATCGGCTATCCTAAACTCAAAGGGGGTTTGGGAGGATATGCTCGTTACATTGCGATTTGTCCACCAGATTGGAAATACGGCGTTTCGGTGGATCAGATTCCAGAATCACCTTTACAAAAAGCAGATAAACCTCTTCACTGGGATGAAAAACTCGGTGTGCGGGTACGATAATCAAAGTATTTGTTTCAATTCTTAACCTGGCTTTTAATTTTCTATGACTTCTCAAAAGAGTGATGCTAAAGAAGCTGCTGGCTCCTCTCCTGCGGATAAGCCAAAGCCAACGGGAGTGTGGCGCGGGTTGCAGGAAAATTTTACTTTGGTTGCGATCGCCCTATGCTTAGCACTCATAATCCGAACTTTCGTTGCGGAACCTCGCTACATCCCGTCAGATTCAATGTTGCCAACTTTACATATAGGTGATCGATTGGTAGTGGAAAAAATTTCCTACCTTTTTCACCAACCAAACTTTGGTGATATTGTTGTTTTTCAGCCCCCAGAAGAACTACAAAGCCGAGGATATTCTAAAGATCAAGCCTTCATTAAGCGAATTATTGGTAAGCCTGGAGATATCATTACCATTGTGAATGGTAAGGTTTATATCAACGGTCAACCCTTACAAGAAGACTACATTGCCGAACCACCAGAGCAGCCCTTCCCACCAGTAAAAGTCCCTAAAGATGAATTTTTTGTGATGGGAGACAACCGCAACGATAGTAACGATTCTCGTTACTGGGGGTTTTTACCAAGCAAAAATATTATCGGTAGAGCAGTGTTTCGGTTTTGGCCCCTCAGTCGGATATCTTTTGTAAAGAGCTAAAATCGTAGATAATACATCAATTGGGCGATCGCATCGCTAGGTAAATTCAGCCGACGCTGAAAATCAACTAAGTTACGGTAATGCCCAAATGATGAACGATTTTCTACCACTGCTTGTGCCAAAGACAAATCAATACATGGCACTTCAGCCAAACTTTCTACTGTTGCTGTGTTAGGGTTCACTTTAGAGCTGGGGTGTTCTAGAGACTCATCGCTATAATAGCTAAAATTAAGAATCGGTTTGAGCGGCTCTAGTCTATGTACTGGAGTACTTAAGGCAGCAGCAACATCTTCTATACAGTAAAATTTTAGCCCAGATCTTTGTAGTTCAACGAGCGATCGCGCTTGGTGAATTGATAACCCTGGTAAACGCAGCCAATCATCTACAGTTGCTTGATTAACATCAATACGGATACCTAATTCAGCTGCGATCGCAATTTCCTCTGCCGATTGTAGTCGGTAGTAGGGGTCGTTGAGTAGCTTAGAGCGAAGTTGTTGCAACTTAGTGGTAAAAGGTAGCCAATTGTTCATCTTGTTAAGAAATTTGGTCTAGTAAATGACGGCGCTTTTGTTCAAACTCATACTCGGTAATGAGTCCATCTTCACGGAGCCGATCTAACTCACGTAATGAGGTGGCGATCGCTTCAACTTGATTCACAGAGTTTTGTGAATAACTGACAGCTTTTTTCCCAACATTAAAATTACGATCAAAAGCTTCTTCATCTTGGGCTAAATACCAAACCCCCTCAATAGCACTAGCTACTTTAGGAATAGGAGTCCAAGAAAGCAACACGTACAAAATACCCCAAAGTGGTTGTCCTAAATAAAATTTATGTAATCCCGATATTGTCAGCGTGCCAGCAAGAGCTAAAATAGCGGCTATGCTTCGGCTTTTTCGTTGATTAAACATACTTCTAATTGCCTATTCCATATCTCCATATTCTAGGACTCCTTTACAGGATACTTCTCCTAGGCAATGATCTCAATTTTGTCAAGTGTTGAAATCTTGGTAAAAATCCAGACTATAGACCGAAACATATTTCATAGATTATTTGCGTAGACTAAAATAAAGCCAGAGGCAAAAGTAAGAGAGCTACTGAGTTGCACGGCTCAGTTTAAGAGAGATAAAATGGGATTCTTTGACTCTGAGATAGTTCAGCAAGAAGCGAAGCAGCTGTTTGAAGATTATCAAGCACTAATCAAGCTTGGTAATAGCTACGGTAAATTTGACCGAGAGGGCAAGAAGCTGTTTATTGAGCAAATGGAAGCCATGATGGAGCGATATCGCATCTTTATGAAGCGGTTTGAGCTATCAGACGACTTCATGGCACAAATGACTATGGAGCAACTCAAAACTCAGATGAATCAGTTTGGAGTTACTCCACAGCAAATGTTTGAGCAAATGCATCTGACCCTCCAACGGATGAAAA
>NZ_JAAKGC010000356.1 GCF_017591665.1 Aetokthonos hydrillicola CCALA 1050 | reverse complement strand
ATAAAATCTTTTGGCAAAAATGAGCGAGTACTTGGTGATACAATATCTTTATGAAGTAAAAGACGAAGTAGAAAGTAGGAACGATGAACAGCAGAATCTTTCTTCATTCTTCATCCTTAATTCATCATCCTTACAGGTGATGTCCTCTGAGTGGATAGAGCAATTACACTATGCTGCAGCCCAAGGTAGTGATCTCCTTATTTATCAGCTGATTAAGCAAATCCCTGAAGAAAATGCCCCCCTTGCTGTTGCTCTAACAGATTTAGTTGATAACTTCCAGTTTGAGCGAATTACCGAATTAGCTCAATCAATTGAAAGCTAGAATCAAAGGACGAACAGCATATATCAACAACGGTTTTTTACAAAAATGATATTAGGAAAAGTCAAATGAATGAGATTCTAGCTAGTAGATCCAAAGCCGATATTCTTGTAGTTGACGATAAACCAGATAACATCCGCTTTCTATCTAATATGCTATTGTCGCAGGGGTATAACGTTCGTAAAGCATTAACTGGTCAGATGGCCTTGACTGCTGTTCAAACCGTTATACCTGATTTAATTTTACTAGATATCAGTATGCCGGAGATGGATGGCTATGAGGTTTGTAAACATCTAAAATCAGATATTAAAACTTCCTCTATCCCAGTAATTTTTTTGACGGCTTTAGATGCTGTGTTGGATAAAGTTAAAGCTTTTCAAATTGGTGGGTTAGACTATATCACTAAGCCTTTTCAGTTTGAAGAAGTTTTATCTCGAATTGAAACACACCTGAAAACGAGAAATCTTCAAACGCAGCTTGAGTTACAGAATATAGAGCTTCAACAGGTATTAAGTGAGCTAAAACAAGCTCAAGCCGAACTGCTTCAGCAGAAAAAAATGGCTGGTTTAATGGAGCTAGTCGCAGGTATATCTCACGAAATTAATAACCCTATTAGCTTTATCTATGGAAATATTGCTCCAGCAGCTGGATATGTTCAAGACTTGGTAAATCTGATTCATCTCTATCAAAAGGAATACACAAATCCCAGCGTCACCATTCAAAGAGCAATTCAAGATATTGACTTGGACTTTCTTGTCTCAGACTTAACAAAAATTTTCAAGTCAATGGAGACGGGAGCAGAGCGTATCCGGACAATAATACTTGCTTTACACATCTTTTCCCGTATTAATCAATCAGATATTAACTCTGTAGATATCCATGAAGGGATTGATAGTACTATACTATTTTTGCAGTATAAACTAAGACAAACAGAGTCACGCCCAGAAATTAAGGTTATTAAAAACTATGGGAAATTGCCTCACGTCACCTGTCACGTCAGTCAGCTTAACCAGGTGTTTCTGAATTTGTTGAATAACGCTATTGATGCGTTAGAACCAAGAACTGGCGTAGATTTCCCCCAACCCCTAATCCCGACGATTTGGATTTGCACCGAGTTAACGACTCCTTCAACTGTAACAATTCGGATCAAAGACAATGGTGTTGGTATGACGGAAGAACAGCAATCAAGTTTATTTAACCCATTTTTTACCACTAAGCCCGTGGGTCAAGGGTTAGGGTTAGGTTTATTGACTAGCTATCAAATTGTAGTGGAAAGGCATAAAGGGCGACTGACTTGTAATTCATCTCTTGGACAGGGTACAGAGTTTGTGGTGGAAATTCCTGTACACTCAAACCCAAAAAACTGGATGTCACCATTTGTCGAAAGTTAAAAGAGATTGATTTTTGTTCATACTT
>NZ_JAAKGC010000355.1 GCF_017591665.1 Aetokthonos hydrillicola CCALA 1050 | reverse complement strand
ACTAGTTTACTAAAAGAGCTTAAGGTTTATTTAAAGCCTCGCAAGAAAGTGGGTGACCTAGTTTTCCCTGCTCCCTTTCATTAAGTTGTCTTAAGATTTTAATGATGATGGTGATGATGGTGACCAACAGCTAGCTGAGGGTTTACTGCTGTGGCTTGCTCAGATAGCAACTCAGCAATATGAGAGTTTGCCCATTCTGCTGCCATCGCTAGGAATGTAGGATTATCGTTGACGCAAGGCATTTGGACATAATTCACATTAGAATGCTTTTTCTCTAAAGCGTGAATAATGTGGTGTACATCTAAAAGAGTTTCATGGTTTTCTGTTGCAAAGCCAATTGGCATAAAGATAATGACTTTAGCTCCCAACTGAATCAGATTTTTGGCTGCTTGTTCAGCGTTTGGCTGTGTCCATTCAATTAGGGGTGTGTCATGGTTCAACCAACCAACAGAAATTAAAGGGTAACGATTAATTAACTTGTCACGCACTAAGTCGTAGAGTGCTTGGCTTTCGGTGATTCCAGAAGTGAACCCTTTGGCTTTGTGGGGACAACCGTGGTTCATCAGCACGATGCCAATTTCAGAAGGTAGGTAAGCACCCGCTAGATCGCTGGTGATTTTCTCTTCGACGAGATGCGCCATTAAATCAATGTAAGCTGGTTCGTTGAAGAAAGAAGGAATGTAACGTAGATTTTTTACCCAATGTTCGGTACTGTCAGCCAACGCCGATAAAGCGTTATTGACTTGCTCGATCGCAATTCCACTGGTAAAGATAGAATCAACCACTAACAGAGGGTAGATGAGCAGTTTATCAAAGCCTTGGTTCTTAATTTCTGCCAGAACCTGTTTAGGGAGAAACGGGGCGCAGAAGTTGAAGGCTTTGAAGACTTGGACTTTATCACCCCAGTGTTCTTGTAGATACTTTTCAATACCAGCACGTTGCTGTTCAAAGATGGCATTGTGTGGGGAGATAAAATCGTGATGCTGGTGTCCCCACTCATGGCGATCAAATAATGCCAGCAACTTTGCCAGAGGGGGATAAATCCATGTTGGTACTGGTGCAAATTTTGCTGTCAGTAGATTTAACGCTTGTTCGTTATAGTTAGCAAAATCTTCGTAACTTTCAACTTCGCCGTAGCCCATTAGCAGTACAGCTACGCGCTGTTGGGTGGACTGTTCTGGTGTGTGTTGTAGTTTTTCTGGGGTTGCTACCACTTTAGAATTCCTCTATACAACGACAATGAAAAAGGGTCTGCTATAGCCTTGTTGCTTTTCTTACTGGTGAATCTTTACTAATTATAATCCTATCCCCTCTAGGGGGATAACTAAAATTACAGTGCTGAATCATGACTTTTTACGTACAATGACTCGTATGAGCAAATCAAACCGTGTTACATATACAACATTATTGAATATGAGTATAATAATTTGCCCGGGTATTCATGAACCAAGTTTGACTGAAAGCTTTGTATTAAGCTTACGTAAGCAAGTTTGTCAGAATTCAAGCACAGTTACATCAGACGATATGCTGATTTTCCCGAAACAGGGTTTTTTCCCTCTATCTGGAATCCATATTTTACAGTTTTTATACCAACGCTTAGGAAACTGGAAGGCTCAACCAGTCTTGTTTATTAGCTTTAGCGCTGGTGTTGTAGGAGCAATAGTTGCTGCATGCAAGTGGCAAATGCTCGGAGGACAAATCAGCGCTTTTATTGCTATAGATGGGTGGGGTGTACCACTATG
>NZ_JAAKGC010000354.1 GCF_017591665.1 Aetokthonos hydrillicola CCALA 1050 | reverse complement strand
AATGGTTATGTGTCAGTGCATGTGAATGTGATTAATCCCCCTGACATGGCGAAAATTTTTGAGGTTTTTATGGAATTGAGTCTAGAGCAGAAAGCCGCAATGGCAAAGTTAGACCGAGAAACCTACTTTTCTTATTGTGGTAAATATGAGATTCAAACTGACAAAGTTATTCATTACGTTGAATTAAGCTCCAACCCTATTGTCAGCGGCATTCAAGAACGCTTTTTTAAATTTGTGGGTGACTCTTTAGAGTTGAGTGCGCCTTGGTCTCTAGAAAAAAGCGTGGAGCTGATAAACTGTTTAATCTGGGAAAGGGTTTTGTAAAGTTATCGAAGAATTGAGTGTACTACTGCGCTGTGTAGCCACCATCAATAGTTAACGACTGACCAGTCACGAATGAAGCTCCATCTGAGAAGAGCCAAAGCACAGCACTAGCAACTTCGTCCGGTTGACCCACACGTCCGATTGGATGTACTTCTGCCATCTGCGCTTTGGCTTCTTCTTTGCTGTCAGTGACCCGCTCAAGCATCTCGGTGTTAATAGCACCTGGACTCACAGCATTGATACGAATCCCAGACTTAGCGTACTCTAACGCTGCTGATTTGGTCAGCCCCAAGACAGCATGTTTGCTGGCTCCATAGAGACTTCCGTAAGGAGTGCCAACTAAACCGGAAGCTGAGGCATTGTTCACAATAACACCACCACCCTGCTTAAGCATCTGCGGGATTTGATACTTCATACATAGCCAGATGCTTTTTACATTACTGTTGTAGATATGGTCAAAGTCAGATTCCGTGTAATCTATCAGCGAACCGACCAACACATTCCCAGCATTATTGAATGCATAGTCGAGTCCGCCAAATATCTCGACTGTTGTGTCGATTAACCTTAAGACGTCTTCTCCCTTACTTACATCAGTCTTAACAAAAACGGCTTCCCCCCCTGTCTCATGAATGAGTTGAACGGTCTTGTTTCCTTCTTCCTCTCGACGACTAGCAACAATAACTTTTGCACCTTCTTTCCCAAGTGCCAGCGCTGTAGCTTTTCCAATGCCCGAACTCCCACCTGTCACAATAGAAACTTTTCCACTCAATGAATTCACGATACGTCTCCTTGAATAAGAATCTGTGGAAAACTAATTATACATTTTTGAATGCGGTAAGTAGATTACACTAAGTAGATCTCAGGATTTCAGCAATTTTTTGCTATCATGTAACAAAATGTAAATTTTTTATTTATCCCAAAGAAACGCTTATGGCTGCTTATGGTATATTGATACACGTGCGAAAGCAAGTTATCTGACGCGTTAATATTTCAGTGTATATTTGTAGAAGGGTAAATTAGGTCACAGTAAAACTTACATCTTTTAGTATCCGATTTAGTGCATAGTGTATAAATTATTACCAAATAGACTGGATGATTCATGAAATTTTGGAAGAATTGGAGAAGGTAGGTGATTCATTAACAAGTATTCTTGGTACTAAATTTGCTAAGTAAAGTAATAAATAAAGAAGATGAGCCTTAACAAATTAGGGGATCTATCGCAAGACGAAAAAAGACAGCTGCTAGTTGAACTGCTTCAAAAAAATAAAACCAGGATCAGGATTTTACCCCTCTCGTTCGCGCAACAAAGATTGTGGTTTCTCGATCAATTAATTGCCGACAATCCTGCTTACAACATACCAGAAGCACTCAAGCTAAGCGGTTCTCTAAACGTAAATGCTTTGGAACAAAGTCTGAAACAACTG
>NZ_JAAKGC010000353.1 GCF_017591665.1 Aetokthonos hydrillicola CCALA 1050 | reverse complement strand
AAATGGGAAATATTGATTAACGAGGAAGAGGATAAGCCAAGAATGACCCAAGTGGTTTTAGGAGAAAATGAAGGAATAGATTCAGCTCTACGTCGGTTTAAACGCCAAGTTTCCAAAGCCGGAATTTTAGCTGACGTTAAGTATCATCGCCATTTTGAAACACCCTTAGAAAAGCGCAAACGCAAAGCGGTGGCTGCCAGACGCAAAAGGCGCTTTAAGTAAACATATTAATTTTGACGTTGGATCGAATTCTCATGTAAAAAAAGAGTACTCTTTTCCTAATATTGTTACTAGACAAGTCACAGATTATTTCATACGCCTTCTTGGTATATGAAGTAATCTGTCTTGGTTTTAGAGATGCTGGTATAATTGTAGTTAAGTACTGAATAGCAGTAAGGTTACAACGCTATATCTTAAGCAAGTTTTGACATTCTCAGCTCTAAAGAGACGGAGAGTCGTCAAGTTAAGCCGTTGCGCCCAACGTTTTTATATGGGACGCGGGCAAGATGCCCACACTACAATAATTTTACATTTTCGCTTTATAAAATTTAGCCGCGCATCAGCCTATCGCAGTGATTTGGAACTCTCTTCAGCCTACGGCTCATTTCCTTGATCACTCAAACGCAGAGCAGTAGAAGGGTTTTCTGATTTTTTTTAATAAAAGAAATCTTTTTGCATAAACAATATGATGCTACATCTATATATTACATACAGCGTTCTTCCATCTTAAGGTGGGCAAGAACGAAAGCGAGATCTGGGGTGGGAGTTTTACGTTAACTTCTGTTGCTCTACTTGGAGACAGACTAAGCAACACTGCGCTGACTTGCTTCCCTTAGAGGTAAGTCATTTTATAAAGAAGAATACATACGTCAATCGCCAGAATGAGTGCATCAATTCTGTTGTTGAAAATGAGCGTTGAAACACCATCCCTTTATGGTTGGTGTATTCTGACTCCTGTCTCCTGACTGCTAACTCCTTTTTATTCAAACCTACGGATCTAAAAATAGGGTACTAATTCTGAATTTTGCATAATTCGACGGTTAATAAAAACAACATTTTATAAAACTATTGGGGGTTCACCATGACGCTCGAGCAAGCGTTGGTTTTTGTAGTTCAATATCTCCCACAGCGGCACCTTAATCATCTTCAGGAGATAGTGTTTCAAGCTTCTTGGCAAGGAGAGTCTTATCTGGATTGCGCCAAAACTTATGGTTACAGTCCTGAGTACATTAAGGCTGTTGGCTATAAACTCTGGCACTTATTATCTTTAGCTTTTAACGAGAAAGTTACTAAAAACAATTTTCAATCTATCATTAGACGGCATTTTCTTATTGCCCAAACCGAACTTTTAGACACCCAAGTTAAGCAGGCAAATGACCAGTTGATTTCAAAAAATGGCTCAAAGAAAATTTTTAGTGAAGTAACAGATAGACAAACTACTGTGAAAGCGGGTGAGCCTTGGGAAGAAGCAGCAGATACCTCTGTCTTTTATGGACACACTGAAGAATTAGGAATCCTCGAAAAATGGATTGAAGCGGAACACTGTCACCTAATAAATATAGTTGGAATTGAAGGAATCGGCAAGACAGCTTTCACTTATAAATTAGTGACACAGATGCACGGGAAGTTTGATTGCATTTGTTGGCAATCGCTGTACGATGCTCCATCTGTTGAAGATCTCCTAGCAAAACTTATCACATTCTTGTCTGACCAGCAAGAAACTGAAGCTCAGTTAAACAAGAGTATAGAAG
>NZ_JAAKGC010000352.1 GCF_017591665.1 Aetokthonos hydrillicola CCALA 1050 | reverse complement strand
CGCGGGCGTATTCTGCTTGCCCTCCAGCGTAGCCACCCATCATGTGGGAGTAGCCAAAAAGACCAGACGGGGAATGACCCATGAGTTTTTCAGCTATCCAAGCATTCGGGTTAGAGTTATCGCACAGTGATGTTAACTGGCGTTGGCAGAAGAAGCAGTTGCCACAGGCAATGGGAAATGGAACAACTACGCGATCGCCTATCTTGATATTTTTGACGGCACTGCCCAATTCAACGACTTCACCCATAAATTCATGACCAAGGATGTCTCCCTTTTCCATTGTGGGAATGTAGCCGTCATAAAGATGTAAATCAGAACCGCAAATCGCCGTTGTCGTGATTTTGACGACAGCATCACGGGGATTAATGATTTTTGGATCGGGTACGGTTTCGACCTGTACGTCGTTGGTACCTTGCCAGCAAACAGCTTTCATTGAGTTATTCTCCTTTTTTTATCTGGCACCAAGATGTAAAGGTTAAGAGATAACAAGCTTTCTTAACATCTTGGCGTATGTTAAAGTTCGCTCACTTGTCAGGGTTTGAGTAAGACCTTGACCAAATAAAGGCAGCTATGCTGCTATGTAAAAGATTTAAAGATCTGCCCGATGCCATGCTTGTCACAAGCCGCTAAATTTATTTATGAAAAAAGAAGGAAATATGTATGTTGCTCCGGCGTAGAACAAGAAATACTGCGTCATTACTAAATACCCTGAATTTATTTATGGGTATACATAGCAGCATAGCTGCCTTAGTACTTCTGCCTTCTTAAGCAGTTATCTTTTTTGTGCTTAAACAGTTTAAAGCCTTGCGGCGCTTCTGCTAGAGGTAAGTGATGCGAGAACACAGCCGATAGTTCGACTTCGCCCTTCAAAACATGCTCCACCAACAGGGGAATATACTTCTGACCGTACATTTGTCCGGAGTCATTTTTTGTCAGCTAATAAACAAAGGACAAGTGACTATTTCCCTGTTGGTTGTCCCTCTGTGGTGGCAATCTCGCCTGCTTCCATCATCATTTTGAAGCGGCGTAAATCATCTCCGATTTGCTGTTCTGGTTCTTTGCCGAAGATTTTGGCAATGGTAGCTCCAATCGCTCCACCAGGCGGGTTATATTTCGTGACAACTTTTACCTCAGTACCGCGATCGCCGGGTGCTGGCCGGAAGCGGACAAAACCAGAGTTATCCACGTCTGCACCTTCAACCGAAGCCCAAGCAATCAATTCGTTTTCCCGATCTTCAATGATGTCTGCATCCCATTCAACACGTACACCTAACGCCCCACTGGTCGTCCAGTGCGTTCGCGTAGCGTGTCCGGAGGACTCTCGCTTATTATTGTGTACTTTTACGTCTTGGAGATACTTCATAAAGCGCGGCAGGTTCTCAAAGTTATGCCAAAAGCGGTAGAGTTCCTCTGCTGGTTTGTTAATCGTTACCGTCTTTTCAACTTTAATTGGTTGGCTCATATCTATTGTCTCCCATGCTTGCTGTATGGTGCTTTGTTTATCGCAGTTTGGACAAACAAATTTGTCTAAACTTTAATACTATGAGCGGAGAACAGTGTAGGATAGCAGCTTATAAAGGAAAGACACGTAGAAGTCTGTTGAAAAAATTTACCCTTCGTATCAGTCTTATAGACTACTATAAAAATTAACTACTACAAATCAACACCTGAACCTTAAAGCTTTCGACTAAACCAAACCTCTAACTAAGGAATGAGATTGGTGTTAAGTTAGTTGGTTCTCGCTTGTATCT
>NZ_JAAKGC010000351.1 GCF_017591665.1 Aetokthonos hydrillicola CCALA 1050 | reverse complement strand
CTCGCAGTGCCAAAGGCAATGTAGACTACATTCGACCAGAGATTGTTCAGCCACCGCAAACCGATGACCTCAGTGGCGATCATGACCTACACTACACCCGAGTCCGTGACTTGCCAAAAGCAGCAAATTGGAAAGGCGCTGAAGGAGCACCGACAAAGACAAGTACCCCCTACGATTATTCAATTTCTATCCAAAAATCTCAACGTTCCTTAGAAACTAAGGTAATAACAAGAATTGAAAAGGGTGGATTTTTAGACTTGGGAAAGTTAACTATTTTCACAAATAGCAGTGTATTTGAAGTTGAAATTTACAAAGAGAATCTTGGCAAAGACGTATATTTAGAACTCGTCATGGTTCGTCAAGGTACTTTTTTGATGGGCTCCTCAAACGAAGAAAGTGATCGAATAGATTGGGAGGGACCACAGCGTTCTGTTAATGTAGGTAGTTTTTTGATAAGCCAATGTGTTATTAACCAAGTACAGTGGAATCGGGTATCCGCCTTGCCCAAGATTGATATGGACTTGAATCCGGATCCATCATACTTCAAAGGTGACAGAAACCCTGTAGAGAAAGTTTCTTGGTATGAAGCTTATGAGTTTTGCAACAGGCTATCTCAGCTAACCCGCAGAGTCTACCGTCTACCTAGTGAAGCTGAATGGGAATATGCTTGCCGTGCTGGCACGAGGACACCGTTTTATTTCGGCGAAATAATCACACCAGACTTAGCAAATTTCGCTGGTAAACATCAGAGAATAACGACAGAAGTAAATCAGTTCTTTCCGAATGCTTTCGGCTTATATGGCATGCATGGGAATGTTTTAGAGTGGTGTGCCGATCACTGGCATGAGAATTACGTGGGCGCACCAAATGATGGTTCAGCCTGGTTATCTGATAACAAAAATGCAAAGCGTGTTGCAAGAGGAGGATCTTGGGATGTTGATCCATCCTATTGCCGTTCGGCAAGGCGTTCAAGATACTTACCAGACGTCCGCCAGAGAACTGTCGGATTTCGAGTTATTTGCGAGCAGTAACACCCAATTGAGGCAGGATTTGGGGTAGAGTGTTGACGACCTGGATTTGTTATTAGTTATACATAATTCAGAGGAATAACGGGACTTAAACAAAACAGAAGGGAAAAATAGGATATACTCCTAAGAAACACACCCCACCAGAGTAATTTTTGTAAGGAAATAGCGCTTTAAATTACCAATAGTCACATGCTAATAACCACACCTTGTTCTTAAACAGCGCGTCATCTGAATCTTTTTATGATTTCAAGTAGTGGTATTTAGTTTCAGCGTGCTGGTTATATCAGTAATATAAACAACTAATGAACACAGTAGCTCAAGAAGCACATTGTTCTTGCTCAATAGTAGGTTGAGCGACTAAATCAAACCCAAGAGCATGAGCTTTCTTCTTCAGGTTGTTGACAATACGTTCTTGGTATCTTTGCTCATAGGCATCGACACCTGGGTCTGCAAATGCGGCTCCAGATGTCCAAAGACGATAGAAAATACGTGCTAGTTTATGGGCAGCTGCGGTAATTGCCTTTGGCGCTCCCATACGGGATTGCATACGTCTGTAAAATCCTCCTAAAGCTGAATAGCTTCTGCAAAGAGTTTGTGCGGCCATGCGGAAAGCGTTGGCTGCTCTATTGATAACAGGGCGAGTTTTAGAACTTTTGGCCTTACCCCCAGTGATGCGACTACCAGGACATAATCCCAACCAAGAAACGAAGTGCTTAACCGTAGGAA
>NZ_JAAKGC010000350.1 GCF_017591665.1 Aetokthonos hydrillicola CCALA 1050 | reverse complement strand
GTTAGAGAGTGGCCCACCTACCGTAACGCGGCAGTGCAAATCACCTTTTTGTTGGTTGATTTCTTCTACTAACATTTCTACCCGTCCATCATCAAGGAGAATTCTTGATCCTACGGGAACTTCCTCTGCTAAATGCAAACGCGCTTCAAACCAGAGACACTCGGCGTTCTATCCCGAATGCAATTAGTCAAGCAGTGGGTCAAATTGCTGAGCAACTGGGCGCAGCGGCAATAATGACACTAACCCAAACTGGAGCAACAGCTCGCAATGTCTCCAAGTTTCGTCCTCAAACACCTATTTTGGCAGTAACTCCCCATGTGAACGTAGCAAGGCAACTACAGCTCGTGTGGGGAGTAAAACCGTTATTAGTGTTAGAACTACCTTCCACAGGTCAGACCTTCCAAGCAGCTATCAACGTCGCTCAAGAACACCAGCTATTATCTGAGGGGGATTTAGTCGTCATGACGGCCGGAACACTCCAAGGTATTTCTGGTTCAACTGATTTGATTAAAGTTGAAGTAGTAACGGCTGTGTTGGGTCAAGGAATCGGAATAGGACAAGGTTCTGTAAGTGGTCGCGCACGGGTAGCTCACTCTGGTATAGATGTAAGTAATTTTAATCCTGGGGATATTTTAGTGGCTTCGCGTACTAGCGCCGATTTTGTGGAGGCTATTCGTAAGGCAGCTGGAATCATCACAGAAGAAGAAAGTCTTACTAGCCATGCCGCAGTGATTGGCTTACGTCTCGGTGTCCCAGTGATTGTTGGTGTAAAGGGCGCTACCCAAGTGATTCGAGATAGTGCGATTTTGACCATGGATATGCAGCGAGGTTTAGTTTATTCCGGCGCGGTGGGGACACGGTAAGCGAAAAGAAGAGAGGGAACTATTCAACTTTTAGTTCCCTGTCTAAAATGAGTATAAAATCATCAACACTTACCGAAATTGAGCTATAAACGTTTTTGGCAGTAGTTTTATAAAGAATAGATATTGCGTCAGAAAAAGCTTAAGTACAGCATGTAATCAGGAAATACTTAAGCAATTGCTGTATTTTATGAAGTTAAGAAGATTTTGATAAAAGCATGTATCAAGAATGTATGAATCACGCTTCAGCTAATTAGTATATTAAAGATAAGGTTTGAAGAAGCAAAAGACAGCAAAGTGCTATCCAAAAGAGGGTCGATTGCTATATAATGTGAAATTAAGAAATATCTGGTATATCTTAGTGTTAAATCTAAAATTAATATACTAAATTATTATTAATTCGGTGCATCAGAATTTCTAAGGAGAGGCACAAAGGTTAAGGAGTGAAAACAGAGCTATGTAAGTTAAGAGGGTTTTGAGAGCTACTGGAAATTTTTTGGTAATAATCATAATTTTGACGAGTAGATTTCTATCCAAAAGCTGTACATAGATCCCGGCGTAGGTCGGGGTTTTTGAAGTTCCCCTCAGTAGCAATTATAACAGGTAATTGCCCCTTTCTGATTAATGAAGTGTACCTACAGATAGAGCTTGTTTACTTAATCATTTTTTACAGAAGATTTTTATTTATGACTCAGCCTTCTTCTCAAAAGCAGAGCCGTAAGCGAGATATAGAGAAGTCAACTATAAATAATAGTTTAGACGACCCAACAAGGCTTCAAGGATTTCCCTTGCAAAAACAGCAACAACGAAAGCGATGGAGCTTAAAAGCTAAAACAATAGCTTGGGCTCTTGCAGTTAGCATGCTTCCAGTGCTAACAGTAGGAGCTTTCACATACCTT
>NZ_JAAKGC010000349.1 GCF_017591665.1 Aetokthonos hydrillicola CCALA 1050 | reverse complement strand
AGAAGGGGTTGTTGTCGAATGACCTGCGTCGGACGACGATTGATGGTTCGACGTTTGATCTGGTCCTGCATGCGAGCGTCAAATCGAACGGGCAGCGGGGGCCGCATGTGAGGACGTTTTACCCGGTGCTGCTTGGATACGCGCAGCCGAGTGATGTCTCGCCGGTGGTTTCGAGAGAAGGCCCCGTCGTGATTACGAAGGGGCTGCCGAATCCTGAGGGGGATGATGAGACGGGGGAATGGGTGGAGATCAAGAACATCTCTGATCAGCTTGTCGACCTGGAGCGGTGGACGCTACGCGACAAGCAGGGCGGTAAGAAAGAGCTGAGCGGTGCGATCAAAGCGGGCGAGACTCTACGGATTGATTTGTCGCGGGCGACGGGATCAAAGCTGTTGCTGGGGAATTCGGGGGATCGGATTCGACTGTTGAACGCGGCGGAGGATCTGGTGGATGAGGTGAGTTATCAGAATGCGAAGAGCGGGGAGGTGGTGGAGTTTTGGGAGAAGGGGGGTTGATTACATGGTCATTGGATCCAACAGCGTGATTTCCTGGGAGTAGCGTTGGAAATCGGTGACGTTGAAGGTGAGGAGATGCTTGAGATTGTGGAGTCTCATCGCGGCGATGAGACGGGCATCGTGGGCGGGTTTGCCGATGGATTCGTAGGTCGTAATGACATCGATCCAGTTTGAGTACAGACCATCTTCTTTTTCCTGCAAGGTAAAGCGATGAACAAGATCCAGCAGATCATTCTGGGCAGCGACTCGGGACAGCCCCAGGCCATTCGAGCCGACTGGACGAGTCGCTACTACGTAGTATTCGTATAAGCATTGAGGCACGATAACGATTTTTGTTCCCTGCGAGATCAAATTGGTGATCGCTGAATAGGCAGTGAGATGTTTGGGATCGCCTGCGTTCGTGAATCGGAGCAACACGTTGGTATCGACGAGACACTGTGACATTAGTAGATACTTTCACGGCTATCATCGACAGGCGTTGTCACAGGTTGATGTCGGGCGATGAATGCATCTGCCCACCTGCGAAACTCTTCGACTGATTGTCGATTCGCAGGGCTTTCATCATCCCGCCCCGGCGTAATGTGTGCGATCACACGGGCGTGGTCGAGAAGGCGGACTTCGTCGTCCGGGCCGAGGTTGTTGACGAGTTCTTTGAGGCGGCTTTGTGCTTCGTCGATTTGGATTTCGATGACCATGGTTGTCTCCTGCTGCCATTTTATCGCAGTGTGATCAGAGAGTCGAGATGATTGAGATGCTCAAATATCTCTAGATGTCTTTCCAGGGTGATTCAAATCCCTGTCGTTTTGGCGGCGGCACGTTCAAGACGGTCGTTTAGTGCACGTCCTAGTCCTCGATCAGGAAAAGGTGTCGCGTAGATGGCTATCAGATTATGAGAGTCGAGGCGGCGTAAGGCGGCGAAGAAGTTGGCGGCCATTTCGACGAGGTTGCCGGTTGGGCTCAGGCATTCGAGGGTGATGTTGCTCGAAAGTGGGGACTCTATTGGTTGGCCGATGAGGAGGCCGATGCGTTGGTGGGAGGATTGCTTGAGGCGGGGAATCAGTTCGAGGGGGTCGATGATTTCGATGGGTGTCAGGGGGGCGTAATGGCTGGTCAGCATGCCGGGGGCTGACATGGGCTGGCCGGCGGGTTCGCCGGGGGTGCGGGTGGCGGGGAGCGCGGGTCGGGCGGGGGGCTGGGGGGAGGGTGCGGTGGGGGGGCGGGCGGCGCGGGGGGCGTCGGGATGG
>NZ_JAAKGC010000084.1 GCF_017591665.1 Aetokthonos hydrillicola CCALA 1050 | reverse complement strand
GACTTCGCCCAAAAGGTTCTGAAGTAGCATTTTTATTAAAGTCTATTAATGCTTGATACTTAGGCGATGTGTTTTGGCTAAGCGCCTCTAAAGCACCCCAACTACCCCATTTACTAGGCAGTGCTACGTCCACAAAATGCATAAACACCGTACCACCAGTTTTTTTCCAGTAATTAAGTAATTCCGTGTAAAGTTCATACATTGCTTTATGTCGATTTAATTGGATAAAAAACTGTTCCAATTTTTTGTTATTCTCTACTCCTCCATAGCCTACGATATGTTGCCCTCCTTCATAAGCAACTAACGCTAAACCTTTTTTCTGTGCGACTTTAATGTGATAAGTAAAGCTATTATAAACATCTAGCAAACTATCGTTAGAATGCTTCAGTAAACCCCCTTGTCTTAATTGTTGCAAGGCCTTACCAAAACCACCATCTTGATCGTTTAACCAAGATTCTACTGTTGGGGAGTTTTCAGGTGCTCCCAAGTTTCCACTAAAGTACCCTGATATAGCATAAGCATCAATACCATGTTGATAACAAGGTTTATTACCTTCAGCTACCCAGTATGAGCAATCTAAAACTGAATTTTCTAAACCTTGCCATGCTGTTTGAGTACTTATCGCACATACCACACGATTCTTTTGTTGGGCAAAGGCGCTTTTCCAAAGATCACACATTTGTCCACTACGCATCTAGGGCAAACGCATTAAAATGTGTAAAAAATAGTCTTGACAAAAAGAACTAGACGTGGATGTGGAACCAGGCTGATTTTGACAGGTAGCTTAAATCGGGAGAGAATCTGGATTTGATGATAGCAGTATCATGTAATACATGGAGGAAGTCAGATAACTATCTTTGTGTGTTACATGGAAAAAGCTGGGTGAGATTGACCGTGTATTACATGGGAATTATTCGTCGTAAACGAATGATTATTAAATCAAGGAAAAATAATAAACTAAGGTAGTCAAAATATTTAATTGCCTAAAGTTAGGTTTATGACAGCAGGTTAAATCGTCCTGCAATACCGTGTAATACACGGTAAAAGTGAATTTATAGATGAATTCAGCCTATCCATGTAACACACGATAAGCCTCGATTTCTTTTTCCATGTAATACATGGATGCAATCTTAATGAGAGCTTAATACTACTTGTATTAACTCGATTGAAGAAGTATGATAAACAAAATTACAATGAAAATACTCCTGATAAAATTTGTTCTAAATATTCGTTATCCCATCCAGCCTTATTTCTTTTACGTTTAACACCAGCTTTAACTGTTTTCTCTTTATTTAAAAGGTTAAGAGCAATGTGCCTAATAATTGCTAAGTTTTGAGGAGCATTACCTTTTCTGACACGGGAATCGTCTTCATCAAATTGTACATCAAGGATCCAATGTAGCTTGTTTTCTATATTCCAATGTGTACGGACGCATTGGGCTAAGAATTCAGCATTATTAGGTAAACTAGTAATAGAATAACGAGTTTCAAATGTGGTTGTTCCATTTTCTGTTCGCCACGAATTTATCATGACAACACTTGTAAGTTTTAACCATTCACCATCTGGATCTATTAATTCTTGAATATTACTTAACATCACACATTGTCGAATCTCATGACGACCATGCCCTGATTCATCTTTTCTAAAATCGCTATATTCAATCCCTTGAAAATCTTGCTTAATTACAGATTCAAATAGACTTTCAACTTGTCCATATAATGAGGGTTGATTCTTTTTTAGAGTAATAACATAATCACCACCTTGTTCAACAATCTGTTTAACAATTTCTTTCTGACATCCAATAGCATCTATAGTAACAATACAGCCTTGAAGACATAAAACTTTTAACAGTTTGGGAATGGCAGTAATTTCATTTGACTGATCATCAACTTTAACTTGTCCTAAAACTAAAGAATTGGCTGTCGCCCAAGCACTCACCATGTTTATAGCAGCTTTATTATTTGACGTATCATAAGAACCACGAAGAGTTTTCCCATCGATTGCAACTATTTCCTGATTTGTTAATTTGCTAACAGACTGAATCCAATTTATAAAACTTTTTTGAAATTGTTCAGGATCTAGTCGAGCAAATACTCTTGCGAAAGTGTCATGAGATGGTATTCCATTTGGTAATTCTAAAAAATTTTTCAACCATTCATGCTTTGACTCTCCAAACAACTCGATATCTTCCCATGTATCCGC
This sequence comes from Aetokthonos hydrillicola CCALA 1050, assembly GCF_017591665.1. Lineage (GTDB taxonomy): Bacteria > Cyanobacteriota > Cyanobacteriia > Cyanobacteriales > Nostocaceae > Aetokthonos > Aetokthonos hydrillicola. Next base: position 28,604 of record NZ_JAAKGC010000084.1, on the reverse strand, counting down.
CCCACAAATGATAGCGCAAAGAGAAATTGTGAGGATATCAATTAATTTATGTAGTTTCCTTCGCTCTATTCTTGGGTCATCAATGTTGCTGAAATGTTCAGATATTGTAATTCGGGGCTTCAGCTTCATAACTCTTAATACTTTTTTGTTGACTGGATTAACCGACTAATTCATTTTAACTACTTTCTTAACTCAATTCATTTTTAATAAATATTTAATCTCTCCAAATCTTGAATAAGCGAGATTGCTTCCTGGTACTCTTTGTGATTTACACCCCGCAAAGCAACTGTGCTTATCCATACATCACATTATTAACAAAATCTCAATCAAGACTATAATGAAGAAAAGCTATCTTGTTGTTGAGAAGTATGACAAATGTCTAGAGAAGCGATAAAAAGCCATAAAGACTTGGGAATTTATAAAATTTCCTTTTCAGCAGCGATGCTAATTTTTGAGTCGTCGAAAAAATTTCCAACTGAGGAGAAATATTCTTTAACTGACCAAATCCGTCGTTCCTCACGCTCAGTCTGTGCTAACCTTGCAGAAGCCTGGAGAAAACGTCGTTATGAAGCTGCTTTTATTGCAAAGCTCAATGATTGTGTTCGCGTAGCGTGTCGTAGACAAGCAGAAGCTGCGGAAACACAAACCTGGGTCGACTTTGCTGTTGAATGTGGTTATATGGAAGCATCTGTCGGACAAGAACTTTACGCTCGTTATTATCAAGTTTTATCTGGTTTGGTAAATATGATTAATAATCCATCCCCCTGGTTGATTAATCATTGAACAGATGAATATTTCTTTTTTTCACTCTCTAATTGTTTCTCTCCCCACTATTAACTTACCAGTTATACTTTATTAATATGAGTGTTTTCTTGATGACTGATAACAACAGTCTATAAGTTTTTCCGTCATTAAAGCGAGTCAGATCATCAAAACCCACATTGCGCACTTCAATTTGAAACACGAAACAATTACAAAATAGATAAAACCAAGAAAGTCAGGATAATTAAGAAAGGAATGACGAAATAATTTTCTTTTTAAACTAAATAATTAAATACAAAATATTTAACTGATAAAATAGGTTGTATAGGCACTAGAAATTTGAAGAAAAATAACTATTTCTTCGGACGTTAATAAAATGTTATCCAATATCCAGACGTTGTTTAGATTAAGAAAGTAAATAATATTTTTGGCAAGATGAAGGTAGATTATTTAAAATAAAATTCCGTTCTTCCGTTAAATTAACAATTTGATGGACGCCATTTAAAATTAAAATATGAATTCCTTGGAAACATTGAAAAACCCATCTTAATGTAGGAGTGAGCGTTAACTTTCCCAGTTGATTTTTTATTCCAATTTTGGCTCTTTTTAAGCTATTCCTCAGTTCCCTTTGACCAAGATTATAAACTAACAAGCACAGAGACATTAAAAATAACATCGTCTCTATTCTTTCAGGATTCTCCACAAAGAAACTATCAGCAAAGAATAAAGGATCTTTGAGAAACCTAAATCCTCTTTCGCAGGACTGTTGATTTTTATAATTTGTAATAATTTCTTCCGGTTCTAACTTATTCTCGTCAACTAAATTAGTCGCCAAGATAAATCTACCAGCTTCTTTTCTTAGTATTTCTATCTCTTTTATTTTTTCATACCCCACTGCTTCCATTTTATAAATAGTCTTATTATCTTTTGAGGTAACCTCAATAATTTGAATCTCTTTGATTGCAAACATTTTCAGACTTTTATTAATTCCTCTCAGTTTATATCGAGCCTGTTCTGGAGTTTCAAAATCTTCTTTTTTTAATTCCTTAAGAAGTTTGTCAAATTTATCTTTTTCTTTGTTTAGTTTTTTCTCTAGTTTTTCTAAATCACTGTCTCTTCTTTTTTGACTTTCTACTATTAGCCAAATTTGTTTAATTCCACCATAAGTTACTATTTCTTCTTTCCACTTATATCCTTCTAAATTTAGGTCTGCTCTTTTTTTTCTTTCTTCTGGAGTTATCTCTATATTTATATGCTCGATTTCTACTTCTTCTCCCAATAATATTTCGATTCCTTTATCTTCAAAAAACTGACTAAATAAATATAAAGGTCTTGATACAAACCCTAATCCATTGATTAAAATAGCTTTGACTATTATCCCTGCTGATATTTTCTCTCGAGGGTCTATTCCTAATCTTGAGTTTATTATTTCAACTATTCCAATTTCATCAATTAGCCCAGCGACTATCCCTAGGTGGTCGATATTTTTAATTTTTGTTTTTGACGTTGGAGACAATTTTTTACAAAAAAAAGGGAACGGGGAACTCTTAACAGGGAACAGGGAAAGAAAAAAACGTGACTTTGTGGGTTTAAAGCCCACTTGCAAATAAAGATGTATTTCGAGACGCGCAGCGCTCTTAAATACGGCGTCCTTGTTTCAATCCCACGGCGCGCATCCGTGGGTACACTGTTAAGAGTTCCCTGTTAAGAGTTCCCTCTGAATCCTAAAATATTTTTGAGTTTTTTTGATTGTCTCACGAGTGGGAGCCAACTACGAGTTACACGACAACACAATGCAAAACCAAGCATTTATAAGCTATCTCTTAAGATGCACATTTTGTAACGCTTACACAGCAAGGCTTTCAGAAAGTGAAGAAAATGTGCATCTTTCATATGTTGCTAGTGGCGATCGCCGCTAGTTAGAGGCTCAGATCTTGCATCTCTCCGTATAAACCCAGATAATGTAAAAATATGCGCGATAAAGCTACCTAATTTTTATTAGTTTTTATCGCTCAATCAAGGGTTCTAGTTTAATACTGAGTAATGAAACTACGTCCCTATTTCTAGGCGCAAGATGTGAGCTATGCCACCCGTTTCATACTCTTACAGCCCTGTTTATTTTTTAACCCGATTTACTTAAGTTTTTTTGTATTTTTATTTACTCTTTTTAGACATTTATTACGTATATATTTTATACTACATTTTGAAGTGCGCAATGTGGGTAGTAATGGAATTAGCTGCAAAGACTACATTACTGTGATCCGACATAACACCTTTTGGTTCCCCAGTGCTACCAGAGGTGTAAATGAGGCAGGCTAGATCTAGGTCAATGTTAACCTTGACTGGGCGCTGCTCTGAGTAATCACATTGAATAGCGTCATAGGAGAGAAAATTACCAGCATCAAGTTCATGAACCGGTGAGGTAAGTACAACATTCTTGAGTGATCGCACCGTTTGGCTTAACTGTTGTGCTAATTTTACCTGCTTGCCACTGGTGATTAAAATGCGGGCTTCGCAATTGTTAAGAATGTAGGCGCACTTATCATACTTAGTTGTGTGGTATCCCCTCAATACTTCGGGGTAAGTAATTATTCTGGTTGCCACGACCAACCAAAGGGATTACCAGAAGATTTCTCACGAATAATAGTAGCAAGAGAGGGGATTTTCCTTTCCTCAGAAATGCGATAGCGAAGCGCTGCTGCGAAGCGCAGATCGCGCACATACTCAAAAAAGCTAATTCCCAATTTACGAGTAGTAGCAACAAGAGACATAAAAGTATCCCAAGCCTTAGTACCCTCAGTAGTCTGAGTGGCGTAGCTAATATTACGTCGCTGCACCATAGTTCTAGCAGCTAACTCAGCAGGATTGTTATGCAAAGGTAATTCCGGATGCTCTAAAACTAGAAGCAACTCCGATGCTTTGGCAGCAGTTAATCGTTTTCGTTCATCCAACTGTTCGTAACCACTTTTTGAGCCAAAAAGTTTCCAGAATTTAGACTTTAGGCATCGTGCAAGTTCTGCGCTTGGAGAATCTGTGTAAGCTAGTAGTTCTCGGTAGTAATCCCAAAGTTGGTCCCTCCAAATAGATTTCACTTTTCTCTGTTTCAAAATCTGCGTGGTTTTTGATCAACAGGTTCGACAAATAACCTGCTGACATGAAGATGCCAATATCCTCTAAAAATTCCAGCAGTTTACCTTGGGTCATATTGCCGCCGTAATACAAACTGATGACGAGGGCTTTTACTCCCGGACCAAATTCTCCCTCATAACCCAATGGTAGTTCTGCTAAGTAGGTTTTTCCCTCGGATGGAGAGTAGTATTTTTGTTTACGGAATAGTACGTTATCGGTTGTAAGTTTGATGTCTTGAACGATGACTTCTTCATACCCTTTAAACTGCGCGTCTGCTGGCAGTAATTTTAGGGGATACTCTAGTATTTCTTCTCTGTCTATTTTGATACTTTGATTTTTGCTGCTTTTGATGTGCTTTTTTGGAGTTTGTCGTTCTTTCTCTGACGAGTGGTTGCCGAGTTCGCCTTTGAATTTTTTAGCTTTTATGTCTGGCTTCCCTTGTTCTCCCTGAAGGCGGTTGTTTTCATCCCGCAACCTTTGATTTTCTTCTCGTAGTTCTTTGACCTGTGAGTTTAATCTCTCTATGAGGTTCAATAATATCTCCACGGTTTGACGCACCGACTCGTCTGCAATCCCTGAGGGGTTGATGGTTTGCAGCAGATCGGATACTGAGGTGTCAGGGGGTGATTTTTGCGTCATGTGCAATATTCTATGACGTTTTGTGCATCTTGCTCACCTTTTTATTTTTTTCTGCTACCCCGGATTATTGAGCCGATACGTGAATAGTACGGTTAAGTATGTATTCATCTCTACTTAACCGTAGGAGATGGAACCGCCATAATGGTAGTTCACTTAAATCAAAAGGTTGCTCTGAGTGTTTAAAAGTAAGTTTTTCAACTGTAAGTTTTAGCTCTTCTGGGGGAAGGTGCTGTAGGTCTATCACTGATAGGTGAAAGTCAATATCATCTGTAATATGCTGTACTGGCTGTCCATCCACAGTGGGAAAAGTAGTACGCAAGATTTCATGGCGTTGTACAATAGCACTCAAGCTTTGTTCAAGTGCTCCTACATTTAGTAAGCCTCTTATGTGAAAAGTATGTAGGAGGTTGTGAACAGAACTACCAGGCTGCAACTTTTCCAACGACCACAGACGTTCTTGATTCAAGGTGAGTTGCAACTTGCCATTCCGGGGAAAAGATTGAATCGGAGGAGTTTGCTGCTTCAGCCTAACGTTCGTTCGCATTGTGAGCCAGAAGTCTGATGTAGGGGCATTAGACTGATTCTGATTCAAGTCAGTTTTACTGAAGTTCTCGAAAGCAATATCTTTCATGAATACAGATCTATTTTAATTCACTGGAGCCGCAATTTAAGGCTTGATTGATATGCGCTTTTAATTTTTCCGCTAAGATTTGAACGTGAGGTTCTTTAAGAATACCAAGGTGATCCCCTGGAATATCATGGATTTCCAATCCTCCAGCTATCAGTTCCTTCCAGCCTTCCAAAGTGCTAAAGTGACTTTCATCCATTGCTCGGAACAAAACAGCTTTTCCTGGGTAAGGTTGAGGTTTGTAAGTGGTTAATGCGTAATTCTGAAATTCAGCCCGAACATCAATAGTCGAAGCTTTTTCATCAGCTGGTTTGAGTCTCGATTGCACCTTTTTCAAAAGGTAGGAAATTCCGTGGCGCGCAATATTTCTTCGGTGGAAATCAAGTCGCTGCTTCAATGATGGGCGATTTCTTCCGGGAATGGTACTGTCCATTAGGCAAAGTAACCCTACTTTCTCCCCCTGTAACTGGAGTTCTCGTGCCATTTCGAGAGCTACTAAGCCTCCTAAAGATTCACCAGCGAGGAAATAGGGTCCTTCTGGTTGATGTCTTCGGATTTCTTGGAGATAACGAGTTGCAAGATCAGCAATAGTTAATAATTTATTAGATGATTGTTCTAATGTTTCATTTTCGACTATATCGACTTCCTCTTTGATATACACTCCATAAACTGGTTGATCTTCCCCTAAATTTATTGCTAAAGCGTAGTAGAGAAATATACCATAAATACAGAACAAAGGAGGCTTAGAATCACCTTTTTGAATAGCAACTAAGGACTGAGAAGAAGACACACAGCCTTCCTCACGAAGAGTATTTGCTAATTTTTCAACAGTAGGAGATTGGAAAAGAATAGATAAGGGTAATTGTTTATTATAAATTTTTTCAAGTTGACTGATCATAGAGATAGCTAGTAGTGAATGACCCCCCAACTCGAAGAAATTATCTTGCATATTAATGGGAGAAATATTGAGCACTTTTTCCCAAATTTTGATAATTTGAAGATCAAGATCATCTCTTGGGACAACCAATATTTCTTCGATAGTTTCTGAATTTGAATCTCGAAGCTTCTTGCTAGTGGGGTTTCTAAGTTCTGGAGCAATGTGATCAGGTATAGGCAAAGCTCGTCGATCAATTTTGATATTAGGAGTTAAAGGGAGAGAATCTACTTGCACAAAGACAGACGGAATGATGCAATTTGGCAACATGAACCGTAAAAATTTGCGCAGTTCACTTGTAGTCGGACTCTTTGAAGTAGCAGCAACTATATAAGCAACTAAACCCTTATCTCCAGGCTCATCTTCCCGTGTGACCACAACTGCTTCAAGAATTTCCGGATGCTGGTGTAAGGCAACCGTAAGCCGATGGGCATTAATGTCGGTCTCTGGTACAATGTTTGATAAGGTTGTGAATCCAACATGCTCTAAATTTCCATCGGGCAAGTAACGTACCAAATGTCCAGTTTTGTAGAGTCGAGCGTCAGGGGTACGGTTGAAATGATTTAACACAAATCGATCTGCGGTGAGGTCAGGACGATGATGATACCCTTTTGCTAACCCTGCTCCAGCTACATAGAGTTCTCCTACAGCCCCAATTGGGACAGGCTGTTGGTGCTTATCGAGGACATAAACTTGAGTGTTCCCCAAGGGAATACCCAGCAACTGTGGAACATTTTTTTGTACAGGCGTTTGGAGGGTATAGCCGCAAGTGAAGCCTATATTTTCTGGTAGGCTAAAGGTATTAATTAGAGTGCAATTGGGCAGATCTTTTAATACCTTTTGTGCACAAGTAAGGGAGAGAACATCACTGCCGATCAGTAGGGTTTTGACTGACTCAAGCTGATCTAGATAGCCATTGACCAAATGGTGGAAAAAGCGAGTAGGTAGCCACAGGGTGTTGACCTGGTAATTATGTATGAGCGTGTTGAACTGTTTTTCTAACACAACAGCCGGGGCAATCACTGTAGTGCCTCCATTTAGCAAAGCCCCAAAAAGTTCAAATGGCGAGACTTCGGATGCAATGGAACTCCACTGTAGAAGTATCGTGTCTGTAGCTAATTTCCACTGCGGATTACCTTTCACTAATTGCACAACTCCCCGGTGGGTTGTGCAAATGCCTATAAACTGATTTATTTTAGTATAGAGAATAGAAGCAAGCGTGTTGGCAGTAGCGGTAAGTGGAGGATTCTCCTTGCTTTGCTGGAGAATTAGGTTCTCCGTATCCAGGTTAATCAGTTTCGGGGAGACACCACTCAGAGACATCGCTAGAGATTCTTGAGTCAGGAGGAACGGGGCTTGAGCATCCTCCAGAATATGAGTCAAGTTCTCGATCGAGTTATGGTGATCCAGCGGAACATAAGCCCCTCCAGCTTTCAACACTCCGAGGATGGCCACTACTGTAGCAGGAGATCGCTCCAAGCAGATACCAACAGGCGTTTCTGTTGTCACACCAAGTTGCTGTAAAAAATGAGCCAGCTGATTAGCTCGTTGATTGAGATCTCGATAAGTCAGGGTAATCTCTCCTGAAACCAGCGCAATTGCTTCTGGCGTAGCTGCAACCTGAGCTTCGAAAACTTCTTGGATGGAGGCATATTGAGGATATGCCGTATCTGTTTTGTTCCATTCCACCAGCAATTGTTGTTGTTCTGAAGCTTTCAACAACGGTAATTCTGAAATAGGCTGATCTGGATTTGCTACTATTCCTTGCAGCAAAATATGGAAGTGATCGAGCATGCGGACGATGGTAGTGCCATCAAAAATGTCTGCGTTGTAGTCAAACACCATACCCAGCCCCTCATCCTGCTCCCGCATCACCAGCGTCAGATCATACTTCGTCTTACCATGGTAGATATACCCGAACAAGGACTTAATGGTCAGATCAGGTAACTGCATTGATGCCATCCCACGCCCTTTAGACCAAGGGGGGTTCAAAGCAAACTTAATTTGAAACAGGGATGATTTTCTCTGACTTTGCTCTGGACGTAGCTCTTCCACTACTTTCTCAAAAGGAATGTCTTGATGAGCATAAGCTTGCAAAGAAGCATTTTTGACACGGTTTAACAGTTCCCGAAAAGTCGGGTTGCCTTGAAAGTTAGTCCGTAACATCAAGGTGTTGGAGAAAAATCCGATTAGTCTTTCTGTTTCTACTTGTCCGCGACCAGCACTAGCAAAGCTAATCAGCATATCCTCCTGTCCAGAGTAGCGATACAACAATGTTTCAAAAGCAGCTAAGAGCGTCATGAACAGGGTTGTACCCAACTGTTGACTCAGATGGTTGAGGGACTCATTCAGATCAGGAGGTAACATGCGGGCTCGCCGATCGCCCTGAAAGGTTTGCACTCCGGTAGGGCGAGGATGGTCAAAAGGCAACTGGATCAACGGTAAATCACCTACCAGCGTTTGCTTCCAGTAATTTAACTGAGATTCCAGCACCTCTCCCTGAAGCCATTGTCTCTGCCAATGGGCAAAGTCTACATACTGAACAGGCAACTCTGCCAGAGATGACGGATTCTTTGTGACTATGGACGCATAAATAGCTGTGAAATCCTGATAAAAAACATCAGATGAAGCCCCATCACAAACAATGCAGTGTAAGTTCCAGATTAACAAATGTTCATCATCTCGTAACCGAAACAGCTTTATTCGCAAGATTGGTCCATTTATCAGGTCAAAAGGCTGGCGTGCTTCTTGAGTTGCCAGTTTCAGGGCTTCTGCATCTCTCTCCTGGTCGGGTAATTGCCGCAGGTCGATCAGTGGCAGCGTAATATTTACGTTATCTTCAATTACCACCGTTGGCTGCCCATTGACTGCCGGAAAACGAGTTCTCAAAACTTCCTGCCGACGAACTACTGTCTGAATGCTTTTCTCCAGAGCCTCAACATCCAAGGAACCCGTGAACCTCACAACAACAGGCATGTTGTTAGAAGTACTCTCCGGCTCAAACTGATGCAAAAACCAAAGGCGTTGCTGAGCAAATGACAGGGGTAAATGCCCATTCCGTTCAATTGGCTGAATGGGAGGTATCTGGAGGCTAGCGCTGTCGCTGGCTTGACGCAGAAACGCTATGAGCTCTGCTTTATGTGCTTTTAACTGAGCCAGGAGGTCAGGTGTTAGTGCATCCTTAGCTGCCCGGTAGCGCAGGCGGTCGCCCTCCAACCAAAGTGTAACATCCCGCCGGCGTAACTCCAGTAATAACTCATCAACCATGATCATAGTTCACCCTCCTCATAGTCATTGCTAGCTGTGTTCTGAGTAAAGTTTGCCCCTTGCGCCACCCAACGAAGAGCCTCAATTCGTCTGGCTAGCTCTGCAATTGTAGGTACTTCAAACAAATGGGGTAGCAAAATTTCGACCTGCAATGTTTTGCGCAAACGTGAGACAACTTGAGTCGCTAGTAGGGAATAGCCTCCCAGTTCAAAAAAGTTGTCATGAATACCTACATGCTGCAGATTAAGAACCTGGCTCCAAATGTCAGCAATCTGACGCTCCAAATCAGTGCTTGGTGGGACATAACTTGCAGTCAGTTGCTGAGCCATATCTGGTTTGGGCAATGCTTTACGATCAACCTTGCCATTTGGGGTTAAAGGCATCGCGTCTAGCACCATAAAGGTGGTAGGAACCATAAAACTAGGTAGCTGCTCTTTAAGAAACTGGCGTAATTCAGCAATAAGGTCGTAGTTATCCTCAGCCTTGCCTGATACAGGGACGAAATAGCTCACCAAAACCTTTTCACCTGGAATGTCTTCTCGAACTATAGCAACCGCTTCTTTAACAGCAGGATGTTGTACCAGGTTGGCTTCAATTTCACCTAACTCAATTCGGAAGCCCCGCACTTTTACCTGAGAGTCAATGCGACCGAGACACTCTACCTGTCCATTAGGTAACCAGCGAGCCAGATCACCTGTTTTATACAGTCGTGCATTAGGATCTGAACTGAAAGGGTTGGGAATGAATTTTTCAATCGTTAGCTCTAACCGATTCAGATACCCACGTGCCAAACCAACCCCACCGATATGCAGCTCACCAGGTACGCCAATAGGTACAGGTTGCAAGTTGGTATCCAGCACATGGATCTGAGTGTTGGCAATGGGGTAACCAATTGTGATGGGTTGGTTGTCTGCTACAATTTGATAAGCAGCTGACCAGATAGTAGTTTCCGTTGGGCCGTACATATTCCATAGCGAGCCACACCGATGTATTAAATCAGATGCTAATTTTGGCGAAAGGGCTTCTCCCCCACAAAGGATTTTTAGCTGTTTGTTCCCAACCCATCCTGCTGCTACAAGCATTTGCCAAGTGGCGGGAGTTGCTTGCATAATGGTGACATTATAGCTGTTCAATTTCTGCATCAGCTGGTCAGCGTCTGCTGCTGTCTCCCGACTGACTAAAAGTATCTTTGCGCCAATGCTTAGGGGTAAGTAAATTTCCAGTCCTGCAATATCAAAGGATATAGTAGTAATTGCTAGGAGAACATCTTTTTCTGTTATCCCCGGTTTCTGGCTCATGGACGTTAAGAAGTTAACCACTGAGCGATGCTCAATCTGTACCCCTTTTGGTTTCCCTGTAGAGCCAGAGGTGTAAATGATGTAGGCCAAATTCTCGGTAGTCGCCCCACTAGTCGATAGTCGGGTACCGTCGCTGGCAGCACTAATGATATGCCAATCTCGATCTAGGCAGATCAGGTTTGCCTGAGATGAAGGCAATTGTGCTGTCAGATGGGATTGGGTTAATAGCACGGCAATCTGAGAATCTTCCGCCATAAACGCAATCCGTTCCTGCGGATAGGCTGGATCGATCGGAATATAAGCTCCACCTGCTTTCAGGATACCTAGGACACCAATCACCATGTCCAGACCGCGATCGCAACACACACCGACCACTACTTCTGTACCTACGCCAAGAGACTGCAAGTAATGAGCTAACTGATTAGCTTTTTGATCCAGCTCATAATAAGTAAGTTGTTGATCTTCAAATATGACAGCAATCTTGTCTGGGGTTTTATCTACCTGTGCCTCAAACAGCTCATGGATACACTGCTCCTGCGGATAGGGTGTTTGGGTGTTGTTCCACTGAGCTAGTAGTTGCTCCTCAGACTGGGGCAGTAGGGGCAATTTTGCTACTAACTGATCTGGATTTGCCACAATAGCTTCGAGCAAGTTCTGGAACTCGCCCATTCGGCGTTGGATTGTGTCAGCATCAAACAGGTTAGTATTATATTGACACTCTAGGGTAACTTTACCCTTTAGTTCAGTGGCGTTGATAAATAGTTCAAAGTTTTCATAGGAGCGGGGATTTGAAAATAACTCTACTTCCAGTCCGTCGAACGGCAATTTCTCTGCTTCAAGCCCCTGATCAATATTAAACACAATTGGCACTAGTGGAATGCGACTGGGGTCTCGTTTAATTACCAGTTTTTGTACCAAATGTCCAAAGGTGAACTGCTGATGGTCATAGGCATCCAGCACACTGGACTTACGAGCTTTGAGATATTGCGTGAAAGTCTGATGGGGTTGCACCTGCGTCCGCAAAGGCAACAAATTTACACAATGGCCCACCATATTATATCGTCCAGAAGCTGCTTGCCCTGCTGCGGGTACACCTACAATCACATCCTCCTGACCAGTCAACCTGTGCAGAAATACCTCAAACCCAGCTAAGATGGTTGTCATAAAACTGCATCCAAGGCTTGTGCCTAGTTGCTTTAGTTGACTAACTAATTCAGGTGCCAGGTCCCAGTCTTTCCGGTCAGAATTGAAGGTACGCAGGGGGGGACGAGGGCGATCAGTTGGAAAATCCAACACAGGAACAGATTGAGCAAACTCTTGCAACCAGTAGTTAAGGGTTTCAGTAGCTTCTTCGTCTCCTTCCGCTTCTGCTAAGGCGATCGCATACTCACTAAACCTCTCTGGTTCATCTAAATCCGGTGTTATTTGCTGCTTAAACGCAGAGTACAGCGTCCCCAAATCAGTTATCATGACTGCCCAAGACCAACCGTCACAGATAATGTGATGAGCAGTCAAAATAGCTAAATGCTCTTGGTGATTCAGCTTAATGATCTGCGCCCGAAACAATGGGCCAAATTCGACATTAAAAGGCTCTTCGACCGCCCTTTGACGTAAGCTTGTTACTTCAGCGTTTTGTGCTAGCGGATCTAACCCAGATAGCTCGATGATCAGAATCTCAATATCCAGAGAGTTTGTAATACAGAGAGTAGTCCCGTCAGGGCTGAAGGTTGTTCGCAAAGCTTCATGGCGCTGAACCAGAGCATTGAGCGCTAATCGCAGTGCATCAACATCCAAATCACCCTTAAATCGCAGGGTTTGAGACTCGTTATAGGCACAGTTGGCATCTGCACTCATCTGCACCGAAGCCCAAACTTCTTTTTGAGATTCGGTCGCTGGCGCAGTCAACAGAACTTCTCCCCCTGCAAAGGGATCAAATTCAACTGAGGTCGATGTAATTTGTGAATTTACAGTTAGTGAGTTCATTAAATACTTCCAGTAATTCAGTTATTAATTCACAATACCTTCGCCAATTTACGAGGGCGAGTTGATGTATCTGACTTTTCTCATTAAGTCTCAAAATATCGAGATAGTAGGGGTTCGAGACTACAGCCTATTCTCAATAAATTATATTTAATGAGAATGAACGGTGAGAAAATAGGACTTTAGGATAGCGCTCCTTGTAGTGCTCATTCCGACTGGAAAAAGTTAGAATTGGCAGAGATTTAGGGAATTCACTATGCTAGTCCATCTCAGATCCCTTAGATTTCAAAGGTTTGAATACTTTGAAATGTTCGTTGAGAACATTGGTGATCCGGATTTATTAGACTTTCCCAAGTTGCAAATATTTTCCTGGGCGTTCTGGGTCAGAAATGTACCAAGCGGGGTTACCTTCTGGATCACGCCCTAAACGGGCTCCAGGTTGGGGTGGAGCATTATACCCATTTCTACCATTGGTCGTAGTTATAGCATTGTTTGCACAGGGGAGCAGTCCTGTTGCTTGCAGTTCTGCCACACTATCTTTAAATGCCTTTATTACCAGATCAATATCCCTTTCCGTATGCGCTAACGTAAAGAAACAGGGACGATGATCCCAAATATGCACTCCCTTGTCACGCAGGAGATAAAACAGCAATCCTGCGTGGGGGGCGTCGTCACTGTAGGTAACGTAGAAGAAAGAAGTGAAATGGTTAATTTTGATTGGTGCTCCAACATGTTCAAAATGCTGATTCAGATAAGTGGCGAATTTATTCACCTTGTCTGCTAGCGATCGCTGTAGTTCTGGGCCACCTTCCTTTAGTTTGGTTAAAACTGCTTCTGCCGCTGCTAACGCCATAGGATGGCGAACAAAGGTTCCTGCAAAGAAGGTAACCCCCACCTCAGGAATCGAGTCATCTCCGAATTGCCAGAAACCTCCATCCAAAGCGTCCATATACTCAGCTTTGCCTGCTAGAACACCGATGGGTAATCCACCCCCAACAACTTTGCCGTAGGTTGCCATATCTGCCTGAATATTAAAGTATGCTTGTGCACCACCAGGATCTACTCGGAAACCTGTCACGACTTCATCGAAGATAAATGCGGTCTCAGACTCTTTGGTAATTCGGCGAACCTCATGAAGAAAGTCTTTAGGTTGCAAATCCGGATCACGGCTACGCACAGGCTCTACCAAAACTGCTGCCAGGTCATCCGCGCGGTTGCGAAGAATTTCCAGGGATTCAGGCGTACCATAATCCAACACTAGCAGGTTCTCAAACATCGAGGGAAGAATACCTGGGGCTCCTGACAATGTTTTTAAGTTGGCTCCTGGCCTATAAAGTACCTCATCAAAAGTGCCGTGGTAATCTCCAGCAAATGTAGCTATCAGATTACGACCTGTGACGGTGCGAGCTAAGCGAAATGTCGCCATGACTGCTTCCGAGCCTGTATTACAGAAAGCAACGCGCTCCATGCCAGTAAATTCAGTAATCAGTTTGGCAACCTTACCTGCTAAAGGCGTTTGAGGACCAATTTCGATGCCCTTTTCCATCTGGGCTATGACTGCTTCTTTAACAAAATCAGGATTCCAACCAAAGAAGTTCAAGCCGAACCCATTGGTCAGATCTACATACTCGTTGCCGTCGACGTCCCACAGTTTGGAACCAGAAGAGCGATCAGTTACAATCGGATACACCATCTCCTTGAGCAATGGTGTAAAGCCAGAAACCGTGCGTGGATCAGCCAGATATCGGCGGTGTTCCTGAGCCTGACGTTTAGATTCCTTTGTGCGGGTTGTGTAGCGATCAATGATCCGATCCAGCGCTGTTTGCTGCTCAGAGGAAAGAACTGTGTCAATCGACTTCTGAATCTTGGCACCAGGACCATGAGATTTTTGAGGGGCTGCCCCTAAACCATTAGTCTCCTTGCTAGTTGTTAGCGGTGGAGAGACGGAGGGTGTACTTGATGGTGGTGGTGGCGATACCTGAGGAACCGGCGAGATCGTCGCATTGGCAGGTGCTGCCATTTGTCTGTTATGGCCAAGGAGTTCAATCTGCTGTGATATGATTTGTAACTGTTGAGCAATTAATGATTCAACAATACTAGTCTGCGCGGGAAGTTGGGTGGTCGCAGACCCATTACTGCCATTGTGACCGTTAGAGTTTTCTATCATCGCTGGAGTTGTAGAAGCTGAGCTTAAGTTAGGTGCAGATACTTGGGTTTCAATAGGTACAGAAGCAGCAATAGCTGTAGATGCAGGAGGTGCTGGAAATGCCTCTGCCGGAAGGGTTTGATCTAAAAATTCAGCTAGAGTCTTTAGCGTCGAATAATCTTCCAGGAGATTACGAAAGGTCATTTTAACCCTGAATTTCTTCTTGAAAGCAAGTGCAACTTGTGTCAATGATAGGGAATCTAATCCCATTTCTAAAAAGGTAATTGTTTCGTCAATATCAGTAAAATCAAATCCTGAAGTAGTCGCCAGTATATCCTTTAATATAGGAATTAATCGTTGTTTACGTGATTCAGACATAGTGGTCTCTGAAATAGATGCAGAACTTAACAGTAAGGAGTGATCAGTAGATTGATTGTTAATTTGGGATTTATTGACTTGCAAATCCAAAGAAGATCCAACTGAACTTGAGATAGGGAGAGCAGTAGGCTTGGGATCAATCCAAAAGCGCTGGCGTTCGAATGGGTAAGTAGGTAGCGGCAAACGATGGCGATATTCATTGGCATAGAAAGCTGCTAAGTCGATGTCTACACCAGCTAACCAAAGTTGGCCAATTGCCTGTAATAAAGCGGCCCATTCCCCGTTATTGTCTGCAGTACTGCCCAGCGAAGAGATTGCGATTTGTTGTTTCAGGTCTTTTGCCTGCTGCCGTGCTAGCGTCGCTGCAGTGGTTCGGGGTCCCACTTCTAAGAGGACACGGCTAGAATGCTGCCAAAGTGTTTGCACGCCTTCTGCAAACCGCACTGTTGCACGCAGATGGCTTGCCCAGTACATCGGGTCTGTGGCTTGTGCATCCGTGATCCAATCAGCCGTGACAGTAGAAACAAAGGGAATCTTAGGGGAAGCCAGCGGAATTGTTCTGACTAGCTGGGCGAAAGGTTCAACGATTGGATCCATCATCGGTGAATGGAAGGCGTGGGAAGTATGCAGTTGTTTGCAGATTATTTCCTCGGCTTCCAGATTTACTTGTAAAGCTGAGATCGCTTCAGTAGAACCTGATACTACACACAATGACGGACCATTGATGGCTGCGATAGCGAGGTCTTTGGTGAGGCGTTTTACAAGCAGATCTGCAGGCATACGCACCGACAACATACTGCCACTAGGTAACTCCCACATCATACGACCACGAGTAGCAATTAGTCTCAGCGCATCTTCCAAAGAAAAGACTTCGGCTAAACAAGCCGCCACAAACTCACCAATACTATGGCCGATCATGGCAGCAGGTTGAACGCCCCAACTCAACCAGACCTGGGACAAGGCATATTCAACAGTGAATAACGCGGGTTGCGTGTAGATAGTTTGGCGTAGGGCAATTGCAGCGGCTTCATCCTCTGCAGTAGTGGGATATAGAATCTCTCGGATATCCAGCTTCAACAGCGGCTGGAGAATCTCAGCACAACGGTCAACTGCTGCTTGGAAGACGGGTTCATGCTGATAAAGGTTCAGCCCCATGTTGATGTACTGTGAGCCCTGACCTGGGAACATAAACACGACTTCTGGATCGCGGAGGCGTGTTTCACGGGCACCACTGCGGGTAGCATCTAGTGATTCCAGAATGTCCCTCGCCTCAGTAACATCGCGGCAAACGACAAAGCGGCGATGGTTAAAGCCTCTCCGTCCCACACCTAGGGTATAAGCCACGTCCGCTAAGTTAATATCGGGGTGTTGCTGAAGATGTTTTTTCAGATTGTTGGCGGTTTGTGCTAAAGCAGTTGGGGTTTTAGCAGACAAAAGTAGGAGCTGATAGGCTCGTGATGGGCCGGATAACTCGACAACGGGGGCTTCCTCCAAGATGACGTGCGCATTCGTACCCCCGACCCCGAAGGAACTTACACCGGCTCGTCGCGGTGTATCGCCTTCTGGCCAGTCTACAAGTTTTGTATTGACGAAAAAAGGACTGTTGGCAAAGTCAATTTGGGGATTGGGAGATTCAAAGCCAAGACTGGGAGGAATCTGCTTGTAGTACAGAGCAAGGGCGGTTTTGATTAATCCAGCGACCCCCGCAGCAGCAACAGTATGACCGATATTACTTTTGATGGAGCCGATCGCGCAATACTGGGTAGCTGCTGTCTGGCGTCGAAATGCCTGGGTCAGTGCTTCAATTTCAATGGGATCTCCTAAAGGTGTTGCCGTACCGTGGGTTTCAATATAGCTGATGCTATCTGGGTGTACGCCCGCACTCGCTTGAGCTTGAACAATTGCACTAGCTTGTCCATTAACACTGGGTGCAGTAAAGCTAACCTTGTCAGATCCATCATTATTAACCCCCACCCCTTTGATTACCGCATAGATGCGGTCTCCTGCATCCAAGGCATCTCTCAGGCGTTTTAGCACGACAATACCAGCCCCACTGTTGAAGGTAGTACCCATTCCCTGGGCATCAAATGGGCGGCAATGCCCATCGGGAGAAAGCATGCCCTCCTCCTGATAGAGATAACCTGTATTTTGGGGAGTATTGATGGAAATACCACCTGCTAGAGCAATGTCGCATTCGTAGTTCATCAAATCTTTAAAAGCAACAATGCTTGCAACTAAAGAAGTTGAACAGGCAGTATTGATACTGACACTTGGGCCAGTCAAATTGAGTTTGTAGGAAGTGCGGGTTGTGACAAAGTCTTTTTCATTGGCCAGCATTGTTTGGAATGCGCCCAACCGATTCACAATATCTTCCCGTCCGCAGATGTGTCGTTCAAAATAGGTATTTTGCCCTGAGCCAGCGTAAATACCGATCTGACCGGGGTATTGGTCGGGGCTATAACCCGCATTTTCTAGGGCTTCCTGTGCAAGTTCCAAAAAGACCCGAGCTTGGGGATCCATGATCTCAGCTTCTTGGGGGGTAATGCCGAAGAAAGCAGCGTCAAAGTTTTCTGCACCCTGAATGATACCCTTGGCAAGTACATAGTTTGGATCTTCTCGCAGATCTGGATCGACGCTGGGATCAATTTCGTCTTTCCCAAAGAATGTAATCGATTCTATTCCTGAGTACAAATTTTGCCACAAATCATCAATGTTGTTTGCTCCCGGAAAGCGACCTACCATCCCGATGATGGCAATTCCTTCTAAGTCGATTGCGCGATCGCTCTGCTCAGCAGGTTGATGTTGGCGTTGTGAGTATAACTGAACTTGATCTTGAGAACTCTTGTGTTGATCTAAATACTTTGCTAATGTCCTGATAGTTGGGTACTGATAAAGTTTGACAGCTTTAATGGAAAAGTTAAGTTTAGCCTGGATCCGCGTCACTAACTGTAAACTCAGAATGGAGGTTCCTCCCAAATCGAAGAAATTGTCTTCGATGCCAACTTGCTCTAACCCTAAAATACCGCACCACAAGTCTGCTAGCGATAGCTCGGTAGACGTGATTGGGGCGATGAAATCTGTACCAGTATTTCCTAGCTTAGGTTTGGGCAGGGAGTTGCGATCGGCCTTACCATTCGGTGTTAACGGAATCTTATCCAACAGCATGATGGTGCTAGGTACCATGTATTCTGGTAGTCTCTGCTTAAGGTAATCCTTAGTCTCACTGATGTTAATGGCTTGGTCAGCAGTAGGGGTTACGTAAGCAACTAACTGTTTATTTCCTGGTGTTTTCTCATAGGCTAATACTATAACATCTTGGACGCTAGGGTGCTGGCTCAAAGCCGCTTCAATTTCACCCAGTTCAATCCGATACCCGCGAATTTTGACCTGATTGTCACCACGGCCAATAAACTCGACATTGCCGTCTGGCAAATAGCGTACTAAATCGCCGGTTTTATAAAGACGGGCATCAGCATCATCACTAAAAGGATTCGGAATAAACCGCTCTTTCGTCAAGTCGGGACGGTTAATATACCCAATAGCTAAACCTGCTCCACCGATATACAATTCGCCAACTATACCTACAGGAACTGGGCGCAGATGTTTATCCAAGATGTAAATCTGAGTATTGCCAATGGGTCGACCAATAGGAATTGAAGATATGCCTTCAGGGAGTGGTCGCGGAATGCGATAGCAACAGGTGAATGTTGTACTTTCTGTAGGCCCGTAGCCGTTAACAAACTGTGTTTCAGGAAGCTGTTCTTGGGCTTTGCGAATATGAGGGACTGACAAAGCTTCACCACCAGTCAGGATCTCTTTAACACTACGCAGTGCGTCAGGGGCTTCCGTGATGATGGTATTAAATAGTGCCCCTGTAATCCACATGCTGGTGACCCCGTGACGCTGAATAACTTCCTTAAGATCGTTAGGATCTGGAAGTCCATTCCCTGGGTAAAGGACGCACTGACCACCATGCAATAGCGGCCCCCAAATTTCCAGCGTAGCTGCATCAAAAGAGATAGGGGCAAGCTGCATCCAAACTTGTGATGAATTCAATGGGGTGTAGTTGGTACCAAATACTAGCCGCAAGACCGCTTGGTGAGGGATTGCGATCCCTTTTGGACGTCCAGTTGAACCAGAAGTATAGTTGATGTATGCGGGGGCATCTGGAGATATAGGAACGTTAAGCGATGGGACTGGGTCTGACTGATCTGTTCCCCAGCCTGTTTCTAAACACACAATTTGCGACTGGTGAGGTGGTAGTCGATCAAGAAGACGCGATTGAGTCAGTAGGACGGAAGCTTGGGTATCTGTCAACATCCATTCAAGGCGATCTTGGGGATAGGCGGGATCTAAAGGAACATAGACACCTCCTACTTTGAGAATGCCAAGAAGAGCAACAATCATTTCTAAGGAACGCTCGAGACAGATACCAACTAGCATCCCCGATTCAACCCCCAGAGACTGGAGATAATGGGCTAATTTATTGGCTCGATCATTGAGTTCATGATAAGTCAGGTGATCTTCTTCCAAGATAACAGCAATTGCATCTGGTGTGTTTTCCACCTGCTCCTCAAACAACTGATGAATACACTTATTTTGTGGATAATCAGTTTTAGTATCATTCCACTCGACTAACAACTGATAGCATTCCGCTTCAGTCAGCGTTTGCAAAGTAGTAATCGACTCATGTGGATCGGTCTCTAGAATTTTATGTGTTAAGCTTGGCGTTACTAACTGATTTATCAAGTCCATTAGACTCATTTTTTAATATCTATTAGGAGTTGTTGCTGGGTTTGTTATTAAGAATGCCTGACCATAGATAGAGGCAGAGAACCTCTGGCTAGTAGCAATTCTAAATTTAGGTTAGTGTTTTTATTTTTTCGCCACTTGGATCAGACTCCTTAAGTAACCCTTGTATTCTGGAGATTCCAAGAACCGCGTATTTGGGATAGTAAAAACTTCGTGGCACTAACCAGATCACAGATAAGGTTAAGTTGAAGAGACTGAGATTCAAGCAACCATCGAAGTCTAGCTCCATCAATTAATAATTAACCATTTAATTTAGGCATTCACATTTATCTGTGAATATTTACAGTAGTTCACAAATAAATGAAGTACACCCCTCTTTTTACTATAGACGCGGAGCAGCTTCCCGCAGGGTAGGGGAGGGTGGACGAAAACAGCGATGGGATATTTCTGTACCTCACGAAGTTGAAATCTGCTGTATTTGTTAATATCGACTATTGTTTGATTAACATCAGTCCGATACTAAGCTATAGTTTGTGAAAATAGCAGTGGATGCAATGCAAACACAGTGAGATATCACAAACAGGTAATTCTACTTTAATTACTTGATAGTGATAGCAGCTATAGTACAACTACTGAAAAAATAGCTTAGTTCTTTCGTGGCGAGAAAGTTGCTGCTTCAATGACAGATGATTTCTCCCAGGAATGGCGATGTCTATTAGTAAAAGTAACGGTACTTTCATGTCTATGTAAGCCAACGTTATGTCATAAACAGTTCTCCTATAGCGAGCGATAAGATATCTCTTAAATAGAAGAGATGCAAATTCGGCTGTCTTGCAATAACTTTACTTAATCACTTATAATTAGAGTCTATTCTCTGACTAGCTAGTTGTCATCAGGTTAAGGAGAGAATTCATCAATTCTTTTTAAAAAAAGTTTTTACAAAAAAAAATTGAGGTATCAAGACCAAGAATTCAATATGAATTATGTGCGAATAGTGAAGCAGGGCGGTGATTGTGTTCGCTCTTAGGAAGCTATTACATACGGGGGGAACTCCTCCGTAGGGATCTGACGTTGGTCATCGGTATCAACTTAAGGGTGATTAACTAGTTAGTATGAGCGATAAGGTACACGGGGGATGTAACCCAAGAACATAGATATTTATGGCAAGAAGACAATCTAAGTTAATAGGCTACTGTTTCTGAATTTACTACAAAACTAAGGAGAGAGAAAGGGCTCACGCAAAGCGTGAGCCCTTTCTCTCTCCTTATAAGAATAATATTATTCTCTGTTCTATATTTTATTTTCTGGCAGTCCCTTACTGCTGATACAAGGCTCGTCAAATGTATGCTCGGCATTTCCATAAAAATGAGAGACTCTAAGCCGAATGAGTTGAGACTCCAATTCAGGATCAAAAGCTCCTGCTCGTTGCTCGATCAAGTGAAACCAGGATAGGCTTTGAGTTTTGTCTTGCAGCTTCTTAACAAGATTTTCCACACGACCTATTGGCTTAGCAGGTACACCAGCGACAATGTCTCCTTCTGTAACATCTTTGGTAACAACAGCACCAGCCGCAATAATAGAATTCTGACCAATGGTAACGTTTGGCAGAATAATTGCATTATAACCAATGAAAACATTATCACGGATATCAATTTTACCAACAGAATCAAGTTTTACATTGTAGGCTCGGTTAAGCATAGCAATAGAGCCATCATGCCCGATCAACGTACAAGATGAAAAGTGGACATTATTACCAATGCTGACATAAGCAGGATCTGTAAACGTTGATGTAGGCAAAATGCTACAATTTTGACCTAGTGAATAAAAGGAGCCATGACGGCGAAGATATTCAGCATATTCTTCACCTGATGGTTGACAAAATTTGCGATATAAACTGGGAAACTTTCCATAACGCATCGCAAGTTCACGAACTATTCTTCTAAGAAGATGTTGCATAAGTGTAAATTAGATTAGTTACATGAATTTTTATACTCGATGAGTACACTCTTGGTTTGGAGCGTTAGATCTTTTAGAAAGTCTAATAATCCTAGCGTCTGAGGAAATTTACCCACAACACAATAGAGAGCATAACGAGCAGCATTCTCACTAGATATTTGCCGAGAATAAGCTTTGAGGAATATTCTAACTCCCAGTAAAGGATACGCAGTTAACAATAATAGACTCAAACCATGGGTGAACCACCCCATACTTAATACCAGTAAAGGTGTGAATAACCCCCACAATAGAATACTCTGGCTTTCCTTTACCCAATGATGCTCTGGTTTATTTCCATGAAGCCAAGCTCCTTCAGCATAAGCGTAGCCTGCGCGCATTGTTCGCCTCCACCATTGCTTGAAATGCATTATTTGTGCATCATGCAGAGTCATTTCAGCATTGAGACGCCAGATTTTCCAACCCATTCGGCGTAGTCTAACACATAGCTCTGGTTCCTCACCGGCAATTAGAGTAGGATTAAATCCACCCACTTGTTGAAATGCTTTTACACGCATCATTGCGTCGCCACCACAACCTTTAGCTTCCCCAATTGGTGTATCCCACTCTATATCGCACAATGTATTATATATAGATTTATCAGGATACCGTTCGCGCCGACGCCCACAAACTACTGCAACATCAGATTTCGCATTGAGTTCATTTTCGGCAAATTCAAGCCATCCCGACACTAATTCACAATCACCATCTATAAATTGGACATATTCTATCTGGGGATTTACTGCAAGCAAACGTGCAAAACCTTCATTTCTAGCGCGAGCAGCTGTAAAGGGGATAGATAGATCGAGTTCAACTACATCTACTTTGAGCGATCGCGCAAACTCAATGCTGCCGTCCGTCGAACCTGAATCGACATATACAATTTGTTTTATTTGGCTAATTGCTGAAAGTAAGCAATGCTGTAGCCGTTGACCTTCATTTCTTCCGATGACAACTAATCCAATCTGATTCATTTTTCTGCTCTAATCTTTCATTAAGAATAATTTTGGCTGGTATTCCAACTACTGTTACACCAGCAGGCACGTCAGACAGAACCACAGCATTAGCACCGATTTTAGCATGTTCACCGATCGTTACTGGACGAATGATTTTAGCGCCAGCACCAATATCAACATGACCGCCAATTTTGACTCCCCCAACAATTGTTACTTGTTGAAAAATCATGCAATTTGGTCCAATAGATGCTTTTGGGTGAAGCACAACTCCATTGGGATGGGGTAGAACTAACCCACCTTCAATCTGGCAGTTCAGCGGAATATCAGCTCCTGTAACAATGCTCCAAAAACGATGCTGTATTATGTGATAAGCACACAAAGATCTTCCAATAATTCCACCGTATGCTCGCCACTTTTGATATCTACGAATGGATTTCAGAAGTTGGTGGCTAGGAGACCACCACCGAGAATATTCTTCACGATTCCAATCTGGATCTGTACCAGAAATATGCGGAATAGTCATTGATTTAAAGACTTGCATTGTTTATTCGCTAACCACCATTGCGTTTATATAAATTCCAATTTCCACGTAGCTACAGATTTATTGGACAAGGAGTTAGAATTCAGAACCGATATTTTGTCCAGTAGCAACCAATGCCGTCAAATCTAAGCTATTATTTTTCAATTTGATAATTTTAGCAGGTATTCCTACTGCTGTTTGCCCTGGAGGAATATCTGATAAAACAACAGCATTAGCCCCAATATTTACGTCACCTCCAATGACCACACCACCAAGAATTTTTGCACCAGCACCAATATTGACGCGATCGCCTAACTTTGGAGCGTCAAACGGACGTTCTAGATAACGATTTCCGAGGGTCACTCCTTGGCGGATAATACAGTCGTCTCCGATCACACAATTTCCATGAATCACAATCGCCCCTTGATGTTCAATAATGACACGACGACCCAGTTTCACGGAGTATGGTAAATCAATGCCATAAATATTTCGGGCATGACGATACAATGCTCGATAGAGAACGCTAAACGGAGCACGAAGTAGTTTCGATTGAATTGTCATTCGCCACACACCAAAACGCTGAATAGCTACTGCTCTAAATCCAGGCTTAGTCCAGTCACGCCCGTGGGCATCCCAGTCTTCTTTAATCTGTTGCCAAAGTTTTAAGGTAACAGTCTCTAAATCCCTCATAGTTGAACCCCTTTAAAAAATACGCTGTTAAAAAAGAAATCACTGAGAAGCTTCGGAGGGTCGTTTGTTAATTTACGCTGAATTACGTAACGCCATTGTGATAAAATAAATCCTATCATCCAAGCTGCATCAGTTAATATTGTGTATAGCCAACCACGGTTTTTGAGGAAGTATCGCCGCCTTGAATCAAACCAGTATTGTGGGAGGCGCTTAGGTGGCTTCTTAGTGTCAGTAACTCCTGAACTCTGGCCCACAAAATGTACAACTCTGCTTTGAGGTACGTACCAACAAGTCCAGCCTGATTTATTAGCTTGTAGGCAAAAGTCTACCTCTTCAAAATACATGAAATATTTCTCATCCAGCAGACCTACTGAGTTAAACACTTCACGACGGATAATCATACTTGCTCCAGCTACCCAGTCAGTTTGACAACTTTCATCGGAAACGGGAGGTGAGATTGTCCACTTCGACAATAACTTCGATACCACTCCCAACCGCAAGGCTAAATCAAATTCACTGAACACAGTAGGGAAACGAAATGCTGAAGTTTGTGGCGTACCATCCGGTTCTTCTAAGCGGCTACCAGCAATCCCAACTTCTGGATATTCTTTCATGAAATCCAATAGTGCGCTTAAAGCACCAGGGCGAACAACTGTGTCTGGGTTGAGTAGTAGAACATAAGATGGCGGATTATTTGATTGTAGTGCTGGCGCGATCGCAGCATTATTACCATAGGCAAATCCACCATTACGCTCTAATGGCATGAGTGATGCCCAGTCACCCCACCCTTCAGTTTCAATCGTGGCTTGAATTTGCTCAACCGACCCATCACCTGAAGCATTGTCGGTAACTACAACGCGAGTTTTTGGTAGCGCTCTCACTTCACTCTGTAATGACCGTAAGCAGTCAATTGTCAGATTGGCTGTCCGGTAGTTAAGTATTACGATAAGCAAACTGTCTGATTTATCAGATTGAATTGTATTAGTCATAAAACCTCACGATAGGTGCGGAAAAACGAGCATAACCATGAAGGTCTAGCTTGAAACAAGAACAGACTTGAGCACAGTACTCCATCTCTGGAAAGTGCCATAAAATTGCTGTTGCAACCCTAAACAATTTCGTTGTTTTTGTTTATAAAACTTCTGCTCGTCACACAGTTTGATGAGTGCATCACCATAAGCCTTAACATCTCTTAGGTGTATCAAGGCTTCTAGTTTATTTCAGTGCCATTCAATCATAATCGAGCAATCATTAATTTACCGCGCCGATCTGCAACTTTTTCCCAAGTAAATTCTTCTGCCCGAAGGCGTGCTGCGTTGCCGAACCGACGGCATAAATTTAGGTCGGCTACATTTCGCAAAGCTTCCACCCAAGCATCTTCTTCGTAGGGAGAGATTACCAAACCATCAATGCCATCACGGGCAATACCGCCTGCTCCCATTGGAGATACAATTACAGCTAACCCGTGCGCCATTGCTTCATAGACAACTAATGGGCTACCCTCTTCAAGACTAGGAAAGACGAAAACATCTGCTTGAGCATAGGTAGAAGATAGGTCTGGGTTATATTCCAAGTGAACAACGTTCTCCTGACTTAAAAGATCGCTACAAGCTTCGGCGATCGCTGGTTCCATACTACCACACAGCATTAAGCGCCCCTTTATCTGTGCTCGCTTCCAAGCACGCAACAGTATATGAACCCCTTTTCTGACACACACACTGCCCACAAAGATGAAAGTCAACGTCTCTGAGGCGGGCTTTTGAGGTGGAATAGCAGGGAAACGTTTTCGACTCCACCCATAACTGGTTAGCAGCAGTTTTTCTTCAGGTACTCCTGCTTCTTGAAACGATGTTTTTACCTCTGGACTTGGACAAAAAATGAAATCAGCCGCTTCAGCTTCAGTTTCTTCTCGCTGAATGCCCTCAGCAGTAATTTGGTGCTGAGGAGATAATCCTAAGTGTCTATAGGCATCATCAAGAATTTGCTTAGACTTGCCTGGATAGCAGTTAAACCGCTCTAAAAAAATTGGTTTGCCGCTTTGCTTAACTTTTTTGAAGGTTTCGAGTGTTGTGGCAGGCCATAGATATGCAGCGTCAAAATCTTTTAAATCTCTTAGAAAGCGCTTTTCTGCCATATACCTTGGATTATCAGGTCGCCGATAATACCACCACTTCAAAAATTGGGGTATCCCTTCAACCAGATTAGTGTTGCGCAACAACGGCTGACAATTTGGAACAACCATTCGGGCTTGAATGTCTGGTCCCTGCCACTGGCTGCATAAAGAATAAAATATATGATTTACTCCTTGGCCATTGCAATAAATCGTAAACAATGAAGTTATCTTTAGCATGACTAAAATTTGTAATTTGCACTATGGATAAATTGTATGAAATATTGTTTAACCCTAAATCAAGGGTTGTATTTTAATACTAAGTGATTAAAATACAATCATATTTTCAGGTGTAAGATGTGAGTTACTGCCACTTGTTTGTTCCCTGATGCTATCTTTTAGGTCGAGCACTTGGTCTGTCGCTAAAGTCGTTTGAGTAAGTGTACGAATTTCGCATTTCTCTCTATGATTTTGTGACATTTTCTAGTGTTGATTTTATCTATAATATTTTCATTATTCTGTTTATATTTTATTTTTTGTATAGTATTTTTACTGCATTGTATGTGAATTCTGTATAAAAAAATATTGAATTAAAGACAGATTAAAAAGAATGTAAATCCTCTACAAAGAGAAGCAATAATCATTCAGTTTTTGGCAAAAAATAGCAGTTTCTTGCTTAAAAAAAATTAGACTTTCTATCATCCTTAAAACTTAGACAGAAAAACCTTTTTACTTCTGACGACCGGCTCCTTTATTGACACTCCTACTATACCCCCAGATGCTAATGTGTAGACCGGGTTGGGCATGGCGTTTAAAAGACAATCGATCGTGTATAGAGTTAAAAGCACTGCTATAGCTGCTGCTGGTGCCAGCTTCGGATCAAGCCATGATCTAGCCGGATAACGTTGCGAAAAAATGATGATAGGAAGTAGTAGTGTAGCCGTTAAACTAACTAGTCCCACTAAACCATTACCACCAAAGACTATAATCCATAAACTATCTGTGACAGAGATATCTTTTCCCCATTCATCATATACTCGACTTCGTCCCCATCCACCCCAACCAAAAATCATCTTTTCTCGCGCTTTAGCTGAAAGTATCACTTCATTATCTAATCTGAATTTTAAAGAAGCAATTCTCTCTTCAGGCACTCCTTGTGACAGGGAGATAGCCATCTGGTCTCCAATGAAGTTTCCATTCACAGCAAGAAATAAGTGTACCAAAATCGACAATATCAATAGCAATAGTGGAAAGGCATTACGTAACTGCACCGCTATCAATAGGATAACAATGCCAACCCCCAGTAAAATGAGAGCACCCATAGATTTGACTAGCACCATTGTGACTAGTAAAGCAACAACAAGCCATCTAATGTGAAAGTTCCAGAGTTGCTTAATTGACTTAGATCTCCATAGCCAAACACCTATGAGAGATGCTGCCATTATCCATGCACCAACCATAAGACCATGTTCCATGAATACTGTTGGTCTATATCCACCACTACGAATTGTTTGACCAAAATCCTCACGAGCGTGGTATCCGTAAACTATGTGGTGTAGCTGAGGACTAATACGGATTTCGATGAGACAAAAGGGAATGTAAATGAGTCCACCCATAAAAATACCGACTGCTAACTGGCGCAGTCCCGATAAGCTATTAAGATATATTCGACCTAAAAAATATGGTACTCCCCACGCCATTGTTTGCTCGACTACAGCTGTAAACCCATCATAAGGTCCTAAACCATTAGCAATTGATGAAACAAATGGACATATACACCAAATTAGCATCGGTAGGTCAAGCCAGCTACCTTTAAATGAGGTAATACGTGTAGCGTCATAGATGATTGTGGCGAATAAAATGCTATAACAAGTTGCTGACATTTTAGTAAGCGCTGGAATCCCTGGTAAGTGATAACGTAAAATCGGCAAGAATAACCATGCGCTAATAAAACTGATAATGATCGCCCGCTGAGGTGGAAACCGCATAAATATGTAGAAGACGATTGGTATCCAACATAAGACTGCCACGAGAGCTTGAGGACTATACAGACTCATAAACTTTATTTGACGTCGATACGAATTGAGTTTTTTTAGAGAACCGTAAAATTGCTGTTAATGCTTCAAGAGCCTATAAAAGACGTACATAGGGGAACTCCAAAAAATAAATTATTCCAATTTCTGGACTGAAAACGACTGTTCCTCCCCCTGCCCTCCTAGAATCAAAGCGTTGAAATATTTTTTTTGTTGGAAGTCCCTAATCTGCCCCGGGTTATAGCAGTTTTTAAGGCAGCCTCGAAGAGATTAGTTGCGTCATCCCAAGTATAATCGGTAGCTTTAGCGTACGCAGCATCAGATATTGCTCGCCATTCTGCATCGGTAAGTTGACATATGTGGACTATTGCCTTTGCCATATCCTCAGGA
>NZ_JAAKGC010000348.1 GCF_017591665.1 Aetokthonos hydrillicola CCALA 1050 | reverse complement strand
ACCAAAGCTTTAACGGTTGTAGCCCCAATAGAAGGAACACCTGCTTTTAAAGCGAGCGGGTATCCGACCGGGCGATGTCATTACCAAAATAGATGGTCACCCAATTGGGAAAATGAGCGTCTTCGATGCATCCAACCAAATTCTAGGTCCTGTTGGAACTAAGGTTGTACTTACAATTCAGCGAGGTAACCAATCCCAATTTTTCAAACTCACTCGTGCTAATATAGCCCTTTATCCGGTCACTTACAAAAGAAAACAAGCATAGTTTTGCAACTTTAGACGATCCGCAGTATACTAGTGCCATTAATGACTTGAGCCAATTAATTCGGGCTAGGGAGAACTAGCATCTATCAAAAACACTTGATTTTAAAATTCCCGAAAGAGCTCACTTGCACAATTTTTATCATTGTCTCTATTGCTAGTATAAAATCTAACATGACTATTAACCTTAGCTTTTGGTCATTTAAGCAAGTTGTTGTTTGCTTTCTCTCAGTCGGTTTGATGACAATTGGCGAAGCAGCCAAGGCGCAAGAAATAATTCCTCCACATGAATACATTACTTACGGTGGTCGTAATGGCAAGTTAAATGACCAAGGTTATGAACGTACATACTTTATGTATACACCAAAATCATATATTTCCAGCCGAGCAATGCCATTAGTTTTAGTATTTCATGGCGATGATGGAAGTGGGCAATCAATTAGTAATGTAACTGGATTTAATGAATTAGCAGAACAACAAGGGTTTATTGTGGTTTATCCCGATGGTATTGATCAAAAATGGAGAATTAAAGAAAAGAACAAAAAAAATATCAATGATGTTGCTTTTGTTAATAATCTCCTTAATCATTTACAGCAAGTTAGAAATATCGATACCAATAGGATTTATGCTACCGGCTTTTCTAAAGGTGGAATATTTACCCAAATTTTGGCTTGTCAACTATCTCATAGAATCGCCGCTTTTGCTTCTGTCGCTGGTTCCTTACCAGTAAGTCAGCAACAAAAATGCCAACCGCTTGCTCCTGTATCAATGCTAATGATTAATGGTACCAACGATAAATCTGTACATTACCAAGGTGACGAAGAAGGTGAAAAAGGCGCACTAGTTTCGGTTCCAGAGACTGTAAACTTTTGGCGACGGCAAAACCAATGTCCTGCTTATCCCTTAACTGATGTGGTATTTGTTCGAGAAAACCAAAGCAGTAATAGTAATTCAAAGGTTAAAACCTATGCTTACTCTGATTGTAGAAATGGTTCTGAGATTTTACATCTAGCTGTACTTAATGGTGGACATTTATGGTATGGTGGCTCTTCTAACGATGAAAGTATTAATAAATTTAATAAAAGCTTAGGTTTAAATTCAACCCAAATAATTTGGAATTTCTTCAAGCACCATAGCTTGCCGTTTCTCCCTGATCCAAGTGAATCAGATTGATGATTTCTTTACCAAGGTTTAGCTATTCAGAAGTCAGAATAAATCTATAAACAAATAGATTCATTCGTCTTAATAAAGCTGTTGCTCTAGGCTTTATTTTTCACGAATAAATCATACGATTATCTTCAATATCGTCCCCATCTATAGAATCTTCTTCCACCAAATCCGAAGTTCAAGTCAATAACAGGAGAGGAGTCAAAACATTGTTTAGTTAGAAAATTTTCCCCGTTACTTAAAAGTTTATAGTTATTGTTATGCATCAGAAAATACAGAATATTACAGATAATACATTAGAAGTCTTGAAGCAGGTATTAACGGAACACAAGCCTGAATTGAAGGTT
>NZ_JAAKGC010000083.1 GCF_017591665.1 Aetokthonos hydrillicola CCALA 1050 | reverse complement strand
GTCAGTGTAACTTCTGACTGCTTTCCTCTCTAACAATCAATCCGCGCCTCAGTACTAATGTCTATTTTTTATCTTTTCTTCTATCCGTGCTTTGCTTCTGTCTGAGCTTTTAGTCCAAACTCCAGTTAAGAGGGTTTTTAGGGCATTCATTTGGTGAATATTTTTCATGCCTAGCATCCCCATTACGGCAAACATCAAAAAAGTAATGCCTAACCCATAAAATCCTCCGTAAATGGCAACCAAAAAATAGATAAGTAACGGTTTAAGTAAAGAATACCTTGTGTCTTGGGTTGCTTCTCCAAAAGTAATGTTCAACCAATCAGTGAGGGAATTGCTGAAGGTAAATAATAGTGTTGCAAAGAGTAATAAATATGGCACGAGATGATCAAATAAAGTTGTTGGTATTTGAAGCAACAGCATTGCACCAACGAAACCGCCTATCCAACTAACGCTGCCAAAAAGCAAAAACAGACGTAGATGCGGCTGCAATTCTTTGTAATATGCACCCACGCCAGCAATAAGTCCAGGCCAAGAGGCGATCGCACTTGTCGCGTTCGCACTAATAGGTGATAGACCAGCAAATATCAGGGCTGGGAAAATTATCAAACCTCCGCCACCAGCAACTGAATTCAAAATTCCAGTGATCCAAGCAACAAAAAACAGAAAGCAAGCCTGCATGAAAGTCATATTTAGAAGTTACTAACTTTTCTTGTTGTTGATCAATTCTCCAGCTAATTTAGCTTTGCCAACTTCAATTGCTTCTGGAACCTCTATCAGTTTCCCAGTTTTTACATCATAAATATATCCATAAATAGGAATATGAGGTGGTACTAATGCGTGGAAGCGAATACGCAACACATCCTCATAGACACTTTTAGAAAGATCGTCTATTGTCAACCAATTAATATACACGCCTTCGCCTGAACCAGAACCAGAGCCAAGATCGTGCCAACCAGTTTCATCAACATAAGCTGTATTTAGACTACTTTTAAGTAAATCACTGATGATTTGGTTAGTGAAAGTTTCCATACCACAGTTCGTGTGGTGAATGACAAACCACTCACGAGTTCCTAAAAGCTTGTAGGAAATCACAAGAGAGCGAATAGCATCATCACTCGCACGCCCACCTGCATTGCGGATAACGTGGGCGTCTCCTTCAGCCAATCCAGCAAATTTAGCAGGATCGAGGCGGGCATCCATGCAGGTTAAAATTGCGAAATGGCGTTTCGGTGGCATAGCCAAATTGCCTTTGTCTCCAAAAGTTTCTGCATAAGTTCGGTTAGCTGATAAAACTTCTTCTAAAACGTTACTCATAAATTCTTGCGCTGAGTATAATTTTTCGGACATTGATACACTCAGTATTCTACATGGTATGTCCAAATTCACCTATAAGTATATAAACTAAGTGTATGAACTTGCTTGCTAAGCAAAAAAGCAGCTTTCAACGCCCTTACTCGCTTACGCTCACAAGTTTGGGAAGATTCGGAATAGGAATATTAAGAAAGTAAGCAAGTACCTCTTTGCGCCAAGCATCATAAACTGCTCCTAAACCTTCGATTTCATCACCAGTAGCTTGGTGGATAACTTGCCAATACTCTTTAAGATAAGGGTTGCGTCGCTGTTGTGCTTCTTCGTCTAGTTCTAAAAGCTGTGCTGCTATGTCGGCTTTTTGTGCTGGTGAGGCTTGCTCATACGTACTTTGCCACCAAGCTAAAACTCCTAAACGGTGAACTGCTTCATCAGGCAAGATTGTTTTACTGGCAAATTCTGAGCTTTCTGGATCAATAATTTTAGTCGTTCGGCTATTTAAAATTAGCTGAGCAACAATATGAAGTTCATAGTGCAACTCAAAAGCCATAAACCCTAGCCAGTTGCGAGTAGGCAAATCACCCATAAAGCGGGCATGATTTTGTGCTTCCTGCTTTATCTTGTTAATAGGATCGTGTCCTGATAATGCCCATACACGATGGCGGGTAAATTGCGCATGTGCTCCATCATCCCCAATTTGGCGGCTTAAAAATAGTTGTAGTTCTGGGTCAGGAATTTGGTCAATTACCTTACCACAAACTTGTACAATGTAAAGGTCGTGAGCCGCACCACCTATACGGAAACGACAGAAGTTATCTATTTCTTCTTGTGTCTCAAGGGGTCGAGATGTAGACAAGCGAGTTTTGGGAAAGTGAGGAGCATGTTGGTCAATTAATTTGTCGATAATTTCAATTTCTAGCTCAGGTGTCCAAGCAGGACGAGTCAATGTTGCAGTCATATTCAGCGCTTTTGATAGAAATCTAAAAGTTGTTTTGAATGCTAATTGATCAGTTGTAGAGAACGTACTCGTGGTATAACCTCTTGAGAGAAGCGTTTCATCTCCGTAGCAAAAGGTTGAAATTGCAGCATAAAAGTATCAATTCCTACTTCTACAAACTCAGTTAAACGTGCAGCTACAGTATCATAGCTGCCAACTAAGCCCGCAGCTGTCCCTCCGTTACTCCCCAGGCCTGGATATTTCGCCATGTTTTTGAACATGACAACTTCTGGTTCAACACCTTTTAAAAGTTCGCTTCTGTCGTCAGCTTTGGTAAGTTCAAGTAAATACTCATATTCTGCTTGTGCTTGTGCTTGAGTTGTAGACGCAAAGCGGCTTGTCGCCAGACATCGCGCAATTACAAATGCTGACAGCGCAAAGCTCAGAGGTTTGGGTTTTGTACGAACCCGCTTTTTCATATCAGCGATCGCTTCACGCACGACTTCCAAAGGGCGACCATTGAGGAAAAATACATCAGCTTCTAGTGCTGCTAAATTCTTGGCGGATTCTGACTCACCACCCAAATACACGCGAGGATGGGGTTGTGCTACTGAATGCGGACGCAGACACAAATCATTGATCTGAAAATATTTTCCTTGAAAATTAACTCTCTCCCCACTCCAAAGTTCTTTTACTACCTTGATCCACTCCTGAGAATAGCTGTAGCGCTCGTCATGAGGTAGAAAAGGTATCCCAGACTTTTGTAATTCTGGCATAAACCATCCACTTACAAGGTTAACTGCAAAACGCCCGTTGCTGATAGCATCGATACCTAATGCCATCTTAGCTAAGACAACTGGATGAAACAGCAAAGGCTTTACAGCAGCTATAATTTCAATCGAGTTGGTCACTTCAGCGAGCGCTGCTGCTACTGTCCAAGTCTCTAGCTGGTCAAATTCTTGATTTCTTGGATTGATGATGTGTTCAGCGATGAGAGTACTGGAAAACCCGTATTCTTCTGCTAACTGTATGAGTTTCTTTGCTCTTGAGTAGCTAGCATCGCGAGGTTCCATCGGATGGTTCATCGCACCGCAATTACCGTAAACTGGAATCCAAATACCGTAACGAGGCTGAGACATAGCTTTATGTCCTTTCGCAGCACAAGGTTTTGAGTGTGAGAACTTTCAGAAGTCTGCTAGATTAAATGCTAAATCTAAATAATTTACTATTTTTTGATTGATTTACTGTTGTATCAGTTTTTAATCATCGCACAAATCACATGAAAAAGCAATGAACTTTAATGTGTGGCTAACCCTCATTTCACTAAATTCTATAAATTTAAGCGGACTCAGCACAATACTGAAGGTTAACGGAGAGTTGCAAGAATCGATATCCGTACCTTATTCGGTGTCTGTTATCATTAACCTATTGTTAACTTAGTCTTAATTTGCTGTAAACTTAGCGAATAACATCCTGCTTATCAACCAACTAAGAAAGCAACAATTATTACCACATTTTCATCAGTAGTGCATCTCAATGATATTAGAGCCTGTTGCAATAACACCTAGTACAGTAACAAACATTTTGACTTTGTCTTGGTCATTCCCAACAATTTTTTCTGGGACTTTGCATACCTATAGTATTAAGCGCTTGGCTTTAGCGTTAGTGATCGGATTGTTTGTCGGATTGGAAAGGGAGTGGCGACATAAACATGCTGGTGTCAGAACCTTTGGTTTTGTGTCGCTCTTGGGTAGCTTGGGTGGAATACTGAATGAAAACTACGCTTTGTTGAGTATCGCCTTACTGGGAATTCCAATTGTCTTTTTAAACCTTCAAACTTTGCGTGCTAACAAAGGCACTGAACTGACTACATCGGTGGCGATGTTGGTGACAGGATTTGCTGGAGTCCTCTGTGGACAAGGGCATACTGTGACACCTGTAGCCGTGGCTGTGATGACAGCTGCATTACTCTCTTGGAAAGAAAGCCTCAAACGTTTTAGCTTAGGGATAAGCGCGAGCGAGCTTCGAGCAGCAATTATGCTAGCGATGTTATCGTTCGTTATTTATCCAGCTTTACCGAAGGGGAGTATAGATCCATGGAAATTAGTGCAACCACGTGAAGCTTGGTTGACGGTGATTCTAGTGGCAGGGATAGGTTTCGTTAACTATGTCTTATGGAAGATGTATGGAACGCGAGGCATACAAGTTGCTGCCTTTTTAGGTGGCTTGGTCAATAGTAGCGTTGCTGTCATCGAACTAGCTAAACGGGTATACGAAACGCAGGGGCGTCTTACCGAGATAGCATACCAAGGTATTATCCTCGCTACAGGAGCTATGCTGGTTCGCAACGGGTTGCTGTTGGCTATCCTGTCTCCATTAGCTTTGAAATCATCAGCATTGGCACTAGCTCTTATGCTCACGGCAATTGCGGGGTTGGGTTTTATCCACTTCTTGTCACATCTCAAGTTGTCAACGCGATCGCTTGAACCGACTGACTGATAGTAGTAGCCGCCATTCAGAAGAAACACCGACCGGGCTCAATTTTGAATCCCCTTTCTCCCTGCAATCAGCGTTGAAGTTTGGACTGATTTTTCTGGCGCTTCAAATTGCTGCAGTACTAGCACAAAAGGCGCTGGGTCAATTTGGTTTTTATGCGATCAGTCTACTTGGGGGGTTAATTTCGAGCGCGAGCGCTGTTGCTTCTGCGGCGACTCTTGCTGATCACGGCACACTTTCTGCAAAAGTGGCAGGGACTGGTGCAGTACTTGCTTCTGTTACCAGTGCATTGGTAAACCTGCCGTTGGTTGCGAGAATCTCTCGTACACGCCAACTTACTATTCGATTGACTATTGCCCTAGGATTAGTTTCGGTACTAGGCTTAATCGGCACTGTATAATAGTCGAATTACCAAGCGCGGTCATATTGTACAGGCCAAACTTTATCCTGTCCTAGTGTTTTAGCGGCGTATGATGCCCAGTAAGGATTGCGTAGCATTTCCCGTCCTAGTAAAACAACATCAGCTTGACCAGTGCGGATAATGTGGTCGGCTTGTTCTGGGGATTTAATCAAACCCACAGCCCCAGTGCGAATATTTGCCTCTTTACGAATTCTTGAAGCGAATTCAGTTTGATAACCAGCACCATAGGGTATTTTGACGTTTGGTAAAGTTCCGCCGCTTGAGCAATCAATCAAATCTACACCCAGTGACTTGAGTTTATCCGAGAGTGCGATACTTTGTTCGATGTCCCAACCGTTTTCTGCCCAATCTGTTGCTGATATTCTTACCCAAAGGGGATAACCTTCGGGTAAAATAGCTCGAATACTTTGGGTGACTTCTCTCAGGAAACGAGTGCGGTTTTCAAAACTACCTCCGTACTCATCGTCGCGTTTATTACTAAGGGGTGAGAGAAATTGGTGTAAGAGATATCCGTGCGCTGCATGAATTTCAATCACCTTGAACCCTGCTTCAACAGAACGTTTAGCGGCTTGTACAAAAGCATCAATAATTTCTTGAATTCCTGCTTTGTATAAGGCTTCGGGAATAGGGTGTTCTTCACTAAACGCGATCGCGCTACTAGAAACCACAGGACGCCAACCGCCATTGAATTCATCTAATATTTTTCTATCTTCCCATGGTGGAGCAGTACTAGCTTTTCTTCCAGCATGAGCCAGTTGAATGCCTGCTATGGCTCCCAAATTATGAATCACTGTGACAATTTTGGAAAGCTCCTCAATGTGTCCGTCTGACCAAATTCCTAAATCTTGTGGACTAATCCGTCCTCTTGGTTCTATTGCTGCTGCTTCGGTGAAGACTAAACCTGCACCACCAACTGCACGGCTTGCCAGATGAACTAAATGCCAATCATTAGCATATCCATCTGTACTAGAATATTGGCACATGGGTGAGACAGCGATGCGATTGCGAAAAGTGACTGTACCAATGGTAAGTGGTTCAAATATATGTGTCATAAGATTAATGCAGCGTAGCTAGGACGAGTAATAGTTCTCACTTTGAAAGAAAGCTTGGCATTTTTCTTTCTCAATCTAAACTTAACTAACAGGTATTTTAATACTTATCACAAATATTTAAAAGATATAAGCATAGCTATCTTTTTTATAAATAGTTATGCAATTTCTTTTGTAAAGAAAAAAGCATGATGATCAGTAGGCAAAATCATCATGCTTTGGAAACCATGTTTAAGAATAAAGCTAGTCTCGTTATTCCATTATAACTTATTGAATTGTATGAAATACTACAAAAACCCCTATGTTGGGTTTGCCAGATAAAAAATAGGTATTAGGTAGACAGTACTAGCACATTCTCTTTCAAAAATTACAAAAATACTTGCTTAGTGGATTCTGTGTATGCAATAATCTCTATGATTTCTTATTAAATACTGCAAAATTACTAATTTACCGTATTTCTCAATAGATAGCACCAATCAATTTTTAGCTAAGTAGCAACTAACTGCCTTGATTGAAACAGGAATTGTTGACCGGGGTTCAAGGATATCTACTAAATAAGGAACAGTGAAGAAAAATGGATAAGCGCAAGTCAGGGGTTTTTGGTCGTCGCGAGTTTATAGGTGCTACGGTCGCAGGTACACTCCTTGCAGCAGGAGGATCAAGTTTACTATCTGGTCTTTCTGCTACACCACGGCGACCTAACATCGTATTTATTTTGGCTGATGATCTCGGCTGGGGCGATCTGAGTTCTTACGGACAGCCAAACTTTCGTACTCCTAACTTGGATCGTTTGGCACAGGAAGGTGTACGCTTCACCAATGCCTATTCTGGTCAAACTGTTTGCACTCCAACGCGAGTCAGCTTCTTCACTGGTCGATATCCTGCGAGACTTGCAATTGGACTGAAGGAGCCTTTAGGTAGCATAAAGCAAGTACGTGACACTGTAGGGTTACCACCTGATTTTCCAACTATTGCTTCTCTCCTTAAGGCTAAGGGTTACGAGACAGCGTTAGTCGGTAAATGGCACTCTGGTTATCCTCCTACATATGGTCCAATCAAAAATGGCTTTGATGAATATTTTGGCAACCTAAGCGGTGCGATCGACTACTTTAGACATGTAGACACTGATGCACAACCTGACCTCTGGGAAGGTCAACAACAGGGGAATAATACTGTTTTAAATCAACAAGATCGTGCTGGTTACGTTACAGACTTGTACACTCAGCAAGCGATTGATTTTATTAACAAACGCCGAGAGAGACCATTCTACCTCAGCCTTCATTACAATGCACCGCATTGGCCGTTTGAAGGCCCTGATGATGAGGCTATCAGTAATTCCTTGATAGGTAAGGATGGTGTACAAAGTTGGTTGGATTCTGGAGATCCTGAATCTTATGCTGCATTAGTACGGAGATTAGATGATGGAGTTGGAAGAGTACTAAAAGCTTTAGATGATGCTGGTCTAACTAAAAATACTTTAGTCATCTTTGCTAGCGATAATGGAGGTGAACGGCTGTCCTATTTTGGACAGTTAAGAGGGAAGAAAGGCGATTTATACGAAGGTGGAATACGAGTTCCCACAATTGTACGTTGGCCTGGAGTCACATCAGCTAATAAAGTCAGTGAACAAGCAATTATCACGATGGACTTAACCGCAACCATTCTTGCTGCTGCACGCACTCAGCCTGACGCTCGTTATCCACTGGATGGTCACAATTTACTTCCAGTTCTCAAAGGAGAAAAATCTGTTTATCCTCGGACACTTTTTTGGCGCTTTGGGGGCGATCGCGTTGGTGGCGATATACAAAAAGCTGTTCGTAGTGGTGAGTGGAAGTATTTACTCCGAGGAGGAAACGAGTCTCTGTACAATCTTTCAACTGATGAAGGAGAGCAAACTGACCTTAAGGAACAATACCCAAGAATATTTCAGGAGTTACGTACTACGTTCCAGCAATGGGAATCGCAAGTGCTGCCTTACCCGGCTTGATTAAGAAACAAATTCCTAACCTGTTCTCCCAAATCGAGAAAACGGGTTAGGGGATAATCTGACTGTGTTAGCTTTTGTTAGTAAATAGATGCCAACACTTTATCTGCTGCTGCCCGAAAAGCAGTTGCAGCACCAGCACTCATATCTCTTGGTGCGCAGATGCGATTCCTCACATATGCAAGAGTAATAGCTCCTACAGCAGCTACAGTTGGGTCAGTACTACTGTCCTTACCACCTGTTCTTCCACCTGGTAAAAATTCGCCATTCCCATGAATCAGATAATCAGCCAGTAATCTGAGGTGAAGATCAACTGCTTCTTGAACTGCCGAGATGTCACCATCCTTGGCTAAAGCTTGAACCCCAGAATTTTTCAAAATGTCTCCTATCGCAACTTCCCGATTATCACTCAGTCTCTCGGCTGCTTCTGCGCGATATTGAAGAGACTGGCTATCTACAGGATCGAGAGGTAACGGATTCCCAATCGGTTCCACACCCCATCTGCGACGCAGAAGTAAATTGTTAGTGATATTATCAGATTTAACCCTATGATAGGCAGGACGATGCTTGAGTGCTTCAAACCAAGCGTTGATGCGAGGATAACGCTCATTCCCCTTGATATGATAACCTCGGTACACAGGTAAGTTGGCGGCTAATCGATCAAGATGGGGGCTGTACATAATATCGACTAGGCTAAAAGTTGAAACAAAGTAGGGACCTGGATATTTACCCAACGCTTCCTCAAGCTCATCTAACTTAGCTTCAAATGTTGCCTGAAAGCTCGCTAGTTCATCAGAATCCGCAGGTGTTACCCTGAGAAATTTGTACGCTGCCTCCTTAAACCCATTGGTTTCAGCATCTTCTACCAACTGTCTAGCAATAGCGTTTTCCTCTGGATCATCGGGAAACAAAGTTGTCCCAAATTTTTCTTCCAATGCTAAAAGAATATCTTTGGATTCATAAACTAATTGTCCCTCGATTTTTGCAGCAGGAACAAGGGTTGTAGGAACCAAGTCCGTATACCACTTTGGCTTGTTGGTCAAATCGATAAACTCCGTCGCAAAAGGAATTTCCTTTTCTTCTAGAGCAAACCAAACCCGTTCACAGAATGGACACCAAGAGTTGGTATCTCGATAAAGCAGCACTGGCGGTGTAGCATCAGGCGGAAGTTTATGGAGACTGCTTGGTATTGGTTCGGTTGAAGGAGATTGACCAGGTCTACGTAATCGTCGAGCAGACGTATTTTGTCGAGCAATCTCAAGCAGCTGATCCCAACTAGATAATGTGTCTTGAATAGGCATTTTTTACCTCGCTTTGTTTGGAATACCAGAAAATACAAATAGTTGTTCCTCTTTAGGGACAGCAGAACCGTCACCAAGATAACGATGAATACCTACCCCCATGTCTCCTGTTGCAGTGAGTTTAAAGTTCACTTCCTCAAATCCAGATTCACGCAAAAACTTACGAACATACTCAGAATAGGCGACACCGTTAGAGTGTCCTCTTGTCCAGAGTACAAACGCACCTTTTTTACTTAAAAAACTTAAATTCCCTAGCAAGCGATTTAGTTCGACTTCATCAGCCAGATTGCCAAAAACACCGCATACAATCACAATATCTGCTGGTACTGCTCCTACATAATTGGAAGCAATAGTGGCATCACCATTAATAAATTCAATTTGTTTTGCCAAACCCAACGATTCCACAGTTGCTCGTCCACGTTCTACTAGCTGTGGGTTTAATTCAACGAGTCGCGCATGAACATCTTTTGCACGAGGGTGATTTTCCAAAATGCCTAGTAAATCTCGTCCATCACCCGCGCAAACGCTAACTATACGGATGATTCCTGGTGGCGATGCATCCAAGCTATAAGAAATGTACTCCCGCACGATTTGCAAGCGCTGTTGCAATTTCGCCTCAGTTTTGTAGAGGTCGTGCCATTCCAACCAATCTTTTGGCATAGATAGTGGCTCCCACTTTATGGAATTGGAATTGATAGCTTTCTACAGTGATAAATGTGACAGGCAACAATAAGATACTGTAAGTTGCTCTATTAATCGTATTTTTTTTGGAATAGATATAACATACCATAGTTTCTGACTAATTAACAGAATTCCCCAATCCTCTTTGATAGACCACGAGAATTCAGAGAGTTAAGCTAGAGTTATCACATATAAAACAAAATTATAACCAACAAGATGTAACCTTTGCTGTTTTTATAGTTAAACTACTTATTAACAGCAATTCAAAGGTAAAGAACAATGCTCACTTTCATTAAAAATAATTATCGCAACAACATCTCTAGCAACTTTAAATTCAACGCATTCGATATACTCGAACCGATTCGCTACTGGCTTGATAGCATTGAGGTAACTAACAGAAGAACAGCACACTTTTTGTGTACCGTTATTCCCGTTCAGTGTCCGTTTGAACGAGATATTTACTTTTTCGGGTACTTAATTGCGCACATTCCGCCTCTATGTAAACTCAATCCTTTCTACGAGCAAGTTTCGAGTCTGCGGTTTCGTGCATTATGCTACTTAGCTGACACTTGCGGTGAAGATGTACGCTGCTATTGCTAGAGTTAATCCCGTCCTCAAAGCCTTGATCGTGGACAATCAAGTGAATAGTAACATATAATACCATAGCATTGGTACTATTCAAACTTCTTACAGTGATGATCATATTTACTTATGACGTTTTGCCTAATCACTCCACGCAACAGTATTTCAATCCAATCGTTAACACAAATATTCCGATAAATATAGCCAAAAAATTAGAGAACCCTGCTGTTGAAATTAGGTATGTTACTCAACGCAGGCAAAAACCACCACACGTAAACTTGTTGTTTGATATTACGCTACGCAATCATCATTCGCTATCTCGTTGGTTTATTATCCCAAGTAATTTAACTATGAATTTCACACCAGAAAAAGCTACTCCTGATGGGCTTGAAGTCTTTGAGCTAAAAGGTTCTGGTCGAGTTGTGATTGGGAGAGTTTTAGGAATCGATGGTTTTCAGGCTCTGTTGTTACCAGCAGGAGCGGAAATTAGGATACGTAATTTTCCGATTTCATTTTGGGGAGAACTTCCTCAAGTGCTGTCAATCGATGTAATAACCGCTACCCGATTGAGTATTGGTGATCAACTAGCTGAAACTAGGTTTGGAATAAACCCCACGAGCGATCCGCGAGCAGATGTAAGAGAGGATAAACAAGCAATTCTCAGTTCGAGAGACTTTAAAAACCAAGAACTTCCCGTTTCTATGCTTGAAGAGCAGCGCTTCAAACTAAATGTAAATCTTGTTTCACAATAGAAAATTCTGGGGACTCATTGACGCCCGTAGTCCAATCTCGGGATTAAGAGTTGGCTCTTGTTTCCCGCGTAAAGTTACTAATTACACCAACCCTACTGACTAAGAATGGTAATGCAAGGATTTTGAGTTATTCTAGGTTTTTTCATTGCACTTAACAAGACTAAAAAATCTAAAGATTTAGCAAAGACCATTGTAATGGTAGACAATCAAAAAATTTCTAAGCTATCAATTAATCATGCAGATATAAAACCATTTCTTGAATCTATTCTTCGTTATGAAGAAAAAATGTGAATTGGATTGATTATTAATAGCAGCAATTCTGTGTTTTATAACTGTTTTTTTAGTCAAAAAAAATATTATTTATACAAAATAAACCTATATAAGGAATGTTTTTATGTTTCTCTTAGAACAAGAGGCCCAAATATTTGATCATTTGAGTAATGAATACGTACAAGGCAAAATTGTACCTATATCCTCAAGGCACATTCGACAGATTGAATTAATTTGGAAGCCACAATTAAAAACTGAAAAGTGTTGGGATGAAAACTTAGATATCGAAAAATATCTCGATGCTGAGAAAGGATTTGAAATTTATGTACTAGAATACGGTTCAATTCCACAAGGTTTGATAGTTTTAAAAAATGCCAATTGTCCTTCTAGGTTAGAAGAGGGTAAAAATTTAATTTATTTAACGCTAGTAACTGTAGCTCCCTGGAATCGTGCATCTAATCAAGGAAAACGAAACTATAAAGAAGTAGGAACTAGCCTAGTTAAATTTGCAATCTCCCACAGTTTTCGATTGGGTTTTGAGGGAAGAATAGCCTTACATTCTATAAAATATGCTGAGAGCTTTTTTGAGAAAATGCCTTTTTGGGATGGAGGCTATGATTTATTTTTCTGGGGTGATAATGATAATTCCTCAAGATTTAAATATTTGGAAATGTCGGCAGATGAAGCAGAATTAATTATGTTAGATTTATATTTAAATTCGTATTTGAATTCTGATATCATTAATACACCACTTGACACTTCAATCCAGACTGCAGAATCTAGTTGGCTTTTTGGATTCCCTGGGGAATATTCTTACTCTAATGAGTATGCAGCCAGGGAATATGCTCTTGTTTAAAAAGCGTCAGTTGATCATTCTATCGCTTCAGGATTACCCAAATTCAGCTTCAAGCAGTTTGGAATTTAGGGGATAATGAAATCATCCCCTAAATTGGAATTACATAACGCGAGGATCTAGCTCACGAAATATTTCCAGCAAGCAAAATCCTCTCATTGATGCTCTCTTCAGATGGTAATCTTTGTACCGTCAAACTTAGTAAAGGTGTAACCGCTGAACTTCTCATTATACCCTAGTTTTTCGTCTCTGAGGATACTAATAGCAACCTCTTCTCCTAAAGCTAAGGCTGCTGAACCATCCGAACGCCAGTGGATACCGCCAAAACTGCGACCGATCGCGTAATTTGTTGCCAGCTTATTCAACTCTCCGCCCACCGTCAGTGGTTTTCCTGTATACGGAATCACTTTTGTTGGGTCTTTAGGATCAGGTTGTACTGGATTGGGAATAACAAAGTTCTCATCAAAGAACGCTTTCAAAAGTGTAACAGAAACACCAGCAACAACAGCAGCACCACCACTGTAGGAGGAATGGGTTGGTGATGCTTCTGGGTATGCTTGGGGTAATAAATAAGTGTTAAACGTGCTAGAGGTTTGAGCTAAAGCTCTGGAATTTAAAACCTCCGAATTGATTGGATATTGAG
Source organism: Aetokthonos hydrillicola CCALA 1050 (assembly GCF_017591665.1). Taxonomy (GTDB): domain Bacteria; phylum Cyanobacteriota; class Cyanobacteriia; order Cyanobacteriales; family Nostocaceae; genus Aetokthonos; species Aetokthonos hydrillicola. The sequence continues at coordinate 17,810 of NZ_JAAKGC010000083.1, read as the reverse complement.
TCTTGTTAACAAGATTGTTATAAATTAACCCACCATATGCTTCTGGTCGCAACCGTCGGTGTACATAATACTTCTGCCAGTAAGAAGCTCTAATTGCCAGTGAAGGAGCTAACAGCAGTAAGGCTTGAAAATACCCAGCAGCAAATGAGCCGACACCAGCTGCTTGAGTTTTGGAGTTGTTATAGGGATTAGTCGGACTAAAGGGTGCACCAATACCACTGGCAACAGGATCACTCTGATTGACTCCAGAACTTAAAATTAATAAAGCTCCTAAGTATGAAGCCCCACCTATATGTACATACTCACCTAAATCTCGAACAGTAGATATATAACGGCGGGTTGAGTCGTACTTAATCGCTCTGCCAGAACTGCCTCCATTCTGAATAGTCAACCATTCATCAAAACTAGTGAGGAAATCATTGCCTGGGAGAGCAGTACGAATCAGAGGCGAAATAAACTGGGTGTTGAAAGGAATATTCAACAACAGAAACTGTGAAATGTAAGGACCATCGAGTATTCCTGGCGGAGTCACATATCGTGCTGTTCCGGTTGATGAATCGACGTAGTTGACGCTACCACGAAATAGGGTTTGCGGGGTAACTCGACCATTTTGCTTTGGTCCTCCAAATACTGAAAGCTTGTTAATATCTTCAACCGCTGCCAGAACTTTTGGATCGTCAGTGTTATCTTGGAACTTCTCAAAAGAAACATCTCGTAGTAGAGCTTGCCAGTAAAGCTCTACTGCCTCACCAGCCTGCTCTGCACTATCCAAAGTTGGTGGTACTGGAATTTGTATCTGAGCAGCGTTAAGACCTAGTAGACTGAGTGCCAGTGGTCCTTGAGGACTAACTAACTTCCTTGTACCACCCAAGATAATATTTTCAAAGTCATCAGGGTTACGAGTTTGCAGTGCTTTTATGAAAGACTTGTACGCGTCTAAGTTGACTTCGCCTCTTTCGTTGTGGGGTAAACCCCTGGTGTCAGTAGCTATTTTGTTAGGGTAGCGTTCCTCATCACCATTGGTTGGATGAGGTGGAACGCCAAAGTCTAGTTCTTGTCGAGCTGCTTGGATGCGTACATCATAAGCTTTACGACTAAACCCAGCATAATCAAAGTTCACTAAACCAACAATATCCTTTGCCTGAACAATGTCTTGTCTTTTCTTGCCAGAGAAAGGAGAAGCGATCGCCCCTGAAACAATACCAGTTGCAGTAGCAGTCAACAAACCTGCACGACCAAGAAATGCACGTCTACCTCGACTAAATATAGAGCGTTTGCTGGTAGTAGTAGCTTGATTTTGGCTAGAATTTGCGATTACTTCAGCCTGCCTATGTGTATTCTTTCCAGAAGTTTGATCAAAATGGGGTTCGGATGGCATAAGATTCACTCCAAAACTAAATAGTAAGATAGGTATTTTAACTAAGCTGTATTTCGATAAAATTTCACATTTTATCGTCAGGGATTTTCATTAGTCATTTGTAAGTACAAACGACTAATGAAATTTGACGAATGACAGTTGTAACGAAAACGCAAGCAAAAGCAGCCTAGTAAATCAATTTCAGACCGTACGCATCTCCGATCGCACTGGCTTCAACTATTTTGATAAAAGTCTTTTTGCAAAAGTCATATTATTGGCCATTTGACACCACAAATAAACACAGATTCTTAATTTGTGAGCATCTGTAGTTCCTTGGTAAAAATGGCTTTTGCAAGCATCCTTCAATCACTTGAGTATCATTGGTTTTCCCAAGCGAATCGCACAGCTAAGGCAGCTATCTCTTAGAATCTAAAACCTACTATAAGTTTATTGGTTTATAGTAGTTTTTTGTTTCAAGTTAGACTATCTCATAAACAACAATTAAAAGCAAGTATTTTTTATCAAAAAATTGGGTCGAAAACCCCGTCCTTGTAGGACGGCTTTGTGTTAGAATTTGGGCATGTCAGTACAAGACATTTAAATAAAACCTACTCCCGGACTGGGAGGAAGTCTACGCCCAAAACACTCTTGAGGAGATATCAGTACGCCCTAAGTAGTGGCAAACCTACTGAGCCTGGGAACCTGTGAAAACAGGATATTGAGACACTTGTGTCTTAAGAATCTCCGCTCCTTTAGGACGGAGACCGTCAAGAAAAAGTGCAAATTAGGTACTTATACTAAGTATCTAAAATATAGAGCAACCAATACAGCAAGAGCCCACCCTTTGGGAAACCGCAGGGTATGCCCTTGATTGTATAGGTACTCAACAACCCCAGAAATCTCAATCAAAACGCATGAATGTTGAGATCATCCTTGAGTCGATAAGAAATTTAGTAACCTGCTTTTTTGTCCACTATATTACGTAAAGGTTTACCGTTACGATAGCGTGTCAAATTGTCGAGAAATAATTCCACAATGCGATCGCGAAGTTGTGGTGTAAGTGCTGAAGAGTGAGGTGTTACAAATACGTTAGGTAAAGACCAAAAAGGACTGTCTGAAGGTAGTGGTTCAACAGAAAATGTGTCTAATCCAGCGCCAGCAATCCACCCTTCACGTAAAGCAGTCAGTAAGGCATCTTCATCAACGATCGCGCCACGAGCTATATTAATTAAATAAGCACTTTTGCGCATCAATCGCAATGCATCTGCATCAATTAACCCTCTAGTTTTAGGTGTTAAAGGTGTTGCAACAACTACATAGTCTACTTGTGGAAGAAGCGATCGCCATTCATCTGCACTAACAATTAAGTCAAAATTAGGTAATGGATCTGGACGAAGACGACTACCAAAAACATTCATACCAAAAGCTTTGGCACGAACGGCTATCTCTCGCCCAATACTTCCTGTACCAATAATAAGCAAGTTCTTGTTATATAGCTCTTGCAGCTCTGACCACTTAATCCACTGATGGTTTGATTGCAAATCTTGTAGCTTACTGACATCCTTAGCATGATAAAGCATGTATGTCAAGACAAATTCTGCAATAGGAATCCCATGAACCCCCGATCCATTAGTGAGGAGTATATCGTGTTCTAAGAACACTGGTGTAAGGATGTGATTTACCCCAGCGCTTGGTGTATGCTGCCATCGAATTTTAGGTGCGGCTGCCAATACTTTATGGAGAGTTGTATTTTTTAATTTAAACCCGTTCAAATACACTTCAGCACCACTAGGATCACCATCAAAATTCCCCTCATTATCTACACGTACAAATGTAGTATCTCTGGGTAAAAGCGGCTCGATTTTAGCTGCAAGTTCTACAGGTAGAATGAGTTTCATGAGGCTAAGGCCAAATTTACTATTATTTTTGAGCCACAATCCAATCTTTTAATTCAAAATCAGACTTGGCTAATTTCTGAGAGATTAAAAACTGCTTTGTTCCTTGCAAAAGTTGTATTCCTTTTGCTGGAATTGGTTCTTCTGGAAACTGTTCTATAGAGAGAGAAGCTTTTACAACATTAACAGAGTATCCTGAAACTTGAGCATGGAACTTGTAATAGCCCTCTGGATCAGCCTTGATACTCTTGACCGCTGCTTGTTTAATCTGATTCCACTTTTGAGGCAAGTCAGGATGTTGTGCCAGGAAAGCTTCTGTTGCTATTGTCACACTTGTCCCTGGTAAGTCTGGGTGCTTGATTGCCTCATCAATGACAGGAAACCCTTTAGATTGTAACAGTGGACCCGTTCCTGTTGGAGCTGCAATCGCTGCCACATCACCCCGTTCTAGAGCAGCTTGCGCTTCATTAGGTAATAGGTGCACTACTTTTACTTGATCTACGACACCCGACTTTTGCAATAGTCCTATCACATAGCGGTGCATGTACGATCCCTTTGATGTTGCGACCTTTTGCCCTTTGAGTTCAGCAACAGAATGCGCTCCGTTTTTCCTTGTCACTAACCAAGCGTTGGTTCCAACTTGTTCTTGACTAATTAAGCGGGTAGGAAGACCATTTGCTCTGGCTACGATGGCAGGTGTATCTCCATAAATACCCATGTCCAGTTCACCTGTTACTAAAGCTTCATTGAGATTAGGACCATTGGGAAACGAGAACGTTTGCACTTCTTTGATCCCCAGTTTTTGTAATTCTGGCAGAAGTTTGCCTTGATGCATCGCCCAACCAATTGGTCCTGTAGGGAGTTTGGCACTCTTAGAACTGATAATGCCCAGACGGAGGGTAGAAGTCTTTACTTCTGGTGGATTGCGATTTGATTCTGCTTGGGAAACAGGTTGACTAGAACTACAAGCTGTTGTTAACAGTAGAAGGAAAGATGCTATTACGCTAGGAAGTTGGGGAATAGATTTCTGGATGCCAAAATTAGTCATGTAAAATAAAGCACTTGATATATCAAAAATGCCTGAAATGTAGTTTGACTAAAAATTATGATGAATGGATACTTTTAAGCAAAGTGCTGTGGTTTAAGACAAATATGCCTAAAAACTAAGCCTGTACTCCAAGTATTACAAAATTTACTAATTCTTCTGCGAAGGCATCATCTAATGTTCCATGCTTCAACAATAAGCGATACCAAATAGGGCCGTAAATCGCATCAATCACCAAGTCCAAATTCGAGTCAGAGCGTAGTTCACCTCGCGCTACGCCCCGCTCTAAAATCGTACGGGTTGCTGCTGTGCGGCATTCAATAAACTGCTTACGAAACGATGATGCTAAAGACGCATCCATTTGGGCTTCAGCAATCAGTCCCGTGAGAGCTTTCCCTGTGGTCGTTGTTGTCAGTATTGCAAATAGTTGTAAAAGAATCTGACATAAATCTTGTTTAATCGATCCTGTATCCGGTGCAGGGATATCCTCTGTAACTATTGCTGAGTATGCTTCCATAATGACTTCAGCTTTAGAAGACCACCAACGATAGATCGTTTGTTTGCCTACTCCAGCACGACTAGCAAGAGCTTCAATACAAATGTCTCTATAGCCTTTTTCCTGTAGTAACTCAACTGCTGCTGTGAGAATTGCTTTATGAGAACGCTCATTTCGCCTGCTCTTAAGAGGTGCTTTAGCCAGAGCTTTTGTTGGAATAATAGTGTTCTCAAGTAGTTGTGACATAAGGGCTGACTCCAGTGAGGGCAATCTTTTTTCAATGCAACGGCTCTATCCCGTCATGCATTAACAAGACGATACGGTTCGTCAATATTCGACATAGCAAGCTGCCAGAAGTGGTTGTAACAAAAATATAGAACTTGTTTGATCAAAAGTCTAATTCTTGGTAACTTATCCTTAGAGAGTCTGATACCTTAATCAGTATTTCTCAGGTCAGCACGATTGAAGAAATAATTAGCACCAAAGCAAATTGTACGGTAATTGGCTTGATTTATAGTAGATTATAAATAATAATTGCATACCTACCAGTAAAAAGCAATATATTCTCATTGCTATGTTCCTGATGCAATCCTTCGGTCAGTCAGGCTACTTACGCCTACTCACTATCCCGGCGGTATGGGTTAGTGTGCCTACCAACTAAGGTTTTTTGTAGAGCAATGTACAATCTATCGATTTTAAATTCCTCCTACGGTAATATTTTTTTGACAAAATCTACTTGTTTTTTTTCTCTAATTGTGTCAAACTACAAAAAATAAAAATACATCAAACCTATTGTCTTGCCGTATTTTGATGTAGAAGTGTAGAGACGCGAACTTTTGTGTCTGTATACTCCGATGTTTTAAAATTCAGAGTTTTGTAAGACATTGGCACTCTTAGCACCCACACCATATTAATGAATTCAAGGTCCTGAGGAGGTTTATTATATCGAATTAGAACACTGAGGAATCTATTTTTCAAGGGCTGAGGAAGTCTTTCAAGAAGAGTAAGGTACTACGTCCGATTCCTAGATTGGACAGAGCATCAAGAGTTGAGTAGCACCCACCAAAGAAAAAATCTCTTTTGAGTGGATTGAAAATTTCCTCTTCCAGCCATTTCCATCCCTAGTTTTCTCGACAGGAGCAAGTTTATGGTGCAACTATTAGTCAAAGAATCGAAAAACTGGATTGAGATAGCATCTTCCCTATCTAAAGAACTTGCTGCGAATGCAGTAGAACGTGACAGCAAAGCGGGAGTACCAGAAGAAGAAATTCAGCTGCTTCGCTCAAGTGGTCTGTTACCTTTCGTCGTACCCAAAGAATATGGTGGCATAGGGGGAACTTGGGTAGAAGGATTGAAAATTGTCCAAGAACTTTCTGTCGCTGATGGTTCTATTGGTCAGTTATATGGCAACCATTTAAACCTCACAGCCCTAGGTCATGTCTCAGGAACTCCAGAACAAAAAGACAGATACTATCGAGAAACTGCCCAAAAGAATTTATTCTGGGCAAATGCCATCAATACCCGCGATACGCGACTAAAAATTGCACCAGAGGGTGAACACTTCCGCGTCAATGGTGTGAAAAGCTTTGGTACTGGTATTGAGATCGCGGATGTGCGGGTATTCTCTGCTTTGCAAGATAACGAAGAACTTCCCCTTCTATTCGTCATTCCCAAAGATAGAGAAGGTGTTGTTTCAAATCAAGACTGGAACAATTTTGGACAGCGACGCACAGACAGCGATTCTTTCACCTTTAACAATGTTTTGGTGAAGAAAGATGAAATTTTGGGATATCCTTCTCCTCCTAATAGTGCTTTTGCTACATTTTTGGGAATCATCGCACAGTTAACCAAAACTTATGTATATCTGGGGGTTGCTTCTGGTGCAGTGTCTTCTGCTAAGCAGTATACCTTAACCGAAACTAAACCTTGGATTACATCTGGAGTAGAACGTGCCACAGATGATCCTTACATTCAGCGTCGTTACGGGGAGTTGTGGACAGAGTTACAAGCTGCTGTTGCTTTAGCCGATCGCACAGCGATTCAAGTTCAACAAGCTTGGGACAAAGACGTTGACTTAACACCGGAAGAACGTGGAGAAGTCGCAGTTGCAGTTTTTACTGCCAAAGCTTTTATCTCAAAAGTTGGATTGAATATCGCCACTTCTATCTTTGAAGTTACGGGAACTCGTTCTACAGCTACCAAATACGGCTTTGATCGCTACTGGCGTGATTTGCGCACCTTCACCCTACATGATCCTGTGGATTATAAATTGCGCGATATCGGCAATTGGGTACTCAACCAAGAGTTACCCGTAGCTACGCAATACTCTTAAACCAAGAACTAGGACAAAAAGTTTTTCGAGAATCTTTGCTAACTCGAGCTTGTTTCCAGCCCATCAGTTAATAGTTTTCATCTGATTAAATCTCCTTGTTACACCTACATAAGATGGCTGATGCCATCTTATTTCCTAATAGCTTAACCTAAACGAGCCAGTTTATGCAAAGTTTAAAAGCCAAATTGAGAAATTTTAAAAATCAACACATTACTCGTCGCTACTTTTTATTTACTGCTAGTTATACATTCATATTATCTACTGTTGTATTTGGTTGTTCACAACCAGCAAAGAATACTCAACAAGAAGTAGGCGCATCAAATATAAGCCAGACACAAACTGCTGAAAAATCTGCTGCAAAATTAGTACGAATTGTACGCTCTAAACAACTTTCTTCACTGGCAATTCTGGAAAAACAAGGCAATCTCAAAAAAAGACTGGAAACTCTTGGTTATAAACTAGAGTGGCCGGAATTTGCAGCAGGACCGCAACAACTAGAAGCACTCAATGCTGGTGGTCTCGATATTGCATCAACAGCTGAAACTCCTCCTATTTTTTCACAAGCTGCTGGAGCCCCCTTAGTTTATCTAGCGACTACTGGTCCTAGCTCTAAAGCAGTTTCACTTATAGTTCCCGTTAAATCTTCTATTAACAGTGTTAAAGACTTAAAGGGTAAAAAAATAGCTTTTCAGAAAGCTTCTATAGGTCACTATCTATTGCTAAAAGCAGTAGAGAAAGAAGGATTCAAACTAAGTGATGTTTCATCAGTTTACCTACCACCCCCAGATGCTAATGTAGCCTTTAGTCAAGGAAAAGTAGATGGTTGGTTTATTTGGGAACCATTTGTGACTAGAAATGTAGAGCAGAAAGTAGGTCGGGTTCTGATAGATGGATCGAATTTAAGAGATACCGGTAACTTCTACTCCACAACACGCTCGTTTTATCAAAAAAATCCTCAAGTTATTAAAGTCTTCTTAGAAGAACTGCAAAAAGCAGAAATTTGGGGTAAAGCGCATCCAAAAGAAGTTGCACAACTGCTCTCACCAGTAACACAACTAGATCCGCCATTATTAGAAAAAATGCATAGCAAGTATGATTGGGATCTGCGTCCAATTAATGAGAAAGTCATTGAAAAACAACAAGAAGTCGCAGATAAATGGTATAGCCTAAAATTAATACCTAAGAAAGTGAATGTTCGAGATGGGTTTTTAACACCTAAAGAATACGCTGAATTTACTCCCCCAGATGTTCTGGCCAAACAATAAAGTGAAATGATTGCAGATGGATTTAGGCGATTGCTACTTATCCCTTAACAAAATGCAATCATTTTACCTGTAAAGTTATCAGATATAAACAACGGGATATGAAATATTTTGGTTCTTTTGTTACCTCTTCTGCTGTAAACCCTAGAATGAGAAAACATAAATTTCAGTTCAAATTTTTCAACAGTAACCATATCCAGTCACTAATTCCTTGGACTGTACCTGTATCAATCCTAATTTTGTGGCAATTATTGTCTACTATCGGGGTAATTCCTGTTAGAATCTTACCCTCTCCTTTAGGTGTAATTGGTGCAGCTATTAAGTTGGCTGAAAGTGGCGAATTATTCCGTAACATAAGTATAAGTGCTGCACGAGCGATTAGTGGTTTTTTAGTCGGTGGAAGTGTGGGATTTTCTTTGGGATTGTTGAATGGCATTTCTCCCATTTCTGAAAAAATGTTGGATACTTCTATCCAAATGCTCCGTAACATTCCAAATTTAGCTTTAATTCCTTTGGTGATTTTATGGTTTGGTATAGGGGATGAAGCTAGATTATTTCTAGTATCTTTAGGGGTAATGTTTCCTATTTATCTCAATACTTTTCATGGAATTCGCAGCGTTGATACTGGATTAATTGAGATGGGAAAAGTTTATGGTTTAAATGCTTGGGGTTTGTTCTGGAGAATTATTTTACCCGGAGCAATGTCTTCCATTCTAGTAGGTGTACGTTTTTCTTTGGGGATTATGTGGCTAACCTTGATTGTGGCGGAGACGATTGCTGCTGATTCCGGAATTGGTTACATGGCAATGAATGCCAGAGAATTTATGCAAACTGATGTGGTTGTCTTGAGTATTTTGATATACGCACTATTAGGTAAATTAGCCGACATTATTGCCAGACGACTCGAAAGTTACTGGTTACAGTGGAATCCTAGCTATCTAAAAGCCTGATATCATCCCGGATTTTTGGACTGTAAAATCTCTTCTAACAAGGAGCAGTAAAAAATGACAGTAGCACAACACATCACTATTCATTCCTCTGATAAAAATAATCACAGTCAAAGGTCGAAGCTTGTACAATTAAGGACAGTGATAGCCAAACGGCTATGGTGGCACGCACATGCGTACGGGATAGTACTCAGTATTTTGCTGCTAATATTTTCAAGTTTAGGCTTTTTGTTTCTCCACTGGTTCTGGAGTAGATTACAACCAGAAGAAATACCCTACCCCATGGATAGAGAGCGCTTATAATCCTGCATCTGCTTAACAACAGGATTTTTGACGCCTGATTCTACAAAACTGCTCAGCTTTGCGAACACATTTTCATCTATATTTATAGAATCCTCACTTACTGTGTCAAAAAAGGGAGGGTTCCTACTTGCATTTGCCACAACTTTTCCCGTATAATATCTTCACTTTTCAATCCGGTATTTCTACAGAAAAGCAGTAATAACATAGGATTATAGTATGGAATTGTGGCAAGGTGCGTTGAAACAAATAAAACGAGTCATTTTTGATAAGAAGCTGGCGGTAAATTCATTCCAAGGCTTTTTCTCGCTATTTTTGGTAGGAATTAGCTTGAGTGTGCTAATTGCTGCTTGCTCAGGGGGAGATACGAATAATTCTGCTAATAGTGGTTCTAGCACTAGTCCTGGTGCTAGTCCTGTTGCAGCTAACAAGCAGGATGTTGAAGTCACACTTGTTTCCTTTGCTGTTACTAAAGCCGCTCACGAAGCCATAATCCCTAAATTTGTAGAGAATTGGAAAAAAGAACATAACCAAACCGTCACGTTTAAACAAAGCTATGGGGGTTCTGGTTCTCAAACTCGTGCAGTCATCGATGGTTTAGAAGCAGATGTTGTTCATTTGTCCCTGGCGGGAGACGTCCAAAAGATTGAAAAGGCTGGACTGATTCAGCCTGGATGGGAGAAGGAAGTTCCTAATAATGCTATTGTCTCGAAGAGTGTTGCCGCATTAGTCACACGAGACGGCAACCCTAAAGGTATCAAAACATGGTCAGATTTGGCGAAAGATAATGTAAAACTTATCAGTGCTGACCCCAAAACTTCAGGTATTGCTCGCTGGAATTTTCTAGCACTTTGGAATTCAGTGATAAAAACTGGAGGAGATGAAGCCAAAGCAACTGACTTTGTTACAAAGGTTTTCAAAAATGTGCCAGTTCTGACTAAAGATGCTCGTGAAGCTTCTGATACATTTCTTAAGCAAGGTCAGGGGGATGCTCTGATCAACTACGAAAATGAAGTTCTCTTAGCGCAGAAAAAGGGTGCAAAGCTGAATTATATAGTGCCTGATGTGAACATCTCTATCGATAATCCAATTGCAGTGGTCGATAAAAACGTCGATAAACATGGCACTCGTGAAGTAGCAGAAGCTTTTGTGAAATACTTGTTTACTGCTGAAGCACAACAAGAGTTTGCAAAAATCGGCTTTAGACCAGTGGATGAGACACTAGCACAAACTAAGTCAATTGCTGACAAATACCCCAAAGTCAAAAATCTGGGTACAGTGAATGACTACGGTGGATGGAGCGCGGTTGATAAAAAGTTCTTTGCTGATGGCGCTCTTTTTGACAAGCTTCAAGTCAAAAATAACAAAAAGTAAATTGCTTAAGTAGGTACGGGTAAATTCAGATAACATAACTCAACTGCTATATACTTATTGAAGAATTTTATCTAATTTACTAACACCTACCTAGCTGCTAGTTGCTACTTCTCTATCCCCCTATGGCTGTATCTTCCCGTCCGAAATCAATAGCTTCTAAGAATACTCTAAGTTGGAGGATGCTACTGCGCCGGTTATCTCAAGTTCCTTGGACATGGCGAATTACGTTGGGATATCTGACTGTAATGTTGTTTATCCCAATAATTGCGATGTTTATGAAAGCGAGTAGTAAAACTCCAAGTGAATTTTGGGCGATCGCAACCAGTCCAATCGCAGTAGCAACATACAACGTTACATTTGTCACTGCAATAATAGCTGCTCTGCTCAACGGAGTCTTTGGTACTTTAATTGCGTGGGTGCTAGTGCGCTATGAATTTCCCCTCAAACGGTTGATTGATGCTTCAATTGACTTACCATTTGCTTTGCCAACTTCAGTTGCCGGTTTAACTTTGGCAACAGTTTACAGTGATAACGGCTGGATTGGTTCGCTGTTCGTCCCATTAGGTATTAAGATATCTTTTACTCGTCTTGGGGTAGCAGTGGCGATGATTTTTATCTCATTGCCTTTTGTCGTAAGGACTGTGCAACCAGTGCTTCAGGAACTGGAAAAAGAAGTTGAAGAAGCTGCTTGGTGTATGGGTGCCTCTCGATGGCAAACCTTCTGGAAAGTTATTTTACCACCATTATTTCCTACTATATTAACTGGTGTCTCGTTAGGGTTCTCTCGTGCAGTTGGAGAGTATGGCTCTACTGTAATTATCGCTTCTAACACCCCTTTCAAAGATTTAATTGCGCCTGTACTAATTTTCCAGCGTCTAGAACAGTATGACTATTCCGGTGCAACTGTCATTGGCATAGTACTACTGGTGATTTCCTTAGTGATGCTACTGGCGATTAATTTCTTACAAGCATGGGGGAGAAAATATGACACAAAATGATTCTAAACTACCACCTCGTCTGCACTCAAGGAACCAGAAGCGACCATTACCGAGAAATTGGGTAAGTATTTTTCTTATTGGGTTAGCAGTATTGTATGTCGCTTTAGTACTATATATTCCTGCAGCTAATGTTTTTTTCCAAGCTTTTCAAAAAGGCGTTGGTCCATTTTTATCTAACCTCACACGTTCCGACTTTCTGAATGCTATTAGGCTGACTTTATTACTAGCTTTAATTGCTGTACCTGTAAATACTATATTTGGGTTATGTGCAGCTTGGGCGATCGCTCGTCATAAATTCCCTGGTCGTACTCTTATTCTCAGTATTATTGACCTACCTTTTTCGATCTCGCCAGTAGTTGCAGGGTTAATGATTGTTCTACTTTATGGGCGACAAGGATGGTTTGGTACTGCTTTAGAAGCCAATAATATCAAGATCATCTTTGCTTTTCCAGGTATGGTGCTAGCTTCAGCATTTGTGAGTTTACCTTTTGTTGCTCGTGAAGTCATTCCTGTTTTAGAAGAAATAGGTAAGGATCAAGAAGAAGCTGCCAAAATTCTTGGTGCAAACAATTGGCAAATATTTTGGCGTGTCACTCTGCCAAGTATTCGTTGGGGTTTGCTCTACGGCTTAATTTTAACTAATGCTAGAGCAATGGGTGAATTTGGTGCTGTCTCTGTTGTTTCTGGAAATATTGCCAACAAAACCCAAAGTCTACCCTTATTTGTAGAGGAAGCTTACAAACAGTACGAAACAGAAGCGGCTTACTCGGCTGCTGTACTCTTAGCACTATTAGCAGTTGTGACATTGGTTTTGAAGGAGATTTTAGAAAGGAAAACAGGTAAGAAAGTATAGATTAAAACATTAAAAATCACGAGGATTATTATGAGTATTACAGTACAGAATGTATCGAAAGTTTATGGGTCTTTTCACGCAGTTGATTCTGTAAGTTTAGAAGTAAAAACTGGTTCTCTTGTAGCGCTATTAGGTCCATCTGGATCAGGAAAATCAACATTGTTACGAATAATTGCTGGATTGGAAGAACCAGATTCCGGTGAAATCTGGCTTGCTGATGAAAATGTCACTTACAAATCAGTGCAAAAACGCCAGATTGGTTTTGTGTTTCAACATTACGCACTATTTAAGCACCTGACAGTCCGACAAAACATAGCTTTTCCACAAGAGATCCGCAACATTCCTAAAAGCAAGATTCGGGTGCGAGTCGAGGAACTTTTGGAGTTAGTGCAGTTGCAAGGGTTTGGCGATCGCTATCCTTCTCAACTCTCAGGAGGGCAACGTCAACGGGTAGCGTTAGCAAGATCATTGGCAGTGCAACCACAAATTTTACTTTTAGATGAACCTTTCGGTGCATTAGATGCCAAAGTTCGCAAGGAATTAAGAATGTGGTTGCGAAAACTACATGAAGAAGTGCATGTAACAACTGTATTTGTGACCCACGATCAAGAGGAAGCCATGGAGGTTTCAGATCAAATCGTGGTCATGAATAAAGGTCGAGTCGAGCAAGTTGGTACCCCGTCTGAGATTTATGACCACCCAGCGTCGCCATTCGTGATGAGCTTTATTGGTCCAGTAAATGTTCTTCCCAGTCATGCTGGTATTTTACCAGATAAGAATTCCGACACTTCAACCACCGATCAAGTCTTCTTACGTCCTCATGATGTTGTGATTCAGATTAATCCTGATGACGATGCTACACCTGCTAAAGTTGATCGCATTATCAATCTAGGTTGGGAAATTCGAGTGGAATTAATTCTCAAATCTGGAAAGGTAGTGAATGCATATTTAACGCGTGAACAGTTCAATCAACTTGAAATCAACGAACAGCAGCATGTTTATGTTAAGACTAAACATGCAAAAATTTTCCCAGCCTATGCCTTAAGTTGAGAAAATGACAGTCCGTAGTTGCGCTACCCTGCGGGAAGCCAGTTCGTGGCTACAGCGCAAAGACAGCGCAACTACAAACCTTTCGAGTCGTGGGTGTGGCTCATATCTTGACTGTTAAACAATAGACGCGAGCATCTTCCGATATCTTGCACCCGGGCTGAATTAGCCCGATATCCCGCCCAGAACTGAAGTTCCGGGCTAATAGCGCGCATTCCATTGAAATGGACTGAAATCTTTGATTAGTCCTCTTGAGAGGACTTTAGCTATCAGCCAGCGATTTAAATCGCTGGCTGACTGACTACTGTTACACACATCGAAAACCCGGTATACAAGCAGTATTTTTTTGTAAACGTATTGCTTTGCCTAAGTTAATTGTGTAATACTGAAAAGGTTACTATTTCGTACGGTTATCAGATAAAATTACAGATCTTTTTCTCTAGAAAAGTTTTGTAGCATCTCTGAAAAAAAATCATGCAGCTACTCTGGTTTATCCCCACACATGGAGAAGGGCGCTATCTTGGCACTGCGCTAGGTGGACGCTCTGTTAACTTTGATTACTGGCGACAGATTGCCTCGGCAGTGGATCATTTAGGTTTTACAGGAGCATTGCTACCTACGGGACGTTCGTGTGAAGACGCCTGGGTTTTGGCATCTGCACTGGTTACACATACAAAACAAATGCGTTTTTTAGTGGCAGTGCGTCCTGGATTAATGTCGCCTGGTGTAGCAGCAAGGATGGCAGCAACTTTTGACCGGATTTCCAACGGACGTTTGCTCATTAATATCGTCACAGGAGGCGATCCGGTAGAATTAGCAGGAGACGGCGTGCATCTGAATCATGATGACCGCTACGAATTAACTGATGAGTTTTTGACGGTGTGGCGGCAAATTGCCTCTGGTGAAACGATTGACTTCCAAGGGGATTATCTCAACATTGACGGAGGTAAATTGTTATTTCCTCCTGTCCAGAAACCACATCCACCTTTGTGGTTTGGAGGTTCCTCTCCAATCGCTCAACGCATTGCTGCCAAACATGTAGATGTATATTTGACGTGGGGTGAACCAGTCGCACAAGTTGCGCAAAAGATTAACGAGGTGCGCCGCTTAGCAGAGGAAGAAGGACGGACTTTGAGGTTTGGCATTCGCTTGCACGTGATTGTTAGAGAAACCGAAAGTCAGGCTTGGGATGCAGCGAACGATTTGATCCGGTATGTGGATGACGACGCGATCGCCACTGCTCAAAAAGCTTTTGCCCGTATGGACTCAGAAGGGCAACGCCGTATGACTCAATTGCACAACAGTAGTCGAGAAGCTTTAGAAATTAGTCCAAACTTGTGGGCAGGGGTTGGGTTGGTACGAGGTGGTGCAGGAACCGCCTTAGTAGGAGATCCTAGTACCGTTGCGGCTAGGATGCTAGAATATGCTGAGTTAGGTATTGATACCTTCATCTTTTCTGGTTATCCTCATCTAGAAGAAGCTTATCGAGTTGCGGAACTGCTATTTCCCCTCTTACCTCTAGAGAATTTACCACCAGTTGAACAGCAGATGGTCTTAAGTCCATTTGGCGAAGTCGTTGGTAATCAAGATTTCCCAAAACAGCAGTTCAAAGAACAAACAACTGCTACCGTGGATTAAAAAAAGATATATTCTCACAAAAACAAGGTTTCCAAACTGATATCATCTCGGTTTGGAACCTCTTTCTTAAGTATTGTGGACTTCATAAGAGTTAGAATGATCCTCTTGTAACGATTTGCGAAGTGTTACAAAAGCAAGAATACCAACAACGGTCAGGTAGATCCGCTGTAACCACAAATTACTCAAACGAAGGCTAATCCGCGCACCAATAACTCCACCGATAAACATACTCAGACCAAGAATTGCACCTAGCCGGTAGTCTACAATCCCCTGAACCATGAAAATTAAAGTCGCAGAAAGCGACGAAAATATATTAACAAACTTACTTGTGGCTATTGCTTGAACAAATGTCATACGGAATAACATCACATAAGCAGCTGTCAGTAAAGTAACGTAACCACCACTAAAAAAGCCCCCGTAAATACCAAGTATAAAGGTAGCTATATAGCCAAAAATTTCTCTTGTTTGCGATGGTATTCTCTGTGAGGTTTCTACCCCAGCATTTCGGTTAGCAACAGACAACGCAGCAACTACAATCATCGAAATAGAAACAATTAACGGTATTGATTTTGAGGGGATAAATAGAACAAGTAATGCTCCGACAATGGATGAAGTCAGTGTTAAAACTAGCAGTGATGGTAAGCGCTGGTAGTCAATAACTCCTTTACCAACAAAAGGCAATGTAGCACCAACACTCATAAACATGAGTGCTAACATATTAGTTGCAAGGGCAGTACGTGGTTCTATCCCGAACTGAAGCATTACAGGTACAGTAACTAGGGACGTACTACCAGTAATGACGCTGATAACACTCGTTATTAAGAAAATTGCAATCAGAGCAAGTAATTCGAGATTTGTCAAGGGAAGTATTCCTCTGTTTTTGTCTGGTGTGTTAATCGAAATTGTGATATTTTGGTTTATAAACAACTATATGTCAATCGGCATTAAGATGTATACATCGATATGCGATCGCATAGTGTTTATTTTAAGAGAATTGCATCCAGTGAAGTTTTCTAATTCCAAGTGAGGAATAAAAATGCTAGAAGCTATAGCTACGGCTTGGCTATTACTATTTTTTGGAGACTTGCTTTCCACTTTCATCTATCATGTACCCGAACATGTCTTTGGTAGTCTCCACCTAAAAACACACCACTCTGCAAAAAAAGCTTTTCGTCATTACGCTATCCTGTTGCTCGACACTCAAGTTCTTTTAGATGGTATTCTGGGTGCTTTACCGTATTTGTTTGTAGCAATATTTTTATCGTTTTTTTCTCCCATTGGGACTATTTGTGGGTTACTTTTCGGTCAGTTTCATGTGTGGTGGAGACATACCAGCGTCATGGGTTGGCAAACTCCTAAGTTTATTACTTTCTTGTGTCAGATTTTATTTATCACTACTCCCGAACAACACTGGATTCATCATCAAAAACCTAACTTAGGGTTTGGCGATATTTTTACACTCTTTGAGCAACCAGCACAAACCTGGTTTCGATGGTTACGCTTACTGAGACTGCATTTGTATTCTTCCTCTAGCGCCTTAAAGTAGTGCTAACTTCAGCAGAGTTTTGAAAACCTCGGCTTATTTTCGTATTGGAGATATAGCACCAATACTGTTACAAAAACACTAGTTTTATATCTTACTAGCAAAACAAAAAGGAGATTTATGGCAGGTAAATTAGATGGAAAAGTGGCGATTATTACTGGAGCTTCTTCTGGAATTGGTGAAGCTACGGCTGTGGCGTTGGCAGCAGAGGGGGCAAAAGTTGCGATCGCCGCAAGACGTGCTGATCGTTTAGATGTAGTAGCAAAACAAATCCAAGCCAATGGCGGTCAAGTATTGCGAATTGTTACAGATGTTACAGACGAAGCTCAAGTTAAAAACTTAGTGCAAAAAACCAATGCAGAACTAGGACAGGTTGATATTCTGGTTAATAATGCAGGAATTGGCGTGCTTGGCTCAATTGATACTGGAAATCCCGCAGATTGGCGGCGAGCATTCGATGTTAATGTTCTAGGAGTTTTATACGCTACCCAAGCAGTGTTACCTCTTCTCAAAACCCAACAATCTGGACATATAGTCAACATTTCTTCTGTTGCAGGAAGGACAGCACGGGCTGGTGTTGGAGTTTACAACGCTACTAAATGGGGTGTCAATGCACTTTCAGAAGCATTACGGCAAGAAGTGCATAAGGACAATATTCGCGTTACCATCATCGAGCCAGGTTTAGTGGATACGCCATTCAGTGACTTCATTTCTGATCCCATC
>NZ_JAAKGC010000347.1 GCF_017591665.1 Aetokthonos hydrillicola CCALA 1050 | reverse complement strand
TCAGTGTAACTTCTGACTGCTTTCCTCTCTAACAATCAATCCGCGCCTCAGTACTAATGTCTATTTTTTATCTTTTCTTCTATCCGTGCTTTGCTTCTGTCTGAGCTTTTAGTCCAAACTCCAGTAAGATCTGACTTCTACGGGTGTTCCCATTTTCACCTGCTTGTACAGCATGCGGATATCAGGATTACGCATTCTTAAACAACCGTGGGAGATAGAGCTTCCGACCAATTCTTCATCAGGTGTACCGTGAAAGCCAATCTGGTTCTGTCCATCTGACCAAAACCCAATCCACCGGTCACCCAAAGGACTATCTGTTCCTGCTTGAAACACTTTACCAGTAATTGGGTGACGCCAAATAGGATAGACAAGTTTATTGAGTACTTGAAAAGAGCCTGTAGGAGTTTCCCAACCCTTCTTACCTACACCAATCGGGTAGCTGGCTATAACCTGAGCTTGACGGTAAACATAAACGCGGCGATCGCTTAAGTTAACGACTATTTGCGTTTGGTTCTCTGTTTGGCTTTTAGACGGTGTTTGCCCCGGTAAGCCTTGAGCCAATAGAGATTTTAAAGGATTATTTCCTGCGGTATTGCTGCTGTTGGACGGTTCATTACGCTTCGACACATCTGGGAGAGCAGCTCCAATTGCTACAGCCTTTCCTCCTGCTTGTGAAGCGTTATCAGATGCTTGAGAATTTGTCATGCGCCCACGGACAGCAAGAGATAGAATTGCTGTACCAAAACAGAGCAACATCACTATACGGGCTACAGATTCATTTCTTACCATTGCCATTGTCTATTTTCCCCAGCCTATCCATCTCATACCAGAGTATTGGCATAAAAGTCAGATAGAAAAACTCCATGTTCTATAATATTCCGTACTTTTGGGATATTCCAATAATTATCTTTGATTACAACTCTATTTAAGCAATTAAATTTTTTCATAATTGAATTACTAAAAATTTACACACTTTTCTCGGTTCCCTTATAAATTTCCGTTATACCAGAGGGCACACTAGGGCTATATCAATTTTGCCACGGCTTGTACTGCGAAAAGTGCAGCAGAAATATCTGAATCCTTGGAACTGTACAAGTACAGTAACAATCAATAAATGCAGGTGCGAGTGAGAGAAGAACTATGTTAGAAAAACTATTATTAGCCATCACAATTACATTTTCCCTCAATCTGTTCTTACAAGTTCGCTTACCAAATCAAACTAAGACTGGTGCTACTTATGAACACAGAATACAAGCATTACCACACATTTTGGTAACAAGCATGCAAGAAAGTCAGGGAACACTAATCAGTAAAAAGTGATCAAGAGGATGATTACTCACTGTTAATTATAGTTTGAGGTTCAATAGCATGAATAAGGCAATTTGTCAATGGGGTATGGTCAAAGGTTATTGGTTGCACAACTGAATAAACGTGAAAAAACAAAGAGTTAGTCTGTGCGCTGCAAAAAATCAAGCCACACTTTATATATTCCAGTGTTCCAGTCCTAAATCCGTCACTTCTGATAGGAACATCCGACTCATTAGTATGTCTAATGGATAGGGATGTTATAAAGCCCAGTACGATCTATGAGTCAATCGATTACTGTTTCCTGGTCAACGGTTGATACGAGGCTTCCAGAAGCGTCGGTGCAAGTTGACAAAATCTCCAATCACGACCTGATTTTACGCTGTCAAGCAGGAATGCGCCCGGATCGTGCTGCGTTTGCAGAACTATTGCGTCGTTATCAATCCCAAGTTGATAGAGTTTTATATCACCTG
>NZ_JAAKGC010000346.1 GCF_017591665.1 Aetokthonos hydrillicola CCALA 1050 | reverse complement strand
TGGGTAAAAACAGTGCACCAAGGAAGTAAGGAATAGAGCTTGCGATCGCGCGGGAAGAAGTTGGTAAAATAGCCCAATTAACAGGAGCATTGCCACCAAGCTAGATCAAGGCTGGTAATGGGTTAATTCTTGCATTACCTCTGTTTTCATTTGTTGCCGAATCGATAACGGTGCAATAACTTCGCCTTTCGGTCGCCATTCCCGCAGGCGCATAATAACATTAATATCACCAGTACGTATCCAGGCGACGTAATATGCATCATCTCTAGAACACTGATTGATTATTTTTAATAATCGTTGACGTTCTTGCCGACTT
The DNA here is from genome assembly GCF_017591665.1 of Aetokthonos hydrillicola CCALA 1050. Classification (GTDB taxonomy): domain Bacteria; phylum Cyanobacteriota; class Cyanobacteriia; order Cyanobacteriales; family Nostocaceae; genus Aetokthonos; species Aetokthonos hydrillicola. Next base: position 1,467 of record NZ_JAAKGC010000346.1, on the reverse strand, counting down.
GAAATATTTCTAGTAATTAACTCTGGTAATTCGTCGTATGTAACTGAACGAAATGTTTGGTGTCTTGTGGTGTCATTTACGTACCATTTAGCAAAATCTGCCGGAAAACGGAGAATAAGTAATTCTTTTTTGAAATAAAAATTAAAACCCCAAGCTGCTTTCAATTCCGTATCAATATGTTCTGGCGTTGGTAAAGTTCCTGTGTGGTACATCTGTTTCAACTCTTTAGGAACAAGGGGGTCACCCCACGCCAGTACTTTTAGCCGATCGCTCTCAATACGATCTAAACGGTAGTTGTGCCATGCTACATTTCCATTAGGGTCTATGCCATAAGCACTAAGGTACTTGGCACGTCGCAGGTAATGCAAGCAGACTGGATAAACAGTAACTTTGACTTTTTTCTCTGTGGCTGCTATCCAATACTCAAACTGTACTACGCCACCACGAGGTTGACGCCAAAGCTGTTCTATCTGCTCTTGATAATTATCCACCCGGTCTTGCATCTGTTGAGAAAGAATATAGTCTAGGTGTAGAAATATTCTCTGTTCCGGATCTTTCGCGTAAAGCTTTCTTGAGGTGGAAGAGTCTCCAATTTGCTCCCACAACTTGTTGATAATAAATGACAGGTTTGGTTGCACAAATGAGATTGACTCCAGCGCATGGAGTAGTTCCGATGTTTGTGCTGGGTCTAGACAAGCTAAACTAATTTCTGTGCTTGTTTGTGTAGCTATTTCCTCTGACAAAGTTGGTAAATCATCTCGCGAAACACAGCTATACTTCCCTGTCTCTATTATTTGCAGCCACCCTTGCTGGACAAGATGCTTAAGATCATCCCTTAGAGAACGATTTACGGTAGCAAAAGGATGCTGTTGGAGTATCTGGTGTAATTGCTCTGCAGTCATTTGTGTCAGTCTATGCATAGACTGTTGCCATTTGTCAATAGTAAGTTGGAAGCTGCTCTCAAAAACAATTGCCGAGAAAGTTTGATGACAAATGCAGTTGTTATCGCTACATTGAGCGATGATTTCTTGCGCATTTAACTTATCACTTTTTGGGTGACGGTAAGCAAATAAGCGATCGCGTAACTGGGAGTAGGTAAAAACCTCAGGAAGTTGATTCGCCCAGTCATGACTACCATAGAGTTTATTTATTAGCACCCACAACCGTAGCGATCGCACCAACCGATTAGCCAGTTGTCCCGCAGCCAGCCATTGCAAAATTTGGGGAGTAGGTGGTAAATGAAAATCCTCTGCCAATTTTTAACCCCGTGTATTAAAAAGTTAATGGAATAGGAGTCTTCTATTAAGTATGACATGATATACAGAGAAATAAAAACTACTACAAAACATGAGCAAACGCACTATGATGGCTTTGCACCTGCACCTGAGTGAACCGCTATCAGTACAAGGTTTGAAATATCAACTGTTATCGATTGAATTAACTAAAAGCGATCGCTTGATTGAACCA
>NZ_JAAKGC010000345.1 GCF_017591665.1 Aetokthonos hydrillicola CCALA 1050 | reverse complement strand
GCTGTCCAAGTTAAAAGCGTCGATTACTATCGTCAACAAATTGATTTGGTCACCGTTGGTAGCGATGGCGTCGCCATAGGTAAGAATCTGGATATGTCGAATGACGAAGTCTCGGACATTTACATGGAACCAAACGACTTAGATCCATATCTTGATGAAGAATGACCATCACCTTACTCCAATTCAAACTTCAGTCTGAATTGGAGCCGCTAATACAGCAAGGTATTTTGTGGGAAATGTCGGGATCGTGAGGGTGTGGGATTTATAAAAAATCAACCCATCAGTTTGTTTCTACCCTCTGTTCCCACACCCCCTATTTTTCTACCTCTTTTAGAGGGTGCCTTTATTGCCTCAGTTGCAGTACTAGTTTTTATATTCGGCTAAAACAAGACTTAACAAAGTGTCAGGTAAGACTAAACCACTTATTTTAGGAATAACAGGGGCATCAGGTTTAATTTATGCTGTTCGAGCTCTCAAATTTCTGCTGGAAGCTGATTATGAAATTGAATTGATTGCTTCTAAATCAGCCTACATGGTTTGGCAATCAGAGCAGAATATCCGCCTGCCAGTAGAATCTTTTCAACAAGAGCAATTCTGGCGAGAGCAAACACAAGTTAAAATTGCAGGTAAACTACATTGCCATCCGTGGGGTGACGTTGGAGCCAATATTGCTAGTGGCTCTTTTCGGACTCTAGGGATGATTATTATTCCGTGTAGTATGGGTACAGTAGCAAAGCTAGCAAATGGGCTGAGTTCTGATTTACTAGAACGAGCAGCAGATGTCCAGCTTAAGGAAGGAAGAAAGTTAGTTATCGTTCCTCGCGAGACTCCTTTTAGCCTAATCCATCTGCGAAACTTAACAACCCTAGCAGAAGCTGGGGTGAGAGTTGTCCCTGCGATCCCTGCTTGGTATCACAATCCTCAAACTATAGAAGATTTAGTGGATTTTGTAGCTGCTCGTGCTTTAGATCAATTAGATATTGATTGTATTCCCATTCAGCGATGGCAAGGTCGTCATTGAATTTATGTCTGTAATTCGCTTAATGCTATTGGTGGCGGTATTGGGGGCACTAGCACTTTTATTACTACAAAACTGGTCCCCTGCCCTATCGCTTGTTTTTTTAGGTATGCGGAGTCAACAGTTGCCTTTGGCTATGTGGATTTTGTTTAGCAGTGCAGCTGGTGCTGTTACTTCTTTAGCGATCGCCAGTTTGTTAAATTTATCAAGTTTTTTTGCAGGACAAAAACAGCGAACTCCGCTAAAATCGCCTCCAAATTACAAAAACGCGACGGCAAATCGCACATCCAGTCAAGAAACTACATCCCGAAAACAACCGTCTCCTTCAACAACTCGTGAAGAGCAACCGAGAACAAATGAAGCGTTTGACGATTGGGACACCGATAGTAGCAGCAATGATGATTGGGATTTTGACGAAAATACGTCTACCCAAAATTCCCGAAATACCCAATTTCAAGGTTCTAAAACCTACGAACGTCAGCAAGAACCAACAACTAGCTCTCAGTCTGGTTCAGTTTACTCCTACAGCTATCAACAACCAAAAAATTCTGGAGTTGGCAAAACAGAATCCGTTTACGACGCTGATTATCGAGTCATTGTACCCCCCCATCAACCATCTACTCCTAAAAGAGCAGACGATGATGATGACGATTGGGGATTTTTTGATGACGATAATTTCGAGAACGAGAAAAAGGATAAGGATAAGGAGATACACCATTATTATGAATAAAGCACTATCTGTGCCCAAGGGCGATGATGTTAGAT
>NZ_JAAKGC010000344.1 GCF_017591665.1 Aetokthonos hydrillicola CCALA 1050 | reverse complement strand
AACCCCACAGGAGATGGTGTGGGCCTAGGCGATCCACTACCTAGTAATGGTGCTAAAGTACTCATGGCAGGTAGTTGGGCAGCAGCGGTAGTAGATGAACTAGAACCAATCCCTGGAGATATTAAGATTGAAAAATACCGTATGAGTGGTTTTTGGGATACACCGTTAGATAGTATTCTACGGAATATGGGGAAAACCACACTATTTTTTGCCGGGGTTAATGCTGACCAGTGTGTAATGACAACCCTCTGCGATGCCAACTTTTTAGGGTACGACTGTGTGTTAGTCAAAGACTGCACTGCGACAACTTCCCCGGAGTATTGTTGGCTAGCAACATTGTACAACGTTAAGCAGTGTTTTGGTTTTGTTACAGATTCACAAAATATTTTAAAAGCTTTGAATAACAGTTAACAAACACTAGGAGACATCTATGCAAGACGCTAGTTGTGTGATTGCTGTTGCTAAATCTCCGAAAGATTACCAAGCATATCGCATTAGTCCTAATGACACAAATCGCCTAGCTATTATATTTGATACAGCAAGCGCGAATACTTCCTTAACTTGTTGTTTAGAAATTTTTGATGTTGGTGGCAAAACCCCACCAAATCGCCATCAATGGGCAGTAGAAATGTTTTTTGTGATCAAAGGAGAAGGAGTAGCAAGCTGCGATGGTAAGACTATACACATTAAAGCTGGAGATAGCTTGTTGGTGCCTCCTACTGGAACTCATGTGATCCAAAATACAGGTTCTGCTCGCTTATATACGCTGACTCTTATGGTTCCTAATGAGGACTTTTCTGAACTTATTCGTAGTGGTACGCCAGTAGAGTTAGATACGGAAGACATCGCAGTATTAAGGAGATTAGATAGTCTTAGGTGATTTGAAAATTTCAAAAACGCCACCAGGTTTTCTGGACATAACTAATAATCGCCATAACGATAGCAGCCAGGCACAATAACCAAATAACTCCTCCTGGTATGTTCGTCAGAATACCAAAACCTCTTAGTACCCAGACAGCTATGGCAATACCAAAGAATACACCGATAAACTGAGTTAATGTGCGATTTAATTTAGAAGAATTCATTTGATTTCCTTAAAAACCTGATAAAGTGATCATCTTACTTGATCTAGAAACAGATAGAGTAGGTTAAACTCGATCAACATATATTTTCTAGTTTAAACGCCTGACGTGAATGAGCTAGAAAACTGTTGAGGAGTGATTAAGATCGTTATGCGTACGTCTTCTTTAGAATCAGGTCATACAGGTTCAGGAATGGTTTGGAGTCAGGAAAAACAAAGGTCGCTGATACAAGGTAAAATTTTAGTTGAAACCCAAGCTTACACTGCTTGGGGTGGTTGTGTTACCGCTTGTATGTATGTGCCATTGGTGCGATCTCATGTATGGCAGCAGTTAACCGATTATCCACGTTGGGTGCAATACTTTCCCGATATTACTAAAAGCGAAGTGTTGCAAAAAGGCAAGGTCAAGCGTGTGTACCAAGCTGCTCAAAAAGCCTTTTTATTTTTTACAGCTCAAGTCGAAATTTATTTAAATGTAGTAGAAGAACTGGGACAGCGAATTCAATTTCGATTTGAAAAAGGGAGTTTTCACGATTTTAACGCGAATTTAGAGTTAGTAGACTGTAACGGCGGCACTTTACTAACTTATACCGTGCAGGCAACTCCTAATATCCCCATACCATCTATTTTCATTCAACAAGCAATGAATTTTGAGTTGCCTGAGAATATGCGTAAAATGCGGCAAGAGCTTTGTAAAGGCTGATAATCG
>NZ_JAAKGC010000082.1 GCF_017591665.1 Aetokthonos hydrillicola CCALA 1050 | reverse complement strand
TTGTTCAATAATCGTGGTTATTAGCGCTCTTTTTGCTGTCCTACACAGAAGAGGAGTTAAGAGGAACGTAAGGCGAAAAGTATTGAAATTTCGTTGTAAATTAGACCGCTCTGTAGGGGTAGATCCAGCGAAGCTGACATAAGTGCAGGATAGTACACCCCGGAACCAGCGTGGCTTACCCTCGTAGTCCAGGTATCTTGGACAGTGTTGTTCCACAGCTAAAAGTCGTACCCATACACAGCTTGCGCTTGATTATAGTTTATATTAAAGTGACATTGCTTTTAATTAATCATGTTAGGTTTTGATCGCATTACATTTGACCCACGCATTATCGCTCTTCTATGACTCTGGCTAGAGAATAATCAAGGTGACTGGAAATCGCGTCTACACAAACAAAGTTTGCTTGGGCAGACTACCCTAAAACCAGGGTTTCAATTTAATCTGGCGAGAGTAATCAAAGAGCGTTATGGCTGGACAGGCTTGTATTCGAGCAATGCGAGTTCCAGTTTCATTGATTTTGAATTTAGTCGCCAATGGGAAAACTGTGGCTGAAATTATAGAAGATTATCCATATTTGGAACCAGAAGATATTCAGCAATCATTGATGTATGCTGCATGGTTGACACGGGAACAGATTTACCCAATAGTTGGTGAGAAGGCTGGATGAAATTCTTGGCAGATATGGGAATATCACCACGAACTGTAAATTGGCTCAAAAGTGCTAGTTATGATGCAGTGCATTTGGTTGATGAAGGACTTGAAAGGCTACCCGATGATGAAATTCTGGAAAAAGCTCGCTTGGAAGGGCGATGATACTTGTACCCTTTGTTGCTAATTTGGACGGATGTGATAGAGAGAAGATCTTAACCTGAAGTGTTTGCTAGCATAAATTGGGGATAGAAGCGCGAAAATATATCGGTTGCTAAAAGATGGCTCACTACCAAAGGCTACTTAAAATTTCCACAACTGGCAAATCTTTACAGAATATTACCTCTAAAATTGAAGCGCTAGTCGCAGAATCAAAAATTGAAACTGGGCTTTGTACGCTTTTTTTGCGCCACACTTCAGCTAGTTTACTAATTCAAGAAAATGCTGATCCAGATGTACTGAGAGATTTAGCCAATTTTATGGCAAAATTAGTGCCAGAATCAGCACAGTACATTCATGATACTGAGGGGCCTGATGATATGCCAGCACACATACGTACCGCTATTACGCACACATCAGAAAATATACCGATAAATCAGGGTCAATTGGTGCTAGGGACTTGGCAAGGGATTTATCTTTGGGAGCATAGACAGCATAATCATGTGAGAGAATTGGTTGTTCATATTTTTGGATAGGGCATGGGGCATGGGGCATAGGGGAAGAGGGCAATTTGAGGATTTTTATGAAAGTAGCGGATTTAATTGGGTGGTTTGAGGAATGGGCGAATCCGGCTTGGCAAGAAAGTTGGGATAATTGTGGGTGGCAGATTGAGCCTGGGGTGTTGGAAGAAACAGCACGAGTGTTGGTTTGTTTAACGCCAACTTTAGCGGTGATGGAAGAAGCGATCGCGCTCCGTGATTCTGGTATTCCTGTTAATTTGATTTTTGCTCACCATCCTCTGATTTTTAGTCCACCTAAGTCTATACGTACTGGTGACGCGATCGGCGATATGGTGCGCTTAGCTTTTACTCACAAAATAGGTGTTTACAGCGCTCATACTAACTTTGATCAAGTAGATGATGGCACTGCTGATGTTTTAGCCCAAATTCTACAAATGGTAGAAGTCTCTCCTATAGTACCGACTCAGTCAAATTTAGGATATGGTCGGGTTGGATCTCTCAAGCCTGCTGTAACGTTACAAGATTTATTAGCAACAATTCAAACTAGGCTGGCTCCGCCTAATCTCATTTTTTCCCCATCTGCTGATCTACAGCAAACGATTTCGCGAGTCGCTGTTTTGGGTGGTTCAGGGGCTAGCTATATTTCGGCGGTGGTAAAAACTGGTGCTCAAGCTTATTTAACTTCTGATTGTAAGTTTCATCAGTTTCAGGAAAGCCGCGATCGCGGTCTAGTTTTAATCGACGCCGGGCATTATGCTACTGAACGCCCAAGTTGCGATCGCCTAGTCCAAAAATTTCAGTCTATGAACGTAGACTGGGTACAGTTAAGTCAAAAAGACGAAGACTTCCGTCGCTTTTTGTATTAACGTATAGTTTTGTAAATTTATATATTTTGTGAGGAAAAAATATATTGGGCTAGTTTTTTTATTAGACTCCCAATAAATTTTTGACCCTGTATGAAAGCTCATTAATTTCAATGTCTTTTCAAAACTCCAGTCCAAACACTTAGAAATAGCTATTTTTTGGGTATATAAAGATTCTGTGATATTTCTGGGTATTTTTGCAAAAATAGTGTTTTCTCTATTGAAATAGTAGACTATTAAAGGGTATACAAAGTTTATGTGTACAAATTGCTTTAAGTGTGATTAAAATCACATATTTAACGCAACCGTAATCACAAGTGATTGTTGATAAAAATCAATACTCAGCAGGTCGAAAGATAATACATTCAATGGAGGAAATAGTCAACTATGCTCTAACTACATGATTCGCGCACTCGTTGAATCTGCTTTTACAACTGGATGTTTTAGTGTTGAATCAGAAGGCCTTCTGTATCAAGTGCTGGCAACCAAAAGTTATCAGTCTAAAGATTTAGTACTGCTGGCAAGTTTATATGATGCAGTTAAGGCAGGATCGATTAAACGAGAAGCACCCTCAAATTTAGTTATGGAATTTCCTCTACAAAGAATAAAGCAAGCTGATACTGCTGATACAGTGTGATGCTCGAGCTACACTCGATTCGATAGGGTACATGTGAAATCAAGCAACCACTACAAATTCCAAAGTATTAGAGCTTGTTGTTGTCGAAAATGATGAAGGTCAGCCAGAGAATAAGCTAAGATGAGGTATATAGGGGTAAAAGAAAAGCCAAGTCCTAGAATTGCCAGCAATGCTAATGACTAAAAGTAGGCAACTAAAGCAGTCAAAAATCACCTTGTTTTGGAGTCTTTTTCATTACATAATGAATGTAAGAGTCCACCAGCCGCTCTGAATGTCCTCAGGTAAAGTCTTAGATAATGTTACTCTATAGAAGTAGATATTTTCTAAATGAGCCTGGAACTAAGTAAGTGTGACTGGTGCTGTAATAAGCACAAACCGTATGACCCAATGATTTGCACACAAGTGATGACTAAGCCAAATCTCTTTTTTGGGTCAGACAAGGCGCTTTTCAAGGTACGTTCTACGAACTTTAGCAAAGTGCCATCTGCTGGGGGAAAACTCAGATGTTGACAGATTTAACGACGTTTATAAAGGTAGAAGCAGTAGATGCTACACCGCAAGATTTATCAACTGTGTTGCGATGGGCGCGAGGTGTGCGTTTTCTTGCGGGACCAGCAACGCTGGATTGAACGCGCTCGCATCATCGATATAGAGGGAGATCTAGTCACCCTACGGTATGAAACAGAAGAAGAGGACGAAATATGCTCTTGGGAAGAAATGGTTCGTCTGGAAAGCATTGGTGCTGTGACTCAAAAATTAGCTTCAGTGCCCAGGGGAAATGTTGAACCTCTCCTAACTGAAGAGTGTCCAGAAGCTGAACGCATCCGCAATCGCTTCCCTGAGTCAAATCCAGAATAAATGTTTCTGAAGAATTCAGGAGTCAGAATACAGAATTCAGTATTGAATTCTGTACGACTGTTTTTAGAGAGGCGGTAGCGACAAAGGAGCGTGAGCAGTGCAGTCTTGGGCAAACTCGTCTAAAGTACTGGCTCCTCCAGCATTCTGAGCGTCAGATAACGGCAGTTCCTACCCTATTAGAAGCTGCCATCCTGTGTCTACTAGCGAGGGAAACCTAGTACCGCTTCGCGAAAGTCAAAAGTCAAAAGTCAAAAGTCAAAAGTCAAAATTGTTATATATCAAGGCTTTTGGCTATCTGAAATGGTCTACTTATTTCTGCCGAGGTGTACTAGTCGAGCATTGCCTCGTTTAAGCCGGGAAACGAGGACGCCCTCCGGGTTCACCAGTCGCCTACGGAGGGAAACCCTCCTGCAGCGCTGGATTCACCAGATTCATACACCGGTAAACCTGGCTGCCGTACTAGCTCTCTCACGCAGTGACTTTTTCTGACTCCTGTCTTTTCATTCCCCACTACGTTCAAAGGCGGGACAATAGCCTTCAAGAGTAACCTTGAAGTTATATAAAGGTGAGGCAGGATTCCAACATCGCTGTCCTCTCTGGTGTATGCACGTGCCACAGCAATCTGCACTACTTAAAATATAGCGATCGCTACTTTGGTTAAGTAGTTCTCTTTGAGATAACCCCCGTAATACAAGTTCTTCTCCTTGCCAACGGGCTTCAATCAAACCCGTATCAGCAAATTGACGCCAACGAGGATCAGCCGTAATTGCGTCAGGCAGCGTAATTGTAACGACCGTTCCTAACTCTGTTAGCTCACCTTCATAGTTAGTTTCTGGGGCGGCAGGTTGCAAAAATGTATCACCAATAAGCAATTCAACCAACGTGCCTGCACCTGGAGAATGGACATGGTATCGGTTTTGTAGCTCTTCTAAGCCTGTGAGATCTGCTAGGTAAGTAGGAGAACCATGAACAAAAACGACGTGCTTCGGTCGCAAATTATGAATGAGCTGAGTCGTTCCTGGACCGTCGCTGTGCTGAGCAAGGAAATATGTTTCTATACTAGTGAGTTTTGAGTATTGCTTGTTAAGTTCTATGTTGGTTTTTTCGGGTAGCAGTGTCAGCCAAGGACCGGTTCTTGATTCATAGTATTTATTTAGATCAGATGTAAAGTCACTTATAACTATACATGGTGATTTGCCTACGCTAAGGCTCTGTTCAGACTGCAAACGACGTACACGGGGGCGTATTCGTTCATCCCAAAATAGGGGTTGATGGCGGGCAAAGTTTTGGACTGACGGGGGAAAGTGAGGTAGCAGTTCTAAATAAGCATCACACCCTCTAGCAACACCACCATTAACCCAAATATCTAAATCTCTTCCTGTAAAGTGGTGATGGCTGCGTAAGAGCATTAACAGTTCTTGACCTAGCCCTAAAGTCGGTGTAGGTATGAGTACCGAGCAATTTTCAGCGATCGCTCGATTAATCCTTTCTGCTAATTGATTTTCCTGGTTACGCCGGTGGGGATGACGGGATGTGCCATATGTACCTTCAATGATTAACACATCCAGTTCTAATCCCCGCAATTCATCTAAACGTAAACCCTCTACTAGTCGCGAGTTTGATAAGAAAAAGTCTCCTGTGTATAGGAGTTTATATGAGCGCTGTTGGGTTGTGTAGGTCAGCAAAATCGCCACAGAACCTGGTAAATGACCCGCCGGAAATAATTCTGCCACTAAACCTTCTTTGATCTCTACAGGCGATCGCAAAGGCAAAGCTTGACAAAATTGTGGTATTTCCTTAGGGTCTTTTTCGTCGAACCAATTTAGATAAAGTAACTTGCTTGTTACTTCACTACCATAGACAGGTAAAAGAGGAAAGTTTTGGTGAAGTGCTAGCAATCCTCTAGCATGATCGGGGTGGGCGTGACTGACTAAGACCAAATCTGCTGGTAGAGGCTGTCCTCCTCGGCGCGAAGGCTTTTTCAAACCATTTACTACCGGAGAAATATCAGTTAAGCCGCAATCCAACAAGATCCGGTATGGACCCATTCTGACCAATAAACAAACACCCTCTTGGTCGTGGTGGACTCCATAGGGCAAACATTCTAACTCACTGACAGCTTCCCCTCCATCAATACCAGAGGACACCGATAGGCGATCGCTCATGCTCTCCTTTCCTCTAACCTCCTAGTTATGGATTATTTCCCAAAAGCCACGAATTTCCGACAGGAGAATTATTTCTCACGATTAAGCCTCATTAGAGGAAAACTCCCTCCACCAGTTGTGCTTGTTTTTCTGAGGGGCTATTTAACTTAAAGTCAAACGATAGAAACCCTCCAACGAGTGCGCACTGGTTGCTGAAAACGTGGTTAATGAGAATTCCTCCAATTAGAGACTAGAGGCGCGTGTTAGTTGCCTTTTGTAGATCAGTGTGCAGAGCCATTGCCATGATAGTTATCTGAATCATAAAATCCGTTTTTCGTACCAAAGAATAAGCACGAAACAGTAAATATAAGTGTTAACACTGCCAAAATCAACTTTACATCCATATGTCTGTTGCCCTATACTATAGACTTTATGATTCTATCTAAATATAGCCATTTCTGACTTATCGGAAATTATCAGAAAATCTTTACTATGGTTCGTTAGTTTCCGCAATAAGCAAATCTACCACAACAACTCCGATTGTAGAGCTTTTCGTCAAAGCTGTCTATCTACCACAAAAGTATCGCTAGCACTGCTGTGTGGAAAAAGAATTGTATCTGAGCCTTACTCGCTCGTAGATTTGACTCAGAGTCATAAAGCATAATCCCACAACTTTCAAGACATTTAATTACAAAAATTTACATACTGGTTTGTAGTTGCGCTTTAGCGCTAAAGCGCAACTACAAACGATCTTTATAAAGAAATGAAAAGAATAGAAGTTGAACAAAGAACAATTTTTATTGGCTTGGCAGGTAGCCACGGGTACGGTTTAAATCGACCTGAATCAGACTACGACTATCGAGGTGTATTTATTGCACCCAAGAGATACTATCTAGGATTTGACCACATTGAACAAAAAGATAGTGGTTGGGACGAAGAGGGAATATTTGAGTTTTTGAATGGCAATAAAGATACAGTTATTTACGAATTAAAAAAAATAATACAGCTATTATCAGGAGCGAATCCTAATGTTTTAGAACTACTGTGGTTAAACGAATACCCTGTTTTAGATGCGGTAGGAAAGCACTTAATTAACTACAGGCAGCTTTTTTTGAGCAAGAAGGTAAAATATACTTACTCCGGTTATGCTTTTGCTCAAATCAAAAAGATGGAGACTCATCGTAAGTGGTTACTAAATCCACCACCGAAGAAACCATTACCATCTGATTTTGGGATGGAGGATAAGGAACCATTAAGCAAAGATGAGCTAAACGCTTTTTTAGAATATCTTTATATTCTAATCAGAGGACGTATTGAGTTTTTAGAAGAAGCTGAACAGCTATATAAACTGTTGACTGCTGATATAGACTTCAAAGGAGTGTTAAAACAATATACTTTACCAGATGAAGTCTTGGAATACACCCAAAATTTAACAAATAGTAGAAAAGATTTTATTCGCCTGCTTCAAAAAAGCCAAAACTATCAAGTAGCTTTAAGAGAATGGAAGGCTTACTCAGCTTGGCAAGAAAATAGAAATCCGGCTAGGGCAGAAATGGAAAGAAAGTCAGGGTTTGACCTTAAGCATGGAATGCACTGTATTAGATTATTAAGAAGTGGAGTGGAAATCTTGCAGAAAGGAGAAGTGATTGTTGACAGAAGGGTAGCTGGTGATGTGGACGATTTAAAAGCTATCCTTAAGGGTGATTATACCTATGAACAAGTGATGAAGATGGCAGAAAATTTAGTTGCTGAAATGGAAAAGATTTATAAGGAATCTATTTTACCAGAAAAACCTGACCTGGAACAAATTAATCAATTGTGTATGGAATTAGTTGAAATGCGAGGATGGAGGGCATAGGGCATGGGGCATAGGGCATGGGGCATAGGGCATGGGGCATGGGGCATGGGGCATGGGGCATAGGGCATGGGGCATGGGGCATGGGGCATGGGACACAACTTCATTCTGGCTCCTGAATTCTGGCTCCTGACTCCTGAATTCTTCTTTATCAAATTATTTGATAGTACAATTGTCTAGCTAAATTCCAGATAAGGTTTGTCATGACGTTAAAACTTTACGGTGGCGCTCGTTCTCGTGCTTCAATTATTCAGTGGTATTTAGAAGAATTGGCAATTCCTTATGAGTTTGTCAAGCTAGATATGCAAGCAGGTGAACATCGTCAGCCTGCGTACCTTGCAATCAATCCAATCGGTAAAGTACCGGCGATTGTTGATGGAGACTTTGTATTATGGGAATCGGGGGCGATATTGCTGTATCTTGCCGAGAAGTATGGCAAAACTGAACACTCACCAGAGCAAAATGCTTTATTCAGTCAATGGGTATTATTTGGAAATGCTACCCTTGGACCTGGTATTTTTATAGAAGCTAATCGAGAAAGGGAAATGCCTCGCTTGATGACTGCTTTGAATGAAATTTTTGCAAAGCAGCCCTTCTTACTCGGTGATGAATTCACTGTTGCTGATGTTGCTGTAGGATCCATCCTGGCATACATTCCCGTTATGCTCAAATTAGATTTGAGCGAATACCCGGCGGTAGTTAACTACATGAAGCAAATTTCTGAGCGTCCAGCCTTCCGAAAGACTATTGGCGGTTAGTCGTAAGGGTGTAGGGTGTAGGGTGTAGGGAGCAGGGAGCAAAGGGAGCAAGGGAGCATAAATTAATTAGTCTGTTCAGCGAGAGATACCCCATGCCCCATGCCCCATGCCCCATGCCCCATGCCCCTCATTTATAACTCAACACTTGAATTACAGTATTACTTGGTAATTTGCTGGAACTGACTGTAATAGTGTTACTATTACTACGGTTTACAGTTATGCCTTGCATGACTGTGAGGAATTGATCCACTGGTGAAATATCACACTGAGCTGGATCGGCAGCTTGTGTACGATACTGAGTGGGAATCAATATTTTAGGATTGAGTATTTGAACTGCTTGCTTGGCTTCCTGAGCATTATATGCTTTTGAACCACCACCTACAGGCACAAAAGCCACATCGGGACGCCCCATCAGAATTTTTTGCTCTATTGAAATGGGTGCTGCGGCTCCCCCTAAATGCAGGATATTTACTCCACTTTGCTTCCATTGCCAGGCAGTATTTGTACCAAACTGCTTACCACCTTTGCGATCGTGATCTATACTGATGCCTTGAAACTTGATACCTTTGAACTCGTAAACCCCTGCTTCATAAATTAATTTGGGATTTCCTGGTAACTGTTCTACGTCACCCTCATCAAGCAACTGACTGCTAATGAGCACTAAATCTGCTGCTACTTTTGGTGAACGATATCCAGCGGTACAACCAACCGTCCTAAAAGGATTTACAAGAATTTTTGTACCGCTACCGTTAAAAAGAAAGCAACTATGACCTAACCATTGAATAGATAATGAATTGCTAGATTGGGCGGTAGCTTGAAACTCGTATCCCAAGTTAGCAACCAAAGCTGTTACCAACCCTGACCCAGCATAACCTATCAACTCTCGTCGTTTCATCAATTGTGCTCTCTTGACTGTAACTGTTGTAGAAAGTTTCGCAGTAATTGCTTTCCTGAATTTGTCAGAACACTCTCTGGGTGAAATTGGACGCCTTCAATGTGAGGATAGTTCCGGTGCCGTACTCCCATTATCGTTCCATCTTCAACCCAAGCAGTAATTTCCAACACATCAGGGCAAGTCTCACGGTCTATAACTAAACTATGATACCTGGTTGCGGTCATCGGATTCTCTAATCCTTGGAAAACACCGATACCAGTGTGATGTACCTGAGAAGTTTTACCATGCATGAGTTCGGGGGCAGAAACAATTTTCCCCCCGAACACTTGACCGATACTTTGATGCCCCAAGCAAACACCTAAAATAGGGAAGCTGGGGCCAAGTTGTGATATTAAATTTAAGGAAATACCAGCATCCTCTGGACGACCTGGACCAGGAGAGATGACGATCATGTCGGGTTTTAGGGCGACAATCTCATCTATGGATATTTTATCATTACGAAAGACCTTGATATCCGATGCTACTGGAAAATCTACAGCCAGTTCTCCTAAATACTGTACCAGGTTATAAGTAAAACTATCGTAATTGTCTATTACTATAATCACACCTTATCACTCCTATCGTCTATCAATCATTACCCATTTTTACTCGGATAGAATTAAGGTAATAATTGGAGGGAGTAACAGTGTAGCAGCTACCAGTACTGCAACCAACGAAGAAATTAGCACAGCCCCAGCAGCGCAGTCTTTGGCTATTTTTGCTAATTCATGGTATGTTTGCTTAACTGTAAGATCCACGACAGACTCAATAGCTGTATTTAATAACTCCAACGCCAAAACCAAACCACTAGTTATGCCGATAACTGCTATTTCTACTGGTTTTAAATGTAAAAAAATGCTTAAGCCTATTGCTAGAGTGCAAACACCTATGTGAATGCGGAAATTACGCTGAGTTTGAAAAGCGTAGATAATTCCTGCCCAAGCATACTTAAAGCTAAGGAATAGGCTAGAAGCAACTTGCCAGGAATATTCTCGTTCCTTTTTAATAACTGTTTCTAAATGTTTAGGTGTTGCTGGCGAAGAAACATGTTGGGGCATAAGCATAAAAAGGTTACAGCAAAGAGGTGATGGTACTTTTGGTCGGTTTTGTTGATGCAGTTATCAAAAAAATAACACTTAAAATATTTATCTAGGAGATCCCTATTCTACGTCAATAGAAATACCTACGTGTTCCAAGAGGACGACCTGCTGTCTTAACATTTTGCTCAGACTCCTTTCATCTGGATGATCCCAACCTAGCAGGTGCAATAAACCGTGAGATGCTAACCAGGCTAGCTCTGTTTGCAAAGGGTGATTTTGCTGTGCAGCTTGGCGCTTAGCTGTATCCACAGAAATCACAATATCACCAAGATACAATGCTTCACAAGTGAGCATTTCTAGTGTCTGAGGATAGTCTACCTCTAGCGCTGCAAACGATAAAACATCTGTTGGCTGATTTTTATGTCTATACTGAGCATTGAGCGATTGCATTTCAGTATCGTCTGTTAACCGCAGCCCTATTTCATAAATTGGTGCTTCTTGGGGAATATCAAATTGTAGTGTATCTAGCCAGCGTTCAAACCAATTCTCCCAAGTTTCGACGCTAATTTCAACACCAGTATCATCGCCGTTGATAGTTTTCGGTTGCTGAAACTCGGCGAACCGATCCTGTACATATAATTCAACTTGCACTTTTCCTCACACACCGTTGTTTAGATTTTTGGTTATTCTACCTAGCGAGTTAAGTAGGCAAGACCTACAAGGACAACTAAAAGCCCTACAGTGGTCAGCATAAAATGCTTTAAGGATGTGCCACCCTTTTGTACCATGTTTCGCATAGCGAGTTTTACGTAGCTGGGTTGAGGTTCCCTTGAGTCAGAGTTGGTCATGATAATTTTTATAAACTTTTTTTATACTGTAACAGTTTCGCCGCCAGACAAGTGCCATTCTAGCAATTTGGCTGATTTTTGGATTTTCGATTAAATTCAATCGAAAATCCAAAATCGAAAACGCAAACTATGCAGAAGCGTTTTCTACCAACTGATTTTCTTGTCGTAGATAGGCTTGGATGAACGTGTCTATCTCACCGTTCATTACGTCCGCGATCGCAGTCGTCTCCATATTAGTACGTAAATCCTTTACCATCTGGTAAGGATGAAAAACATAGTTACGGATTTGGTTACCCCAAGAAGCTTCCACCATATCGCCTCGAATTTCGGCTATTTCTTTGGCGTGTTGTTCTTGCGCAATAACCAATAGCTTTGCTTTTAGACGGGCAAGAGCCTTCTCTTTATTTTGTAGTTGACTGCGTTCTTCAGTACAGCGCACAGCAATTCCTGTGGGAATATGAACAACCCGCACTGCTGTTTCTACTTTGTTGACGTTCTGTCCTCCCTTACCTCCAGATCTGGATGTGGTAATTTCCAAGTCTTTCTCTGGAATTTCAAGTTGCACAGTATTGTCTATTTCAGGCATGACTTCTACGCCAGCAAAACTAGTTTGCCGCTTACCATTGGCATTAAAAGGAGAAATCCGCACTAAGCGATGAGTACCTGTTTCAGATCGCAAGTAACCATAGGCATAGCGACCAATAATTTCTAAGGATGCCGATTTCAGCCCTGCTTCATCTCCTTCAGAAAGTTCTACCAAGTGAACTTTGTAACCTTTGCTTTCTCCCCAACGGGTGTACATTCGCAGCAGCATTTCTGCCCAGTCTTGAGCATCAGTTCCACCAGCACCAGCATTAATTGTTAGGACTGCACCTTTCTCGTCATATGGACCAGAGAGTAATTGCAACAACTCCCACTGGTCAAGTTCACTATTAAGTTTGGTAATGGTGGATTCTGCTTCTTGTAGTAGTCCTTCATCAGTTTCTAACTCCAACAGTTCCAATACTGCTTTAGAGTCTTCTAAACTAGCTTTCCACTGATGATATTGCTGAAGATGATCCTTCAAATTGTTAAGTTCTTGCAGTATTCCTTGGGCTTGAATTTGGTCATCCCAGAACTCTGGCTGCGCCGAAATTTGTTCTAAATCTTGAATTTTAGCAGTAAGTGCAGGTATGTCAAAGATAGTCCTGGGTTTTACCCAGGCGGCTCGACAACGTTTCAATTTCTCTTTTAAGTTCTAATACTTCCATAGTGTTTCTTTATGATACTCCCTCTCAAAAATAGCACGGCAGGAGGGAGCAGGGGAGCAGGGAGGCAGGGGAGCAGGGGAGCAGAGGAGCAGGAATTAGTCCAACCCCTATGCCCTATGCCCTATGCCCCATGCCCCATCCCCCATGCCCAACTCTTAATCTCGGCTATTTATGGCAATTAGCAAACGTAAAATAAAGATGAACAAGTTAACGTAAGTCAAATACATTGACAAAGCAGCAGGTAGGTACTGGTCGTCGCGGTACGTACGTGGGAGTATGTAGAAATCAACTACAGATACGCCAGCAAATAGAAACACGCCTAAACCGGAGATAGCAATTTCCAACCAAGTAGGAGTGTAAACACCAAATAGAGCAAACACAAACTGGGTCAAGCAAACAACTACCAAGGCAATGACGCCGAGACTAATTGTTTTTGACAACGCCATACCGTCTTGCTCAGAGAGATTCGAGCCAATTTGACGGGCGACGATAAAGGTAACACCACAACCAAGGGCAGCAAAACCAATGCCTGGTATACCGACATTAGGGGTTTTAAGTGCTACGTAGACTAAACCACTGATAGTATATCCAGACAGTAGACTGTAGGTTGCTAATAGGGGTAGTGCAAGACTTTTATTTCCCTTTTCAGCAACGTTTTGGGCAACGAAGAACAAAATGAACTCTACTATCACTGCACCAATGAATGTAGGAAAGAATAGCTGCGGGTTAGCACGGATAATGCCAAGTCCACCATAAGTTCCCAATGCAGTTAATAACAAACCACCACCTACGTAAGGTAAAGCATTGGAAATCACATTCGGACCAACAAGAGCCTGTCTTTTCGCTTCACGAATCGCTTCACGGAAGTTGCTTGTATTACTCATATTTGACAATTGTTTTTTGTCGAAGTTATGTTACTGACTTTACATTTTAACGAAACTTGTTTGTCAGCTTTCTTTAGATATTATATAATCTGGACATTTTTTCTTCTAGGAATTGTAAATAATTTCTCCGGAGAGAAAGTATCGTTCTGAGGACTGGCAAATTTACAACTACAATAAATTTTCTACAAGAGGAAAAACCGTCACTTCTAGATCCCCTCCTCTGTTTATGCAACTAAGTAAGTTCATTAAATGGATTCCAGCCCTTTGAGAGTGCGAACAGGATTAGTGGAAACACAGAACAGGAAAAAGAATTAGTTTCGAATATTTGGCTGGAAGCTCCTGAAGTTAACTATTCAGTGTAGGCTGTAGAGCCAGTTCTTTAGCTGAGTTTACTGGCGTGGCAATCTGGCGTTTAAACGAAGGAAACCCGAAAAAAATCGTCAAAATCTTGGATTTTGTTCCTCAACCCTACCTACGCAATTTAAGGCTGTTCCTTCTTAAACAAAAAGCGCTCCCCAGGTATCAGGCAAGGTAAAAGAATTGTTTAAGAACGGTTACTTAATAACCTTTAGAGTCTAAAGTTGTAAGGGGAAGCGTTGTTCCAATACAAATTTCTTGATTGATTTCCCTTGGACACGTATACTTATTGAATCTTAACCATTCAAATTGAATTCAGTTCTCTTCAACCAAAACCTGAATAAAAGCATAACCGTATAAATGCTGATATTTGAAATAAGACCCCTAGATAAGTTCAGTAGAACGACGATGGTTTCTTCTCCTTCTCTTAAGGAAAATAATTTCAGATTAAATAAAGGTTTAGCCAACTCAATAGTTTTGATAATAACGAGTTGCCACTAAGGATTTTTTATGACATCAAATCAGTCCTCTGTGCGGGCTGATGGTATGGAGTTATTGCGCTTGTACCATCAGAATCCCTCTATTAAACTGCGTAATCAACTTGTCCAGTTACATACTGGCTTAGTCCGCAAAATGGCTCATAAATTTAGCCATCAATGTAACGAACCTTATGAAGATCTAGAGCAGATTGGTTATTTTGGTCTAATTAGAGCAATTGAACGTTTTAACCCAAGCCAAGGGTATGCTTTTAGTTCCTTTGCTGTTCCTTATATTCGAGGCGAAATGCTGCATTTTTTGCGCGATCGCAGCACTTTACTAAAAATTCCTCGTCGTTGGCAAGAACTCTATAACGAGGGACAAAAGGTTCGTAAAGAATTGGCAATGACGTTAGGACGCGCCCCCAAAGATATAGAAATTGCAAACATTCTTCAAGTATCACTGCAAGAATGGCAAGAAACAAAGCTAGCGGCTCAAAACCGTCTACCTTTGAGTTTAGATGCCACTGTAGTTCACTACGTTGATTGCCAAATAACTTTAGGAGAAGCACTTCCCTGTCCCCGTTCTGTTGCATTTCAGCAACAAGAAGAAGAACGACAACAACTTCAAGGGGCTATAAATATGTTGGAGGAAAAACCCCGTATGGCTGTTGAAATGGTTTTTCTAAAAGAGCTTTCTCGCAAAGACGCCGCTAAAAAAATCGGTACCAGTCCCATGACTGTAACACGGTATTTACAAAAGGGCGTTCAGGATCTTATCTGTATGTTACAACAACCGGCTGTAGCGGCTGGATCATAATATTGATATTGGGAGGAGATTAGTTAATAATTGCTCAACAAAACGTAAACATATAAAGATTTATAGAATGCTCTTTCTTACAGCTATATAGCGAAACGCCACCCCAAGGCGAATCGCTAAAGCTTCTGAGAAACAAGGATTTAAATCCACCCTTGATTAAGATGGTCAAAGTATTGTAACAGTAGGAAAGCCACAGCCAAACGCTGAGTGAAACTTATAACTACGACCTTCATAATGTAGTTGAGGTTTTATGAAAGCTCTTTGACTAGGAATTATAACACAAAACTTTTTTGTTAGGGAAAATCTCTAACGAGATTTTAAGTCAGCGATCGCGCCCCTTGTCATGGCAGCAATAGCTTTATCAGTTGCTTTCGGTAAATGGTAATATTTACCCCCAGATGTATTTGCTAACTCCTTAGCAAACCCAGTGGAAACAAATTTACTTTCCGTATCAATAACCAACAATTGGATTCTTAAAGCACGGATTCTTGCAGCAATATCTAACAATTCCGCTTTAATATCTGGCTTTTGTCCTGGTTCTACTGGTTCACCTAAAGAACGTGCTAAAGGAATATTACCTCGTCCATCGGTAATCGCTACAATCACCACTTGCCCAATATCTCCACTTATAAGAGCATTTGAGCCGACACGTACAGCTTGAGTTAAACCATGAGCTAGCGGCGAACCACCACCACAAGGCAATCTTTCCAAACGGTTTCGAGCTAAAGCAATGGAACGTGTGGGAGGTAATAACACTTCTGCTTGCTCTCCTCGAAAGGGTATCAAAGCCACTTGATCGCGGTTTTGATAAGCTTCTGTTAACAACTGCATCACCGCGCCTTTAGCCGACTGCATACGGTTTAGTGCCATTGAACCAGAAGCATCTACCACAAATACCACTAAAGCTCCAGCTTTTCTTACTAAGCGTTTAGCACGAATATCTCCCTGCTCTACAAACACGCGCTTTTCAGCGGAGGGGGAAACGGCTACACCAGAAGAATCACCGGAATTTTTTGCCTGCCTTGCACGTCGTGCTTTTTGATACGGGGCTGCTGCTCTAAGAGTCGCATCTACAGCAATACGTCTAACTTTTCCTTTAGGCAACATCGGTTTAACATAGCGCCCTCGATCTTCGGAAAGAATTAAACTACGACTGCCAGATTTACCGAGCCGTTGTGCCATTTGAGCAAAATAAAGCACACTAGGATCGAGAATAACCCCTTCAGGATCAAAAATAAATTCTTCTGGAATGCTCGGTGGTTCCTGTTCTTGGTTTTCTTCTTGATCCTGTTGTTCTTCGTCGTCGGGTTCGTCTTCTGGTTCTTCCTGATTTTGTGGAGGTGGTGGAGGTGGTGGCGGTGTTTCTTCTTGGGGTGGTGGTGACTGCACAACTGTTGCGCGTGGTACGATCACCAACTCAACAGCATGTCGTAAATCTTCAGCATTGACTTGTGTACGTCCTTCTAAGGCTGCTGCTGCTTTCGCGACCCGTACAGCAAATAACTCCGCCCGATGTCCCTGCACCCCAGCCCTAACTGCTTCATTTACAAGGTATGCAATTTGTTCTTTTGTGAGGCGAACATCTTTTAGCCATTCTCGTGCTAAGATTATCTGCGTTTTTAGGGCATCTATGTCTTCTGTATACTGCTGGAGAAATTCTTGTGGGGAACGGGAGTAGGCGATCGCTTGCTCTACTGCTTCTACTCGCTGATCTAAACCCAATACACCATCCGCGCTAAGGGCGATGGCAATTCTATCTAGCAAATGCTCTCTCAATGACCCTTCTTCTGGGTTATAAGTACCAATAAATAATGGTTTACATGAATGCTGAAAACTAATACCTTCTCGCTCGATCTGGTTACGTCTTTCAGATAAGACTGCTAAAAGCTGATTAGATATTTGGTCATCTAATAAATTGATTTCATCCACATAAAGAACCCCTCTATTTGCCTGTGCAAGCAAACCTGGCTGAAAAACAGTGTCTCCTTGTTTTACTGACTGTTCAACATCCACAGATCCAAGGAGTCGATCTTCCGTAACTCCTAGAGGAATTTGTACAAAAGGTGCTTTGATAATTTCGGTTTCCAGTGTAGCTTGGGCATCTTGCTCGCCCAAATCGCTAAGATGTGTTAACAGTTCGTCATCCCATTCTTCAGGATGGTTAGGATCACAGTTGCTGATAGAACCCTTAACAACTTCAATTGGTGGGAGAAGAGCGTGAATTGCACGCGCCATGACAGATTTTGCTGTACCACGACGACCTGCAATGACAACTCCCCCCAAACCCGGATCTACCGATGCCAGTAGTAAAGCTAGTTTAATTGCTTCTTGACCAACTACGGCTGTTAGGGGAAAGGTTGTGTTGATAGGGGTGGTCGTAAGCGCAGGCATAGTGTTTATAATTATGGTCTAGGCTTTTAGCATATCAAATCTCACCACACTGTATCTAAGATTTCAAGACCGTATATTAGTAAGTTGACAATTAATCACAAGATATGTTAAGCAAAATTTAAGGCTGGAAGTATAAAATTTAAGATTAAAAGAAACGAGAGAACAACTTAATATAAATATATAAAACTTAATTATGGAATTCATACTTACCAGTGATTTTCAGACAATAGCTACTGAGATTGCATCTTTAGTATTCCCAAAAACTCAGTTCCAAGTTTTATCTAAAGAAATCGGAGTAGGAAATGTAGCTATTACTTTCAAAAATCCTAGAGATTTTTCAGACAATTTTAGAATTCGATTTTATCCTAAACTCAAAACGCTAACCGTTTCTGGGTATTCCCAACAGGGAATAGTTCATTTTAATTTTTATGCTGAGAATAATAATAATTGTGAATGGCGCAATGGTGGCGGGTCTAAAATAGATAGGCCTTCTTGCGTTGGAGAAAGATTTGAATTTTTGGCTAAAAAATTTTACCCTTTTTTACAAGAATTTTTTCTAGGTGAGGTTTTTGATAACTTCTTTATTTCTCGAGAGTTTGAAAATGCTGCAACAGAGGTTGCAACTCAGGCTTTTCCTGGGTTTGATTTCAGCTTGAGCTATTCTAAACAAAGAAATAAGGAGCTTTATTTAAGTTTTAGAGGTGCGAGAAATATTAAATTAAAAACATTAAAAATTCCCACAAAAGTACCTCTTACGCCAGAATCTATCTACTTCAATATTGATTTTCGCAGTCATGCAAAATGTTTAGCTATTGACACAGTTTGGGAAGGTGAGCAATATTTACTTTTTTATAATTCCATCGGAAATTTATCTTGGAGTACCTTGCTATTAGAAAACATAAATTCTCCGGCAAAATTTGGCAAGGAATTTGAGAATATAGCAGTTACAATTTATCCGATTTTACAAGAGTTTTTTCCCGGATGAATTATTAAATAGCTTGTGAAGATAGTTAAACCTATTGATGCTAATGCACAAACTTCTCGTCTTCCAAAATGAAGAGCTTCTTTACCGTGCGCTTACTCACCGTTCTTATGTCCATGAAAATCCTCAAGCGGGTGAACACAATGAACGCTTAGAGTTTCTTGGTGATGCTTTACTAAACTTTTTGAGTGGCGAGTATCTGTATTGTCGTTACCCAGACAAGGGAGAAGATGAACTAACTCGTCGGCGTTCAGCACTGGTTGATGAGAAGCAACTGGCAAAATTCGCGATCGCAATAGGGCTAGACTTGAGAATGAGGTTAGGTAAAGGCGCTATAAGAGAAGGAGGCTTTCAGAATCCCAATTTGCTCAGCAGCACATTTGAAGCGATCGTTGGTGCTTACTATCTAGACAATAACTTAAATGTAGAGGCACTTCGCGCTGCTGTCGAACCACTATTTAACTCTGTACCCGAAAGCATTGTTGAGTCTCGCTCACATGTAGACTGTAAAAATCGCCTTCAGGAATGGGCACAGCGCAACGTTACCCTCACGCCGCCTAAGTATATCACAATCCAAGCAGGTGGTTCTTCTCATGCTCCAGAATTTGCTGCTAAAGTCTTTATTGACGAAAAAGAGTACGGCGAAGGAAAGGGACGTAATAAAAAAGAGGCAGAAAAGGCTGCGGCTGAAGATGCGCTAGCTAAGCTGAAACAACAAGGATTGCTAACTTAGGTGATGTTCAGAGGGGGTAGGGTGTAGGGATTTTAGGAAAACATTGCTACTCAGTGTATACAAAATTCAATAATTTAATTTTGGTGCTACTAAATTTTTTTTCACGTGCTTTACTTATTTCAAGATTTGGTTAAAATAACAAAAGATAAGCCAAGAAAGTTAAAGCACTCACTGTACAGCAAGGATAGGGCTAGTTGATGGTTAAAAGTTGTTGTTGGTAGGTTGGCAACAACTAGTTTTTCAATAGAAAACCTATGCCAAGAGTCTAGGCATAGGTTATCGTCGAATATAGAGGATGAGTAAGCTCAACGATGATGATCTATATGAAGAGATTTAGATGTCTTTTAGTATTGTCTTGCTGACCGATAGGTCAACAGCTAAGATTGGAGAAATATTCAGAGGTACGGTTTCCTCTTCCACGCGTTAGCCAAACTCCTCGGGAGAATGTTCATTCTACCATGTGAGGCTGAACATAACTTTATCAAGGTTGCAACTCTACTCCAGATTTTCTCAAGTGGTATTTTACTTAAGACAAGTAGAATTCAGTTGACAGAGCCTAGAATATTCCAATTTGCATAGGAATTGAGGTATCAGTGTGTAGTAAAATAATTAACAACTAGCAAGAAACGATCAACAACTAAATAGTAAGTGGGTAGCCTAATTCAAATTCCCAAATATTTGGGTTTTGAAGCGGAGGAACCAATTTCAGGGGCTAATCTTCATTAAAGTGAAGATTTAAGAAGAAATGCTTAAGTCTTTTAACTTTAGTGAGAGAGACACCTTCCAGTCTTAGTCCGTCAGCTAACTCCGTAGGCAATGGAAGGAACTCCCAAAATGGCTTTAATAGCAGTTGTTATTGGGGTTTCCTTTACTGATTTTGGATTTGAGATTTTAGATTGAGGTTTTTGTCGTTTAATCCAAAGTCCCGCCACGCGCTTATAGATCATTTTGTTGGGAAACCCTAATGCGGATTGCCTCTACTAGGTACCCTCTCATTAGTCCACGCTTACTCAAGCTTTCCCCAACCAAACACGGTGGCTCTGAAATCCAAAATTGGTTAATAACCTGCTTCTCCTTTGTTATTTGTTCATTTCAGAGAAGTAAAAGCTGTGAATATCAAGCCAATTTTAGTGCGTCTACAAAACGCAATAGGTAGAAATGACTTAATTGAGCAAATGGTGCTGCATACAGTCCCCACCTCACCTTTGTCTCAAAGAGATCAATCAGACAAATCAGTAAATTTAATTGTTGGCTATAATAGCTCTCCGAGAAGTCATACGGCTTTGGATATCTGCTTATTGATTGCTCACCAAACACGTTTAGCTACAAAGGCGCATGTCACAGTTCAAATTGTCTATGTATTAGAAGACAATCATCAGCCTGATTGGGAGGATATTTTGTCAATTAATGAAGTTCCTACCAGCAATACATCAAGCTATCAGACGCCATCGTACCCTCCAGAAAACCTCTTATCTACAGGAGCTAGTACAGGCGTTCTTAATCAACTAGAATTGCAGCCAAAGGCAACTTATAGAAAAATTAAATCGACAGAGCAGTTAACCCAAGCAGAGTATATTTTACGACAAGCAATGTGTTTAGCTGAGGAATGGAAGAGTTCCTTTAAAGCTCACTTGCGGTTTGGTAGCGTGGCTCAGGAACTTACGAAAGTAGTAGAAGCAGAAGCAGCTTCTATGTTGATCATTGGTTGTAACTCCGTTGCCCATCCTCTAGTCAGAAAGTTAGGTTCTCGTATGCCCTGTCCAGTGCTAGGTATACCTAATTGCGTCGAGCAGGAAGTGTAAGGGACTGCGGCATGGGTACTGAGAGAACCTCTTAAAAATTAGACAGGTCAAATCCCCTTCAATTTTCTTTAATACTCCAATACCCAATTCCTAATCCCCAATACCCAATACCCAATTCCTAATCCCCAATACCCAATACCCAATACCCAGTCCCCAATACCCAGTCCCCAATACCCAATGCCCCATGCCCAATCTCCCAAATTCATGTTATTATTAGCTCCATCTTTTAGGTTTTATTGTTTGTGAACAAAGCATATGCTCAGCTACCTATTGGAATAGCGGTTGTAGGAACTGGATTTGGGCAAAAAGTTCATATTCCAGGTTTTCAAGCGCACCCTCAAACAAGGGTAGTTGCTGTGTATCATCGCAATATAGATAAAGCCAAAGCGCTCGCACAAGCTCACGATATCACCTACGCCTGCGATCGCATTACCGATATTGTCTCCTTACCAGAAGTTCAGGCTGTCAGCATTTCTACGCCGCCATTTTTGCACTACGAAATGGCAAAAACAGTGTTGGAAGCAGGAAAACATTTATTACTAGAAAAACCTGTAACACTGAATGTCGATCAAGCAAAAGAACTCTACCAGCTAGCACAAGAAAAAGGTGTGATAGCTACTGTAGACTTTGAATTTCGCTTCGTACCAGGATGGCAGCTTTTTTATGAACTTTTGTCACAAGGGTATGTGGGCTCTAAACGCTTGATTAAGATTGACTGGTTAGGTTCTTCCCGTGCTGATGCTACACGTCCCTGGAATTGGTATTCAAGACAAGACCAAGGAGGTGGTGCATTAGGTTCCTTAGGTTCCCATAGTTTTGATTACATTCACTGGTTATTTGGCTCTGTTCGTAGATTAAATGCTCATTTGAGTACCGCTATTCAACAACGACCAGATCCTGTAACAAAAGAATTAATTTCAGTGGATAGCGATGACACCTGTATGGTAATGCTAGAGCTAGCAGACGGTACACCTTGTCAAATTACCATTAGTGCCGTGGTTCACGCAAAGCGTACTCATTGGCTAGAAGTTTATGGCGATCGCGGTACTTTAGTACTAGGAAGCGAAAATCAAAAAGATTACATACACGGATTTCATGTTTGGTCTTCCCAACCAGGCTCCCCTTTAACCGAAGTAGAAATTCCTAATCACCTATTATTTCCCAAAAATCATGCCGACGGTCGTGTTTCTGCATTTATCCGCTTGGTAGATCAATGGGTACAAGGAATTTCACAAAACGAAACAATAGTGCCATCCTTACGGGAAGGTATTTATTCTCAGTTATTGATGGATTTATCTCACCAATCAAATAAAACATCAAAATGGGTTGATGTTCCAAAATTGGAAGAATTTATAAAATAGAAAATAGGAAGTCAGGGATAGAAAAAGAGAGTCTTTCCCAATACCCAGTCACCAATACCCAGTCCCTAATCCCCAGTACATCATCAGTTTTTTTAATTTTCAATTACAAAAATCCTTAATTACCACATTCATCTTCTACTAGGAGTGGGTGGTATGATGAGGAAGCTAAGAAAACATAGCCCAATTCACCCGATTGGGTGACCTAACGGGATGAAGTTTAATCATTGCTATCTCAAATATTCTAGATAGCAGAGAGCAGTTAGCTTATAAGGAAAAAGTTTACTCCCACACAAACCTATGAGCAAGCAAGAAAAAGCAAATATAAAAATAGCATATCAAGCAGCGGCAGAACTTGCCCACATCATAGCTGTTGGTTTAAGTTCACCAAAACAAAATCAAACAATAGAAGAATGTGAAGAATTCTTCGACAAAGATTCAACAAAACCAAGTTAACCAATTTGCAGAATTCCCCTCCCTACTTCTAAGAAGTAGGGGTGATTCATAGCATAATTAATCCCAGCCTTACTCCAACAGTTGCAGCCTCCGTGCGAGTCGAAACGCCTAGTTTTTGAAAAATCGATGAGATATGAAACTTAACAGTATGCTCAGAGATATTTAACTTTTTGGCGATCGCTTTATTACCCAACCCAGAACCTAGCATTTGTAAAACCTCTATTTCCCGAGGTGTCAACGCTTGCACAGGATTAGTTAAAACTTTGCGGTTTAGACTTGACTCTTTGAGAGGAAGTAAATACTCCAGAACATCCGGATGTAATACAACCAGTCCAAAAGCCACCGCCTCGACAGCAGCAAGAATCTCTGATTCTGTACTTGTTTCTGGTAATATTCCCTGAACGCCAGAACGTAGAGCTGTTTCTATATCAATGTTGTCGATTTCATCAGTAATTACGATAAATGGGGCTGAATATTGCTGTTGTTGTAAATAAAGCAATTTTTCCCATACAGATTGTTGAAAATTGGTACTTAAATCAAGTAGCACTACATCGGGTTGTGATTCTATACTCTCAGTCTCTAGTGAGTCTAAATCCGGCACACTACTGATTAAAGTTAATTTGGGATTGGCTGTCAGCATAGCCGACAACCCTACCCTTAGTACTGGAGAAGCAGCAACTACCAGCACCCGAATCATGTCACCCCCGTAATAAGATGCCCGCCTCGTAAAAAACGTTCCACGACAAAGCTGGGTATAGCGACAGCCAAGCTGTTGACAATCATCGTGTTGATTCCAACAACTTGACCAAGACAGTTAGCAAGCGGACCACCGGAGTTACCTGGAAACAGGGTTATATCAGCTAACACTGCACGCTGAGTACTAGCATGAATAATCCCAGTTGTCACTGCACCCCGATCGCTAAACGGATTACCCACTGCTAAAACTAATTCGCCTACTCGTAACTTATACGCATCACTAATGGTTACGGGTATTAAATCAGTCGCAGCTATTTTTAAAGCTGCTAAATCCTGTTGTGGGTCGAAATGTATACGCACTGCATCAAATACTCGACCATCCCATAGTTCTACAGTTGGGGTATCGCTGATGGCGACATGAGCATTGGTAATAATAATTGCACCTTCTTCACCAGAAGACCGCCAAATCACACCAGAACCATCACCCCACCTGCGAGATCTGACTTTCACAGTGCTTTGGGATAGTTTTTGTGCTACTGATGCTAATTCATTAGCTATGTTGGTAAATGTTGTAGTCATGTGTTGGTTTTTGCGCGACAGGAAAAATTACTTCTCATTCACAGGGCGTTCGCCTATTGTGATTGTTAACTCAACTAAGGTACCTCCCCGTACTATTTGTAACGGGACAGTTTTACCAACGCGATCGCTGCTATTGAGAAGTGCCAACACATCAGCCGTGTCGTTTAACAAAGTACCATCAAACTTCACCAACACATCTCCAAGCAAAACCCCAGCATTCTCAGCAGGAGCATTTGGTTCCACGTTGACGACAATCACCCCACCAGCAGAAGTTAAATTCAGTGCTGTTTTTAGATTGTTCGGTAACCTTACAGGTTGCATCCCCAAACCTAAGTAACCCCGTGCAATGTGTCCCTTTGCCAGAAGTTGATTAAGAACCCGATTTACTGTAGCGGCTGGGATAGTTAGAGCTGTACCCCTCCTTCCTGATGTGTTCATACCCACCACATAACCAGCCGCATCAACGAGTGCTCCACCAGCAAAACCTGGGTAAAGAGTGATGTCTGGACGAATAAATTGGTCTATATTACCACCACTCATGCTTCGCCAAGCATCACCAACAACACTTACCGCACCCATAGATACACGGATATCACCCTCGCTACTTCTTGCTAATCCAAGTACTAAATGACCAACCTTAAGCGTTGTAGCGTCTCCAATTTTCGCGACAGGAAGTTCCACACCCTGAAGTCGGAAAACAGCTACATCGGTACTAGAATCATAACCTATGAGCGTAACTGGTACGTTTCTACCACCTGATAGGGTAACAGTTATTTCCTCTTGGCGATGGAGTGACTCAACAGAAGTAACAATTATCCCATCACGCCAGTGAATCCCGCTAGGTGAAAAACGTCTACCACCGTTAACTGCAACAACAGAACTCCCAGCTTGCTCCACAGTGTCGGCTAGATTATTAGATAAATCCAGTAACGAGGACATTTCGCTTCTCCTTTTTTTCTAGATGCTCACATGCTGTCATTTTTGCATCAGTAATTGCATCAGAAAAATGGGGAGAATCTATCCTAGAAAAATGGCTAGTACCGCAAGGCGGAATTCAAAATTCTGTTAGGAATACAGTAAGTAGGGTGTGTTAGGACGAAGTCCGTAACGCACCATTTCAAGGTTTTTATATAATAAGTAAGAACTCTTACTTTTTTTATCTTTACTTTTAAAATACCCCTAAATAATATAAAAAACCCCGGTACTTATACCAACTCTGGAAAATACATTGCACTTTCATGTAACCCTTTATCGCGCTGAAGTAAGCGATAGGGTAGAATAAGCGTGCATGTTCGCAGAGTAACGGTATTTAACCGGGGAATGAATTATTTTGACACTCTTGCACTTGATTTATATAGTACCCATTTTAAAAAAAATCTAACTGCCAAAATGCCGAGATGTGGGTTTTTGATGTCTATTAAGATTAAATCTCATTTAGATTTCCTACTCAGGAGCTTGTACTATCATTTTGGGAGTTAGTAACGTCTCTATATAGAAGCGCTATTAGTGTTTGTACGTACTTAATTGCTGACTACTTGCTTATAGATGCTGTGAAAATAAACTTATGCACCTGAAGGCTAGAAATAGGAAAAAAAATACCAGTTAAGGATAATTGTAGGTTGGGTTTCACTACGTTCAACCCAACAAAATCCTAAAAATGTTGGGTTTCGTTCCTCAACCCAACCTACGCAATTTTAAGCTTTAGGCTTTAACCGAACGGTATTGGGAAAGCATCGTCTCTAATAGTTACAAATTTAACGTAAATCTAACTTAATTTATTGCTGAGTAGTAAAATTTTATACTGTTATTACTACCAAGTTTTTTGTAGAACGATTCTTTTACAATATATTTGTAGAAAGCTTATGGCTGTTATTCCCTAAAGTTAGCTTTACTTAATACAAATAAAAGCTGGTATATATAGGAATCCTATTTGATTTGGAAAATTTTAATGTACGCGACTCATATAAAATTGCTATAGTTCAATGATGGTAGTAAACCTAAACATAACTTGGCTCTATAGGAGCAGGAAAATGCTGATGTAGAATGTCGCGTAAATATTTTTACATCAATTTTCTGTGGTTTTGTCGCGTAAATCCTGATATCAACTGCAAGCAGGTAAAACACTAGTTTGATCTGCCATGAAATATTGTCTTGGAAGAGTAAGGAATTGACGATGAGTAGCAATCTAGCCATCAAGCTTCGGACTGGAACGCAACAATCTCATACAGCAGCAGAAAATGTGGGATTAATGAAATGTTTTCTTAAGGGAATTGTAGATAGAAACTGCTTTGCTAAGTTTTTATCTAATTTGTATTACATTTACAGTGAATTGGAGGTAGCATTAGAGAACCACCGAAATCATCCAATAATCAGCACACTCTACTTTAGCGAACTCAATCGCAAAGCTGCTCTGGAGAAAGACTTGAAGTTTTATTATGGTGAGGATTGGCAATCGCATCTCACACCCTCACAAGCTGCTCAAAATTACATCAACCGCATTCGTGAATTATCAAATACTGACCCTGTATTATTGTTAGGACACGCCTATACTCGCTATATGGGTGACCTTTCTGGTGGTCAGATGTTGCAAAAACTGGTGCAATCAGCTTTAAATCTTTCCGGTTATCAAGGCACATCTTTTTATAATTTTTCACAAATTCCAGACAAGATAGCATTTAAGGAAAAGTACCGTAAAGCATTAAATTCGTTATCTATTGATGATGTAACACAAGAAAAGATTGTGGCAGAAGCTAACAATGCTTTCGAGCTTAACATGCAGATGGCTCGGGAGTTAGAAACAAATTTAATTCAGGTTATTGGTCAAACTATGTTTAATTCTCTAACTCAATCCGATAACTCTGGTAGTACCTCAGTCGATGTAACTAATAATTAAACGTTACGTCCTTTACTAATCTCCTCGTATATACTCGTTATTCCTAAACAAACTCGATGGTTTTTCACTTCCCTGGTGTCAAATTTGATCTAGACAAAATCAAGAAGTACGATACTCCTACACCTAGATACACTAGTTATCCACCAGCTACTCAGCTAACTAGTCAATTTACAGAAAGCGATTTTCAAGCTGCGATCGCCGCATCTAATCAAAGGAAATCTCCGCTTTCTTTATATTTCCATATACCCTTTTGCCAAAGCGCTTGTTTCTTCTGTGGCTGTAATGTAGTCATTTCAAACAACAAAAATATTGTTGAACCCTACCTAGATTATTTGGTTCGCGATATCAACAAAACAGCCTCTAAACTTTTACCCGATAGAAGAGTAGACCAAATCCATTGGGGTGGTGGAACACCGAACTATTTGACTATTGAACAAGTGCAGTTTTTGTGGAAAGCCATCAATCAAAACTTCACAATCAATCCCGACGCAGAAATTTCAATTGAGATTAATCCGCGCTACGTGGATAAAAGCTACATTTTCTCTCTCAGAGAAATTGGTTTTAATCGAATTAGTTTTGGTGTTCAAGATTTTAATCGCCAAGTCCAAGTCGCTGTCAATAGAGTCCAGCCAGATGAAATGATCTTCGACGTTATGAGGTGGATCAAACAAGCTAAGTTTGAGAGTGTTAATATAGATCTTATTTATGGTTTACCCTATCAAACTCTTGAAACGTTCCAGGAAACGATAAAAAAGACCATTCAATTAGATCCTGATAGAATTGCTGTTTTTAATTTTGCCTATGTGCCGTGGATAAAGCCTGTGCAGAAGAACATTGCCCAAGATGCACTACCAGCACCACAGGAAAAGTTAGAAATTTTGAAAATGACTATAGAGGAACTTACAAGTAGTAAGTATTTATTCATTGGGATGGATCACTTTGCCAAACCTGGTGATGAACTGGCGATCGCACAACGTAATTCTACTCTTAAACGGAACTTCCAAGGCTACACCACTCAACCACAAACTGAACTCTTTGGTTTTGGTGTTACATCAATTAGTATGCTAGAAGATACTTACACCCAAAACCACAAGGAACTAAAAGAGTATTATCGGGCAATAGACGCTGATATTTTACCAATTAGTAAAGGTATAAAACTGAGTTGCGATGACATGATTAGAAGGGATATCATCATGCATATCATGTCGAATCTTGCTCTAGACAAGCAAGATATAGAGCAAAAATATAACATCAGTTTCGACAACTATTTCTTTCATGAACTAGAAAAATTGGGCTGTCTAGAAAAAGATGGATTGGTCGAGTTATCAACCAAGCATATCAAAATCACAGACATTGGTAGATTATTGGTCAGAAATATTGCTGTTATTTTTGACACATATAAGACAACCCAAGACAAAAAATTCTCTCGCGCAATTTAGTACTCTCTATCCAGGTATAAAGCAAAAATCAAAAAATGATTTTTTTTGATTTTTGATTACTGTTTAATCGAATGTGAAGAACTTCCTTGGGCGACTGGATCATGAGTGGTGTCTGAGGAACTGATCATGCGGCTATAAACGAGACGAGACATTTTTGGAAAAATACTTTCGTCTCGGGCATATGCTTTATCAGAACCAACAATCGCTAAAATGTACGATTTTCGATGATCTGGTGTCTCGACTAATGCTACTTCATACCTCGTACGAGAAGTCCACCCCGCTTTAGAATATAGATGAGCACCAGTGTTAGCTAAAGATTGACCAAAAAAACCTCTAATAGGGTTGAAGTCCATATATGTTGATGTATTCCAAACGCTGGGATTTAAATCTCTTTTTAACCACCCGCACATTTTTTTGCTAGCTTCTTCTGAAATAGCCTGTTTTGTGTAACATATTTCGTACAGCAGTCTAGCAGCGTGTTCTGTTGTAATTAGATTGCGAAAAGGTTTAGATGGCTGTCTGAGAATTTGTTGTATCCGTAAGTCATTACTTCGTGGCTCATTAGCTCTGAGGTACGAAATTGGAAAAGTTTTTTGACTGATAATAATATCTTTATAACCTGCTTGTTGGAAAAATCGGCTCACTTGTAGGCGTTTATTGATCCACTTACGCAATTCTTCACCTCGAAGGGTTGGTACAGATTCTGTCTCCGTAATTTCGTCAAGAATAAAGCTTGCTGCTTCATTATTAGATTCCTCGATCATCTTGGAGATATATGGATTAAATGCTTGTTCTGAAGCCCACAAACCTTTGTCTATCTGGGCGTATAAAGCTACCATCCAAAATATCTTGACCACACTAGCGGGATATTTCAGTTTTTGTGGTTGATAACCTGCTGTTTCACCTGTTTTTGGATCTATCAAAGTAATTGATAAAGATTGTTTGGGAAATCTTTGTGCAGAAGCGAGAGCTACAACCTCATTAACTATTGTTTGTAGTTGATGGCTTGATGTAAAATGAGGCGGTGTGTGAATATTATAAGCAATTTCTGAAACATCAGACTTTGGTAGACGAGCAGGAATCGGCAATGATTGCGCGATCGCCCAACTAGGACGTCTCGGAGAGTGAAAAGGTGTTAACTTTAGGGTTGACTCAGGAGTTGGAGAGATAAGCTGTGTCGGAGTGGGAACGATAACAGGATCACTTTTTAAACGAGTTAGCCCCCTGCCAACATATAATATCAATCCGAAAGACACTGCACTTACCGTACTCAAAACCAGCAACTGAAAAACCTGCTTGATGGAAAGCTGGCGTTTATACCGCCTGCGTTTTACTTTCTTTACAGGTGGTTTTGATGATCTATTTTTTAGAGGTAGATCAGGATTGCTCTCTAAGGGTAAATCCAGCACCTTCTTCTGGACTGGGGCGTCTACAACTCCAGTACTATATTGAAGGGTTTGTATCGGGTGC
The DNA here is from genome assembly GCF_017591665.1 of Aetokthonos hydrillicola CCALA 1050. GTDB lineage: Bacteria > Cyanobacteriota > Cyanobacteriia > Cyanobacteriales > Nostocaceae > Aetokthonos > Aetokthonos hydrillicola. The sequence continues at coordinate 1,431 of NZ_JAAKGC010000082.1, read as the reverse complement.
TCTTGAGACTCTGTTTTTTCTCGTTGCAACTCATTGATGATTCCGTAAGCACGTTCTAGTTCTGCTTTTAGTTGGGCAATTTGTTGGTCGCGATTATCACATGAATGACGTAGATGTTCACTCATCAGTTATACCTGAAGAAAAAGCATGTTGTGTATCATACACAACTTCTAGAAAGAAAAGCTAATAGATTTGACTAAATTTGAGGATTTTATAGAAAGCAGTCAGGAGTCAGAATGAGTACATGAATTTTGTCTTAGTGGGGGAGCGTGGGAGAATAAAGATCTCACTAGCTCTTTCTTGAGGGTGATGCAGTTCTGTAAGTTATATACTGGTGTCTGCCTGGCTTGTAACAGTAATGTTGCATGATACCAAACATCAAATATTTTTACAACGCAAGTATCTATGGAGTGAAATTATATCAACCGCTTTCAACAATTTTTATGTCTCAAATTTAACAATAAAAAACACTAGAATGCTGTTCTTAATTTGTAGTAATTAAGCTGTCACAATTAATTGGAATTTTTTATCAACAAATATTAAGAAATAATGGTTAAATATAATTACATAACAATTATTTCAATTGCTGTGACTATGTCTAGCGTCCCACCTTAAACCCTAATACTCAGTACAGTTACCAAAAGCACATTAGCAATTGATATCGTCACCAACACCCTTTGTTCTTCATCCATATATATAGTTAGGAGTGCATTATGGAATATCTTGGTTACGCAAATATAATACGTGCCAACAATGGAGAAATCATAGATACTTCGTGTTATCTACCACCATTAAAACTTGATCTGAACAAAAACTTTAAGTCTGCGTGCTTAGGTTTTGGAGGCATTGGAGTGTTGCTGACGCTTACAGCCCAACCTCAAATAGCTTCAGCTTACTATGGGCGTCCAACTTACTATGTTCGTACAAATGGTAGCTGCCTAAATGTTCGTAGATATCCTAGCTTGCACGCTCCGGTAATTGATTGCCTCAGCAATGGTACACAACTTCCACCAATTATCTTGGAGAGGCACGGCTTTGTACAACTAGCTTCAAGGCATTGGGTTTCTGATTATTGGATTAGTAAAACACCCGGGTGTCATCGATGCTACGATAAATCAAATTATTATCACGGTGTTGGCGGTGAGTATCCTAGCTATTTTAAACACCATCGCCACAAATACCGCCGTTACAAAGACTATGACTATAGTTCATACTACCCGAAGCGAGATTATGACTACGACTATACCTCGTACCGTCCAAAACGGGATTATGACTATAGTTCATACTATCCGAAACGCGATGATGACTATAGTTCCTACTACCCGAAACGCCGCTCCCCTGAACTCCGTCCCTACCCGTCTCCGAACCACCCCCCCCCTCCTCCCCCCCCCCCCCCCCCCCCCCCCCCCCCCCCCCCCCCCCCCCCCCCCC
>NZ_JAAKGC010000343.1 GCF_017591665.1 Aetokthonos hydrillicola CCALA 1050 | reverse complement strand
ATGAATACAGCTAATTTTCCGTGGCTGACGACGATTATTTTGTTACCTATAGCGGCGTCACTACTAGTTCCTCTCTTACCCGATAAAGACGGCAAAACAGTGCGCTGGTACTCCCTAATCGTAGGGTTGATTGACTTCGCACTTATTGTCTGGGCTTTTTATAACAATTACGACTTCTCAAACCCGAATTTACAGCTTGTAGAAAGTTACCCTTGGGTTCCACAGCTTGATTTAAATTGGTCAGTAGGGGCAGATGGACTATCTATGCCCCTGATAATTTTGACTGGATTTATTACCACGCTGGCAATGTTAGCAGCTTGGCCTGTAACACTCAAGCCCAGGCTATTTTACTTTTTGATGCTGGCAATGTATGGCGGTCAAATTGCCGTGTTCGCTGTCCAGGATATGCTGTTGTTTTTCCGGGTGTGGGAACTGGAATTAGTACCGGTATACTTTCTACTCTCGATTTGGGGAGGTAAAAAGCGGCAGTACGCAGCCACCAAGTTTATTTTGTACACCGCTGGTGGTTCGCTATTTATTTTGGTTGCTGGGTTGGCGATGGCGTTTTATGGCAATACAGTCACTTTTGATATGCGCGCGATCGCTCTTAAAGACTACGCCCTCAATCTCCAACTCTTGCTTTACGCTGGCTTCCTCATAGCCTACGCCGTCAAGTTACCAATTTTTCCACTACACACTTGGCTACCAGATGCTCATGGTGAAGCCACAGCCCCAGTACACATGTTGCTGGCAGGTATCCTGCTAAAAATGGGTGGTTACGCAATCATTCGCATGAATGCCCAGATGCTTCCCGATGCCCATGCCTATTTTGCCCCAGTACTCGTGATTTTGGGGGTAGTCAATATTATCTACGCTGCCCTCACATCCTTTGCCCAGCGCAGCCTCAAGCGAAAAATCGCCTACTCTTCAATTTCCCACATGGGCTTTGTCATCATTGGTATTGCCTCTTTCACCGATTTGGGTTTAAGTGGGGCAATGTTACAAATGGTGTCTCATGGTTTGATTGGGGCGAGTTTATTCTTCCTTGTAGGAGCGACTTATGATCGGACACACACCCTGATGTTAGATGAAATGGGTGGTGTTGGGCAGAAAATGGGTAAGATGTTTGCCATGTGGACGGCTTGTTCAATGGCTTCTTTAGCTTTACCAGGCATGAGTGGTTTTGTGGCAGAGTTAATGGTGTTTGTTGGCTTTGCCACCAGCGATGCCTATAACCCTACCTTTAAATTTATTGTCGTTTTCTTAATGGCAGTTGGTGTGATTCTCACTCCAATTTATTTGCTGTCAATGTTGCGGGAAATTTTCTACGGTCAAGAAAACAAAGAATTGGTTTCTCATCAGAAACTCATCGACGCAGAACCCCGCGAAATTTTCATCATCGCCTGTCTGCTAGTTCCAATCATTGGGATTGGTTTGTATCCCAAGATCTTGACTCAAATCTACGACTCTACAACTTTACAATTGACCGCACGTTTGCGTGAGTCGGTACCAAGTTTGGCACAGCAGAAAGTGTCTCAAGTTTCTTTGAGTGCGCCAAAGATTGGCGATTGATTCGTTGATTTTCAATTTGAATGATTTTCAAAGCAGGTTATACCTGCTTTTTTTATATTTGTCTATTTCCTTAGTAAAAGTTTACAATACTTTTGACAAGACTATTTGTTACCGTAGGACATTCACCACAACCCCTAGATCCATTTCGCCCCATACTCGGTCGGTGGTGATTACTGGAAGGTTATGCTCGATGGCGAGCGATAGACAGGCTCTATCCCCAAGCGAAAG
>NZ_JAAKGC010000342.1 GCF_017591665.1 Aetokthonos hydrillicola CCALA 1050 | reverse complement strand
TGATCAAGCACCGTGTTTTAAAATTTGTCAATGCTGATACTTTCGATAAAATTATTCAATTTGCATATAAAATTGATGGTGTAGCAATTGAAGTAGACAAAGATATCCTCAGATCTCGTGATCAACTTCGACAAACTGAAGTTCTACGGATGCAGATTATTCTAGGCAGTCTTGTTGTTTCCGTCATTGTTGCTAGCTTGCTGGCAATGTTTACTAGTCAAGCTATTTCTCGTCCTTTGGAATCCCTCACAAATCTAGCACAAGAAGTCACTCGTGATGGGAACACAAATTTGAGAGCTACAATCGTTACGAAAGATGAGGTAGGTACACTAGCAAATGCACTCAATCAATTGATTGAATGGGTTGCTACCTATACTAGAGAACTTCAAGATACTCAGCTTCATTTAATTCAATCAGAAAAAATGTCCTGTTTGGGACAGATTGTTGCTGGAGTTGCTCATGAAATTAATAACCCTATAAATTTTATTTACGGAAACATTAACTATATTGATAGTTATACTCAAGATCTACTGAAAGTAATTCAGGCGTATCAAGTTCATTACCCCAATCCACCGGAAACACTTCAAAAAACTCTGGATGAAGTCGAACTGGATTTTCTCCAGGAAGATCTAATTAAGCTTGTGCAGTCGATCAATGTTGGGACTGAAAGAGTTAGGCAAATTGTCTTATCCTTACGTAACTTCTCTCGCCTTGATGAATCGGAATTCAAAGCAGTTGATATTCATCAAGGTATTGACAATACACTGCTGATTTTACAACATCGGCTCAAAGCAAGACCAGAATCTCAGGCAATTGACGTGGTTAAGGATTACGGTAATTTGCCATTAGTGGAGTGCTACCCTGGACAGATCAATCAAGTATTTATGAATGTATTGGTAAATGCTATTGATGTACTGGACGACTGCCCAAAAGAGCAAAAGAAAGACAATCAACGAACACAACCTGACACAATTTGGATTGTAACTCAAATGATAGGTACGGATCAGGTACAGATTACAATTGCAGACAATGGTTCAGGGATATGTGAGAGCGTGCGATCGCGAATTTTTGATCCTTTCTTTACAACTAAACCGATTGGTAAAGGTACTGGCTTAGGCTTATCTATCAGCTACCAGATTGTCACAAATAAGCATAAGGGCACAATTCGGTGTGATTCCTCCTTGGGAGGTGGTGCTAAATTTGTCGTTCAAATCCCTATTCATCAACCTGAGCCAATTCCCAAAAGCCATTAAGTTGAATTTGTAATCTCAGATCTTGCAGTCACAAACTACTCTGACTAATTTTGATTAACAATTGTTAATCTGGAAATGCAAAACCTGTCATTGGATCCCGGATATACAAGCCTAATGTGAGCGATCGCACAACTTCGTCCCAATGGGGAGTGAGTTGTTCTGCTTGATCAGCCCAATAATCAAAAGTGATCAAGCACTGCACATTTGAGCCTAAACCAATGCAAGTGCGTGAAAAAGCTTCTCTTGGTTCAGCCTGAGTGTCAATAAACTTTATCTCACACCAAACTATACGCGCAGTCTGACGCTGGACGCTAATAACTTCTCCCCTCTCAATTACGTCACGACTGTCCTCTTCCATAATCTTCCTCAAGGTAGGTTTGAGCGGAAATTGGCTCCAGTCATTAGCCGGTAAGTGATTGAAAGATACCTCTAGACAACAGTCATCTAATGGTGGTTTTTTATCGCGGAAGCAAAATGAATTTTCTTTTGGATCAAAAACCCACTCCTGGGGTACATTAAAGCGAACAGCCCCTCTACCTGCCACAAAAATCTTATAACC
>NZ_JAAKGC010000341.1 GCF_017591665.1 Aetokthonos hydrillicola CCALA 1050 | reverse complement strand
GGTGCTGAGCGTGTCATTGCGATTGATCGAGTTCCCGAACGCCTGCAAATGGCGAAAGATGGCAAAGCTGAAGTCCTTAATTACGAGGAAGTCGATGTGGGCGAAGCCTTGAAGGAAATGACAGGAGGGCGTGGTCCTGACGCTTGCATTGACGCTGTGGGAATGGAAGCACATGGTATGGGTCTAGAGGGACTTTATGACAAAGCAAAACAGGCAGTGCGGTTAGAAACTGATCGCCCCCCTGTGCTACGGCAAGCGATCGTGGCTTGTCGCAAAGGTGGCACTGTGTCGATTCCCGGAGTATATGGAGGCTTCGTAGACAAGATACCAATGGGTGCTGCCATGAACAAAGCTTTGACGTTTAAAACGGGACAAACGCACGTTCATCGGTACTTGCGTCCTTTACTTGAGCGTGTCCAAAATGGCGATATCGACCCATCTTTTGTCATCACCCATCGTCTGCCGCTAGAACAAGCACCGCACGGCTACGAAATTTTCAAGCACAAGAAGGACAACTGTATCAAGATCGTGCTCAAGCCAGGTCAGACTGCCTAAAACCCCACAAGAACACGAAAAAACCAAGTCTAGCCAACACTTTAGGAGATAGAGATGACACAAGAGCTCACAGATAAGAAAGTTGCCATTCTGGTTACGGATGGCTTTGAGCAAGTTGAAATGGCTCAACCCAAGCAAGCCCTTGAGTCAGCAGGTGCTCAGACCCACATCATTTCACCTAAGAGCGATCGCGTTCAGGGCTGGAACCATTATGACAAAGGGGATTTTTTCCCGGTAGATGTCCCCCTCGATCAAGTAAATCCAGCCGACTATGATGCCCTCCTGCTTCCCGGTGGTGTTGCCAATCCAGATCAACTTCGGACTAATGCTAAGGCGATCAAGTTTATAAAGTCCTTCTTCGATACTGACAAGCCAGTAGCGGTGATCTGCCACGGACCTTGGACTCTGATCGAGGCAGATGTGGTGCGCGCAAGAAGGCTCACCTCGTGGCCGTCGCTCAAGACCGATCTCCAGAACGCAGGTGCCCAGTGGGTAGATCAGGAAGTTGTAGTTGATAACAATCTTGTGTCGAGCCGCAAACCAGACGATATCCCAGTCTTCAACCGGGAAATGATCGAGCTGTTCAGCCATGCAGGGCAGGTACAGCAGATAGTGTGAGGACTCGGAGCGTTAATCAGGAGGACAGGTATGGAACAGCATCAATTTGGTTCTACGCAGCGCGAGGTGGCAGCGATCGGTCAAGGAACCTGGTACATCGACAACGGTGACCGCGCCTCTGCGATCGCCGCTTTGCGCCAAGGACTCGATCTCGGTATGACCCATATCGACACGGCACAGATGTATGGCAGCGCCGAGGAAGTGGTCGCCGAGGCGATCGCTGGACGACGCGATCAGGTTTTTCTGGTTTCCAAGGTTCTTCCTGGAAATGCTTCTCGCAGAGGGACGATCGTAGCCTGCGAGAAATCGCTCGCTCGACTTCATACCGATAGGCTGGACTCTTATCTGTTGCACTGGCGTGGTCAACACCCACTGGAGGAAACGATCGCTGCCTTCGAGCAGCTTCAGCACGAGGGGAAAATTCTCTGCTGGGGTGTGAGCAACTTCGATGTGCCTGACCTTGAAGCAGTCCAGAAGATCGCCGCAGAGGGTTCGATCGCCTGCAATCAAGTCCTTTACCATTTGAGAGAGAGAGCGATCGAACACGCTGTGATCCCCTGGTGTGAGAAGCATGGGGTCGCCGTAGTCGCATATAGCCCGTTCGGTCATGGGGATTTTCCCAGCTCGCGCACAACCGCAG
>NZ_JAAKGC010000081.1 GCF_017591665.1 Aetokthonos hydrillicola CCALA 1050 | reverse complement strand
TACAGATGTACTAAAATTTAGCGCTCCCCTGTGCCAGTTGCGTAAGTCCTGGCACATATTCTCTATTTTTCCTAGTTTACTTGAATATGTGACCCTCTCTAGCAAATTTTGCGGTTCTAGTTTTTTTTAGTTCAAAGTCCAAAATTTTATCTATGGTAACCTTACTCACCTTGAAAACTACACTCACGATTTACTGTATTTAATCAATCTGTATCAAAAACAATCTCTCCATAGTAACAAAGAAATTCAAGAATTTATTAAAGATATTGATCTCGATTTTCTCATTGATGATTTACCAAAAACTGTATCTTCAATGAAAATTGGTTCTGAACGTATCTGCAAAATTGTATTGACATTACGGCATTTTTCTCGGCTAGATGAAGCAGCAATGAAACCTGTGAATATTCATGAGGGTATTGATAGTACACTTTTACTTTTAAAGCATCGTATCCAGGATAAATCTCAGGATCGATTGATTGAAATTATCAAGGAATATGGAGATTTGCCTCTAGTTGAATGCTACGCTGGACAGTTAAATCAAGTATTTATGAATATCTTGAGTAATGCAATTGATGCTTTACACGAATATCATAAAGAAGACATTCAAAGAAATATAAGTCGCATTACTATCCGCACTCAAGTTAAAGACTCTAATTGCGTAATTATCAGTATTAAAGATAACGGTTCAGGAATGGCAGCAGAAGTTAAAAATAGATTATTTGAACCGTTTTTTACTACAAAACCTGTGGGAAAAGGTACTGGTTTAGGGTTATCCATCAGTTACCAAATTATCGTCGATAAACATGGTGGAAAAATCGAGTGTATCTCTAAACTATCTGAGGGAACGGAGTTTTTGATTGAAATTCCCATTCAGTAGCGCCAGAGAGCAAAAAATTACACAGGAGAGCGACATTCAAGGAAGAGACGCGGAGACTTTGAGACGCGGTGACGCGGAGATATTTCAGGTGGGGATTGAAATGGCATTAAGAACAGAGCTTAAGCTGTCAGCTGCTTAAGAAGTTCTGCGAGAGGTTGTGCCATCAAAGGATAAGTTTTGGAATGAAGGTACGTGGTAAGAATAATAATCGTTGCTATTGCTACTTTATCCCCATTTTTATATTTTTTTTATAAATAAATTTTTAAATAAAATTTCTATTCTTACAAGCTTATTTGTAAACTAACGAGCAATTTTATATTGAATTAAATATTAATTATTAAATAAGACATTTTTTCAGTTAAAGCCTTCTTTTAACAAAGGTTTTAACCAATTAGTGCTGCATAAACAAAAATCAATTATTTAAGTAGAAAACACTTATGCTCATTGATTATACTAGCACCTTATTAGGATCTAATAAAGGGCTAAATCTCACTTCTACCTCCTTAGACAATTCCTTAAGCTTAAGTAATGACTATAGCTTCAGCACCAGTAGTTATGTCAACTCGAGTTCAACACTGAATAGTTTAGAAGTAGATAATGGGCAGTTTACAACAACTTCTATTACCAGTACATATAACTCCAAGTCTGGTTATGGCTTAATTAATGCAGCAAGCGCAGTTGCTCAAGCGTCTGGTCAAAATACCTTTTCTAATGTTGCTAATCTTGGTGGTAATAATTGGGGAGCGGATTTGGTAAAAGCGCCAGAAGCATGGGCAAAAGGATACACAGGTAAGGGTGTTGTTGTCGCTGTTTTAGATACTGGAGTTGATTACAATCACCCTGACTTAAAAGATAATATCTGGACAAATCCTAACGATGATGCTGCACAAGGATACGCTAATGATATTCACGGTTGGAACTTTGTAAACAACAACAATAACGTTTTAGATACGTCCAAAGTTGGTCATGGTACTCATGTAGCTGGTACGATCGCAGGAGAAAACAACGGCTTTGGTGTTACTGGCATTGCATATGATGCAAAAATTATGCCAGTTAAAGTTTTGGATGACTCTGGTGCAGGCTCTTATAGTTCCATAATCAAAGGGATTTACTATGCGGTGGATCATGGAGCTAATGTGATTAACCTGAGCTTAGGTGGTAGTTATCCTAATAACTCTCTAAACTCAGCGCTTCAATATGCTAGTAACAAAGGTGTCATCGTCGTCATGGCGGCTGGTAATGATAGTGCTGCACAACCAGATTATCCAGCTCGCTATGCTAAAAACTGGGGACTTACTGTTGGCGCAGTTGATCAAAATAAAAACATGGCTGACTTTTCTAACTGTGCTGGATCTAGCCAACTTCCCTACGTTACAGCCCCAGGAGTTAATATCTACTCTACAATTCCGGGTAATAAATATACCACTTATAGTGGCACATCTATGGCAACTCCCCACGTTGCTGGTGTAGTTGCGCTTATGCTGAGTGCTAACCACAATCTCACTGATGCTCAAGTGCGTCAGATTGTCACACAAACTGCAGGAAATAGTACACAAGCGACAAGTACACAAGGGGCAACTTTTAGCTTGACGGCTACTCCAAAAATCAAGAGCATGATTACCAGCACTAACTTCAATGCTAAACCTATCAACGAGAATAACAGTGCAAATATTAGTACTTCTACAATCGAGCGCATGGTTATCAGCAATAGTTTTAACCCTACAGTTGAGAACAACCGGATGTTAGTAAGCTCAAATAGTTGGTCACAATTTTTAAGTAATGAGCAGAATACTTTTGACGACGGTAGTATCTACAGCTTTATTAGTAATAATGGTACTAATAGTGGAAGTATTGTAGAGCAAGAATGGGAAACAGTATTAAAACAGTATCAGGAATGGTCTGTTAATACCAGTCTGAAGATAGCTTAGCAACCCACTTATAAGAAATGAAAGGTTTGTAGTTACGCTTTAGCGCACTAAAGCGTAACTACGAACAAAGTATTACCTTACGGAAAATGCCTCGCTGAATCTACGAGTTACAGGCTCAATGATGAAAGTTAAAATCGATTTCTTACGAGTGATAATTTCGCCAGTTGCAGCCATTCCTGGAGTAAATGCTACTTCTTGACCACGCACTAGCATTGAATTTTTACTAAGCTTAATTCTGGTAGGGAAAACCAAGCCCAATTGCTTATCCACAACTGCATTAGGACTGACTTGTACGACCTCACCATCCACTGTACCAAATTCTTGAAATGGGAAAGTCGCCATCTTTACCTTTGCTTTCATTCCTTCATGAATAAAACCAATATCTCGGTTGAGGACTTTTACCTCAAGCTGTAGTTCTTGTCCAGCGGGTAAAATAGACAGCAACTCTTCTCCTGCTTGTACTGGTCCTTTAGTTGCTTTGATTTTGTATATTGTTCCTGCTACTGGAGCTTTAATACTCTCCAATTCCTGTTGTTTTTTTGCCTGCTCCAACTGCCCTGAAACGGTGGTAAATTCTTCTCTGCGCTTGTTCATCTGCGTAAGGATATCACTTTGTCGCTCTGCTGTCAAGCGCTCTACTTGGTTACGAGAGGCTTGATAGGCTTGTTGTGCTTGGCGAATTTCTTGATATTGAGCCGATATATCCTTTTCTAAAGATGAAACTTTATCTTCAGCCTCTGTCAACCGATTTTGGGCGTTTATAACTTCATCTTGTGCTCTAGTAATTTCCGTGTGGGCACGATTTAGTTTTTCTTGTGCATCTAGATAGTCAACTCTAGGAACCGCCCCAGGGCTGACTAAAATGCTCATACTTTTTTCCCTTTTTTGTGCAAGCACCAAGTTATTGCTAACTTGCGTACTCATTTTTTGGGCGTTTATAAAGTTGGTTTTAGCGTTGGCGAGAGTTGTTTTGGCATTGACTAAATTGTTTTGCAAGCGTGTAAGACGTACTTTTGCTTGATCAATGAGTGCTTGTTGGCGATTTGCTTCGGCTTGGGCTCCTGCTAGACGCTCTTGATAACCTCGCAGACGCGAGTTTAACAGTTCATTTTGAAGTGGAGAGCCGGTAGTTGTGGCTCCTGTGTGTTCTGCATCTAAACGGCGTAAGTCTTGTTGAATCAAGCTGGCAGATTTTGTTAACCGAGCAACATCAACTTGTTTCAAGTCAGGATCTCGTTGCACTAAAACTTGACCTTTAGCAACGTGATCGCCTTCTTTAACATTAACTGCTACTATTGTGCCACCACCTAGTGCTGTTACAGGTCGCACTTGTGTAGAAGCAATTAACTCTCCTGTGGAGGTTGCTACTTCATCGACTTGGGAACATTGCGCCCATGCGATCGCTCCCAATACCACAACACTAATCGTTCCCGCTAACAATCTTGTGTATATTGGTGGCAGTTCCTGTACTGCCTTACTTAATTCATAGGATAATTTTTCATCTGGTTTAGCGAATCGCTCTTTTGTCTGACGCGCTTGAGTCGCATTTGCAGCTAAGGAAAATTTCATAAAATTTTACATTAATTATTAGTTGTTGATTGTTGGTTATCGAATAGGAGTCAGGAGTCAGAAGTCAGAATTCAGGAGTCAGGATTCAGGAGTCAGGAGTTCAGATAATCCTTTTTGAATAAACCAGTTTCCCTGCTCCCCTGCTCCCCCGCTCCGTAACTTTTGACTTTTGACTTTTGACTTTTGACTTCCCCGCAGGGGCTGCTCCCTCTTCATACCGCTAAATATCGTCGTAAAAAATCCTCTAATGTCTCCAATTTAAAATCGAAAATTCTCTCTAAATTGGCGATTTCGTCGTTTTTACAGAAAAATTCATTTGCGAGTAACGTGCGAAAAGTACCTAAAGCTTTTTGCCCTTCGGGGTTAAACAAACCTAATACACTCCGTAAACTATCAACAATAAACAACGGTGGATTAATCACCAACGGCTCAATGTTGAAGACGCGACTAAAAATTCGGGGAATATCCTCTCGAAACAAAATCTCGGGTCCCCCAACATTTAAAATTTGATTGTGGGCTGCTTCAACTGTCACAGAATCTACAACCATCCTTGCCAAATCGTCTGTACTTACAATTGATGTACGGTTTCTGGGATCGCCAACGAGCAGATAAAACCCGGTTTCTTGAAACCTTTCTGCTAATGGCAACAAGTTAGATGCTAATCCAGCTGGGCGTAAAATAGTGTAGTTTAAACCACTAGCTTCCAAGTATTGTTCTACGGCTCGTTTGGCTTTGAAAACCGGAGCATCCTCATACCCTCTGTCTGCTCCCAATACAGAAACAAAGACAAAGTGCTTCACATTACCACTTTTTGCACAATCAATGAGTTCAATATTGGCACGATAGTCTAAGGATAGGCTATCGCTATCAGAACCATGGGTGCTAATAATATATTCAACACCTTTACAAGCTTTCTGGATATCCTTTTCCTCTCGCAAATCACCGATGAAGATTTCCGCACCTCGGTGTTCTAACTCGCCGTAGTGAGAGCTGAGGCGAACAAATCCCCTCACCTGCATTTCCCTTTCTCGTAAGAGACGCACGACTCTGCGACCTATTCCTCCAGTTGCTCCTGTAACTAAATACATATTTTAGATTGTTAGTGTTTCACTTTAATTGTGAACTAACAATCTAAAATTCAACTGAAGCCGTCAGGATTACCCTTCTTCGCGTATGAGGGGAGGAATGACGGGGGAATTTTAGAACGTCCCTCAAATTTAATTAAAAGCATTTTAATAATGCAGGGGGACAGTTCTAAAATTCCCAATCTCTTAGCGGGCAACCAATAAACCCGTTTTTCTTTGCAACAGTTTCACCTTAGAGGGCGTAAATTGTCCTATTCGTTTCCAGTTGATATCGTAAACCGACACTTTTTTGGCTTTTTCTGTATCAGTATAACCGCCTACCCAACCAAAGTATTCTTGATCGGCTTTCTTAGCTAAAACATAATCTCCAGAACGAAAACCAAAAGGAGTGATAGTTCCGCCTTTGCGTTTGCGATATTGATTTAAGTTTGGCTTGTTGCTATCAGGATTTTCGAAATGCAATTGGCGACGGTATAAGTTTGGTCGAGCGATTACTCTAAATGGTGCTTGAGTTATTTGTACCTCACCGAACCATTGATGACCGTGCGTGTTAGCCGTTTGAAACTTTTCGTAACTTACGAAATTACAACAAGCTAAAGCAATTCCATCGTTGGCATGAGTTTCTGGTGTTTGGGCTGATTTGTCTTCTTTGTTCTTCGGTAGTCCCAAATGTTTTCTAGTTATTGAGGTTTACCACCCAAAGCGAGTTTGTACATTAGCACACAAAGATTTTAGCCATTCGATCACGACTTTCTGTCCTACCATTACCGGACTAAAGCCTTTACTTCCTTTTGCTTCTACGTACTCATAAAACACCTTCGAAACTGGAAATATTTTCACTATTTCTTTGAAAACCCGTAATTCTAGCAAGCGATTAGCTTTGATGCTTGGAGGAAGTTTTTTGTTACAACGGTTGCTAAAGCGCTTTTGTTTGTGAGTGCGCTTGTTGAATGCAATATTTCTATTGATTCTACGCCCACGCCTAGCCCTTCTTAAGATGCGACGAGTTGTCATCTTTTTCGTCACGTTCACGAAGGGTAGGATTACGTGACATTTAAATAATGTTGCTTTGGCGCTTTGTACACCCACACCACTAAACTTTTTTCCAGGGTCGATACCAACCGATATTTGTTGCAGGTTTCGTCCTGAAGGTTCGCTTATTAGCTGGATCTGAAAAATACCTAAGTCGTTGTGTGCAACTTTAGCTTTTCCATCTCTAAGCCATCGTCTTGCTCTTGATGGCAGAGTTGGCATTAATGGCTGTCCATCGGGTGATAGGACTGGTACTCTAACTGTTTGATTGTTTGTTTGAGTTGTTTTATTGTCTGTTTGTGACATATAAGCCTCTTTACAGAGTAGTTAAGCCCCTTACCGCCATTACCAGTAGGATGTCCTTTCTGCAAGCACCCACAATCAGAGGGTTTGAAGATAATCCGAACTAGGGGAATATTCGGAAGTTCGTACCTATCGACAACTCATGCGGTAGACAACACTTACGCTTGCAATCTGACTCTTACAAGCCCCTAGCTCAGCCGAAGGCAGCTAGGGGTTGTTGACAATTCCACAATTACTGGTGTATGGTCACTAGGTTGAGTTAGGGATCTCGGAGTTACATCAATAATACAGCTTATAGCACGCTCATAAAGCTCTTGTGTGAGATATTGATGGTCGATTCGCCAACCTAAGTTGCGGCGAAATGATGCGGCGCGATAATCCCACCAGCTGAAGTGTCCACCTTCAGTATTAAATTTGCGGAAGGCATCAGCAAATCCTAGTGCGAGAATATCTTGTAGTGCTTGACGCTCGGGTTCGGATGCCATGATGTGATTCTCTGTAGTTACATTATCGTGTATATCTTTAGATTCCAGAGCAATATTAAAGTCCCCGCACATACAAATATGAGATGAAACCGCAAGAAGCGATCGCAAATACTCATGTAGTATTTTTAGCCAATCCAACTTGTATTTGTATTTCTCGCTCCCGACTGAGGAACCATTAGGTACGTAAAGATTGACAATCCTTACACCATCGATGACACCTGTAATCACGCGCTTTTGTTCATCCCAATCTGGTTGTATGTTTGTCACAATTGGTGTGAAACCACAACTTACATCTTCCAACCGCTGACGACTCAAAAGAGCCACACCATTGTAAGATTTCTGTCCCGAGAAGTATAGATAATATCCTAACGACTCAAATGGTGCCTGGGGAAACTGAGCGTCTGTAACTTTGGTTTCTTGCAAGCATAAGACGTCAACGGGATTCTCCGTCAACCAATTGACAATGTGTACTAAGCGAGTGCGAATCGAGTTGATATTCCAAGTAGCAATTTTCATGACTTTAGTAGTTTGTTGTTAGTTACCAGTTTTTAAAGGTATCACTAACTACTAAAATTCCACCATCTGGACTACCTGTATCAACCCAACTACAGATACTGCGTTTGCTTTTTTTGAAAAACTTTGACAAATTGATCCCTTCTTAAAAAAATCTTTACTTTTGCTACAAAACGTCGTAACTTCTATGATTCTGAAGGTAGATGAAACGGGACTATGTCATAGTCTAGCCTAAAAGTGTAACTCCATAGTATAATAAAATTCTGGTTTAGCCTTAATGGTTAATACGATCCGATTAACTCCAACATAAATCAAGAGGACTTTGATGAAAACGGCTGGGTTCATCCCAGTAACACCAATTTTTAAACATCAGTTTTTTAGTGCATCTTAAAATTAAGACCTTTTTTAGGAGGACGTTCAGTATGAGTATGATAGTCAACAACTGCCCATGTTGTGGTGGTTCTCTCCTGCGTCATGTCCGTCATAGTGAATTTTACTGGCTTTGTCAAAATTGCAGGCAAGAAGTACCCTTGTTAACTGTCACCCGCATCCCTACCATAGAAGGAAGAAATAAAGGAGTCATTGCTCAGCAAGCAGTTAATTCCTAGATTTATAGCGCTCAAGACGGGTTAATTTTCACTCTTGTTCCCGACTTCAACTGATACAATCAATTGGAGCTAAGATAGGGATAAATAGCTGTGTTGGCAGCGTTACTTTACGGGAAAGAAGATTTACGTCTAGAAGAGGTTGCTGACCCCACTCCAGCACCAGGTGAGGTGGTGATCCAAGTGGGAGCAGCAACGACTTGTGGCACAGATTTAAAAGTATGGCGTCGCGGAGGTCATGCAAAAATGTTACGACCTCCAACCTTGTTCGGTCATGAAGCCTCCGGACAGATTGTTGCTATAGGTGAAGGAGTGACCAAATGGCGCTTAGGCGATCGCGTGGTTGCAAACAACTCGGCACCATGTCGCAATTGCTTTTTCTGTCAAAAGCAAGAATACTCTCTGTGCCCAAATTTGACTTGGAATAACGGTACTTTTGCCGAGTACTTGAAGATTCCTGAGTCAATTGTACAGCAAAATATGTTACCGCTCCCTGACGAGCTACCGTACGAATTGGCAGCAATGACTGAGCCTTTAGCTTGTGTGCTCCATGGAGTCTCACGCTCTAATATTAAAGCACGCGATTGCGCTTCGCGCAGCGGGCTAAAGCCTGATCGTGTTGTCGTAATTGGAGACGGGGCGATTGGGCTGATGTTTGTAGCAATCTTAGCTGCAAATTTGTCAGTAGAAGTCTTGCTCTTCGGAGGTAGCGACACAAGATTGGAAATTGGTAAAAAATTGGGTGCAGTCGCTACCTTTAACTACCATCAATTACCAAATATTCCCACTGTGGTGAAAGAAATGACACAAGGATGGGGTGCAGATGTGGTGATTGAAGCAACTGGCGTTCCAAGTGTTTGGGAAACAGCGATCGCCTGCGCTCGTCCTGGTGCAACTATCAACTTATTTGGCGGTTGTCCACGCGATACCAATATTACAGTTAACACAGAACAGCTGCACTACAGCGAACTCACTTTAAAAGGAGTATTTCACAACACTCCCGAATTTGTGCAAGCAGCGTTATCACTAATTGCTAGCCGGAAGATCCCTTTCGAGTTACTTATCAGCGACTATCGTTCGCTTAACGACTTAGAACACGCGTTCTGTGATATGAGAGATCGTAAGGTGATTAAAGTCGCTATTAATGCTCATAGGGCATAGGGCATGGGGCATGGGGCATAGGGCATGGGGCATGGGGTATAGGGCATGGGGGATAGAAGTAGGGTGCGTTAGGGCTGTTCGTAACGCACCGTAATAGTAGAAACAAATATTTTTTATAATCTAACCCGGTGTGAGTAGCTGGCTTGAAAAGGGAAAACTATAATCACTCCCTTTGATGGCAAAAAAATGCTGAAACAACTACCAATACACGTTTTGATTATCCCTTCTGCCCTAGTTTCTTGGTTCTTTCTGGGAACGCTCCTTAATTTTCAAGCTAAAGCTTTACCAGGACAATCCACAGAGGAAGTAGCTAGTTGGATTAAAGCACATCCCACACTTCGTCCCGGCAGTGGAGAACAATTCTTTGTGCAAAAGAGTGATACCGCTGCTCAGCGATTCACCTTTCTAGCATCGGTATTACCACCCGGCAAAGTAGAAATTCCTAATAATCGCAGCATAATCCGCAGTGAGCGTCTTGCTATGTACGATGCCATTAATGGCATGACATTTGAGCGCCTGGAAAAATCTTTGCGGGTTATCTATGGCTTAGAGATTTATCAGGATTTTGATCGTGCTCAAGTTATTTACCAGTATCCCAGCCAAAGTACGATAAACCGTGCTCGCTTCGCAAAAACTCCTATTAAAGAAGCTTTGCGAGGAGAATTGCGAGTCGGCGATCGCTATGCCTACTGGGTAGAAGTAGCAAAACCAAGAGACGGTAAAGCATATACTGGTCAAATGACAGTTTTGCTCAAAACTGACGTAGATAAGTTGGAAGAAGAATTGCAAAGCCGTTAATGTTATTAGTCAGTTTAACCACTATGAATTATGTAAATTTTGCCACTTACCAGACAAAATACTTTCAGTTGCGATCGCAATTCTCAGCAAGTCCTCTTTAAGTAGTGGTGGCCAATCGATCCCAGCTTTACGTCCTGCTGTGAACAATTGTTGCGTCTTTACACTTAACTGATATAAAGTATACGCCAGTTCTCGGTCTATAGTCGTAGCATCTTTTAAACCTTCAAATACAACTTTCAGTGCCAATAAAATAGAGGTAATCTGACCAGGGACTGGAGGCTTTCCCTGCTTAAGATGCATTAACAGCGCATCTCGACTCTCCTCGTTTGTGATTGTTTGGTCAATAAGGAATTTGCGAGCGGTTTCGTAATTCATGAGTATTTTTGACTAACTCTCCGTCCACGCATGAGCGGAGATTCTTTCACACAGTAACATCTGGTAGAAGATTCTTACTCGAACCGTTCCAAAATGTTAACCGGGTTAGGGCTGTCAATTGCCCTCTACACACACCACTAAGATCAAGATCCAGTATCGTGCTTACTTTTCTCAAGATGTTGGCAGCTGCGTTTGCATCTGCATTGATGTACCAGTTTTTTGCTCCCGTGCGGTACACTCCTCTATGTACCCGCTTACCTGACGCTTCCCATCCTATGGGTTTCTCACCATGTCTCGGAAGTGGATCATTGTCAAAAAATGATGCCTTGGAAGTGTAAGATTCTTCAGTTTCAATGAACTGGATACCGTAAAAATCGCACAGTTGTTTTATCCTGTCTTTAAGTCTGGCTGTGGGGATACAGACGAAAGATTGTTATAAACCCCGACAAATAAAGTATACACAACAACAACAACAGCAAGAAAGACCATAAAATTGTTATTTTATGTAAATATGTAGTACACGTATTACACAAGAGCGCTAAGATAATCATCGTAGTTACTGCATCAAGACAGTGAGGTTACAGAAAGGCAAGACACCTGCGGGTAAAACGGTGGTCTTAGTGTTAAACAACAACTATGAGCCAATCGAGCCAATACAAACGTATTTGAGATATCTAGAAAGCATAGACCGTTCTCCAAACACAATTTTGAGCTATGCCAAAAATCTCAAACTTTACTTTGAATTTCTTCAAGACTTTGGGCTAGATTGGAAAAAAATAAAATTAGATCAACTAGCAGAATTTATTCATTGGCTACGTAATCCTAACCCAGGAAGTTACCCAATAATTCCGACTGAGGCAAAAAGAACGAATAGAACTATTAATCAAATTCTTTCCACAATCAGCAGCTTTGACGAATTTCATGGACGGCTAGGTGATTTTTCAGGAGTGGAATTAACAACTAATAAAGCGGCTTATCCATCTCAGTATAAACCATTTTTATATGGGATAGCTAATCAATCACCAGTTAAAAAGCGATTACTGAAAGTAAAAGAGTTGAAGCGATTGCCTAAATGCTTAGCTTCGATTCAAGTTCAACAATTAATAAAAGCTTGTAATACATTGAGAGATAAGTTTTTAATTTGCCTTCTTTATGAGACAGGATTACGATTAGGAGAAGCATTAGGATTACGCCATGAAGATATGATAACTGAAGGTAGAAATGAAATTTTGGTGCGTTTCCGAGAGAATGTAAACGGTGCAAGAGCGAAATCAAGAGTTGAGCGTCTGCTGGCTGTAAATATTGATTTAATGCGGTTATATTCTAACTATTTAATAGATGAGTATCCAGTTGAAGCTGACTGTGATTATGTGTTCGTCAATATTAAAAAAGGGCAAATTGGAGAACCAATGAAGGTATCGAGAGCAAAAGCTTTGTTTCAAGATTTATCTGAGAAAACTGGGATTCGTGTTTCTCCCCATTTGTTAAGGCATACTCATGCTACAGAATTAATTAAGTCTGGATGGGACATGCCTTACGTTCAGAAACGTTTAGGTCATGCCAGTATTCAAACTACCGTAAATACCTATGTTCATTTACTTGATGAAGATTTGAGAGAAGAATATGAAAAATATTTCTCAAAGATGAATAAAGATGTACAAATATCCAATTTAAAAGCTGCTGCCCAGAAGAAAAAAGAAGAAGCACTTTCTAAAACTGAATCAGCTATTAAGCAAATAATTAAGGAAGGAAAGAAGATAAATATGTCGGTTGTCGCTGCATATGCTAATGTTAGTGTCAGCTATCTTTACAAATATCCAGAGATTAAACAGAGAATTCAACAACTAAGAGACCAACAAGTTTTACCTGTACGTTCAAACAATTCGGGCGCAACATCAGCTTCTAACCAAGTAATAATCATCCAACTTCGCTCTAGGATTAAACAGTTAGAAGTCGAAGTAAAAGAGCTAAAATTAATTAATGAAAGTCTTGCTGGTCAACTTCACGAATTCATGGGTTATCAAGCACAAGTACAACATCTTCAATCACAAAATATCGAATTACAGTCTAAGCTAGACTCAATTAAAAAGCAACCAACCATAATATCAAGCCGAAAAAGAAGTCCCTTATATCCTAAGCAGAAAAAGCCTGAAGTGAGCTTACATATTAAATCAGAACTAAGAGCATTAGGGATTAAGCTTACTAGTACTTTACGACGTACTATTAACAGTGTTACTGAAATAACAGTTTTAAATGCTATTGAAGCGTTAAAACAAGCATTAGAAACAGAGAATATTCGCAGTCCTGGAGGCTGGCTTAAATGCGCTATAGAAGGAGGATGGGTTAAAAATCAAGCTCAAATAAGTAAGGATAATTGATATTTTTTTAGGCTTGTATAAGCTCTATAAAATGTGCTACTGAGATTAAATTTATCTTTAATATCCCAATAAATCCTCAATATCCCAATAAATCCTCAGAGTGATTCGGCTTTAATAATTAGTTTTTAATAAAAATGACAAAAAAATTTCATCCCAGCACACAACACGTTAGACAGGCAATAAGTACTCGCTCTAAATTCCAGCTATGTTGTAGATGTTGTGTAATCTTTTAAATATAAGCGTTTTATTTTATGTTATGGAGTCTCTACACAACATAAAAGCTTTATCCCGTATACGTTGTAGACCTTGTGGAGTATATAAGTTTTGATTAGCTTTTTTGCCCATCCCTGATGCTTGCTTTTGTCCAACGTTCCAACCAAAAACGACTGTGCCAATACCTTGAGCCAAACAACGATTAATTACAATCCGGGAGGCTTTGTTAACTGCATCCCTCATCTGGCGGTTACGCTTCTCAGTGAAAGAGCGATTGTCCAAGGGACAACGCCAGAGGCGAACGCCCTACTTTTTCATATCAAATCATGCTTGCTTACCTCTGTTCTAACCAAGCTTGTAAATCAGCGAAACTCGCTAACCCAAAACCACCTCAGCTAAATACTTTCCAAAATTTCACCAATCATGCGGTTTGCTTGCGAAGCATAACCTCCACCAAATAAATTGAAATGATTGAGAATGTGGTACAAATTATACAGTATTTTTCTACGCTGATAGCCTTTATCTAATGGCCAAGCTTCGTTGTACCCCTGATAAAACGCTGTCGGGAATCCGCCGAAAAGTTCAGTCATGGCAATATCAACTTCGCGATCGCCAAAATAAGTTGCAGGATCAAAAATTATCGGCTCTCCCGAAACGGTACACCCAGCATTTCCTCCCCACAAATCCCCATGTACCAAAGAGGGCTGCGGCTGGTGTGTCAATATTTCAGGAATAGCCGCGAGTAAATCTTTTTCCCGAGGAAAATCACCACCCCGCCGTCTAGCCAACTTAAATTGGTATCCTAACCGATGGTTAGCAAAAAACTCAACCCAGTCTGTTGTCCAAGTATTTATTTGAGGCGTGGAACCAATCGTATTGTTCATGTCCCAACCAAAACCTTCACTGCGGGTAACTTTATGCATAGCTGCTAACTTACGTCCCAGTTCTTCCCAAGATTTGGTGTTCCCTGTACCTATTTCCAGCCACTCCAAAACTACATAGCTAGAATTACCAGTTATACCCCAACAAATAGGTTTAGGTACGCGGATTGTAGCTGTTTGGAACATTTGCTGTAAACCCAGCGCCTCTGCTTCAAACATACTAACTTGGGATGCCTGGTTGAACTTAACAAAGTAAGTGCGCTGACCATCAGAAATAGCATAACCTTGGTTAATACAACCACCACCAACAGAGCGTTGCTGCGATGAGTCAAATTTTTCACCAGTAACTTGGCTAATATGAGCGCTAATTTGGTTCCACATCATTGGGGCATGGGGTATTGGGCATGGGGCATGGGGTATTGGGCATGGGGCATGGGGCATGGGGCATGGGGCATTGGGCATTGGGCATTGGGCATTGGGCATTGGGAATAGTAAGCTAATTTTCTTATTCTCCCCCTGCTCCTCTGCTCCCCCTGCTCCCGTGCTTTCCTACACCCTACCCTGCGGGCTTCATTACAACTACACCGTATGCATCTGGGGAAAGATAATTTTGTGCTGCTTGCATTAAATCATCTGCATTTTGAGTTTGAATGTTTGTTGGGTAGTTAAATGCTGGTTCTAAGTCTCCTAATAGGGATTGATAGTAACCGTATAAAGTGGCGCGATCGCTTGGTGTTTCGTTACCGAAAATAAACTTATTAGCAACTCTAGTCCGTATACGACTAATTTCTGATTCTGGGATTATTTCTGTGTTTAGCTTACCGATGTGTTGAGCGATCGCCGCTTCTACAATTGGTACGTTTTCAGGTACACACTGCACTGAAATATAAAATGTCCCTTGCAATTCCTGTGTGATATTGCTTACAGAAATATGAGAAACCAATCCCTGTTCTTCTCGCAGATCCCTAACCAGTCTTGACATTCGTCCATGTCCCAAAATTCCTGCCAAAACATCTAGTGCATAAGTTTGATTGATTTCGAGCAGCCCTGGTACTCGCCAAAGCATGACTAACCTTGCTTGTTTGAGACTGTCGTCAATAAATTCTCTGCGAACAATTTCTGTAAATGGAGCTTCAACGTTAAGCAAGGATTGTCTTTTACCCTCTGTTGATTGTTGAGTGCTAGTTGCTTCAAATCCCTCTGCGACAATTTCGATTAATTCTTCCACTGGCAAATTGCCAACAGCTACGGCAGTCATTGATAAAGGTTGATACCAATTTGCGTGAAAATTCCTCATTTGCTCAGGTTCAAGCTGAGAAATAACTTCTTCTGCTCCCAAGACAGGACGCTTGTAAGGTAACTTATCAAATGCTAGTTCCATTGCTCTTTGAAAAGTCCGGCGGCGAGGATTATCCGCTGATCGTCTAATTTCTTCTAAAACGACCAATCGCTCACGTTCAAAGCCATCATCAGGTATACTGGCATTAACTACTACATCAATTTGTAATGGAGCAAGTTCTGCAAAATCTTTGGGAGCAGTGGTAATATAATACTGAGTATAATCTTGACTAGTGGCAGCGTTAGTTACAGCACCTCGCGCTTCAATCCTACGTTCAAACTCACCGCTTGCCAGCAGTCCAGTTCCCTTAAAAATCATATGCTCTAGAAAGTGAGCCATGCCGTTAATGCTATCTGATTCTACGGCGGAGCCGACATTAACCCACAAACTTAGGTTAACGGCTTCAACTGGCATTTGCTCCGCTACTATTGTTAACCCATTAGGCAGTTGGTGCAGGGTTGGAGCATTAAGATAGGGAATTTTCAGCAGAGTTGAGGTCATTGGTACTTGCAGGTGAGCCTATCTCTACATTTTACCTAGTAACCCGAGTAGGTCTTTCGAGAAGGGCTTTTTAATTTTTATATAAAATAATTATAATAAATATTAAGAAATGTGTATTGAAGAATGATGCCAAATTCTCTCGTTGGCAATGATCAAACTCGTGTCATCGTTATCGGTGCAGGAATTGGTGGACTAACAGCAGGAGCATTGTTAGCCCATAAAGGTTACAGCGTGCTAATTCTGGATCAAGCGATCGTTCCTGGAGGATGTGCTTCTACGTTTAAACGTCGAGGTTTTACCTTTGATGTAGGCGCAACTCAGGTGGCGGGATTAGAACCAGGAGGTATTCACCACCGCATTTTCTCTGAATTAGAAATTGAGCCGCCCGAAGCAACCCCTTGCAATCCAGCTTGTGCTGTGTATCTTCCAGGGGAAGTAACACCAATTAATGTTTGGCGCGATCCACAAGAGTGGGAAAAAGAACGTTCTAGACAATTTCCTGGTAGCGAACCTTTCTGGAAGTTAATCGCAACATTGTTTCATGCTAGTTGGGAATTTCAAGGGCGCGATCCAGTGCTACCACCACGTAATATTTGGGACTTATGGCAATTAACTAAAGCAGTACGTAGCAGTACGTTGATTACTGTACCCTATACTTTATTTACAGTGGGAGATGCTTTGCGTCTTTATGGACTTGAGAAGGATCAGCGTTTGCGGACATTTTTAGATTTGCAATTGAAGTTATATTCCCAAGTTAGCGCGGAGGAGACAGCACTACTTTATGCGGCAACAGCATTAAGCGTCTCGCAACTACCACAAGGATTATTTCATCTCCAAGGTAGTATGCAGACACTGAGCGATCGCCTAGTTTCTGCTTTTGAAAGAGATGGTGGTACGTTGTTAATGCAACATACAGTTGAACATATCAACGTAGAACAAGGTAAAGCTACTGCTGTAGTTATTCGCAATCAGAAAACTAATGAAGTTTGGACTGAAGCTGCTGATCATATCGTTGCGAATGTGACAGTACAAAACTTAGTACAATTATTAGGTGAGAATGCTCCTCGTGGGTATAAGCAGCGAGTAGAAAAACTACCAAAACCATCAGGTGCTTTTGTTGTGTATTTGGGAGTAGATGAAAGCGCTATTCCTGCTGGGTGCCCGCCTCATCTACAATTTATGTACAATGCTGATGGTCCTATTGGGGAAAATAATTCTCTGTTTGTTTCTGTTAGTCGTCTAGGAGATGGACGTGCTCCAAAAGGGAAAGCAACTATTATTGCTTCTTCTTTTGTAGATCCGGAGAAATGGCTGGGTACTGAGGATTATGAAGCGCTAAAACAACAGTATACATCCGATGCGATCGCTCACCTCGGGAAATTCTTTTACTTAAAACCAGAAACAATTATTCACGTGGAAGCTGCAACACCTCGGACTTTTGCTCGATATACAGCGCGCGATCGCGGTATTGTTGGTGGTATTGGTCAAAGGATACCAACTTTTGGCCCCTTTGGTTTTGCCAACCGCACACCCATAAATCACTTATGGTTAGTTGGAGACTCCACCCACCCAGGTGAAGGTACAGCAGGAGTAAGTTACTCAGCGCTAACCGTCGTCAAACAAATTGAAGCTGCTGGTTCGTAGTTGCGCAGTAAGCGCACTAAAGTGCAACTACGAACCAAGAATGATTCGGCGTCTCGCTGGTGTAATAGATCCAGCGAGCAAGATGCTCGCACTACAAATCCAAATTGTTCTTTAATAGCGATTTCCGCTGCTTCTACTTCTTCAGGCGTAATGCGACGCAATGAAGCAAACGGAAATTCACTAACCTTCTTGTTCTTGTTGAGCATCTTCACGCCCCAGCAAATTGTGCTGCAACACCTATCCCCTGTTAGTTTTTGAGACAAAGCTGGTTAAAATTCCCAATATTTTATTTGGGTTATCGATATAATACTCAGCTGTGTCAACTTCTACAGTTTTATCAGCAAGCGATAGAAACTTCCAGGCACTACCAGTCGTAACGACACCATGAATTAGATTTTTTGTTTCGTTGAATATTTGGGCTGCGTACATTTCAGCAACGCATTGCCCTAAGCCACTTATGATGTTTTCTTTCTTAGCTTCAACAACCGCAACTACAGGAGCTTCAATGATCAGTTTTTCAGGTGAGGCTGTGATCAAGAAGTCGCAAATCCCATTTAGTCCGTTTTCTTCGTCTACGGTAAAGTCGACTCCAGAAAACACATTAACTTGGCTAGTATTCCTGAGTTCTAGCATCATTGGTGCAATAATCAGTTCGGAACGGGCTTTTTCGCTATCGCTTGCTAGGGCGACTTCTAATCCGTAGCTAAAGGTTTGCTGTAACCATGAGCTAATATCTACTTCTGGGATATTGGCAAAAATACCGCTACTCTCTACCGTTTGTAATCCAAACTTGCGCTTGACTGAACTAAGTGTAAATTGGCTGTAGCTCATTTAGTAGTGTTGTTACGTGGTTACTGTATAAAAAGTTAGAGCAGTATTACCGTAAACTTTTTCTCGGCAAATTTCCAAAGAGGGAATTACTGGAGGAGTCCAATTTTGAGGACTATGTTCGACTGCTATCTCGCCGCCTGTTTCTAAAAGCTGATAGTGAGCGATCGCATCTAAGACTGGTTTATATAAATTGCTAGCATAAGGTGGGTCAAAGTAGATTTTATCAAATTGCTGTCTGGAGAGTTTTGGTAGCCATTGCAGAACATCTCCTCGTAAAATTTGAAATTTCTGTTCTGCGTTAGCTACTTGTTGCCAGTTTTGCTGTATAATCACACAGGCACGGCTAGACTGTTCAATTCCCACCACTAAACTAGCTCCTCTACATAAAGCTTCTGCTCCCATTGAACCAGTACCAGTACACAAATCCAACCAGTGACAACGAGCTATTTCTCCTTGCCAAATATTAAAAACTGCTTCTCTCACCCTTCCAGTAGTTGGACGGGTTTCTTTACCGGGTAAAGTTTTTAACTGACGGTTGCCATAAATTCTTAAACTCATGAGAGATTATTCGATAGCCAATAGTCAATAGTTGAGGAATTCTTAACCATTGACTAGTCGAAGATAGCATTATGCAGCAACTTTTACCCAAACCTGAGAAACAAAATTGGACAGAATTTGCAGCCCAATATTAGAGGATTTTTCCGGGTGGAACTGGACTGCTGTTATGTTTTTGTACGAAATTGCAGCTGTTACAGTTTGGCTACCGTGAGTGACAGTTGCAGCACAAACTTGAGGATCAGCTGGATCAACGTAGTAGGAATGGACAAAATACACCCAAGGGTTAGGTGGTAAATGCTCCCACAAAATGCTCTTCGACTGAGTCAGTTCCAGTTGATTCCAACCCATATGGGGAATAGAAATATCTGGTTCTGGACGAAATCGCCTCACTTTTCCTTTGATAATTCCCAGCCCTGATTTAGTACCTTCTTCACTAGATTCAAAGAGAATTTGCAATCCCAAGCAGATGCCTAAGAAAGGTTTGCCAGATGCGATCGCTTCTTTTATGGGTTCTTCTAATCCACGCAAGCGCAAGTTTCGCATCGCTGGATCAAACGCACCAACTCCTGGCAAGACAATCGCTTTTGCCTGTTCCAATTCCTTTGCAGAATCAGTAATCTTAGGAGTTGCTCCAGCTTTTTCTAAGCCTTTACAGACTGAGTGCAAATTTCCCATGTCGTAGTCAACGACTGCAATCACCGCCATTTACCTGCTCCCTGTAAATTAATTATGGAGGGTTTTTCTATTTTAAATAATATTTTTAATAAAGGAAAGAATACTATTAATTTCTTTTAAGATTTTGAGTTCACTTTAAAAGAAAAAGCGTGGCGTAAATAAACCCAGCATTCAAAATGCAGCAAAAGCTGAGAATACAATTTTTTGACTTTTGACTTCCAAGGTAGCAGTACGCTCCCTTCTGATTTCATTTTTTTGCTACTCTTGCTACCAGATGCACAACTTGCCAGTTCTTCTGGCAAAAGAAAAATCAATCCCATTAAGCTTTTGCCGATATTATCTCCATTTTTTTAATCTTGAGGAAAATTTGTTAATCTTGCTCCCCCTCGCTTTTTCCCCATCCACCCACCAGAAGCAAATTAAGTGCCTAATAGCTTATCAATTGTGCAAGCTTAAGCTATTTGTATTTCAGTCAGTATTTATTTGCCATGAGAGTATTATCTCTTGAAGGAGCCTTTTATTTGCTTATTTAATCTGAGATTGCCTTAATCAAGTTGCCACCACCTCTTTACCTAGGTTATTTTTTTGACTAAAGAAAATTTCTAATTGATCTGTGTAGATTCCTATTAATTATTTATGTGCTTGTCTTTGAGGCAAGTTGTTTTTCTAGGTGGGCAAAAATATATGTACATGAATGTTGCCATTATTACTAAATTTTTCCGATAGTTGTCGCCCTATTGCCTTAGAGGTAACGAGAAGAAGCCTCACCACTACCATGATCAAACCTTAGCGAGAAGTCGCTGAAGTTCGGTTCATAAGAGTATAAAAATGGAATCCGAGTTATTTAGTCAACTTTATAGTCAAGGATTAATAATGAAGAACACATCATTGCTCTCAGGAATTACTCTATTAGCTACTGTTGGGGGCTTAGGTGTAACTACTCCTTCGCTTGCTTCTGGAGTGAGTAACAATATATCTGCTGGATTTGTTTCTGAACAACCTCAGCTATTGCAAACACCATCTAAAGAGCTAATTGCTGCTCGCCGTTGTTATATAAGGCGAGTCTATCATAGGGGGCGCTACACTCGTAAATTCGGTATTGTTGGTAGAAAACAGTACCGTTCTGGATACTACACTAGCGAACGTGTGTGTCGTTAGCAGATTTACCTCATAATTTTTGATAAAGGTAAAAAATTCAACTTGTCTGTCATCCTTATACAGGACTTAACCTTGACAAACTAAAATGCTGGCGATCGCCTTTACAGGCTATTGCCACATTTGAATGAGTAAACAAGATGAAAATCTCTCGTTTTCTGTTAGTAATAATTTTATGCTTAAGCCTAGTGGTGGTGGTATCACCTTTACAGGCACAGGAAGCTCAGAATACTGTCACCACTGCAAACCAGACTATACCCGGAGCAGGTAATGCTGATGCCACTAGGATAGCTCGAAAATCCCCACTTGTACAGTCGGCTCAAAATTTCTTGGCACAACAAATCGACCAAATTCAAGATTCAGCTCTTAGGCAGGCTACACGAGATGCAGTAAACAACACTAAAACTTGTATTACTCATCGAGCTGGGCTAAATAACAGCCAAAAACAAAAGATTTTGCAACAATTAAAAGACGAAGGTTTAGTAGATACTTCAAGCGACGGCACCTTTCCAGGGGGACTTATAGCTGGGGTATTCCCTCCAGTACTTGAAGATGGTAGTGCTTGCCCCCAACTTCCTCAACCATTTTTTGCTGCTCCTGGAAGTAGTAATAATAGTCATCATGCATACCCTGGTGGACTTCCAGTACACGAAGCATTTAATAACCTCAGTGACTTGAGTTTTGCCGATAACTATAGATCAATCTACGGGCAAAGTCGTAGTGATGGGTTACCCATTATCAACCCATCCGCAGATAACAAGCGTAATTCAGACATCTATCTCAACAACGATTTACTTTCTGCTGCTCCAATTTGGCATGATTGGGCTAAGCCAATCGTCTTTCAATGGAATAGTGATGGTACTGAGTTTCAGGAGTTGAGCTTCGGTGGTAACGGTAAAACTGATAACTACGGTGCATCGGGTGATTCTAGAACTGGTGGACATCACATCATCGGTTTAGCAGAATCTATGAAGCGCGGTTTGTCACCTGAATTTGTGATCACTCAAGCTTCAGCTCACTCTGCACCTACACTTGGTAATGAGTATAAAGTAGTTAATTGGTTGCGTACTGCCGGAATCTTGGCTCAGATTGATCCTGTAGAGAAAGGATACTTATTCCAAGATAACCAAAAGCGTCTTCGTCTACCACCTGTACGCAAGCTTGGTAGCTATAATCTGACAGGTAGTAATTCATCGCAAACTAACTTACTGGCTGAGTATGCTCTCCATAACCTCTCAGATGCTGATTTCGTTCTATCGATTCCGGCGGTTACTATAGATCAGGAACTTCTGAGTGCGATCGCTCCCCAGTTCGGCTACAACCCTACAGATACAGCAACTTACATTAAGCAATTCCGGAACCCTGTCCTAACTTACCTTTCTGCGGAACGGTTACTTATTATATATGGTAACAGTGGGCTTGATGGCGTAATTGCAGAAGTCAGTAAGCTAAGCAAGAAAAAAATAATTTAGGGAGCTTTTAGCAGGGAGCAGGGGGGACCTCACAGGTGTAGGTTTTTTACAGATACATCTAGGACGGGTGAGACTAGGTAGACTTGGGGGAGAAGGTGGACAAGGAAGAAACATAAAATCTAAGTGTATATACTAACTTTAAGCCAACTAGGAGTAAAAAAAACTTCCTTGTCTGCTTTCCTTCCTTGTCCTCCTTGTCTTGCCAACACCTAGATCTAAAAAACCTACCCTTGTGAGGCAGGGGGGACTCGGGATCCCCTCTGGGGATAGGGGGGAAAGGGGAGCAAGGGAGCAAGGGAGAGAGAAAAACTTATAAGGTGATATGCTTGTAGATCCCAGTGCAAAATAATCAGGTACCCAATCCCCAATCCCCAAAAATGTACATTTGGCAAGCTGATTTTTATCGTCGTCCCCAAACAGATACAGCAGAGCAAGTATTGTGGGAGTTGTTGATTTGTGACGAGACTCGTAGCTTTGAGTATGAAGCAACCTGTCCTCAACAAGAAGCGAATGGGAGTTGGGTGACTTCTCAAATTCAGTTAGCAGCTATTGACAAATTACCAGATATCATTCAGGTATTTCGCCCTCAGTCTTTAGGTTTAATTCAACAAGCTGGACAGAATTTAGGCATTTCTGTAGAACCTACTCGCCGAACTTTTGCATTAAAGCAGTGGTTGCAGGAGAAGCATTACCCTATTTCTCCAGACAAACCACCACCTGTACCGCTACCGGAAAAACTCTGGGGAGAACAGTGGCGCTTTGCTACACTTCCCTCTGGTGATCTCGAACAGGTGTTTAGACATCGTCCAATCCCAATTTTACAAATGCCAGAATTTCTCCTACCTATCAATTTGGGATTGGCTTCAACGTTACCTGTACCTGGTGTGATAATTTATGGAGGAAGACAGTCAATGCGTTTGGCACGGTGGCTGCAACAAGTTCATCCTGTAGCACTGAATTACTTAACTGGTGCGCCGGATGGGTTGGTGTTAGAAGCTGGTTTGGTAGACAGATGGATTGTTGCAACGTTTGAAGATCAACAAGTTGGTGCAGCTGCTAAGGTTTATGAACACAGAAAGCAGCAATGTCAAGGATTGCACTTTTTGTTAGTGCAACCCGATGATTCAGGAATGACTGATAGCGGCTTTTGGTTACTGCAAGATTAAGATTGGGAAACTGTTTGAAGAAGACGTAATGCTGTAGGTGCAGGAGTATAATTTTCAAGCGTCCAAATTCTTCCTTCTTTGGCAACCCTTTCTAAAATTTCTGGTTCATCAGCTATTCTGTCTATTGCTTCTTGTACATTATCTAAGTCGATACCAATATAATGTCGCCAATTCTCTGGCATAACAGGAAGAGCAAGACCATATTTCTCAAAGTCTACGTGAAAGCTAGCGCATCCTGCTGCTAATGACTCCCAAAATCGCCAACTATCCCACTGTGCTATTGTATTAGACTTTATTTTCATTTTCGTCATAACACGTCTTCCAAAACGACTCATTACATGTCCTGGATTTTTAGGAAAAGGAGGTACAAAAAATCCTCCGAAACAAGCACATGCAGCTGAATCTTTGAGACGTTTATAGTAATCTGGGTAGTGCCGTCTACCGGTTTGGATCCAGCGTAGATGGTGATAGGGGTCTACAGGAGGTTTTTCCAAACTATTAGTGTAGTGATCAACTCGTAGAATCTTTTCAATGCGAGGTATGATGAGGTTACAACTGAGTTCTCTAACAGTATGGTCAGCACGAAAATTAATAAGTAGCTGTCTTTTTCTTTCTTGAAAATCAGGGACTTCCTTAAGTTCCCTCAGCATACGCGTATTCAGCCCAAAAGGCCAAGGATAAAAGTTACTACCATATTTAAATTTACTATTAAAATGATTTCTTAGTATAAAATCAAACTTCTTAAATTCTGGTCTTACTACATACGTTCTATCATTATCTTCTGCATCCATATAAACAATCACATATTTCCGCTTCCGATGAAATAAATTTTCTGGTAGTGGAAAGTTGTTAGTGAACCAATTGTTTTGTAAAATAACGATAGAACAGTCGTCCGGAGTAACTTCCGGATTGTGACGAAAGAGATATTCTTCTTTTTCCGGAGATTCCTGCCAGTAGTCTACATTAGAAAAATACGGTACTCCCAGTTCTCTAAAACCTTCTGCTAAACAAATTAGTAAATGCTGTAACTTTAGAGCTTCGGCAACTCCCTGTCTTGGATCGCAATAGAAGTATATCCTATGGTTATATCTTTCTAAGATATCTTGACTCATATTGTGTAGTGTTTATTGATTAGATTGAACATCTAGAAGGCGGCTAATTACATAGCAATCCTATTTTAGTTGTGAAATTAGCTGCGAAGGCAGGCAATGGGCAATAGTTTTTTTCACGAATGATTTAGGATTGCTATATCTGTTGGTGGTAGTGCTTGAGATTTCAATAATCAGTTATAGAATCAATAGCCTAGCACTGCTGCGCAGAAGTCAAAAGTCAAAAATCAAAAGTCAAAAGTGTTATAAAACAAGGCTTGTGACTGTTTGAAATGGTCTACTTATTTCTGCCGAAGTGTACTAGTTGGATATATTCCACTATCTTAAATTGCGAAGATAAGGCTGCTCAGTTGCTTCAGCAATCCTGCGCAAGCAAGATATTTGACTTTTAGAAAAAATTAAACTACTCGATCATAAAGGTATTGTAGAAAGATATAAGTAAATATTTCGTAAAATTTTTGCATGAATTATAAATTTTTCCCAATTTTTATGGTTTGGAATTGCTAATTTGACAAGAGATGAACAAATAATATAAGTACACTTTCTAGGCAACCCCTAGATATATGGCTATAATTATGTCAAGACAATGCTATTAACTTTTAGCACTGACCATACCTCCTTCACAACTAAAATGAGCAAGGACTCTCCCATCTTCTACGTAAATTTTTACTTGTGTTTGCGAAATATAGTCGGCCTAAACTGTAGAAGGAGTATAATTGTTCACGTCAAAAGCCGATGAGCACAAGCCACCACCGCCGAATAGTCATTGGGGATGTTCATGGTCACTACAAGGGTTTAATGAGATTGTTGGAGATCATCGCCCCTACCTCAGACGATCAAGTTTATTTTCTAGGCGACTTGATTGATCGTGGTCCTCAGAGCTCACAAGTTGTAAATTTTGTCAAAGACAGTAACTACAAATGTGTCCTGGGGAATCATGAGCAGATGTTATTAAACATTCTTACCAACGGACATGTCACCACCCCAGCGTTGCAAGCATGGCTATATAGCGGAGGGCAAGCAACAGTAGCTAGCTACCAACAAGCTACGATACCGCCAGAACACATAGAATGGTTTAAAACTTTACCTACGCATCTTGACTTGGGAGATATTTGGTTAGTTCATGCTGGTGTTAGTCCATCAATTCCTTTAGAAAAACAAACCGCCGATCAGCTTTGCTGGGTACGAGAAGAATTTCAGAGCATTGACCAACCTTACTTCCGGGATAAGTTAATAATTGTTGGTCACACTATCACGTTTACTCTACCTGATGTTTCTCCTGGTAAATTAGCACAAGGACATGGGTGGATAAATATAGATACTGGAGCTTATCATCCTCGAAGTGGTTGGCTCACAGGACTGGATATCACAAATTCAATAGTTTATCAAGTTAACGTTCTCAAAAACTTGCTTCGTACTTTACCACTAGAAGAAGCACTAACAACTGTTGATCCAGTGAAAGTTAGGGAGAATCGTCTCTATAAGCGTTGCTGAGAAAGTAGTTATTTTGGAACAGTGCTTAAATATCCGCCAGGATAAGCGGCATCATCTAGTCCATAACTTCGGTGACAAGTTATGATAAACTGTCGCATGATTACAACGCCTAACCGCCTTTAGTCAGAACAGTCATGCGTCTCTACCAGACCAGACTGCTACAATGATTGACTTGGCTCTTATTGGGGAACATTGTTTATGGCTATCTTAGATTCCAAAGGCCGCTTATTCGGTAAAATCAATATTCTCGATCTTGGTGCTATGCTAGTGATTTTACTAGTGATATTTGGTATCTTTTTCTTTCCTGGGAGTTCTGGCTCTATTGCCCAAGTGGGTACAACGAAGCCTGTAGAAGTAGACTTAGTTGTTAGAGGCTTAAATGTACGCGAGCCTCAACGCTTAATTGAGCAAGGATTAAAAAAAGACGGGAAGACTAATATTATTATCCGCAACCAACCCCACGGTCAAATTAATATTCAATCTGTTCAATTGATACCGAGAACTGTGTTAGTTCCCCAGCCTGATGGTTCTATTAAGGAATTACCTGAACCGAGAAAAAATAATTATAGTACAGATATGCTTATGACTTTGGAAGGTCAGGCAAAAACCACTAATAATGGACTAGTGCTTGGCCCGAGTAAGCTCAGAATTGGAGAAACAGTTGAATTAGACGGGTTTAATTACAACTTTAAAGCTACGATCATTGATATACGAATGAAAGATAAAGCCTAGGTCGCTGGGAGAAAAGAGGAACCCATATGAACCATGGATTATTCGGTTGCTATTGCTACACTCAAACAATCAGATCCCATATTGGGATCGGTTATCGAGCAAGTCGGTTGCTGCAAACTTGACCAGGTGCAGCAAACTGGAGATTTATTATTTTCCCTGTCTAGATCAATCCTTTACCAACAACTTTCTGGCAAAGCCGCAGCAGCGATTCACCACAAGTTTCTCCAGCTTTATTCTGACAAACTAGCACCAACCCCACAGGATGTTCTCAATACGCCAGATGAAACTTTACGAGGGGTAGGGATCTCTCGTCCTAAAGTTGTCTATCTCAAAGACTTAGCTCAGAAAATACTAGATGATTTGCCCACTCTAACTGCGTTAGAGAGCATGGACGACGAAGCCATTGTTAAGACTTTGACACAAGTCAAAGGTATTGGACGTTGGACAGCGCAGATGTTGCTAATCTTCCGTTTGCATCGGTGGGATGTGCTACCTGTTGATGATCTAGGTATCCGATCTGGGATTCGTCGTGCTTACTCCCTGTCAGAATTGCCTGACAAAAAGACTGTCGAACAAATAGGGTTTCGATGGCGGCCATATTGTACAATTGCCTCTTGGTACATATGGCAAAGTCTGGAGTTGAAATAAATTAAAGGGGTATTGGGGATTGGGTACTGGGTACTGCGGATTAGGAGGAATGGGCGCTATCCGTTGACAAGACTATTGCCGTCGCTTCCTTGCGTGTCCTGCTGCTAGTACAATAAAATGAAGGTCTTTATGCCACTTTCAACTTTCAAAAGTTAGAAATTTAGTAGTAGATTTTACAAAATCGGATTAGTAACAATTTCTCAAGTAAACACTGACGGCATCTATACACGTGTGATTCTATGACTTCTCAGATTAGCTTTTTGATGTGTTCCCCAGACCATTATGATGTAGACTATGTGATTAATCCTTGGATGGAAGGGAATATTCACAAGTCATCGCGCGATCGCGCTGTCGAACAGTGGGAAAAACTGCACCATATTCTCAAAGAACACGCGATTGTAAATTTGGTGACACCTCAGAAAGGTTGGCCTGATATGGTATTTACTGCCAATGCAGGCTTAGTACTGGGTGATACTGTTGTTCTTAGTCGCTTTTTACACAAAGAGCGCCAGGGCGAAGAGCCTTACTTCAAGCAGTGGTTTGAGGAAAATGGCTATACAGTTCATGAACTACCTAAGGATCTACCCTTTGAAGGCGCAGGAGATGCGCTGCTAGATCGTGAGGGACGTTGGTTATGGGCTGGTTATGGCTTCCGTTCAGAATTAGATTCTCATCCCTACCTAGCAAAATGGCTAGATATAGAAGTGTTGTCGTTGCGCCTCATAGATGACCGTTTCTATCATCTTGACACTTGCTTCTGTCCTTTGAAAAACGGGTACTTATTGTACTATCCACCTGCGTTTGATTCCTATTCTAATCGCTTAATTGAAATGCGGGTAGCACCAGAAAAGCGTATAGCAATTGCAGAAGCGGACGCAGTAAACTTTGCTTGCAACGCGGTGAATGTAGATCACATCGTCGTTATGAATAAGGCGAGTGAAGAACTAAAAGCGCGCCTTGCACAAGCAGGTTTTCAAGTTATTGAAACACCGTTATTTGAATTTCTGAAAGCAGGTGGTGCTGCTAAATGCTTAACATTACGAGTTACTGAACCAGTCGTAGAAGAAGTTCATGCGAATGTATCGGTAGAAAGCCGAATTCTTCGCCTTGAAGGACACTTGCTCGACTCTGGTTTAATTAACCGCGCTCTGGATTTAATTGTTGATAACGGGGGAAGTTTCCAAGTTTTAAATTTCTTCTTGGGAGAACAGAGACAAAGTACTTCAACAGCACAAGTAAAAGTCTCAGCTCCTTCTCATGAGGTGATGGAAAGCATTGTATCTCATCTCATTGATCTAGGGGCAGTAGACTTACCACAAGATGAGCGAGATGCCAAGCTCGAACCTGTTATTAAACCAGGTGTAGCTCCTGATGATTTTTATGTCACCACGATTTATCCTACAGAGGTTCGCCTAAATGGGGAATGGGTGAAGGTACAAAATCAGCGTATGGATGGAGCGCTTGCTATTACCGAAACTCCCAACGGAGTTATAGCACAGTGTAAAATACTACGCGATTTAGAAATTGGGGACAAAGTGGTTGTGGATGTACAAGGTATCCGCACTGTTCGCAAAACAGAATCACGCGAACAACGTAATACTCAGGAATTTAGCTTTATGTCGGCGGGTGTTTCTAGTGAGCGCCGCGTGGAATTAGTCGTTGAACAAGTGGCTTGGGAATTGCGAAAAATCCGCGATGCTGGAGGTAAAGTAGTTGTCACAGCAGGGCCAGTTGTGATCCATACTGGTGGCGGTTACCATTTAGCGCAACTGATTAGAGAAGGGTATGTACAGGCGTTGCTGGCTGGGAACGCGATCGCAGTTCACGATATCGAGCAAGCAATGATGGGAACTTCCCTAGGTGTCGATATGCAACGTGGGATCGCTGTACGCGGTGGACACCGTCATCACTTAAAGGTTATTAACACCATCCGCCATCACGGTAGCATTGCTAAAGCTGTCGAAGCTGGCGTGCTTCCAAGCGGTGTGATGTATGAGTGCGTGCGTAATAATGTACCTTTCTGCCTTGCTGGTTCCATCCGAGATGATGGCCCCTTACCAGATACCGAGATGGATCTAATTAAAGCACAAACTGAATACGCTCGGCTACTTAAGGGCGCTGATATGATTTTGATGCTATCCAGTATGCTGCACTCTATTGGAGTAGGTAATATGACTCCAGCTGGCGTGAAGATGGTGTGTGTGGATATTAATCCTGCTGTTGTGACAAAGTTAAGCGATCGCGGTTCCATAGAATCGGTTGGTGTAGTGACAGACGTAGGTTTATTCCTCAGTCTTCTCATTCAGCAGTTAGATAACTTGACCAGCCCGTATATTACTCACAGGGGTTAGACGTAGGTTGGGTTGAGGAACGAAACCCAACAACTATCAATACTGCTCGGTTAAGAGCCGGGAAATGAATTTCCCGGCTCAAAGCTGAAACCCATTAAAATGGGTTAAAAGATTACCCAGTGAGCTTAAAGCTCAATGCCAGCTAAAGCGCCCGAACTTTAGTGCGGGGAGAATTTTCGGGCAAAACCTACGCAGTATTGCAACAACTATTAGTATGTGTTGGGTTTCGCTTACACTCTACCTAACTACTACTACTCTTACATCCTGCTCGCGTTCCATACCCAGCGAGCAAGATGCTCGCACTACCAAACATAAATTTAAATATCGGGGATCAACAGTTACGGTTAACATTTTCATCAATGAGATACTGAATTCTCATGGGATTGTTGGGCTTTTTGTGCGGCTTTAAATTCGATTAACTTTTTCACTCCTGAGTGAGGATTTTTCCGCTGTTCCTCTCGCATTTTATGACTCCACTCTAGCCAGTCCGTTATGTATTGACTGACTTTTTCTTTTTCGTGATGGTAATAGAGAATAGTGGCATAGACTTGTTCTATAGTCAGACTAGGAAACATCTGGGTAATTTCTTCAGGTGTACGGGCGCGATAAATATATTCATATAAAATTGTTTCAATGCCAATGCGAGAACCTTTTATACGAATATCGTCATCTCTAAGAAAGTTAAAGTAGTCTTCTAGTTGCATATATCTGATGGTCGTTTTAGAAAGTACTAGTTGATTATTGCCGTGCGAGGAATGAAGCAGGTGAAAGAATGCTAACTCCTTCAAATGGGTGCAGATTCAACAAGTCCTCATCCCCCGTCACCAGGTAGTCTGCATTACCGCACACCACGAGATCGAGGAACTTGTCGTCACGCGGATCCCGGCATACTGAAAGCGTGCGATGGATGGTCACAAACTCTGATAATGCGCGTATTTCAGAGAGAAAATACAAACGCTTCTCACGCGAGAGATATGGATCGAATTTTGCACGGCTTAAAACATCGCCAAGCTCTCGGAAGGTTGCTTCCGAAAACAGATCCGCGTTCGCTCCTTCCATAACTAGACGCACTGCTTGGGCAGGAAGTGATTCTTTTGGCGCAAGCAGCCTGCTTATCAGCACATTAGTATCAAAAACGACGCGCAACAACAACCTCTATCAGGACTGCAACAGATCGTTCAGCTTCTCCGACGTCATGCCATTTGCAGCGGCTTCGGCGGAAGCGGCGTCGCAGAAATCCATCAAAGATTTTGCCCGCGCCTTGCGGTATTCTTCGAAATCCGCCATCGACATGACGACCACGCAGTCACGCTTGTGGCGCTTGATCACGATAGGATGGCGCTGTGCGGAATCGAGCAACGCGCCAAAATTCGTCTGTGCTTCCTTGGAAGTCATGTAATCCATAAAAGCCACATTATCTAGATAATATGTCTAATAGCTATTGTAAGCTAGCCTTAAGATAAAACAATATGATTGAGCGATTCAAAATAAGGACTCTCATCAACAGTGATTCTTTGGAAATTAGCGGGCTTGGTCAATTTCAAGGGCAAGAAGTCGAAATTACCATTGCTCCAATCACCACCAGTTCTCCCGAACCTATTTCTACTCCCAACTTCATGCGCTTCTACGGTATCGCCGGAGACGAAACCCCACTCCTCGAAGCCATAGAACAAGACATCTCAGCAAGGTGAATTTTGCCAACCGAAGATCATAACTACCTACCTACACCCAATGAGATCGTAGTTTTGCTGACCTCGCCCACCCCAACTATAAATTACTCCTTATATCCCTTGCAATCGCAAAAAATGCACCGCTCCTGATCCATCCCCAGCAATAACACTCACTCCATCAGGTGCAACAGCACAGCAACATATTGATCCATCCCCTATGAAACTGGCAATGACTTCCCCAGTTTGCCAACTCCAGACTTTGAGGGTGCTGCCATAGGAAGCAAAAATCACGTAGTTGCCATCAGGTGTGAGGGCGAGTGCATTTACCGAGTCACTATGACCAACGAGGGTACGCAGTAGTTCTCCTGTTTGCCAATTCCAGACTTTTAGGGTGGAGTCACCGGAAGCAGAAATCACGTAGTTGCCATCAAGTGTGAGGGCGAGTGTACCTACCCAGCCACTATGACCAACGAGGGTACGCAGTAGTTCTCCTGTTTGCCAATTCCAGACTTTTAGGGTGGAGTCATAGGAAGCAGAAATCATGTAGTTGCCATCAAGTGTGAGGGCGAGTGCACTTACCGAGTCACTATGATCAACGAGGGTACGTAGTAGTTCTCCTGTTTGCCAATTCCAGACTTTTAGGGTGGAGTCATAGGAAGCAGAAATCATGTAGTTGCCATCAGGTGTGAGGG
>NZ_JAAKGC010000340.1 GCF_017591665.1 Aetokthonos hydrillicola CCALA 1050 | reverse complement strand
TTGACACTCCCCGCTCTAAAGAGACGGGGATTCTTAAGACACAAATGCCTTAATATCCTTATCGCTAAGGTTCCCAGGCTCAACGCGTTGACGAGAGCGGCGCGCTGATTTCTCCTTACGTTGTTTCGGGCGTTTAGAACCTCGTGGTTCAAGTTTTGCGGAGTCCCCGCATACTATACTCGAGCCAGTGCGTTGCGGGGGTTCCCCCCGTTGTAGCACCTGGCGTGCTATCTTTAACATAGCCAGTTCTTTTATGTTTTTAGCCGCATTTATGTCAGCATGAGCCATGTGACCACAAGCAACACAAATGTACTTTTCTTTGTCCCTACTGCTAGCATCAACGTGACCACAAAAGTTACATTTTTGGCTTGTATGTTTGGGGTTCACTTTGATCAAAATCTTTCCTGACTTCACAGCCATGTAATCAATTTTCTGAGTTAACTCATTCCAACTAGCATCCGAGATTGAACGGTTTAAACCTTTCTTAGCACTCTGACCGTTGTTTAAGAATCGTCCTGTTGTCTGATCAACTTTGGGACGGCAACGCTTAAGCATTCCAGATACATTTAAATCCTCAACAGCAATAGCATCAACTCTTCTGGAAGTAATTAAACTAGCTACCTTCCATTGGTAAGCTTGACGTTTATCAGCAATTTTCTTATGTAGCTTGCCTACTTTGATAGCAGCCTTTTTACGATTCTTGCTACCTTTAACCTTGCGGTTAACTCTACGTTGTCTAATTTTCAACCTACGCTTAACTTTCTTGTTGGTTGCAAACTTAGGATTCTTGATTTGATAGCCATCCGACAAGTGTACAAGCTTGGTGATTCCCATGTCACAACCCAACACAGACTTAATTTCTGTTAAAGGTTTAGGAATGTAATCAGGTACAGTTTTATCCTCGATTCTGATAGAAACGTACCAACCATCTTGACGTTTGCGAATAGTTGCAGCCTTAATAGTGAAACCAGTGGGAATCGGTCTAGAGTTAAAGAATCTCATCCAACCGATTTTAGGCAGATAGATTTTATTCCCTTGAACCTTAATTCCTACTGTGTAAGTGAACGACGAGAAAGTTGAACGATTTTTAAACTTCGGAAATCCTCGACCACCAAAAAAGTTTTTGTAAGCAGTATCTAAGCGCTTAACGTTTTGCTGTAATACTGTGGAGTCAATATCAGCGTACCAAGGTCTAGCCTTTTTGAGTTCTGGTAGTGCTGTTATTTGAATATCACCAGCACTACGCCGAGGATTCTTTAAATTACCGTCTTTGTCAACCTTAGAATCTTTCCAAGGTTCACCAGTTGCACTATTCTTGCTAACAAAACATGTTAATGGACAAGCTTCCGATGACGTTCTAATATCGCAGTAATCACCTTGAATGAATTGTTGATTGTACTGTGTTATTCTGTCAGCCAAAGACCAATTGTACTGACTTTTCAGCATATCAATCCAGTTATCCATCTTGTTTGACTGACCAACATTAGGACGTAGCTTGTAGACATAGTTTGTTAGCAAGTGTTATCACCTCCTTGTTTATTTTGTTAACTGAATCTATGTTAACATAAAAATAAAGACGTTGTATGTCATTATGAAAAACAAACGATTAAATTTCCGGTTAACAGAACGTAGATATAATAAGATCGTGTTGCTGTCTGCTGAACTAGACAGGACAATCAGTAGTTTAATTGATGAGTGGATAGATAGCCTTCCAGAGCCAAAAAAATCAACCATGACGGAACCCTAAAGGGTTCAGCTAGCATTCATCCCTTGCCTGAAGTACGGAATACGGTGCTATGCACCTGTTCCTCAAGGGTTTTCTGCATTTTTCTTATAA
>NZ_JAAKGC010000080.1 GCF_017591665.1 Aetokthonos hydrillicola CCALA 1050 | reverse complement strand
CATTTTGCCGCCTGGACAAGGTTCGATTATTGCGATCGGTGCATCTCGTCCACAAGTCGTAGCAACATCGAACGGTTTGTTTGGAATAAGGCAACAAATGCAGGTAAATATTACCTGTGATCACCGTATTATTTACGGTGCTCATGCTGCCGCATTTTTACAAGATTTGGCGAAGTTGATTGAAATAAATCCTCAATCTTTAACACTGTAGTACAGAACTCATATTGAAAGATGATTTGTGTAACTGCTTGTTTACACCTTGAAATATAGCGGTTATAAGCTGTATCTCATATACTCTCGCCCTCACGCCTATCCCCTTTCCCGAGTTTACGAGAGGGGATAGGCGTGAGGGCATTTTGTATGTGAGTCAAACAATCAACGAATTTCATTTTTTGTAGAGACATTGTGATCAACGTTTCTACAGTTCTTTACAAATGTTATAATTAGACCTATCTTAAAAATTAGACAAAAATATATTTTCGTCTAAAAAAAGACTAATGGATATCACTGAAAAATTTAGTTACACCTTTGCAAGATCCTTATCCTGTTTATAGGTGTTCTACCTTATCTTAATATCAGGCCCTTAAAGTAGTCTGCCCACATTTGACTATGTAAAAGGTAACTATAATGAACCCACAAAAAACAGCATTGATATTAATTGGTTATCAAAATGACTACTTTGCTGTAGATGGCATTTTACATAATGTGGTAGAGGAGTCATCCCAAGTTACAAATGTTTTAGCGAATACAGTAGATTTAATTGAACAATTACTGCCAACTCCTGTCTTATTGATTGCAACACCAATTATATTTACTCCTAACTATGAGGAAATAGTTTATTCAGTAGGCATATTGAAAATCATTAAGGAAGTTGGTGCTTTTCAAGCTGGTACAAAGGGCGCAGAAATTGTTTCTGAGTTATTGCCTTTCAAAGAACGGATTATAGAGGTCTCCGGTAAACGTGGATTGAATGCTTTCTCTTCTACTCAGCTAGATCTAATATTGAAACAACGACAGATTACGGATGTTGTTTTAGCTGGAACTGTAACCTCAATTTGTATTGATTCAACAGGTCGTGCGGCTTATGAAAGTGGTTATCGGGTAACAATTCTCTCTGACTGTACCTCTGCTCGAACGAATTTTGAACAGAATTTTTACTGCGAGAATATATTCCCTCTTTATGCAAATGTAATTTCCCATGCACAACTACTAAATCAACTCAAAATTGCTACATGACATCTGATATTGATCCCAACAAAGAACTTCATACTCAGATTCAATACCGCTTAATCGAAAAGCTTGCAGAATCAGAACGGCGTTATCGAGAACTAGTTGAGAGTTTGCAAGAGATTGTATTTCAGAGCAATGAAAAAGGAGAGTTTATCTTTCTTAACTATGCGTGGACAGATATTCTTGGCTATAGCCATACAGACTCTTTGGGACAATCGATTATTAATTTTATTCATGTAGACGATCAGCCTATTTTCCAGAGTTTGTTTACTCAATTAAGCGGTCGAGAACTAATCGATAATATTACTCAACAAAAAGGTAAATTGCTCAGAAATAAACAAGAACTGCGATTTTATGACAAAACAGGTGAAATTATTTACCTAGAATTATCAGCTCGTTGGACAAAGTTATCTAATCTAGACACAAGCCAAGAGGGATTATCTGGATCATTAATCGACATTACTGCACGTAAGCAAGCAGAAATGCGGGAGAGAGAAAAAGCTTTGTTAGCTGAAACAACTTTGCAAAAGTTGCAACAAGCTCAAATCCAACTCATTCAGTCCGAAAAAATGTCTAGTCTTGGACAGCTAGTTGCTGGTGTTGCTCATGAAATTAATAACCCTGTCAACTTTATTCATGCCAATCTAGTCTATGCCGGGCAATACACTCAAGATCTATCGACGTCCAAAATGAATACTTTACTGGTAAGCTACCAGTCACTTATCCTTCAGGAAGTTTGGATAAGATTCTCGAGACAATGAATACTGCATCTTTACAAAACATCCCAGTTGTGGTTGTCCAGCACACTCAACCAGACGCAGATTCGCCCATCTTTAGAAAGGGGAGTCCTGAATGGGAACTTCACCCTGAAATTATCAAACGTCCTCACGATCTTTTAATTGAAAAAAATTTGCCAGGGAGTTTCACGAACACGAAGCTAGAAGCTTGGTTGAGAAAATGGGAAATTGACACAGTTGTAATCTCTGGATATATGACTCAAGTTTGCTGTGACACGACGGCTAGACAAGCTTCACATCTTGGTTTTTCTGTGGAATTCCTAAGTGATGCAACAGGAACCCTCGCTTTCAAAAGTGATACTGATGCTGCTACTGATGAAGAACTTCATAG
Organism: Aetokthonos hydrillicola CCALA 1050; assembly: GCF_017591665.1. Taxonomy (GTDB): domain Bacteria; phylum Cyanobacteriota; class Cyanobacteriia; order Cyanobacteriales; family Nostocaceae; genus Aetokthonos; species Aetokthonos hydrillicola. The sequence goes on along the minus strand of NZ_JAAKGC010000080.1, from coordinate 29,999 downwards.
AGCAACCTTGGTAGCGCAATATCCATTTTTTAGTAAGGTTATAAGTACTTCTAACTGGATTAAGAGTTTTGAACGTATTTAACACATAAGAAAAGAATTCAGGAGTCAGTATTTGATTCTGACTCCTGAATTCTGGCTTGTGACTCCTTTTTATTGCTGAATCATCTGTTGAACTTTCTGTTGGAGCGTTGTATCTTGTCTTACTGCTTCAAGAATTTGGTTGAAGCGTGATGGTTGTAGCCCTTCTTTTTGAACAGCCTGCTCTTTCTTTGGCTGAGTTTGTTGCTGAATTTCTCTAATTTTTGAGTAAGCTGTGTTGAATTGCTGCTGTTCTGTTTGGGTTATCGCTTTTTTTGGTTGTTGTGTAGGAGTTTTCTGTGCCTGATAAATTTCTATAAATCTTTCTCCGGTTAGCCCTGACTTGGTAATAAGCTGCACTATCTGCTGTTTCTCGCCTTGCTGAATCACTCGCAACTGTTTTATACTGCGGGCAAATTTTTGGAGATCGTCAGGGCTAATTTGTGACTGGGTTGCTCCTGGCGCTTGAGATGGGGAAGGTAAAGAGGAGGGTTGGGTAACTCCTGGCGCTTGAGATGGCGAAGATTGGTTTACTTGTGCTTGTGCGGACAAGCCACCGACAAGTAATAAACCGAGAACATAACTACCTGTCAGAAGTTGCTTTAGCATATCTAGTTCCTCCTTAGGATAACCTGCACTACATGAGGAAGGTTTTTGACTTTTGTTCCTCAAGTCTTTGGGTTTTGTCAATGCATCAGGCATGTCCTAAGGCAGCAATGAAACAATAAACAGTGTTTGGTGCCATTCATTGCTAACTGCTCCAGGTATGCACTGTCGTGGTACAGCTTATTATATCCTAAGCAGACAATAGTTCTATCTGAAGAGTGTTTATTTTTTTTTACTCATGCGACAGAGGTTATTTCTCTGAAATTATGCTACTCCCTGTTAATTGTTCATAAAGGTACAGAGAACTTGCATCTGCCCGACCTAATCACTATCGATGATGGAGCTACCATTGGCTAAAATGTCGAACTACATCCCTTCGTGATCAAAGATAGTTGGTTGTATCAAGCACCTATCCATGTTGGTGCTAACGCTGCGATCGCTGATTTAACATCGCTTCAAACTCACTTGTTTGAGGATCGGGTTATGAAAATGTCTACAGTCAAGATCGGTCAAGGTTGCACTGTCGGACCACGCTCTGTAGTGTTGTATGATTCTGTGATGGAGGCTGGCTCTAAACTCGACGCATTATCACTCCTCATGAAAAGTGAAGTACTACCATCAGAGAGTGAGTGGCGGGGTATCCCGGCTAGGTTAGTTGTAGAACAATAGCATGGAGCAGGGGAGCAGGGGAGGAAAAAAGACAAATCTTACCCAATTTTGACTTCCCCGCAGGGGTGCTCCATGCCCAATTTGTTATATTATGCTTTTTAAATGCTGTACTAATTGCTGGGCCTGTACCACGCCCTCGATTCTATCAACTGGGTGACCACCTTTAAACAGCACTAGTGTTGGTAAAGCTTCAATTTTATACTGTGTTGCCAGTTGAGGGTATTTTTCAGTATCAATTTTGACAATTCGCAAGCGACCCTGTAGCTGGGCGTTGACTTGTTTTAAAATCGGAACCATCATTTGACAAGGTCCACACCAGTCAGCGTAAAAATCTACTAACACAGGTAGATCAGAACCCGAGAGCATTTCTTCAAAGGTGTTGAATTGCTTTTTTGTAGACATGTGACACGCACCAATTTTTTATTGTTTGATTTCCATAGTAGTTCTTGCCAAAGCTGATCTGGGGGAATGTCGTTATTGTTTTTTATTGGTGCAGTGTCGCCCTATGATGGTTAACGCGGTAAAAACAATCATAGGAATTTTTATGGAACTACTGCCAGAGAATCTACAAACTTTACGGGAAAAAGTAGCAATTGTGACAGGTGCTTCCCGGGGGATTGGACGCGCGATCGCACAAGAATTAGCCACTTTGGGAGCAAATGTAGTTGTTAACTATGCCAATTCTAGTAACGCAGCGGAAGAAGTCGTCGATACAATCACAAAAGCAGGAGGAAGTGCGATCGCCCTACAAGCAGATGTATCCAAAGTAGATCAAGTAGAAGCGCTGCTTAACAATGTGATAGAAAAGTTTAATCGAGTTGATATTTTAGTCAACAATGCCGGTATTACGCGCGACAATTTACTTCTACGTATGAAGCCTGAAGATTGGCAGGCCGTTATTGATCTCAATCTTACTGGTGTTTTCTTGTGTACACGCGCCGTCAGTAAAATCATGCTGAAGCAACGCTCTGGAAGGATTATCAACATTACCTCCGTTGCTGGGCTTATGGGGAATCCAGGACAAGCAAACTACAGTGCCGCCAAAGCAGGCGTAATCGGCTTCACCAAAACCATTGCTAAAGAATTTTCTTCTCGCGGTATCACAGTTAATGCTGTAGCTCCTGGTTTTATTGCCACAGATATGACAAGTAAGATAAACGCCGAAGAAATTCTCAAATTCATACCCCTAGGTCGCTACGGTCAACCAGAAGAAGTAGCTGGTATGGTACGTTTTCTCGCCGCCGATCCCGCAGCCGCATACATCACAGGACAAGTTTTTAATGTTGACGGTGGTATGGTGATGTGATAGTGCAACGGGCATGGGGCATAGGGGATGGGGCATAGGATAGAGAACTAGGGAAGAGGGGAAAATAAGGTTCAATTGAGTAGCGTTGACTTTTAACTTCCCCGTGAAGCCCTTCGGGTATCGTTAGTTTCTCGTCGCGCGCAGAATCTCGGTAAAGATATTTATAAAATTCTTATCCTCGGTTCCTAATGCCCCATGCCCCATGCCCATTATGCTGCTCTTATCTTTTGCCAAACAGTAAAGCTTAAAAGGATAATAATACTAATAGTAGTGGTGAGAATTACACCCAAGGTCATGTCTTGTATTCTCATTGCTAGTAAGTTACAAACCAAAGTAATTGACCAAAGGGTAAGGGCGGCGTGGCGCTGGGATAAACCCCAAGCGAGCAACCGGTGATGCAGATGGTCTTTTCCAGGAGTACTCATCGGATTTTTTCCTGCCATCAGCCGTCGTACAACCACTTGTGTTGTGTCTAATACTGGTAATAGAAGAAATAAAACCGGGGGGATCAACGATAAGACTGTGTTAACTTGGAGTTTTCCTAAAATGCTGGTTGCTGCAAGCACATAGCCAAAAAAGTAAGCTCCAGCATCGCCCATGATAATGTGGGAAGGGTGAAAGTTGTGACGCAAGAAGCCTAACGCTGCACCACCTAATGCTGCTAGAACTAGTGTCGCTGCTGCACGATTATCAAATTGTGCTGAAACAGCTAACAAACTCATAGCAGTGATAAAACCGATACCTCCTACCAAACCATCCATTCCGTCCATCAAATTGATGCCGTTAGTAATTGCTACTACCCAAAATACTGTTAGTAAGGTTGATAGTAAGGAGTCTACAGGTGTACCAAAAGTTACTTCAATACGGATGCCATTAGCAACCAGCAAAAGAGCTGTAAGTAATTGAATTAACATGCGAACAGATGGGGGTAAACCGAACTGATCGTCGATAAAGCCAACAAGAACTAGTATGGAACCGCCTAAAAGAATAGTCAGTACCTGAGCCAATACGTGTTGGACTTCAATAGGTCGTAAGAGGCTAGCTAGTACCATTGCGGCAATCACTCCTGCGTAAATTGCCAAGCCGCCCGCATTCGGTAAAGGTTCTTTATTAAGCCGTCGTGCGTTTGGTTGGTCAGCCCAACCTACCCTTAAGGCGAATTTACGCACTTTTGGGATCAAATGCCATGTTACGACACAAGCCATTAAAAACGTGAATACTACTGCTAACCAGCCGGAACCGCTAGGGTCAGCAATACCGAGAGACTTAAGGAAGCCGTATATATTCATCTCTCGATCCGACCATTACTATCAATGGTGATAAACATCAACTGTATATTAATCAATTTTTTGCTATTTTTATGTAATTTGGTCTATTAGGGATTAGCACTCTTGGCCGCTGAGTGCTAAATTGTCTAATGGAAGTGCTAGGAAACTAACGACATGTCTAAAATTGTTTCATTTGATGAAGAATCACGGCGAGCCCTAGAACGCGGCATTAACGCCCTTGCCGATGCTGTGAAAATCACTTTGGGACCAAAAGGGCGCAACGTTCTTCTAGAGAAAAAATTTGGTGCACCCCAAATTGTTAACGATGGTATCACCGTTGCTAAAGAAATTGAACTAGAAGATCCCTTAGAAAACACCGGCGCTAGACTGATTCAGGAAGTAGCATCAAAAACTAAGGATGTCGCCGGAGATGGCACCACCACTGCTACTGTATTAGCACAAGCAATGATCCGCGAAGGGTTAAAGAACGTTGCTGCAGGTACCAACCCTATAAGCTTGAAGCGGGGAATTGACAAAACCATAGAAGCATTGGTGGAAGAAATTGCCGCAATAGCAAAGCCAGTGGAAGGAAGTGCGATCGCCCAAGTTGCTACCGTATCTGCCGGTAACGATGAAGAAGTCGGCAGCATGTTAGCACAAGCCATGGAAAAAGTTACCAAAGACGGTGTCATTACCGTTGAAGAATCTAAGTCGCTAACAACGGATTTGGAAGTTGTTGAGGGAATGCAAGTAGACAGGGGTTATATTTCCCCTTACTTCATCACCAATAACGACCGGATGACCGTAGAATTTGAAAATGCCCGCATCTTAATTACCGATAAAAAAATCAGTAGTATTCAAGACTTAGTTCCAGTATTGGAAAAAGTCGCTCGTTTAGGTCAACCTTTGCTGATTATCGCTGAAGATGTAGAAGGAGAAGCCTTAGCAACTTTAGTGGTGAACAAAGCACGGGGCGTACTGACAGTAGCTGCTATTAAAGCACCAGGGTTTGGCGATCGCCGCAAAGCAATGTTGGAAGATATTGCTATTCTCACCAACGGACAGTTGATTTCTGAAGAAATTGGCTTAAGCTTAGATACCGCTTCTTTAGAAATGCTAGGAACTGCGCGCAAAGTCACAATCGATAAAGAAAACACAACTATCGTTGCTGGTAGTGATAGCACAGAGGATGTGCAGAAGCGAATTGGTCAAATTCGTAGACAATTAGCAGAAACCGATTCTGAATACGATCAAGAAAAACTGCAAGAGCGTATTGCTAAGCTTGCTGGTGGAGTAGCAGTTATTAAAGTTGGTGCAGCCACCGAAACCGAACTAAAAGATCGCAAACTGCGGATTGAAGATGCTCTCAACGCTACCAAAGCTGCTGTAGAAGAAGGTATTGTTCCTGGTGGTGGTGCAACACTAATCAACTTGATTCATAAGGTAACCCAAGTTAAAAACAGCCTTGAAAGTGAAGAAAAGATTGGTGCGGATATTGTAGCACGCGCTCTTGAAGCTCCCCTGCGTCAAATTGCAGACAATGCTGGTGTAGAAGGTTCTGTGATTGTTGCCAGAGTGCGTGAATCAGATTTCAACATCGGTTACAATGCTGCAACTGGTGAATTTGAAGACTTGATTGCTGCCGGAATCATTGATCCAGCTAAGGTTGTGCGTTCCGCTTTACAAAATGCCGCCTCTATTGCTGGTATGGTTTTAACCACCGAAGCAATTGTGGTTGAAAAGCCAGAAAAGAAAGCTGCTGCGCCTGATATGGGCGGCATGGGCGGCATGGGTGGCATGGGTGGCATGGGCGGCATGGGCGGCATGGGCGGCATGGGAATGATGTAGTCTATGTGACCATGTAAAATTGAATGTAGTGAGTAATACTCACCTTATTGTTTAACGATTGAAGCAGTTTGTTTTAAAACAAGCTGCTTTTTTTCAGTTCTTCTAGAACTATCAGCTTTTACCTTAGTGTTATATTTTCTTATCACTGATCCTGATTTGAGAAACCGTAATATCATTACATCGTACCTGCTTCAACTTAAAAGGGTTCAATCTACCCCTACCCCAGAAAAAAAGTATGGAAAAAAAACGTCAACGCCTTTCTTCAACAAAAAATAAATTTTATACTAGAGACTTTTATCATCAACCAGGTACTATACCAGGAACTATCTTCGTTGATGAAAATGCTTTACCTTCGAAAATTTTCTTGATTGACTATACCCAAACTGATGTTATCCACAAGCAATTGAAAACTCCGGAGGAGTGTACTTTATATCTAGATAAGAGTTCCGTTTCTTGGGTGGATGTCCAAGGTTTGGGTAGTGCTGAAATTCTAGAAAGGTTAGCTCAAGTGTTTGAGCTACATCCTTTAGTATTAGAAGATATGGTCAATGGACCAGAACGCCCAAAAAGCGAGGATTATGACGATCAACTGGTGATAATCGCCCGCATGGTAGTGCCAAAGGAAAAGATCTGTGGCTTTTATAGTGAGCAGGTCAGTTTTGTGCTAGGACACAATTATGTACTTACTGTACAGGAGGAACCAGAGCATGATTGTTTTCATCCGGTAAGAGCACGAATTAGCTACAACAAAGGCACTATCCGCAAGCGCCAAGCTGATTATTTAGCTTATGCTTTGTTAGATGCAATTATAGATGGTTTCTTTCCAGTATTAGAGCGATATGGTGAGCGTCTTGAAGAGTTAGAGGAAGAAGTTATGCTCAACCCTAACCGAAAAACACTACAAGAAATTTATCAAATTCGCAGAGAATTGTTACAACTACGTCGGGCTATATGGCCCCAACGCGATGTGATTAATTCCTTGGTTCGAGATGGTTATGAACTTATCAGTGATGAAGTGAGAATTTATTTACGAGATTGTTACGACCATACAGTACAAGTCATGGATATGGTGGAGACTTATCGCGAATTAGCATCGGGTTTAATGGATGTTTATCTTTCAGCAATAAGCAATAGAATGAATGAAATTATGAAATTTTTAACTGTAGTTTCATCAATTTTTATACCCCTTACTTTTATTGCTGGTGTATATGGTATGAATTTCGAGCGTATGCCAGAATTAAAGTTTTACTGGGGTTACCCGATTTGCTTAGCAGCTATGGCAGCGATCGCACTAGGATTAGTATTCTTCTTTTGGCGACGGGGATGGCTCGAAAACTCTTCCACAATCAATCATGATTAAAGAAGAAGCCAGCCCCTTTGGGGAAGTCAAAAATCACGCATTCAAAAGTCAAAAGTCATAGGTAATTCTGAATTCTTTCTTTTTAAATTTACAATCACCTAAGGAGGTTCATATTTTAATTTATGAGAAGCAGCGATAGTAATTTAATTATGTTGACGATTTATATAATTGGCGTCACATACGTTTTTAATCAAATGGTGGAGTCAATTGATGATCAAATTAAGGTGATATTTGATAAATCAAAGGTTGATGAACAACTAAAAGAACAAAACCTCCAAGACACAGTTGCAATTAGTTTTTCGCTTCTACCTTCCTATTCGATTGAAAATCCAAAGGAGTTATCAATTAGTGTCGAAAATAAATCTGACAATAAGGCAATATATGTTGACTGGGATAATAGCGCTTTTGAAGAATTTGACGGGAGTTCTCGGCGAGTTATTCGCAAATCACCAGACTTGGTTAGAGATTTAGCTGTACCCCAAATTGCCAGTTTAGTTGTTCCAAAGAAAACACTTAGAGAATCTGTTACATCTGAAAGCGTTTTACAGCGTGACAATGATTCTGGAACATATGTGCCAAAAAACGCAGTTGCTAATATTATCAGATGGAAAACAAGTCCTGTTAGAGCACGAAGGATAGAATTTGGCAGATTTATCGATAGAAAACGGGATTTTGACTTCTCCCTTGATTTGGTTCTGCGATTAGCTGATGCAAACACGGGTATAGCTTCGGGAAGTGAAATGCCTTCTTTATATATTATCAAGTGCCCCTTCACCGTTAAAAAACTGTCTTGGACTTATGCTCTCCCTTGGAATAAGAGGAGATAAAGAAAAATCTGAGGGCGTGTAGGGTGGGGTGCAATACGGTTCGGTTAAGGAATTCTTGGTGGAGACAAGCAAGGGGAGCAGGGGGAGAAATGGTGGCAGGGGGGGAATTTTGCCTCCCCTGCTTATCCGAACCGTATTGGGGTGGGGTGGGTAGTGTTACCTATCCTACCTGATGCTTAGTGACCATAGCTGTTGACTAAACTTTACCTCAAAAGAAAATATACTATTACGACATAACTTTTTAAAGTATAAAAACACACAGTTAATTGTACAGCAATTACAAATATTTTTGGAATAAATAAATTGCATTTAAAGGATTTCTGATGATTTGCCTCTAGCAAATATCTGTCAGATTTTTAAGTTAAATCGGTATCATAGTGAACTTCAAACAAGATTTATGCAACTGTTACTGAGTGTTATAAAGTAACAATTTTTTCTTAGTTTGAAAAATTATTTAATTAATTACTAGTATCTTTGCTGTCTGAATAATGGGTGAGGGGTTAGACCCCTCTTTTGCTTAGGGTTCTTCCATTGGATTATGAACGTGACACATAGATAGGCTTTTTTTCAACAGCAATAATTCGGCATTTGGTGTTGTAGAAAATTCCTCAAAAATGAATCTTGTTTTGACGTATACGGGGGCTTGGATATGAACATTACAGAGAATAAACCATTGAGCCTGAGTCCTCAGAAGAAACCTCTGAAATGGATTCTTCTACTTGGCGCAACTGGCATTTTGTCGTTATTAGCTGTCGGCGGAGTTTTATTTTTCTCGAGATACAATACCGCTAATAACATGACGGTTGCATTAAAGGAATTCTCAAAGAGTGAGTACCCAGAAAATCCAGCTGATCTCAGCAGTCGCTACAGACAATATGCTGAGCGGAAATTAACGATTGTTAAGAAGGATGCAACTCATTTTGATATTGTTCTAACTCCAACCAATCCCCATACAGCTAAAATCGTCTTTAAAAACGTTGACGTAAGTTTATTCGTACCTAAAAATCCAGAGTGGGTTAAGCAAAATAAGAATTTAGAAACTATTGCCTTGGTTGATCGAGAATGGAATAGGCAACAGGTAAGTTTTAAGCCAGAATCAAGCAATATTGAAGTGTTAGGCGGTGACGGCTTTGAAAAAAATAATTTAGTTTCTCTCGATTTAGCAAATAATTGCTTAAATGCTGGTTTGTGGGAAGTACTGCTATTCGTTAAGGAAGGTGATTCTAAGAAACTGTATTACCAAGGTTGGTTTACTTTCCCAATGGGACACTACAAAAATTTATTTGAAAATAACAATAAAGTTTCCTATTGGAATGATTGGTATAAACTAGAACACTGGCAAAACCCAGCAGGAACCCCTGTAGATTTGCAAGCTTTACGAAAAGTTAGCTCTGAAAAAGAAATTCCAACCAAGTTTCTAGCAGATGAGAAATTTATCACATCTGGAGAACAAAAGAGAAAATTCAAGTTGGTTTTTGGTGATAATCTTTTAACTTGGAAAGACTTACAAAATTCTGATGCTAAATTTGCAACTTTCGTACCTCCAGGTCGGTATGATGTTAATAAACCTTGGGGGAATGAGTTCTGGAGAATAGCAAACTTTGAAAAAGCTATTTTGAGAGATATAAAATCTCCTGCATCTAATGAAACTTTGCAGGAACTTGAATTAACATTCAATGATAAAAAGACGAATCAAAAAAACAGATTTATTGTGAGTGGATTAAATCTAGATAAAATCCCTCAGCTTCCAGTGAGTGATTATTCCAAAGGCTTGTATATGCCTATGGGAATCGGAGTACCGCCTTTTAACCAAAGCTATGAAGATTTAAACAAGATACCTCCTTTTAAGAGTCCTTATTTTAGTGTTTTGCTTGACTATCAAAATAAATGGATAAATCATCACGATACAGCAATTGATGGCGTAGTTATGCATCGTGATCAGGATAATCCAAAGTTACTACATTTTTATCTTCTCACCTACGAGCGTCACAGTGTACTTGGACACTATATAATTACACTTAATTGATCACTCCAAACATGGAGATAAACATCTATTGGCAGTAGTTAAAAATCACAGTATTGACTGTGCCAGAATCTCCATCATCATTCCGACTTTCAATGAAGCAACAAAAATCAAACAAGCGATAGAGACAACTCAACCCAGTACTAATGTTGAAGTGATTGTAGTAGATGGTGGGTCGACCGATGATACGCTAGAAATAGTTAAATTTTTAGGTGTCAAAGTTATTTCATCACCTACTGGTCGTGCTTGTCAAATGAATGCAGGTGCTTTAATTGGAAGTGGGGAGATTCTGCTGTTTCTTCATGCAGATACTCTTTTACCTCTTGGGTTCGATGTCATGGTTCGCGATGCACTGCAACAGCAAGGAACTGTTGCAGGGGCTTTCGCTTTGCAAATTGACGCACCAGATTGGGGTTTAAGGTTAGTAGAGTGGGGAGTTAATTGGCGATCGCATTTTCTACAAATGCCTTACGGTGATCAAGCAATTTTTCTCACAAAACGAGTATTTCACAAAATCGGTCATTTTCCAGAATTACCGATTATGGAAGATTTTGAACTTATGCGTCGCTTAAGAAAGATTGGACGCATTAACCTTATCCCTATACCAGTGATAACTTCAGCACGCCGATGGCTAAAAAAGGGGGTTCTTAAAACTACACTGATCAATCAAATAATAATTATTGCTTTTTTATTTGGTGTTTCTCCTCAACGGCTTGCGTGCTTCTACCGCAGGGGAAAATCTAGCAGTAAATACCCCACCTCTAATAGACTCTAATGATTAAAAAGCTCTATTCTCAATTTGGTGCTAAAACTAAACTAGTGCTTTTAATTTGCCTGATTATCACCCTAACAATTGTGGCAAAACAGTTGAACTTTCAAGACTTTTTATTAATGTCTTTGCTATGGATTAAAAGTCTTGGTTGGCTAGCTCCAATAGGGTTCATTATCATTTACAACTTAGCTACTATACTTTTTATACCAGGTTCCATCCTCACTATAGGAGGAGGTGTTTTATTTGGCGTCTTTTGGGGTTCAATATATGTGTTCATTGCGGCAACTTTTGGAGCTACTTTTGCTTTTTTGATTGGACGATATATTTCACGGAATTGGGTTACGAAACAGATAGAGAGATATCCTAAATTTAAAATGATTGATAGAGCAGTTACCAAAGAAGGATGGAAAATTGTTCTGTTAACTCGCTTATCTCCTGTTTTTCCTTTTAATCTATTAAATTATGCTTTCGGATTAACGGAAGTTTCCCTTAAAGATTACATACTAGGTTCTATTGGTATGATTCCTGGTACTGTAATGTATGTTAACTTTGGTTCACTGGCTGGTAATCTCGCCATAATTGGCAAAGATGCTCATGCTCCTAATCCTGCCGGAAACTGGGCAATTAGAATCGTTGGTTTTATTGCTACAGTTGCCTTAACCGTGTATGTCACTCGTATTGCTCGACAAGCTTTAGAACAAGAAGTTTCATAGCCTGTTATAGCTACACTATCCGCCTTAAATTCAGAGCAGTTTGATTAAGTTGTTTGGTATTATATCTAGTCTGACTGATACCAATGACTGTTTCTTTTGCCCCTTGGTTGATATTATTCATTGCTTCAACAACTTGCCGAACAGCATCTAATTGCTGTTTCAGATTGAGCAAAATCTGTTGATTACTCAAAACTATATGGTTAACACTATCCGCCATTCCAGAAAAAGTTTGATCTGTTGTTTGAGCAAGTTGCAGCCCCTTGTTCACTGTTTTTGTTCCTTCCTCTGTTAAGAGCACTGCTGAATTAATTGCCTTTTGGATATTAGAAACTAGGATATAAATCTTTTCAGCAGATTTCTGGCTCTGATCAGAAAATTGGCGAATTTCATTGGCAATTATAGCAAAACCTTTACCATGCTCTCCAGCTCGGATAGCTTCTACTGTTGAGTTGAGCGCTAATATATTTGTTTTAGAAGCTAAGTTAGAAACCAACTCTGAAATAATACTAATTTGATTGGCTTGTTCACCTAAATGCATCATGTGTTCGGTAAGTGTTTCCACTTTCTTTTCCAAGGTGAACATACCCTTAAGGTTTTCTTCAACTATTTTAATACCAGTTTTTGCCAGTTGAAGAGCTTCCTGTGCTGCTGCGGCTGAAGCTTGAGCTTGTTCAACTGATTGTCGAAAGGAAACCTCCAGCTCGTCCATAGTGCAGGTTGTTTCATTTACTGATACAGCTTGCTGACTAGATACACGCTCTTGCTGTGCTAAGGTAGATAAAGTTTGATCACTAGAAGCAGTTATTACATTCACTAATTGCTTAATCAGATTAACCACCTGGCGTGTTCCAAAAATCGTTAATGGTAACACCATTGCCAGAGAAACCAGAATAATCCCAAACGAGACATTTCTAAATAAGTTAACGGTAGCAAAAACACTACTTTTTGGTACTTGATTATAAACTACTAAAAATTCTGGCTGATATAGACTTAGTTTTACCTTATGGTAGCTGATAAAATACTTTCCTTCCTCAATAAATCCCTGTTCACTACCCAAGATTTGTTGAGCAAACTTCTCTGAATAATCTCTTGCTATTTTCTCATTATTGCGGAACTCAAACCCCCACTCTTTTGATGGATTGGGATGGGAAATATAGTAGCCGTCTTGGTTGATTATAAAATCCTCTTTTCCAGGGTAAGCATTCTTTTGCTGGGCTGCTTTGTCATGCTCCTCTTTGAAAATCTTTATAAATTTATTAGCAAATATATTGGCAATTACAATTCCTCTTTTCTTTCCTGCTGAGTCGATAAGCGGTGTCGCATAACGAATCGTTGGTTTAAAAGGGCGTTCGATTCGTCCCTTTTCTTGATTCAAATTTACTGGTGAAACATAGAGATTGCCAACAGACAATTTCATTGTATCCTTAAAATAAGGTCTATCTGCCTTATTTTGCAAATTTTCTTTTGGTATAAGTTTGATATTTTTGCCATCGAAATCAACTCTTACCCATTCATTACCTTGTTCGTCTATATAGCGTAGTTGCATATAATGTGGTTTTATTTGCATCATTGCAATAAAGTTTTTTTGCAACTGCTCCGCTAAAACTTCATAAGTTTTATTATCTTGTCGCTCTACTCCATCAGTTCTGGCTCTGATGATATTTTGAATTGCCGGGCTTTTACTCAAAAATAAAACATCGTCACCGACAGAATATAAAAATGAGTTGATATTATTTGCTTTTTGCTCTGATTCAACTATAAGTTGTTGTTGAGTGACTTTGAACAAAGCTGCTGTAGAAGAATATGTACCATATAATCCCACTATCAAGACTGGAATGATGGTGCTAAAAAGCAGCAAGATTATAATTTTATCCTGAAGTTTGAGTCGATTGAGAAAATTATGCGAAAATTCCTTGAACATAGTTGCTCCGCTACTTAAAGAGTTTCTCAGTACAAAACCGTTAATCCATAAAAAGGAGACTCAAAAAAGTTTACATCAGGACAAGTGTATACATTATAGTTACCTTTTATATAGTCAAATATAGACAGACTACTTTACAGGTGTTTGAGCAACACCAACAGTTGCATGGACACGCTTGAAGGTTGGTGTTATCCGCGTCGGATGTACTACCAGACACCCTATATCCCTGTTCAATTTTGCTTGCAAGCAATCAAAATAATTTGGGATTACTTTTCTGCCAATATTAAACGCAGCATTAACATCGGCGTGAATCTTGTTTCCGCTTTGAGAAACATACCAAGCTCTTTGTACACGTTGACCGGAAAAAGTATGCTTTGTGTTAGGTTTATAAGCTGGGATATTGTCCCAATCTAAAAAAGAAGCTCTGGAAGTGTATGATTCTTCTCCAACCGTAACAGTGATTCCAGCAAGTTCTAGTTTATAAACTAAAACATCGATAAATCGTGCATGTGGTATCTGTGTAAAAGATTGATTAGTTTTATGACCTAAGTTAAGTGCTGTCTTCCATTGTTCATTTTTCCCAATTGCTACGACGCGAACGCCTAATTCCACAAATTGATTGACTAAAAATCGAGTGGTTTGATGGATATAAGAATCGACAAATTGATTCCGATTCCTTGTAATATTATTGAGTTTATGTGTATAGGGTGCTTGATGTGGTAAAAACCCTTTATAAAAAGCTACCTGTTTGTTATAAAATTTGTTGGCTGACTTTAAAGGTTTGCCGTTAATAGCTAGGGGTTGAATGTTTAAATCATTAAAAACTACAGTAGCTAAGTTGTCTAAACCAATATCAATAGCCGCCGCTAAATTCGATTTGTTTATCGGTTGAGCTTGTTGTTGATGCTCATAAATCACCTCGATGACAAAACACCCTACTTTTGGTACTATTCTGACTTCACAAATAAGTTCAAATTTCATTCCTGGTTTCGCCGGAATTCTGATTGGCGACATTGAAGGAACCACAAAACCTTTCTTAAATTCCTTTTTTCCAATAGCCTGGTTATTGAATTTTATCAGATTGTGTTTTCTCAAAATGAACCCGGGAATTTTTGGTTTTCCTGTGAATTTAGAACTATCAAGCTTATAAGCTATAACTGCTGCATGATAAGAAATCCAAGAATCGGCATTTTGTTTTAGCACTAATTGTGCCACTTTAGCTGCTAAGGCTTTATAGTGTTGGTGGTTCTTGAAACATTTATCTAGTTGTGCCGTGTTAAGTGTTGGGTGACCATAAAAATAACCTTGTCTTTGAGTATATTGCGCCGTGTTATAAAGGCAACGAGAGACCGTTGTTACTTCGTTACAATAGTCGTACCATTCATGCGATTTTTTAATCACATGTTTCTCAACCAGCTTCTTCAAGGCCAGACCTCGACAATTTTTTACATTTTCACATAGGTCGCTTAGCTGCTTTGCGTTTCTCCCATAGCAGTATAGTGATTATACCCTAAAACTTTTGCTTAAGTAGATAATTTAATCTGGCTATCCTAGTTATATAAAGGTATATTTGCCTATATTTTTTCATGTTTCTAATAAAGATTTATAATACTAAACTTCGTATATGTATCAGTATTCTAACCATGAACACTGATGTAAATAAATTATCCGGTGAAAAGTTATAAAAATTTGTAATTTTCTGTGAACTTCTCTTTCGACTGCAGATTAAAAACTACAAGCACAAAATAATCTTACAAATTCTTGAAAGTGATGCCTATTAGATAGCTAATAAACATTTTGACAAAGAAAAAATCACGGTTCTTGCATTTCCAATTTTTACAATAATCGAATCACAAAGGCCATTAGTTTGTGCTACATTTACACTACATTAGTTTTCATTAATAAAGCCCAGCTAGCTTTAGCACTCTAGTCGTTAAAGTTGCACTACACTAAAGATTAGGAGAGAGTAGGCGCAGGTGGTTGCAGATCAGTTTCAATGAGACTGGTTTGAGGAAAGTCCGGGCTTCCGAAAGACCAAACTTGCTGGGTAACGCCCAGTGCGAGTGATCGTGAGGATAGTGCCACAGAAAGATACCGCCTGCTAAGGTAAAACCCTTCGGGTTTTACCTTAGCAGGTAAGGGTGCAAAGGTGCGGTAAGAGCGCACCAGCAGCGTCGAGAGGCGCTGGCTCGGTAAACCCCGGTTGGGAGCAAGGCGAAAGGAGCTATGGTTGGTCTTTTACCAGTTCCGTTATCCAAGAGCCGCTAGAGGCATCTGGTAACAGATGTCCCAGATAGATAACTGCCCTCGAAAGAGAACAGAACCCGGCTTATGTCCTGCTCTCTCTCTCTAATTTTTTTGTTTGTCAGTGGTTAGTTGTTAGTTGTGAGTTCTAATAGCTAACCACTCATAATTCGCTACTCACAACTAACCAATGTCTATAGTCTATCCGCGCCGTCAGCGACAACTTGAAAATTTAGTAAAAAAATTAGGTCTGTCAGCAGGGAAAATAGTAAAATGGGAACTACTTGACTTAGCTTTAACTCATCCTACTGTCTCAGATTCGGCAAATTATGAACATTTGGAGTTTGTCGGCGATGCAGTTGTGCGCTTGGTAGCGGCTATTGTGTTGTGGGAAAATTATCCAGATTGCCCAATAGGAGATTTCGCAGCAATTCGTTCCGTTTTAGTGAGCGATCGCATACTTGCGCAAATAGCAAAAGAATATGGCTTGGAGCTATACTTATTAGTCGCTGGTAGTGCTACTGTCGATAAAGTTGGTCAAGAGTCACGATTGGCAGATGCTTTTGAAGCAGTTTTAGGTGCGCTTTACCTCAGTACTTACAATTTAGAACTCATTCGCCCTTGGCTAGACCCTCACTTTAAAGAGCTAACTATAGAAATTCGTCAAGATCCAGCTAAATTTAACTACAAAGCAGCTCTCCAAGAATGGACTCAGGCGCACTTTAAAGTTTTACCTGAGTATCGGGTTGTTGAAAATACCGGAACTCAGAATATTCAAGAGCGTTTTATTGCCGAAGTTTGGTTTAATGGACAAAACTTAGGTCAAGGTAAAGGACGTTCTATTAAAGCTGCTGAACAGACAGCCGCAAAAGTTGCTTTTTTATCACTCAATCCCCAGGAGAAGTCCTAGGGAGCTCTTAAACAGTGAACAGTAAACAATTATCAGTGATCAAGGCGTATGTTGAAAGGCTTAAACCCAAAAATAAACACATGACTCTTGAGTGATAACTGATAACTGATAACTGTTTATCTGCCCATTGCCCATTTAGGGTAGTTAGTAGTTAAAATTACCAGTTAACTACTAACAATTAATACTTAACAAATGATTAAAATTGCTGTTATCGGTGTTGGACGTTGGGGTGTTCATTTACTGCGCAATTTTTTAGAACATCCTCAAGCAAAGGTTGTGGCGGTAGTAGACTCTAATCCAGAACGCTTAGCGGCAGTTAAACAGCAGTATAATTTAGAGCACAGCGTACTACTGGCAACTGAGTGGCAAGCGATTCAGCAAGTGGTAGGGTTAGAAGCGGTAGCTATTGCGACTCCTGCCAGCACCCATTACTCGTTAATTACTGACGCTATAAGTTGGGGGTATCATGTTTTAGCAGAAAAACCCTTAACTCTGAATCCTATAGAATCTTGGAAAGTTTGCCAATTAGCGCAACAGCGGCAACGTCAATTAATGGTTGATCACACTTATTTATTTCATCCAGCAGTTGAACGAGGGGAAGTTGTAGTTCAAGCCGGGACATTAGGTGATTTGCGGTATGGCTATGCAACTCGTACACATCTAGGTCCCGTTCGTCAAGATGTCGATGTACTATGGGATTTAGCAATTCATGATATTGCTATCTTTAACTTTTGGCTGAATCAAATTCCTATAAGTGTTCAGGCAATGGGTAAAGTGTGGCTACAGCCAAAAAAACAACCTGCTCCTCTTGCGGATTTGGTTTGGGTTATACTTAATTACCCGAATGGCTTTCAAGCATATATTCACCTTTGTTGGCTAAATCCAGATAAACAGAGACGACTTGGAGTGGTAGGAAGTAATGGTAGCTTAATTTTTGATGAAATGTCGTTATCGTCTCCTTTAACCTTACTGCATGGTGAGTTTGAACAAAGGGATCACCAATTTATTCCTATCAATCAACGACAACAAGTGTTGGAAATAGCGGCAGCCGAACCATTACAAAGAGTGTGCGATCGCTTTATTCATTGTGTCCTCACAAATACTCCCCCAGTAGTATCATCTGGCTGGGTAGGCACAAAGCTAGTAGAAATTCTTACAGCGCTAGAAGAATCTCAAAATCAAGGTGGTAAACTTGTTTTTCTTAAGAAAAATTAACAACCAGTTCTAACGGTTGATATTGGTTGGAGATGGTTTCGTCGTTCCACCAAAATTTGTTCCATCACTGCCCCCAAAGCGGTTTACGGCGTGGGGCTTCTTTTGGTATGAGGGAAAACTAGGTGTAGGGATATTTTCTGGTTTTTCTGTATGAGAGTTTTCTTCAGGATCTTTTCCTTGATTGTTGTCTTTTATTTTTTCATCAACAAAGTTTGAGTTAACCGCAAGCTCTGGAGAATGCTCTTGTTCTTCAGGGGTAGATAGGGTTGAGATATCAATTAAAGGCAAAGCAATTGTAATAGTCGTGCCTTGATTTATACCAGCACTTTCAAGCGAAATCGTACCATTCATCATCTCAATTAAGTTTCTTGAAATTGCCAGCCCCAATCCTGTACCACCAAACCTATGTGAGTTTGCGCCCTCAACCATTACAAAGGGACGAAATAGCTGATGCTGATGGGCAGGATCAATTCCCACACCTGTATCTTTAATCTTAATAATTACGTAAGATTTACTATCAATTAATTGAATTTCTGTAGTAATAGTGATACTTCCCTCGTCGGTAAATTTAGTAGCATTACCAATAATATTAATTAACACCTGCTTTAGTTTTGCTGCATCAGCATTAACCATAAGCGGCTCGTTCATCTGGGGAATATTTAGCTGCAAACCTTTTTGTTGAACATTAACAGATTGTATATTAATGACTTCCTTAAGTACTGTTTGGAGATTAATAATTTCTAACGATACAGAAAGTTTGCCTGCTTCAATTTTAGAAATGTCAAGTAAATCGTTAATAATACCTAGCAAGTGAATAGCTGTATCGTCGGCTTTATTAAGAAACTCCATTTCTTCTTCTCGGTCATCACACATGTCATCTCGAACCAAACGAATACAGTTAATAATAATATTTAGAGGGTTTCTTAACTCGTGGGAAGTCGTAGCTAAAAATTGGCTTTTAACTTGATTAGCGGCTTTTGATTCTTCCCAAGCTATTTCTAGCTCTTCTCGCCAAGCTTTTAGGCGTTCAAGCATTTGCTCTAAGGCTAGTGCGAGCTGATTGAATTCTCTAATTTGGAAGTTATGAGGAACTGGTTCAGCAGATTGGCTCAGATTCAGATTGAGAGCGTAGTCTCGCAATTGTTCTAAAGGACGTGCTAGGTAACGAGCTACATACAAAGACGCTAATAAACTCGCACCAATTAAGCCAACTGTTAAAACGATCAAGATAAGTTTAATTTCCTGAAGACCGTGCAGAGCGTTGTCTAGACTTGTAACAGCTAAGATGACCCATTTTTGCTTCTTCCCTTGTGTCTCGGGACCATCTATAGCAGTATAGCCTGCCAATAATTCTTCGCCCTCATTCTCAAAAAAGAAATGTAGAAAATATTGTTTTCCTGCGATCGCAGTTTTTACAATTTTTTTCAGTCGTAAAGCATCGACATGCTGTTCTATATTAGTTCCGATGCGACTGGGAATCGGATGAGCTAAAATTGTCCCATCTTCAGCAATGACTAGTGTGGAGCCTGTTAGCACACCTGGCTTATTATTTATTCTCTCACGGGAGAGTAGTACTGCTTTAAAACTCAACGCATAACGTAAATCTCCCCAGCGGTCATACACTGGAGCAGATAAGCTTAATTGCAAGTGATTTTGGTTAGCTCTTTTACCAGTTATTCCCATAGAGGGGGGTAATATTATTTCAGTTTCAAACCCATCTTTAGGAAAAGGTAATTGTGGAGCGTTAATTGGTTGATTTTCACAAGTTGTAGCGACAACGTTACCAGTTTCCACATTTGTCAGTTGCACACACTCAATTTGCTTTGGTAGTTGCTGTGCTAGTTGAGTGAGAAATTCTTGAGCTTGTTCAGGTGAGCCAGACTGGATGATTTTAGTTTGACTTGCATTGAGTAAGTTACTTTTTATAGCGGCGATCGCATCGACAATGCTGTCTCCCTTGATGATGGCACTTTCTGTTAAGTTTTGACGAGCAGTTTCCAATAAGCTAGACCGAGCCTTCTTAAAGGCTACAATCTCCCCTATTAGTAAAACCGGGACGGACAGTAGTAATATCCTCGACACTAGTATACGACGAAAGGATGATTGACGGGGTTTAGCCATCGGCAGTCTCTCTTGCTATGTGCCAACTAGAACAGCAACGACATGTGATTAGATCCAATAAAGTTATTGCTACATAAAAATTCTTTATATAAAATACTTCAATAATAAGAACAAGTACAGTACACAAGTAAGTAAAGAGACTAGCTGTTATGACGATTTTTGTTGCATTTCACCAATTATAGTATTAGAAAAATTTAGGGATACTGGTTTTCCGACATAGCTATCTTTGAGAATCTAAAAGCCCGCAAAGAAAATATAACAAATTATCAATCTAACCTAATGATGCAACATCGTCCTCATACCACAGTGGTTTTGGCAATGAGTGCAGATGGCAAGATAGCAAATGTTACACGAGCGCCTGCGCGGTTTGGCTCAAAGGTTGATCTCGCCCACCTCGAAAAACAAATCGCTGCTGCTGATGCAGTTTTGTTTGGTGCTGGTACACTCCGCGCCTATGGTACGACACTAACCGTATCAAATCCAAAGCTGTTGCAGCATCGAAGACAGGTGGGGAAACCCCTTCAACCAGTTCATATAGTAATTACACATTCAGCTAACCTAAATCCGGAAATTAAGTTTTTTCAGCAACCAATAAATCGTTGGTTACTTACCACCAAAGCAGGAGCGCTTTTTTGGCAAGCCCGGCAAAAGAAAAACCCGCCCCAAGAGGGAAGTTCTCTCCCCTCACAGAATTTTCAGGAGGAATTCGAGCATATTCTTGTTTTTGAAACACCAACAGGAACAATCGACATCCAAGCCACCTTACAACATCTCTCAACTTTGGGTATAACACGGTTAGCTGTACTTGGTGGTGGATCTCTGGTTGCTTCAATGGTCGAATTAGATTTAATAGATGAATTTTGGTTGACTGTGTGTCCTTTGATTTTAGGTGGTTCTACCGCACCAACACCGGTAGAAGGCAAAGGCTTCTTACCCGATTTTGCTCCTCGTTTGGAGCTGCTCGAAGTTCAAACTGTTGACCAAGAAGTCTTTCTACATTATCGGGTGCAACGCCCAGCATATTAGATTACGTTACGCTAAAAAAAGATGAGTGCTAACTTTTGTATATTAAAAAGGAGTCAGGAGTCAGAATTCAGAAGCCAGAATCAACAGTATAAGGATTTAAACCCCTTTATTTGGCAGTCTAAAGAATTCATGCTGACTCCTGACTCCTGACTTCTGAATTCTTTCTTTAAAAAGCCTCAAATGGTGAAACAAGTAAAGCCTCGCTATTCAGTTGCTTGGATTAACAAAATTGTTGAAGTGCCCCAAGATGCGTGGGATGCTTTGGCATTACCATTAACAACTCCGTTTTTAGAGTGGGAGTGGCTTTCTACTATTGAAACGTCCCAAAGCGCTACACCTAGAGCTGGCTGGTTGCCAAATCACTTAACGATATGGCGAGATAGAACACTCATTGCTGCTGCTCCACTTTACCTTAAAGGACACAGCGCTGGTGAATTTGTCTTCGATCACCAATGGGCGGATTTAGCTCAACGCATGGGCGTCGATTATTACCCGAAAATGCTTGGTATGTCACCCTTTACTCCTGCTGAAGGTTATCGATTCTTGATAGCCCCAGGAGAAGATGAAGATGAGATTACAGCAATGATGGTACATGAAATCGATGCTTTCTGCTTAAAGAACCGTATATCTGGCTGTAATTTTCTCTACGTCGATCCTGAGTGGCGTCCTGTCTTAGAGCGCCACGGTTTCACCGCTTGGCTGCATCATAGCTTTATTTGGCAAAATCTTGGGTTTAATACTTTTGATGATTATTTGGCGCTATTCAATGCTAACCAGCGTCGTAATATTAAACGCGAACGCAAAGCTGTGGAAAAAGCTTCTTTGCACCTGAAACCCCACTCGGGTGATGAAATACCCAAGTCTTTGTTTCCCTTGATGTACCAATTCTACGCTGATACCTGTGATAAGTTTGGATGGTGGGGTAGCAAGTACCTTACAAAAAAGTTTTTTGAACAGCTACATAACAATTATCGTCATCGCGTGGTGTTTTTTGCAGCCTACAGCGATCAGGATAACCAACACCCTATAGGAATGTCTTTTTGTCTCTTTAAAGGCGACAGGTTATATGGGCGCTATTGGGGTAGTTTCCAAGAAATTGATTGCTTGCATTTTGATGCTTGTTATTATACACCTATTGAGTGGGGTATTTCCAACGGCATCCAAATTTTCGATCCTGGTGCTGGAGGAAGGCACAAGAAACGTCGCGGTTTTCCTGCTACTCCCAATCACAGTTTGCACCGCATTTACAATGAGCGATTAGGGCATGTTTTGCGACATTATATTACTGAGGTCAATGAGCTAGAACAGCAGGAAATTGACGCGATTAATGCAGAACTTCCCTTTAGCCAAACTAAAAGCTAGAAAAAATTCGCAAAAATGGCACGAATGTTAATGAACATAAGAACTACACTTAAGTAGGGGTAAAAATCCTTAAAAAAAGTTGATTCCTATGCTGACTTTTGACTTTTGACTTGGAGCGAAGCGACTGACTATGGGTTTGACGGTTGAAGATTTAACAGCAATTGATGATAAACTTTCTCAGCGTCATATTGAGCTTGACTCTGGTGGGTATTTTATTATTTACCTAAATCGACAAGAAGGATTAATTTGTGCTAAACATTTCACAAACGTGATTAATGAGGAAGGTTTAGCTGTTGATCCAGAAACGGGAAAGGTAATTCCTGCACGGGGAAAGGTGGAACGAACTCACACAACATTATTTGTTGGGAGAACAGCAAAGGAACTGTGCGTGAAAATTTTTGAACAAACTCAGCCATGTCCCGTGACTTTATTAGACCATGCAGCCTATTTAGGTCGCGAATTTATGCGATCTGAGGTTGCACTCCTGACAGGGCAGGAGTACGTTCAAGACTAACAGGAATTGTTAGTGCTTGACAATTAACCATTAGAAGATGGTGGTTGAAAAACTAAGTAAATGTAGTAAGTCGCCATCGGGATTATGGTGGCGGCAATTAAAAGCCCTACAACCCAAGCAGTAGCGTTACCTTTGTCGGTTTCTTCTGCTTTCTTAAAGGTTCCTTCTACCTGCACATTATCAACGATTTTAGGAGGACCTGGATCAGGTTGACCAGATAGAACGGCGATAATGCGATCACTCGCATCTAAAAACGCCTGATTGTATTTGTCCCCGTTTCGCAATGGTACCAATAGGGTTTCTTTTGCTATACTATTGGCGATTTCGTCTGACATTAAAGACTTGACTTTTTCACCGGTTATAATAGCAGTACCATTCGTAACCGTGTTAATCATTAATATCGCTTGATTAGCCTGATCTTGTTTTGTTGGGAAAGATTGCTCAAACAATGCTTGAGTGAAGCTATCAGGCGTTTCCCCGTAGTCTAGCCTACGAACGGTAACAATTCTAACTTCATTTCCCGTTTTCTTGGCTAAATCCTCTAAAGCACCGCTAATTTTACCTTCATTTATACGGCTGATGACTTCAGCTTGATCTATAACCCAAGTGCGATCGCCTGGTGCAATATGAGGAATTTGATCAACGCTTATGGCGAAAACTGGCGGAACAAACATGGAAAAAGCAAGTGCGATCGTCACTAGTGGCAAAAGTAGCCATTGAAAGTATTTTCCCCACTGATTGGGCAGGTGTGACGCATCTGCCGTAGATGAATCTGGTATTTTATTTATGATGGCAGCAGGTTTACTGCGTGAATCTCTATCAGAGATGGAAATGAGGAGCGGTTTCATTTTTATTTACCAAAACACAGACTTCCACCACCCAAAATACTACAAAAATACTCGCAAAGTCTTGTTTTTTGCCTAAGTCTTAAATCATAGCTACTACCAGCTGATCCATTCACTACTGCATAAGCTGATGAATGCGAACTCTATATAAAAGCGAAAGGCAGGCAAGCAAAGCTTGACCTTGAATTCCAACAATAAAAAGGGTGCAATCTATGTCTACTCAAGAACAACATTCCTACCACAACGCTTGTGAGTTTACCGTTCGCATCAAATTAAACATCCCTATTGAAATTCATCCTCAACTTGCAATTACTCCCACTCCTCCTGTTCAACAGAAATTACCTATTTACTTAGAGCCTGATCTCTTCCTCAAGCCAGAAGTTTCGGCTACACCTCCCGTGTGTCTTCCCCAAAATGGTTACAACAAACAGCAGTTACCAGCAGCAGAAGCTTAGTTAGCTACATAACCGAGATAGTCAATTCAAGCATATTTGTTGATCACCAAAAAGAGGAAACTGATGTCTACACACGAGCCGATTCCATATTACACAGCCTGCGAATACACTGTCCGCATTAAATTAAACATCCCTATCGAAATCAATCCACAATTATCAGTTACTCCAACTCCATGCGTTGAGGAGAAAATAGCTATCTACTTAGAGCCTGATATCTTCCTCAAACCAGAAGTGTCCGCAGCCGCACCTGTGTGTCTTCCTCAAAATGGCTATAGCAAAGATTAACTAATTATAGTGGGTGGGCATCTTACCCGCCCATTTTTAACCAACCAAAAACTTGATCGACAGTTAACTTCAGCTCAATTCCTGGTAAAACGGTTCAGAGGGAACTCTTAACAGGGAACTCTTAACAGTGTACCCACGGATGCGCGCCGTGGGATTGAAACAAGGACGTCGTTTTCAAAGCGCTGTGCGTCTCGAAAAACATTTTTTTTTAAAGTGGGCTTTAAACCCACAAAGTCACGTTTTTTTCTTTCCCTGTTAAGAGTTCCCTTTTTTGGTAAAGAATCTTTTCCTTGGAGGAGCAAGCGTTGTTGCTCTGGAAAAAATACCAAAACACTAAGATCATCAGGATCAAGAAACCATCCTAAGCTACTGCCAATTATTGCTACGTAGTAAAGCTGGAGAACTTACTCCCCCTGAACAACGCGAACTTGATGAATACGAACGCATCGAACATTTAATTGTTATGCTCAAAGCAGGTAGCCTACCTCATGTAACTCGTACAACATGAGTAGTGTACAAATTAATCGATTTTTTGCAGGTTTGCCACTCTAGGGTCGATAATTTTTTGACCTAGACTGTCAAATTTAATTGCTAGAGAAATTTTGCTACCATTACCAAAAATGTGAGTAATTTCACCAACGCCAAAAGTTTTGTGGAGAACTTGATCACCTACTTGCCAATTATTTGTATTAACTTGCTTTCCACTGTTTACAGAAGCATTTTTGCTAGCCGTCCGAATACTCTTACGGGGAGTTGCTAATAATTCTTCTGGTAGCTCGTCAAGGAATTGCGATCGCATGGCGGGTTCACGAGAACCGTAAAGACGACGTTCACGGGCGTGGGTTAAATACAAACGTTCTTGGGCACGAGTAATACCGACATAACATAAACGGCGTTCTTCTTCCAAAGATGCAGGATCGTTGAGAGAACGATAGTTAGGAAATAGCCCTTGTTCAACTCCTACCAAAAACACAACAGGAAACTCTAGCCCTTTAGAAGCATGTAAAGTCATTAATGAAACCGCCGTTTGTCCTTCTTTTAAGTTATCCAGATCCGAACTAAGGGCGGTACTTTGTAGAAATGCTTGTAGGGTGACATCCTGGCTTTCTTCTTGAAATTGCAGTACTGCGTTAAACAATTCTTGGACGTTTCTCACTCTGTCTTCTGCTTCATCCGTATTTTGACTTTGCAAGTCTTGAATATAACCAGAGTTTTCTAGTACTCTTTGCACAATTTCGGAAACTGGAGCTGTTCCTATTTGTTCTTGTTCCGCTCGAATCATTTGAGCAAAGTTATTAACGGCTTTAGATGAACGTCCAGCTAAAGTGTTTACCGATGTTTCATCACTGAGAATTTCCCATAAAGTTGTGCCTAATTCTTGGGAGGCGTTAATAAGTGCATCGGTGGTTGATTTCCCAATACCTCGTCGAGGAGTGTTAATAATGCGCAACAAACTGACTGTATCAGATGGGTTGGCGATCGCTCTCAAATAAGCCAGTACATCTTTAATTTCCTTGCGATCATAAAACTTCAATCCTCCCACAACCGTGTAGGGAATTCCCAAGCGGACTAAAATCTCTTCAAACGGGCGAGATTGGGCGTTGGTGCGATAAAGTATAGCGAAGCTTCCCCAGTTCAACTCAGGGTTTTGGTTTGTCAAAGAGCGAATTTGATTGATCACAAATTCTGCTTCTGCAAGTTCATCATCTGCTTTGTAACAATAAATCTCCTCCCCTGCGCCACGTGTTGGTTTGAGGACTTTATCAATTCGTTGGGTGTTGTTTTCAATAAGTTGGTTTGCAGCTTGTAGAATATTTTCGCAAGAGCGATAGTTTTCTTCTAACTTCACCATTGTACGGGTGTCGTCATCAGCCAATCCATCACCAAAGTCTTGCTGAAACTCCAGTAATATGGTAAAGTCAGCCATACGAAAGCTGTATATCGACTGGTCTGCATCACCCACCACAAAAACTGAGCGATCGCTCCAATTCCATGCACTTTTTTTGCTTTCCGCATTCGTTACCAGCAATCGAATAAGCTCGTATTGAGTGCGGTTGGTATCCTGATATTCATCTACAAGAATATGACGAAACTTGTTGTGCCAATACCCTAATACCTGCTCGTTTTGCTGAAATAATCTAACCGGAACCAGAATCAAATCATCAAAGTCAAGGGCATTATTTTCTGCTAACTTGTTTTGATAAGAGTTGTAAACTTCTGAAATTACTCGTCCGCGATAATTTGGTTGCTCTCGCTGAAATTCTTCCGGTGATAAGCTTTGATTTTTAGCGTTACTAATAGCGTAGCGAACAGAACGAGGGTCGAACTTTTTATCGTCCAGATTTAGCTGCTTAGTGACAATTTCTTTGATAACGTTTTGCGCATCTGATTCGTCGAAGATAGAAAAATTACGGTTCCAACGGCGTCCTTTTTCATCCTGGTATTTTTCAATATCAAAGCGGAGAATACGAGAAAATAAACTGTGGAAAGTACCGCACCACAAGTCTTTGATAATATCTTTATATACTTGAGACTTTAGTTTTGTTTGATCATATTCTGGTAACAAATCAAACCGCTCACCGTATTTTGTCATTGCCAACTGTTCGGCAAATAACTTTTGAATGCGCTCTTTCATTTCCCGTGCGGCTTTATTTGTAAAGGTAACCGCTAGAATATTTTCTGGAGCAACACGATGTTGCAGAATCAAGTTAGCAATACGATAAGTTAATGCTCGTGTTTTGCCGGAACCCGCACCAGCAACAACTAATAAGGGACCACAGAAGTGTTCAACTGCGAGACGTTGACTGGGGTTGAGGTGACCTAAAAAGTCAATGGTTGTCGTCATAGGTGTGAGAAAGCGTGAGCAAAGAGGCTTGTTGTGAAAGATCCGCCTATTATCTTTAATTTAACCATTAACAATGAGCGGAAGACTAACAGCAAAAGTAGATCCAACACCAAGTTCACTTTCGACAAAAATATCTCCACCCATCATATGGCAAAAGTGACGGCTAATTGCTAAGCCTAGTCCCGTGCCACCATACCTTTTGGTGGTTGAAGCATCTCCTTGGGTGAAGGGTTGAAATAATTTTTGCTGCTGTTGTTGAGACATACCAATGCCTGTGTCGGTTACTGTAAAAGTAATAATTCCATTAGAGGCGGATTCTTGAGAGTCGAATTTTTCTATTCTGACCACGAGCTTTACTTTACCGTTGGTCGTGAACTTAGCGGCGTTGCTTAGCAAATTGTATAGCACCTGCCTGAGTTTTGTTTGGTCGGTGTGCATAATGCCAAGTTCGCCAAAATCGACTTCCAAGAAGTTCCCATTTTTCTCGACTAAGGGCTTTACTGTAAGAATAATATTATTAATAAAGCCAGCAAGCTCAAATGACTCTGGGTAAAAAGACATTTTTCCTGCTTCTATTTTGGACAAGTCGAGGATGTCATTGATCAATGTTAGTAGATGCTTCCCAGCAGAATTGATTGATTCTAAATCCCTGATAAATTCTAGCGTTATACCTAGATCAGTCGCATCATCTTGTAGTAATTGGCTTAAGCCAATGATGGCATTCAATGGTGTGCGTAACTCGTGACTGATATTAGCTAAAAACTGGCTTTTTGCTTTGCTAGCATCTTCTGCTATTTGTTTAGCTTGTTGTAGTTCTTTGGTATGTTTAGAAACTTGCTGGATTAAACGATTGAGAGATTTGGCTAGTAGTCCAATTTCATCTTCAGTGGTAACGGGTGCGCGCAAATCGAAGTTAGATTTTTTGGCTACCTGTTCAGCAACTTGAGTGACAACAATAACTGGTTCAGCGATCGCGCGTGAAGTTCTCCAAGCGATAATTGCTGCGAACACCACTGATATCAGCATACTAACTACAATAATTGATCTCTCAACCAGCTTGGAACGATCCACATGTGTTTCGATTTCCCGTTCTTGCTGTTCAGCAGTTTGCAAAATACGGGTCAATTGTTGAGAGACTTGATCCAGTGCTATGGCTTTATCTCCACGCATGATTACTAGCAACTGGTTTTGTGCTAAGAAAATTTGTTCTGGTTTTTGTTGCTGCTTATCAACTTGCTGTAATACAGAATCAATTTCTCTAACGTAGGAGTCTAAGTTAGTACGGTAATTATGCAATAAATTTTGTAACGTGTCTTCCGTTGCTGCTAACTTCCCTGGCTTATCATCTAAAAACTGTTGAATCTGATTCTCAATTTTCCTTCCGTTATCAACATTACTTAAAAATAGAGCTTTTTTATTAGAAAGCCGTTCTGGATTTTCTACTGCAGCTACCAAACTTGAGCTATACAATTGCGTCCCCACTAACGCATCTTTATAATCTGCCAGCATTTGTGATTGATAATGGGCATGTTTATATCTCCTTATTTCTATTGTCTGGTAGTAGTTAGAGATTAATAATCCAGCGAGTGAGCCCAAAAAGCCAATCCCAATTGCCAGAAAGTATCCATAGCCAATTTTCTGATGAATCCTCCAAGAACTGGCTTTGAGTTTCCCTCTAGAGGGAAATTCTATAGTCGGGAGTTCGTCGAGCGAAAGTTCTTCTGCTGACACTTGCTTATCTTCTGAATTCCCCTCAACAACGGATGGCTTTTCAGTTTCCATCCTTCAAATCTCCTTGCCCCCTGCAATTACTATATTTAGTATATGAATTCAAACTTGTTTAATCGGTAATTAATAGTCTTTATCTTTAAATTTTCAGTAAAAATTCCCATATTTGAAAGCAAGAATCATCCAAAATAATTACAAAAATCTTCGTCTTAAGAAAAGAACTCAGGAGCCGTAGGCCAGAATACAGTAGAAATTATGTGCTACTAGCCGATGAATAGAGTTTAAGTCCCCATCCAATCGATTCTGACTCCTGAATTCTGTATTATGAATTCTTTCCTTTATTTTTTACGCAAGTGCAACTGTTAGGGAATCGCTGAGTGCTTGCTTCAACAATTCTGCCTTATCAGTACGCTCCCAAGGCAAGTCTAAATCATTGCGCCCAAAATGTCCGTAAGCTGCGACGTCCTGATAAAAACGTCCGCCACGTTCGTTTGGTAGGTTACGTAACTTGAAGGCGTGGATAATTCCTGCTGGACGGAGTTCAAAATGCTGTTTCACTAATTCCAGCAAAATTTCATCATCGACTTTGCCAGTACCAAAGGTTTCCACTAAAATACTAACTGGTCGCGCTACCCCAATCGCATAACTGAGTTGGACTTCACATTTTTCTGCTAAGCCTGCAGCGACAATGTTTTTAGCGACATACCGACATGCATAAGCAGCACTGCGATCTACCTTTGTGGGGTCTTTGCCTGAAAAAGCTCCACCACCGTGTCGTGAGTAACCACCATAGGTGTCGACAATAATTTTACGTCCAGTTAATCCTGAATCTCCTTGAGGTCCACCAATGACAAACTTGCCAGTGGGGTTGACCAAAAAGCGGGTTTGCTCATCTGGTTTGATTTCAAGATCAACAAAAGCTGGTTCAACTACCGCTGACCAGAGATCTTGTTTTATCTTAGCCTGTACCTCGGCTTCATCTGTAATTTCGCCAATTGTTGCTGTATGCTGAGTGGAAATCAAGATGGTATCAATACCTACAGGTTTTCCATTTTCAT
>NZ_JAAKGC010000339.1 GCF_017591665.1 Aetokthonos hydrillicola CCALA 1050 | reverse complement strand
AACTGACATTCTTCGACTAATACCGTACTGTTTCCATTAACCAAACATCTGATGTGGGGTCAACTTGCCACAGGGTAATGGCAGAGTAATCTTGGCGTACCTAATGTGGGCAAAGGAATTGAAACGGATGGTGATCGCTCCCAGAGGACGCTGCTAGAATACTTGAAACGTGGTGAATCTTGATCTGTGATCGCTATGTTTGAAAGTAAAAATATCACAGCTACTTAGTAAATGTATCGATAAGTGCAGCAATTCTCATTCTGAAACGAGTTTGCGCTATTTCAGTGATCGCCTGATTTGTGAAGAATTATCAACACCTCTTACTCCAAGGATTTTAATGTCATGAAATCTTAAAATGAGAACTGCTGACCAATGAATCATCTCAGAACATCGAAATAGTATGTTGTACTGAGCGTTTTGGTGAGCCTGAGTTTACAACACCATATGACATTAACCTAATCGGTGAGTACAACATTGCAGGTGAAATGTGGAATGTCACATCACTGTTAGAGAAATTAGGTATCCGAGTTTTGTCGAAAATTACAGGTGATGCTCGCTATAAAGAAATTTCCTACGCTCACCGTGCTAAACTCAATGTTATGATTTGCTCCAAAGCGCTGCTCAATATGGCAAGAAAAATGGAGGAGCGCTATGGTATTCCTTATATAGAAGAATCTTTCTACGGTATTGAAGATATTAACCGTTGTTTACGCAATATAGCTGCTAAATTGGGTGATCCTGATTTACAAGCCCGTACAGAAAAGCTTATTGCTGAAGAAAACGCCGCTTTAGATATAGCATTAGCTCCTTATCGCGACCGACTGAAAGGCAAGCGAGTTGTCCTTTATACTGGAGGCGTTAAGAGTTGGTCTATTATTTCTGCTGCTAAGGATTTAGGAATAGAAGTTGTTGCAACTAGCGCCAGAAAAAGTACTGAAGAAGACAAAGCCCGTATTAAAAGGTTGCTAGGTAAAGACGGTATTATTCTCGAACAAGAAAGTCCTAAAGAAATTCTGCGCATAGTTAAAGAAACTCAAGCTGATATGTTAATTGCTGGTGGTCGTAATCAATACACCGCTCTCAAGGCTCGGATTCCTTTTCTCGACATTAACCAAGAGCGACACCATCCCTATGCAGGGTATGCAGGAATGCTAGAAATGGCAAGAGAACTGTATGAAGCTCTTTATAGTCCTGTATGGGAACAGGTACGCAAACCTGCTCCTTGGGAAAAAGCAGATAAGGAAAATACTCTCCCTGCTCTCACAATGGAGGTAAGCTGATGGCGATCGTGACAACTTCCTCAAAACCAGTCGCAATTAATCCTCTCAAGCAAAGCCAACCTCTAGGTGCAGCCTTAGCGTTTTTAGGACTGAAAGGGATAATTCCTCTAATGCACGGTTCTCAAGGTTGTACTGCTTTTGCCAAAGTGGTATTGGTTCGACATTTCCGCGAAGCAATTCCCCTTTCCACAACAGCAATGACGGAAGTCTCAACTATTTTGGGTGGTGAGGAGAATGTTGAACAAGCAATTCTTACATTGGTGCAGAAGTCTAAGCCAGAAATTATTGGTTTATGTACGACTGGACTTGTGGAAACGCGAGGGGATGACATGGAGCGTTTTCTCAAGGATATTCGCCAACGTCATCCAGAACTGGACGAGTTACCGATTATATTAGTCTCGTCGCCAGATTTCAAGGGTTCATTGCAGGATGGCTTTGCTAATGCTGTCGAGAGTATTGTTAAGGAACTTCCTCAAAAAAGCGACAAGCAAAATCCGTGTCCTAACCAAGTCACTATTTTGGCGAGTTCTGCTTTTACTCCAGGTGATGTACAGGAAATT
>NZ_JAAKGC010000079.1 GCF_017591665.1 Aetokthonos hydrillicola CCALA 1050 | reverse complement strand
AAACATCATTACTCTTATGACTACACTTCTTACTACTAAACACTTTCAAGGGTAAGCTTTTAATGAACGGTGGGGAGAGAATCCCACACGAATGGCACGCTCGAAAAACCTAAAAAGGGGCTGACACGTTGACACGCTTAAAATTGTATCACCGCGTCCCCGTGTCTCCCCTCTCCGCGTCAATCTTAACCCTTAACGAGTGTGCCATTCGAGTCCCACACTCTCCCATCAGCCCATAAGATGACTTAGAACAACCTGATATCAGAGGGATGCAGCAAGTTCGTTCAATAATAGACTCCCATTTCTAAACACAGACCACCCATCCCCCACCAATACAGTTTCTATATCACTGATCTTTGCTAGTCTATGAACTGAAGTGACGGCTTGTTGGCGATCTGAAAGCTTGGGAGCAGGCAAAATCGTCAACTTTCCTGGTTGGTGCGATCGCACTAAGTCCCCTGTGATGAGAGTCGTTTTTTCTAGAAGTAGTGCCAACTCACCTGGTGTCTTTGAGCCATGTAACTCTATCACCTCTAACCCAGGTACCAACTGATTTCCCTCTGAAAGCCAGTTAAAACAAGGAATAGGAAAACTGTCTTGCTCAGCAGATGGAGCTGCAACTTGAGCATTAGTCACGTGAGAGATTTCCTTAGCAGCTCGTATATGGTCGGAGTTGGTAACCACGATCCACTTCACACTACCTAAGGAGTTAAGGTGTTCATGATCATGAGCGGATAAAGGTAATGGATCGATCAGGACATTCCCTTCTGGACGAATCCAAGCAATGCTATTGAAATCAATATTACGTTCTTTGTCAAACGAAGACCAGCTGTATAAGTCAGGACGGTGTAGTAATTTCATAGTACTTTGTTGAGCAGATAGTATACCTTTTTTTCTTCAGTTATTTTGATACACAAGGGAGGCTCACAATATTAAAATCTGGTAATCAAAAAATTAAGCTTTTCTTTTCCTATAGTAAACCCTGCTGGAGTTGTAATCTCACTAGCTGAGTCAGCCAAAAGGTGAATGCTATAGTTTTACAGGCATAAATCCTATTCGAAAACGATAGTGATCAATATCACAACATATTTGATACATCAAACACTTAATCAATTTTGATAAATTGTTACAAGTATCTTTAGATGGTTGAGATAAAGTCGTTCTAAACGTGTAAATTTTTTTGTCTTGTAGTATTGGCTGAAAAGTTAACTACTGATACAAAAAGCAGACGTCTTGTTTGCTAATTTACCCTGAAGAAGTAGACATATAAACAATATCCTTCTTCTTACAGCAGAGGTCGAAATCAACCATTTATTTGAGGCTAGAGAAAAGCTAGTAATTCGTATAGCTTTTTCAACTTTGCAAAGCACTGCTTATTATGTAAACTCAAAATTAACAAATAGCACTGCTAACCCGAGAAAGTGTGGAATTGGTGACAATTTATTGAAAAAATTGTATTTGCGTATACATTTTTTGCGCGAATGTTAAGTATTCGTATATTTTCTTCTTAATAACTATTAAACGATTCAAAAGATAATAAAATCTGTCAAAAGAGTGATGAAAAACGGGAACGCGCTCATAAATTACACGTCAATTTTCACTGTTTAGCCAAAAACTAAGTCTAAACAGCAGAATAATAGAGTAAATACTTACTTTGCTCTTAAAAATGTTATCTCATGCTACGTACAGCATAGCCACCAAAATATAGGATTTATTTAAGTCATGCAAGACTTATTATTTCATAACTCTCAACTCGATGAGGAAATACTTGACTCAACAGGCTGGAATGTGATCGAAAGAGAATTTCAGCCCGCTAAACAACATCACAAAGAAACTGTTTTCACCCTTGGGAACGGTTATCTGGGAACACGAGGAACATTCGAGGAAGGATACCCTAATGATTCTTCAGCTACTCTAATTCATGGAATTTATGACGATGTAGCAATCACCCAGACAGAATTAGTCAACTGTCCTAACTGGTTGCCACTTGTCATAAAGGTAGGTGGGGAACGCTTCCGCCTAGATAGTGGTGAAATTCTCCGCTATGAACGTCGGCTTGACCTACGCTTAGGTATAATTAGCCGCGATGTTAGTTGGCGATCGCCAACCGGCCATACGTTAGAATTTCACTTTGAGCGTTTCGTTAGTTTAGCAGATCAGCATGTTTTAGCGATTCGTTGTCAAATCACATCCGTAGACTTTGATGGTGAAGTCTCAGTTGAAGTTGCATTCCATTCAGATCCAAGTACTCAAGGGGTCAAACACTGGAAAACTCTCAATCATAATGGTGTCAACAACATCATCTGGCTACATAGCCAAACTATCCACTCAACCATACAACTTGGCATGGCTGCTAAGCTCGTGTTCGAGGGAGAAGATATTGCGCCTATACAGTTACATCACGCTGAATGTCCGAAACTCCAGACCAACTTTGTCATTCAATCAGGACAAACAGTATCTCTAGAAAAGATTGTGACCGTATACACGTCACGAGAAACTCCTACACCATCTGAACTAGCGCTGATTCGTCTAGTGACAATGCCTAGCTACACAACATTGCTAGCTGCTCATATTGCTTCATGGGAACAACAGTGGCATGACAGCGATATCCTTATAGAAGGTGATCTCAAAGCTCAACTAAGCGTCCGCTATAATCTCTTTCAATTACTCGCAGCAGCACCGCGTTATGATGATCGAGTCAGCATTCCTCCCAAAACCCTCTCTGGGTTTGAGTATAGTGGACATATTTTTTGGGACACAGAAATTTTTATTCTTCCGTTTCTCACTCTAACTCAACCAGCTTTAGCACGAAACTTACTTAGCTATCGCTACCACACTTTATTAGGTGCACGGAGAAAAGCGCAAGAAGCGGGATATTCTGGAGCTATGTATGCATGGGAGAGCGCCACCACTGGTGATGAGGTGACTCCTCGTTGGTTACGAACTGAAAATGGCGATATGGTGCGCATCTGGTGTGGTGATATAGAAGTCCATATCAACACTGATATTGCTTATGCTGCTTGGCATTACTGGGCTTACACAGGTGATGATCAGTGGATGCGTGATTATGGAGCCGAAATTATATTAGATACCTCCGTCTTCTGGGAAAGCCGGGTTGAGTGGAACGCACAACGAGAGTGTTACGATATTCGTCATGTGATCGGTCCAGATGAAAATCACGATCGCATCGACAATAACGCCTTTACTAATCTTATGGTGAAGTGGCACTTGCAGTCAGCTTTAGCACTTTTTGACTGGCTCAAGCAAGCTTATCCCAATGTAGCAACACAACTAGAAGACAAACTGAACTTGGTAAATCAACGCCTAGAAAAGTGGGCTGAGATCAGCAATAATCTGTTTGTTAATCACGATCACGAAACTGGTTTAATTGAGCAGTTTGAGGGTTTCTTTGATCTAGAGGATGTCAATTTAGCCGATTACGAACCTCGTACCAAATCAATGCAAGGTTTGTTAGGAGTAGAAGCAACAAGCCAAAAGCAGATTCTCAAACAACCAGATGTGTTGATGCTCCTGTACTTGTTACGGGATCAATACAACCACAAAACTCTTAAAGCTAACTGGGACTATTACAACCCTCGCACTGATCACAGTTACGGTTCTTCACTAGGTCCAGCAATCAACGCTATCTTAGCTTGCGATCTAAATCAACCATTAGAAGCATACACCCACTTTATGCGAGCAGCTTTGGTTGATTTAGAAGATGTGCGCCTTAACGCAGCTAAGGGAGTTCACGCTGCCAGTGCTGGCGGAGTTTGGCAAACCGTAGTTTTTGGGTTTGCTGGTATCCGAATGACTCAATTTGGTCCTGTTGCTTGTCCAAATCTACCCTCTGGCTGGACGCGCTTAAAGTTCCGCTTGAAATGGCGTAATGAGTTCTATGAATTTGATCTAGCTGGTAGTGAAAACACCAACTATATGCAACAGCATCTAGTAAGCAGCAATCACCAATCTACTATAGAGGCTGCTGCGTAAAGGCAAAAGTTCAATAGTTTATCGGTTACATCACACCACCGTTCGTTTAACAGGAAAAGGGGAAACATTGTAATTTCCCCTTTTTTCTAAGAATAGTAAAACAGTTATTAGGAACGCGCTTTTACTAAAACTTTCCTTGTTATCTGATAACTGATAACTGATAACTGATAACTGAATTGGTCACCCAAAAGCCGATCGCAACTCCGTACGAGCACTTTCCAAAGCTTCTGGTAATTTACTTGCGTCGCGTCCACCTGCTTGGGCAAGGTTTGGTCTACCACCACCACCACCACCGCAAATTTTTGCGATCGCTCCCACAAATTTACCAGCTTGCAAGCCTTTCTTGTTCACTTCTGGACTAAAAGCCGCAACTAAACTCACTTTTCCTTCTTCAGGAACAGAACCAAGCACCACTGCACTATTGTTCCCTAGTTTTTGCAATAGTCTTTCTGCTGCTGTTTTCAAGGATTCGGGATCAACACCCTCAAGTTGAGCAACGAGAATTTTATAATCGCCAACAGATTCAACTGTTTGCAATAAGCTATCCGATTTAGCGATCGCTAACTGTACTTTAAATGTTTCCAGTTCCTTCTCGGTTGCTTTGAGTTCGTTCTGTAAACTGGTAATGCGATCTGGAAGTTCTTCGGGTTTAACTTTAAAGCGATCGCTCAATTCCTTAACGACTTTATCTCGCACGTTCAGGTAATCTAATATTGCAGGACCAGAAACAGCTTCAATTCTCCTTACCCCTGATGCGATCCCAGCTTCCGAGACAATCTTGAAAACGCCTATTTCCGCAGTATTACTAACATGAGTCCCGCCACATAGTTCCATTGATACGCCAGCAAAGTCTATCACGCGGACTTCTTCGCCGTATTTTTCACCAAACATAGCAACAGCACCCTTTGCTTTTGCTTCTGCTATGGGCATAATTGCTACTTTGGCCGAATGAGCCTCAGCTATCCAGCTATTAACTTGTTCTTCAACTTGTTGTAATTCTTCTGATGTTAAAGAACGCGGACAATTAAAGTCAAAACGCAACCTGTCATAAGCAACAAGAGAACCAGCTTGTGATATTGAATCATCAACAATTTTCTTCAATGCTGCTTGTAGCAAGTGAGTTGCAGTATGGTTTGCCTGGAGACGACGACGACAAGCTTGATCAATTTGCGCGACTACAGTATCACCCACTCGGATCGTACCGCGTTCAACACGCCCGAAGTGAACAAAGAAATCAGATTCTTTTTTGACATCGTGGATTGAAACAACAACGCCATCACCAGAAAAATAACCGCGATCGCCTATTTGTCCACCAGATTCTGCATAAAATGGTGTTTTGTCAAGGACAATTTGTACCTCAGATCCTGCTTCGGCTTCTTCTTGTGAAACTCCACCTATAAGCAGTACTTCGATTTTTGCAGTAGTGACAGGTTGCGTGTAACCTAAGAATTCTGTGCTTTGAATATGTTCTGCCAGCTTGTCGAGACTACCTTGCACTGTTAAATCAATAGTTTCGTGTGCCTCCTTAGCACGTTCTACCTGACGACGCATTTCCTCATCGAAACCAGCTTGATCAACTGTAAGATTTTGCTCAGCAGCAATTTCTTGCGTGAGTTCTAGCGGGAATCCGTAGGTGTCGTAAAGGGTAAAGGCGCTTTCACCAGGGATTTCGGTTTTTCCTTGTTGCTGTAATTGTTGAATAATATCCTCTAGGAGTTTTTCACCGCGTTCTAGAGTTTTCAAGAATCGGGATTCTTCTCGTTGAAGTTCGGCTAAAATTGCTGTTTCCCGTTGACGAACATTGGGGTACGCGTCTTGTGAAAGAGCGATCGCGCTTTCAGCAACTTGAGTAGTGAACTCTCCAGAAATACCAATTAATCGCCCGTGGCGCACCACCCGTCGAATCAGACGCCGCAGTACATAACCTCGCCCCACATTCGAGGCACGAATTTCATCCGCTATCATATGGACAACGGCACGAATATGGTCTCCAATAACTTTCAAAGAAACTTTTGTTTTCTCGTCGCTGGTATTATAGTCAAGACCAGCAATTTCTGCTGCTTTTTTTATAATCGGGAAGATCAAATCAGTTTCATAGTTGTTGGGAACTTGTTGAAGGATTTGTGTTATTCTTTCCAAACCCATCCCAGTGTCAATGTTCTTACTTGCCAATGGGGTTAAGTTCCCTTCTGCATCCCGATTGTATTGCATGAAGACGAGGTTATAGAACTCGATGAATCGGGTATCATCTTCTAAATCTATATGATCGTCGCCGCGTTCCGGGTGGAAATCGTAGTATATTTCTGAACAAGGACCACAAGGTCCTGTAGGACCAGATGCCCAAAAGTTATCATCTGCGCCCATGCGTTTTATGCGCGCTTCAGTGACACCGATTTGATCTCGCCAGATAGCATAAGCTTCGTCGTCTTCTTCAAAGACGCTGACTACGAGGCGTTCTTTTGGTAAACCAAAGACTTGGGTTGATAGTTCCCAACCCCAAGCGATCGCTTGTTCTTTAAAGTAATCACCAAAACTGAAGTTACCCAACATCTCAAAAAACGTCTGGTGACGTTTAGTGCGCCCAACGTTTTCAATATCATTGGTGCGGATGCATTTTTGGGAAGTGGTGGCACGCTTGAATTCTGGTGTACGCTGCCCAAGGAAGATAGGTTTAAATGGTAACATCCCGGCGATGGTCAGCAGTACAGTCGGATCTTCTGGTACTAAGGAAGCACTGGGAAGGATTTGGTGTCCTCGCTGGGAGTAGAAGTCTAAAAATAAGGTGCGAATTTCGTTACCGCTGAGGTACTTGGGATAAAAAGACATGGGTGTTTACAAAAAAAAGTCAACATTCACCCTGCTATAATCAAGGGGATTGTTAGGAATATTTCCCCTCTTATATCCCAAATTGGGTTTACTGGCACACCCTTCGGGTATCTGCTTCTCTTGTTAGAGACGCAACGCGCAACGCGCAGCCTGCCCTTAGGGCTTTACGCGGCGCTCTATGAGGCAAACTAGTCTAACGCACTAGCTTCTCCAGACCCCGCTGCTCACTTTGTTGACCTAATATGGGCAGGGTATACCTAGTTAAAACCTCGTCAATTCGAGTGTAAGGCTTCTACCACGTATTCCACGGGCAGGTTTTCCATTTCTGGCACGAAAATTCTAACACATTTTCCAGGAATACGATTTTCTGAACATAAAGCCAATACTGTATTAGTTCGTAGTTGCTATCTGCCAGCAAGACAGCAGATAGCTCTCTTAGTTGTACTCGGAATAAGTCTATAGATACATTTATATCTAGATAACTATCTAACCTAGGTAGGATGAGTAAATATGTAAAAAGTATTAAACTTGGGGGGTTAGACTGACGCCGTCTATTAGTGTTACTTATGGCATTAAAGTTGAATGTTACCAATATATCTTGTGAGGATTGCGTAGCCAAAATTTCGGAATCTATCCACGTCATGGAGCCCGACGCGAAAGTAAATGTCGATATTAATACGAAAACTGTTACCGTAGAATCTAAAGCTTCTGAAGAGTCAATCAAACAAGCTATTGTTGCGTCTGGCTATCACATTGAAGGTTATCAATAAAATAACACTATATTCCTCGATACTTGACGAGGAAATTTAAAACTGGTTCATCTTCCGTTAAATTTAAAGTATCAGGGTTTGCTGTTTATATAATCGTCTCACAAGTGTTTTTACTGATGTCACGATAGCTGTCTCATCAAACTATGGTGGAGCTAAGACGCAAAAACTAATTGCAAAGCAACACAAGTAAGCAGTATAGATTTTTATAACTGTGCAGCTGTAACAGCCGCAGAAATAACTTTATAGTTATAAAGTTATTTGATAGAAGTATGAAAGGTATTTAAGTTTTCAGTATTACTGATATCCTGACACTAAATTGTTCATTTTTACTTCATTTATCTGTGCCTACTGATTCGGTGGAGTATTTGTGATATTGTTAGGAATATTTAAATTCTGTACTAATGCCCTAACCTCTAATAACTAAATTTACCAAAAACTTTAAGAAGTCAATCGAGATTCCGGGATTCTACTAATACTCTTGCTTTGGAGAGAGGGAAGCATAAAAACTTTATGTAATTGCTGGTTTACTTATCTCGGTTTTTACTAACAGATTGAGATTCGAGTATAATAAAACCTAAAGTTTTTACGTAGAAAAGAATTTAACACCATCGTTTCGTTAAGAATACTAGTGTTCAAACAACCATAGTTAATACATAAATCATGGAAAATACAGTAAGGTTTTTCATAATTTAAATATTATTCAGTATAAATACTGTTTAAAACAATAATCAAAAAGTAGACATTAGTTAGCATATATTCGAACGCAAGAGATGACAGTAAAGGATAATGATTAAGAGGTAAAAAAAAGTGGAAGTTTTTTAGGTATTGACAAAATAAACAATACAATATAGGAGTAAGAGGTTATGATAAAAATACTGGTTCACTATTAGCAAAAAGCATCAGTAGTTTTAACCAGGCTTATGTTATAAAAGTTGAAATAGGGCAAAAAACAAAGCAATGAATATTTCTATTCTGGTCTTTGGAAGTGATAGGTTCTTCGATACACTCCCGGATCAGATCCGTAATGCAACCGCTTTTAATGTGGAAGTACTTACGAATCTCAATCAAGTAATTTCCCGGATTCAAATCTCTCCGCCTGATATCATATTTGTCCAAGCTAGTTTGGACGGTAGTATAGAACTGTGCTGTTGGCTCAAAGACCAGATAAAACTATCGTGGATATACTGTATCCTTTTAGAGGATCGTCCTGAACTACTTACAAGTAAAAGTATCGATAGTATCGACTGGGAGGTGGAGATACATTCTGCTGTCCTTAGGCAAGGAGCTGATGCGTACATCTGGTGTATAGAAGATGGATTGTTGCATACCGGCTCAGTAAAAGGATGGCACCGTTTACTACTGGCGCAATTAACAGTAGGTTTGCGGAAAGTGCAGAAATATCGTGATCTAATACGGACAAACGATTTGTTATCAGCGATCGCCTTAGCTGATTCCTTAACAGAATTAAATAATCGT
Organism: Aetokthonos hydrillicola CCALA 1050; assembly: GCF_017591665.1. Taxonomy (GTDB): domain Bacteria; phylum Cyanobacteriota; class Cyanobacteriia; order Cyanobacteriales; family Nostocaceae; genus Aetokthonos; species Aetokthonos hydrillicola. The sequence continues at coordinate 23,516 of NZ_JAAKGC010000079.1, read as the reverse complement.
CGTGCTCTAGAGTGGGACTTACCGAGGCAAATTGAAAAAGCTCGTAACCACGGAAGCACGCTAAGTCTAATTATATTGGATGTTGACTACTTTAAAAAAGTTAACGATACGTATGGACATTTAGTTGGCGATCGCCTCCTGCAACTGCTATGTACTCGTATGAGGCATAATTTACGGTTTCAAGATACACCGTTCCGTTATGGAGGTGAGGAATTTGTAATTCTTCTGAGCAACACCACTTGCAATGAAGCTTTCATAGTAGCGCGTCGTCTTAATCGTATAGTCAGCGAGGAACCATTCGCAATCAACAATAAACTAGCTATTAATATCACAATTAGTTTAGGAACTGCTTGTTTAGAGCCAGAAGACGATTCTCAAGGAATAAGCTTGCTAAATCGAGCGGATCAATACTTATTACAGGCTAAAGCCAGTGGGCGGAATCGTGTCATCGGTTGTCATCAGCTCTCGCCTCACATCGTACCCACTAAGATAAGAACAGAGGAGAGGTTGGGAGTTATGGGTTAATTGCTTTTTGGCACTCTTCAACTGTTGCTCGTCGTCGCATCGCATTGACTAAAGCTTGATATGCATTCAAGTTTTCTTCCAGTAGGGTTTTCGCTTGAAGAAAGCAAAAGCGTTGTTTTTGTTGACAGGCTGATTCAGAAAACCCTAAACTCGTCAAAACTGTTCTCAGTTTGTTTTGATCGTCAGCGCCACCTTCAGCATTCTTAAAAACTAAAGTTTCAGCAACAATACCTGCCATCCAAATAGTGCAGTAGCGATTCAGCATTTGTTCGGTAATTGTGCCTCGCTCTAATTGGTGTGCTAATTCGTCATCATTAAAGCTGACACCACCTTGTCCTAATTGCCTTTGCTTGAATGCTTCCCAAGCATTGAGAGTATAACCAGAGATCGAAATGTTCAACAGCGAAGCAACTAGGAAATGTCCCGCTTCGTGGTGAAGTACACGTTCTCGATGTTCAGTTGAGAAACCAGCTATCCAATCTAAGATGAGATTACCCCCCTTACCTTGGAAGCTAAAAGCATCGATAGTCACTATTCCCAATATTGTAAACGTGGTAAGCGCAGGGATTACAGGGGATAAATGAAATAATGGTCCTAGTAGACTTGATAGCGTCACTAGGAAGATGGCGATCGCAGTTAGATTTATGGATGTCTGACTCATCGTTTCTTGTTTAAACAGTTTTTTGCCGCACGCACTATCCTCACTGGTAAAGAAATGTGGATGAGTTTTGCGGTTGTTAATACAACTTTATCTTTCTTAATTATATAAAGTTATTTTAGAGGGCGTAGGGTTTTGTGTGTAGCTCTTGCCTTTTTAGGAAATTCTTGGGTACTGAAGGCAGAAATTGCTTAAAATATGACATTTATGGACTGTGCTTTCCAGTAAAGCAAGTAGTCACTATTTAACCTCCTCTTGTCATGGAACATGAAGTATATACGTAAGATATTCTCCAGAAATTTGGGATTGTTTTTTGCGATTAGTACTCTCTTAGTAATGCTTCTAGTTCACAATGTCACTGTAGCTCAGCAGCAACCCAATGTAGCAACCTCTGCAGGGTTTACACTGGTAGTGACACCTAATGGACAAGGCAAAAATTGCACAGAATATGATCCCTGTAGCCTCGAGGATGCTCGTACAAAAGCACGTAGCCTAGCATCTTCAATGACTGAGGATATAGTCATCATGTTAGAAGGAGGGGTTTATCAACTAACCCAACCTCTCACTTTAACAAGCGATGACTCAGGACAGAACAATCATTTTATCGTTTACCAAGCGAAAGCGGGACAAAAGCCGGTAATCTCTGCTGGAATTCCCATTACTGGATGGCAGTATAGCCAACAACCAGGGGTAGTGATGGCCAATCTTTCTAATAATCGTATTTTTCGGCGGCTATATGTCAACGAGAAGCCTGCTATCCGGGCTCGACAAATAAACAGTGGAAGTTTCCTCCGTCTGCAAAGCTGGGATGAGACTAACAAAAGAATAGAGATCGACCTGAATGACATTGGCTATCACAATGATTTTACAGGGTGGGAAGTTACGGTGCATAGGCATTGGTCTTCAAACCATATGCGAGTGAAACAGATTACTGTGACATCAGGTAATACTGCGTTTGTTGAGCTACAGGAACCAGAAGCTGAATACGCTTTTTCTTTGCTGTTTCCTCCTCGAGAACCAAATCAGTCGTATTATTTCGAGAATGCCAAGGTGTTTCTGGATGCACCAGGGGAATTTTACCTTGATAGCAATGCGAAGATTGTTTACTATGTCTTACAAGCAAATGAAAATCCAGCAACCTTGAGTGCGATCGCCCCTAATCTTGAAAAAATTCTGACGATTCAAGGTAGACCAGATAATCCAGTACACCATATTAAATTTAGTGGTCTGACTTTTGCCCATGCTGATTGGCTAGAGCCTGGAAATAGCGGCTTTCTAGATATTCAAGCTGGTATTGGTGGAGATAAATACATGCCTGCTGGAGTTGAGGTTTCCAATGCTCACACTATCTCTTTTGATCAGGATACATTTAACCAGATGACGGCTTCAGGCCTTAACTTTTATAGAAATGTAAAAAATGTTACAATAAGCAACTGTATTTTTCAAGACTTAGGTGGTCAGGGACTTGCCCTTGATGCCCAAGCACAGAAAATAGGAGATACAGCACCCGTCAGCAATATTGCTGTTATTGGAAATACTCTAACCCGCACAGGACAGATTTACCCTGGATCCGTTGGACTGTTTGCTGGATATGTTGCCAACGTTACCATTGAGGGAAATGAACTCTTCGCCATGCCTTATACTGGGATAAGTGTAGGATGGGGTTGGTCTCCTTACGAAACCGTCATCCACGACAACATAATTAGGAACAACAAAATCCATCAGGTTATGCAGAGCCTAGATGATGGCGCTGGTATATATACCTTATCCAATCAACCAGGAACCATAATTGAGGGGAATTATATTTATGATCTTGTTAAATCTCCATTCGCCGAAAACCACCCCATTGTTGGAATCTATCTGGATGAAGGAAGCGATCACATAACAGTACAAAGTAATGTTATTCAGAATGTTCCAATGACCTATCACTTTAACAAGAATGGAAACAACAACACAATTAGGGGGTAGGGTGTTGGGTGCAGAACATTCATTTCATGAAACGCGAAGCGAGGGTTTAGGGAAGTTGAATTCCGTTTCAATTCCAATTTGCGCTACACCCTATTTTTGACACATAGGGTTCGCTGTATCTTGTATTCCGAGGTACTGAAGAGGCAAAAAGTTTATCGGGTGCATCTTTATAAAGTAAATATGAATTTTATATGTTTGTTTAAGTGGTTTTCTAGAGCGTCGTACTGCTAGTGATATAATCTCTAAATAAAATTTATATATTTTTAAGCAAGGGAAAGGGTTTTATTAAAAATAAAGTCTTTGTAGATATCGTCTTGAGTAAATAAATTCAGCATTTATATAGGAATCTCTAGGCAGAGTTAAAACTCTGTTGTTTGTTGTGTAGGTATAACCCTTTTATACGAAAGAATTAAATTTTATATTTTTGTAACTAGGAATTAATAAAAATGTCATTTCACTTTTTTCGGAGATATCCTCTCATCCCCTTATCAATAATAGTTGGGTGTTTAGCATTTGCAGCAGTGATTGTCCATTCATCTAAAACACACGCAGATAATGATGATACTGTAGCAAATTATCGCACAAGTTGGTTTGGTAACACGGCTACTGATCCCAAGACTGCTGTTCAAAGCTGGATTGAGAAGCTGATTGTCAAACCTGACGGTAGTGTTTTAACCGAAGCAAGCTGGGATGAATGGCATGACGGAAGAGAAAAGTCTATTTATAAAGATGGTAAACGGATAGGCGCACATAAAGAGACTGTTGACCCCTATCGAGTGGAGATAAAAGGTAAACGTTGGAGAATACAGAACCTAAATTTTCTTGGAGGAGACAGCATAGTTCAAGAAGGAACAGGCTGTAAAATTACTGATGCGGGGACGCCGAATGCTTTAGCGGTTACAAATAATAATCAATTGATGGTTGCTGACAACGGTCCAAGACAATATATTCGTATTTACGATGTCAGTTCCTGTACTCCTCGTCTAGTAAAAACTTTTGGAGAGAAAGGTGGTGTCTTTTCCCCTGGCAAACCCCAAGGTGTGGTTGAACCGCTACGTTTTTACGGATTGGATGGCGTTGGAATGGATGCAAAAGGAAATATCTGTGTTGGAGGGCACATTGTTGGGGGTGGGGGCTGGATACGCTGTTTGAGCCCTAATGGTAAATTATTATGGCAAGTTTATAGTGTGGGCTGGCTGTCTAATCCCGCCGTAGATGTAACAAGTGACGGCAAGGATTTTTACAGTTCTAGCACTATGTTCAAAATGGATTACTCTAAAACGAAACCAGGAGAGGAAGCAGGAAGTTTTCCTTACAAATTTACAATTAACATTTTTAAATACCCTAACGATCCGCGTATTGCTGTTTATTACATTGATAATAACGAACCAAAATTCGCACAACCTGCACAACTCAAGACAAAGAAAGGTGCACACTATGCAGTAAGACCTAATGGCATACTGTCCGTCAGAAAATGTCTAGGTCGTAAATATCTGTTTGGTACTGGACAAAATGGACCAGGAATGGCAGCTTTCAAGATGGATCCGGATGGGATATTTGCCCCGATGCCATTGTCGTCAGTTGTTGACATGCATAATTCTTGGGGTGTTGATGTTGATGACAATTGTAATATTTGGTCTGCTAATGAAGACACTAGACGAGAGATCGTTATGTATAAGCTTCAAGGAGTGGACAAGCAGGGTAATTTGGTGTACAGCGGTAATGCTACTCAAAGTTTCTCGCCACCGTTTGGAGATCTAAACCTAATAGGGCGCATTCACTATGATGCAGCTAAGGATGTTCTCTATCTTACAGGCTTTACCAATCAGAGACCAAGGCAATATGGTTGGGGACAAGTTGGATCTACAATGTATCGTTGGGACGGATGGCTTAAAGGTTCACGGCGTCTTCATCGTGGTTATCCAGTTATGTTTCCTCATGTCAAAGTACCAAGACAAGGAGAGAAACCGGCAAACGGGAAGGAACCAGACGAAGATGTTGAGAAGTCAATCAGTTACCAGTCAATTTCTTGGGCTGGTAACCATGCATTTGCTACTTTTAGCAGCCGTAGTCCTAAAGGAGAAAAAGGAGTAAGTACTGTTTATAATCTTGACAATGGGCAAACTGTTGGTTCGCTTAAGCCAAAAAATGTGTTTTTTGAAGGTTGGGTTGACCTAATCAATTCTAACAGTGCCTTCAAACGTTCCAACGGTGAGTATATTATATCGGTTGAAGATGATGTGCTCAACAAATACATACTCTATCGTTGGTGTCCATCAGGGAATTGCCCACAGAAGAAATAATTCCCGCTATATTTTAGTTTTGAGTAGCGCTAGGGAGTACCATTGGCTTAGCCGATTTTAATACGGCATCAACTAGCCCTGGAAACAGCGTCTCTAAATCTTCTTGTCGGAGTGTATTAATGTGCTGTGTACCTTCTTTGCGTGTCAAGACTACCCCTGACTCTCGTAAAATCTTGAAGTGATTTGACATGGTAGACTTAGCGATTGCAAAATCAAAATCAGCACAGCACTGCTCCCCTTTTGTTGCTAGTAGCCGCACAATCTCTAGGCGCACCGGATCCCCCAAAGCATACAGTACTCCAGCTAAAGTTATCTGTTTTTGGTCTGGGTGATAAAGGAATTTCATATTTGCATTATCTTAATAAAAGTAACTATATTTTATTTATTCGATTATATCGAAATATAGAAACTTTAGCTCTGCTTATGACTGACGGTTAAGCCGAACAGTTTAATTTTACTTTTCTTGATACAGACCAAGAAAGCTACACCGCTCATTATGAGGAATATCTGCGATTACGTATGCAGGTGGATTGATATAAATGGGATATCAGACAGTGGTATTAATGCGTAGATTGGTGAGAATTCCTATAAATCCCCATGCTTGCGCACTAACGCAACTACCCTTCTTGAAAGATAAATAAGTTACATTAAAGCTTTCTTTTTTTTAGTAAAAAAACATACACTAGCCTAGTGTTCCAAATATTTAGATTCTATGAAGCAGATGCCTTATAGAGTATGGTTTTTTAAGTAATAATACAATTTAGTAACTTTTAGAGTGAAAAATTACATATATAAACATTATATTACGTATGATTAGTAGAGCGTTTATATACAATAAAGGTGAAAATTGTATGAAGACGATTGTACAAAAAGTATGTAACAGAATTTTAAGAAAATATGAGAAGATTCCTTTTGTAAGAAACTCTGCTGAGATTGATTATCAATTGGCTTTAAAAACACATGCTTCTAATCTCCCTGTTCTTTCAATTGGAGATTTGAATTTAGTCAATGCTATCAACCGTGAAGGAATTGTTATGACTTCACTAGCATCTCTCTCGATAGCCTCAACACCTAAAATGCTTGAAAACGCAGAAAAGTTGATTGACAAAATTCCAAAAAGTATTTCTGCCAATAAAAATGAATACGTTGTTCATGCTACATCCGAGCAAATAATCGAGTATCCAGAGATTTTTATCTGGGGACTTGAACAACGCTTACTGAATATTGTAGAGAATTACATTGGGTTGCCAGTCGCTTATCATGGTTCTTATGTCCGTAGAGATCTTGCCAATCAAGTCCAAGAAAGATCAAGGCTGTGGCATATCGATAAGGAAGACCGCAAAATTCTCAAAATCATTGTTTATCTGAATGATGTCGATGATAATGGTGGTCCGTTTCAATATCTTCCAAAATCTCTAACCACAAAAGCAATAGATTCCCTCAAATATAGCTATGGCTATGTCACGGACAAAACGATGGAAAGTCTTATACACCCATCACACTGGAAATCCTGTTTAGGACCTTCTGGTACAGTTATTTTTGCCGATACAGGTAACATTTTCCATCGAGGAAAGATACCTGTAACATCAGACCGATTAACGATATTTTTTGACTACAGTTCTAGACAGGCAAAAGTTCAATTCTCGTACCAACCCTTCCTTCCTCAAGAGGATTTACATCTACTCACCTCAAACGTTACAGAATATCAAAAAAAGAGTGTTTTTTGGCGTGAAAGTCTTTCAGAATAGTCTCATACCAATTAATAATGCATCTACCTTTAAGTTTCTTCCTTGGGCTTGGATATCAATACCAAAGGATTTTTCATTCCTCGGCTTTTGTCTTTGTGTGCTACCAGATTTTTCAATTTGTTTAAGTGGTCTTTGAGGTAACAAATATTACTAATTTTTAAGTAATTGGACTGAGTGTGCCTGCCATCACGCCTTATACTCACTGTCCGATATCTGCAATTAACAATCAGTATTATCATTACCCAGAGTTCTAAAGTTCTTTCCCAGTGAGCGGAAGCTTATACCTTTTCAAGGGTAGAAAGTAGCTATAGCAATCCTATTTGATTTTTGAAAAAATCTCAGTAGCCTTGTAGGGTGTGTTGGCTCCGAGAGTACGGCACCGAAACCTTGGAATGGTGCGTTACGGACTTCGTCCTAACACAACGGCAGTCGCCTGCGGAGGGAAACCCGTCTGCAGCGCTGCCTGCCCTACATGTCGTTCAAAAATCAAGTATGAGTCCTATATCCCAAAAAATTATTAAAAATGTTATCAAACACTTTTCAAGTAGTGAAACTCTTGATTAATTTAAGAATAATTATTTAATTAGTACTTAGCACTCAAGCCTCTTTACTGCTAACTTTCAGAACAAACAAATTTAGCACTCTCAATGTTTAACTGCTAATAGATTGGCAAATTTTATGACTTATGATAGACATAAAATATAACTTCTTAAAAGGTAGACTTCTTGACTTTCAATCTAGGATACATTTTAAGAAATCAACACGATATCTATCTGGTAAAGAAATCGGGAAAGTAAAATGAAATACACTTTTGATATTGTAGGAGTGTCTCCAGTTTTACAATTTTTTAATCACCAATGTGATAGTCTACAAGCATCCCAGCCTTTTGGTGTCGAATACATAGGCACGGATAAATGCACACTTGATTCATTTATAAAATCTGTGGAACCGATACCGATAAAGTGGGGTTGGGATCTAGACGAAATAGTGCGCACTGTGATTCAGTTTTGGATGAACAACTCAGAAAGTATTGGCTATTGGAAATTACGTTTAAATGATGCAGGTAACGAAAATTTATTGGTGGGGAGAATCGCCGACATCAAGGCTTTGAAAACTGAGTTTGAACTCTTGCTAGAGCAAAATTGGTAATGTGGTTGTTAGGGATATATATAATCCTTGAGGGAATAGAAAGACGGCACAAGATAAATCGAGCAAGATGCTCTCACTAAATATATTTTTGTAAAATTGCGATGCTCCCATAACAAAAGCGTGGAGGATTCAGCCCTGCCACTAATTCCCCAACCCAGTCAGTTACTTCTCAGTAGCAAGCCTACGCTGCGGGCGTCGCGTAGGCTTGCCCGTAAGTCACTGATTCAAAAGTCATTCGCGAATCAGCTTTTTTGTCCAAAGTCCGATACGGTTTGCAAAAACCCCACATATTTTGAAGCTACCTCATCTGCATTTTCGATCAGCACCAGATGTCCTGCGTTGGGCAACCGGATCACTCTTGCACTAGGAATACACTCTTCCAATCGATTAGCCCCACTAATGTCGTAAATCTTGTCTTCCTCGCCCCAAACAGCCTAATGGGTTCACGAATGATTTAGGACTGCTATATATAGCAAATTACCATTTATTAGGCACTCATGATGTGTTGTCGCTCTCACGTAAGGAAAATTAATTATTCGCTATTGAGGGGGCGGAAAGCGCTGCTCTCGCGCTGGACTCGCCAGTTGGTGCAACGCTTATAATGCTTATTTGATATAAGCTAAGAGAACCAAGCACTAAAAACAATTATGTTAACAAGCGTTGACCGTTTATTATTCGTACGACAAGTACCGATTTTTAAAGAATTAAGGGATGATTTGATCGTGCGGTTAGCTTCGGTGATGGATGAACTATCTTTCACAACTAATTACAGTATTTTTCAAGCAGGGGATGAAGGGCGATCGCTATACATTATTGTTTCGGGGCGAGTGAAAGTTCATATTGGTGCTCAACAACTGGCTGTGTTTACTAAAGGACAATCTTTTGGGGAAATGGCAGTGTTTGATGCCCAACCTCGTTCAGCTTCAGCAACAACTTTAGAACCTTGTAAATGTTTGGAATTAACACAAGAGCAACTCTACGATGCAATTGAAGAAACTCCAGAAATTGCTGTAAATATTATCGGAGTCTTATCACGTCGTATTCGAGAATTGAATGATAAGTTTAATGCTTTAAGTGTGAAAATTTGATATCTCCAATTAACGTACCAGGAGGTAATACCAATTCTCTAAAACAAAACAACAAACACAGTGGGTAGGGGCGAACGGTGTACTCTGCGAGAAGCCCGAGGCTACGCCCTTATAAGGTTTTGGATGTGTGGTGACATTTAAGCGAATTCGTATCGTAAAATTTTATTAAGAACGTGGACAAATGAGTGTAAAAATAGACAAATGTGGCAAGACTGGCAACATGAAGTTATCAATGCAAGATATAACTTATCGGTTATCTGGCTGGCATATTTTTCTTGATAGTCGTCATTGCGGACACTGCCAATTTTTCATCTAACTACATTTGTAGTATATTGGTTATTATTGTAATATAGCCTGAAGTAGCTGTATACTAAATACAAGAGTATTCGGAAATAATGACAATTAAAGGTTTTTTTTATTTTTTTGGCTTTTGGGAGGATTGGCTCAAGTGTGAGAAAACCGTCGCAAGCGGAAGCAAGCGACGGCTAAAACTATTACTCTCTATCACTTATTAATAGTTGTCACTAAGATTAGCTTATGCAGTAGCGCGACAATATTGAAGAAAACGCTTGGGAATATCTGGACGTTCTCCCCAGTGGAGATGAATATAAGAAGCGTATACCCAGGGATAAGTACCCCATCCCTCGTATCCTGTAGATTCGTCACAGTCGTAGCGGTAAGTTTCAAACAGAGGTTGGTTAACAGTAGATGTTAAAGAGGAACGATGAAACTCATGTCCCCTAACAGTTGTACCTACATCGACTAGCAAATTATTTGCGACAGCAACAGCTCGACGATACCCTAGAGTTAAACGTCCACCCATTACAGCTATCGTAGGCAGTACTCCTACCATTGACCAAGAATGCTCCTGAAAATCAATAATTTGCTCACACAAATACATTAACCCACCACACTCAGCTATTGTAGGTATACCCTTAAGGATTGCTTGTTTCACTGCATGACGGGCATGGGTGTTATTTGCTAGTTGCTCAGCAAACACTTCAGGAAAACCACCGCCAAAATACATCCCCTCTACAGATTTTGGTAGTTCAGTATCTTCTAACGGACTCCAGAAAATTAGCTCTGCACCTAACTCTTGCAACAAGTCGAGATTATCTTGGTAGTAGAAATTGAAAGCGCGATCGCGCGCAACGGCTATGCGGATTTTAGACTCGTAAAAAAAGTGAGAATTTTTGCTCGTGGTAAATTTCCCTTGTACGTCCGTCCGTAACAGTGGTAGTAAGTTTTCCCAGTTAAAGCATGTATCTCCTAAATCAGCCAGTCGATCAATTAAAGCATTAAGTTGGGGAAGCTCTTCTGTGGGTACTAAACCGAGATGACGATCTGGAATTGAAATGTTATCTTCACGTCGTAGGACGCCAAGAATTGGTAATTGCAGGGGTTCTAGAGAATTTTTTAACAAAGATAAGTGGCGATCGCTTCCTACCCGATTTAGTACCACACCAGCAATTTTAATTCTCGGATCAAACGAGCAATAACCGTGGGCGATCGCAGCCACAGAACCAGACAACCGGCTACAATCAAGGACTAATAGTACAGGTAAATCTAACAGCCGTGCTATATGAGCCGTACTTGCAAAAGTGGTTGGGGATAAAACAGATAATTGGGATTGCTCCCCATCCTCCCTAGCACCTACTCCATCAAATAACCCCATCACCCCTTCAACAAGTGCATACTCTACCCCTTGGGTATGAACAGAAAAAGACTTCTGTACGTAAGCCTCAGAAGTTAACACCGGATCTAAGTTGCGACAAGCACGATGAGTAACGTGCTGATGAAACATTGGATCAATATAATCTGGACCAACTTTAAAAGATTGTACTTGTACCCCCTTCTTAGATAAGGACGCTAAGAGAGTAAGTGTAACAGTCGTTTTACCTACTCCACTGCGTTCTCCGGCAATCACTAAAGTCATATGCTGTGGTATTGTTCTTCGGTTTTTTCTCTAAAGTGCATAAGTTAAATGTACTAACATCTATGTAACCGGACAATTTGACGACTCCTCTAGAATAGCGATCTATGACCAAACCGTCTTATCTTGATTTTGATGCTGCCGCTTACCCATGGAAAAAAGATATTGACTATCGCGCACACCCCGAATTATATCGCGTCGGAAAAGGTGAGCAAGGAGTGTTAATTTGTGAACCCTACAAGAGTGAGCTAGTACCGCATTGGCGGTTTAAAACCCCCGACATCGCGCGTGCCAGTAGCCAAAAGCTTTACGAGATGTTTCAAGCCTATCTTGATCAGGGAGAATTTGTGGGAGCAGATATGGCGCGAAAATTTTTGCAGATGGGTTTCACACGAGCGCGTCGCTACACTAATTACCGTGGCGGGCGCAAGTATCGAGCGGAGGATAAGACTTTACTGGAAAAGGGCACAGGCGATCCACAGAAGGCTGAGAGCGCACGTATCTTTTACGAAATATGGCAAAAGGCGGAGCACAACCCTCAATATGCTGAAAAGAAGCAGGCTTGGAAAGATAAATTAGGCTAAAACGCCCATGTAAAAAGCCCGTTAGTCTCGAAATTACATTAAAACCTCAATCCCACGGTAGATTCTAATTAATATGTAGTTCCGGTTGAATAGAGGAACCGTGCACATATGCGGATAAATTTAAATGAAGCGTGACACCGCTGGTAAATTTGTTAGAAACTGGGATTCAGAAAAAAAACAACGAGTTAGTATATCTATTACGAGTACAGCATGGGGATTGCTTGATGAAGAGGCAAAAAAGCGAGGAATTTCTCGATCAGAAGTAATTGAACATGCTGCCCGCGAGCTGGAAAAAGAACGAGAAACTGAACAGCGGGTGACAACAATCCTAGAAAGCATTACAGATGCCTTTGTTGCTTTTGATCGGAATTGGCACTACACCTATGTGAATCAGGCAGCAGCTAAAATTTTACACAGAACACCAGAAGAACTCATCGGTAAGCATGTTTGGAATGAGGTGTTTCCTGAAGTGGTAGGTAGTGTAGGATATCAAGCACTGCATCAGACAGTCGATCAACAAGTGCCTGTTTCATGGGAAGAGTTTGGGGAGCCTATTGGTCGCTGGTTAGAAATAAATGCGTATCCATCACCTGACGGTCTGGCAGTGTATTTTCGCGATATCACAGAGCGCAAACAAGCCGAGGCAGAAAAGGAGCGGTTACTGCATGAGCTTGAGACTGAACATGCTCGCTTTGAAGCTGTTTTACAGCAGTTACCTGCTGGCGTGTTAATTGCCGATGCTGCATCCGGTAAATTAGTTCTCGCAAATGAACAAGCCAAACAAATTGTTGGGTACGATTATGAACAGTATCTTGAACTAGAAGAATATGTACCTATTACACCATTTGTAGCCTTTCACTCTGATGGACAGATGTATGCGCCTAATGAGTATCCATTAGCGCGATCGCTCCAAACAGGTGAAGTTGTCTCTAACGAAGAAATGAAGCTACAAAGTGATGATAGTCAGACTTTTATTAGTGTGAATTCTGCGCCAATTCTCAACAGCCAAAATCAAATTGTAGCAGCTGTTGCTGTGTTGCAAGATATAACCGAGCGTAAGCAAATAGAAACAGCACTGCGACAGACGGAAGAACGCTTACAACTTGCTGTATCTTCGGCTCAGATAGTTGCCTGGGACATGGATTTAATCACAAATTATGTGGTATGTTCCCCCAATGCACTCTGTGTTTGGGGTCTGGAAGAAGGTACAGTAGAAGATTTTTTGGCCAAAATTCATCCAGATGATCGGCTACAAGTTATACAAACAAACCAAAGGGCAGCGGCTGGAGAAACAGTTTATCAGCAGGAGTACCGCTTGATTGGTCCAGATGGAGAGATCCGGTGGCTTGACAGCCAGGGAAGAGTCCACTTCGATGCAGCTGGACGGGGAGTTCGCATGGCTGGCGTTTCTGTCGATGTCACAGAGCGTAAACAACTGGTTGAAGAGCTTCAACGCAAAGAGAGACAACAGGAATTTTTAATTCAATTAAATGATGTAATTCGTGCTATTCAAGATCCGAAGGAAATTATGTGGCAGGTGATGTGTGCCACAGGAGAGCATTTCCGTGTCACTCGTTGTACCTACGGTGAAATTGATCCTACCCAAGAATATGTCATCGTTGATCGGGACTACTGCAACGGGGTAATCAGCATCATAGGCTCTCACCAAATGGATACTTTTGGTCCGGAAATTATTGCTGAACTCAAGCAGGGCAAGACAGTTATTGTAGATCATGTTGATACTGATCCTCGGACTAGAGAAGCAGGTGCAGCTGCGTTTGATGCCATTGAAACTAAATCTCTTTTATGTGTTCCGTTGGTCAAACAAGGAAGGTTTATGGCGTTATTTGTGCTACACCATATCTCGCCTCGTCACTGGACAGACGAGGAAGTAGCTCTGATGCAGCAAATTGCTGAACTAACTTGGTTGGGCATAGAGCGATCGCGAGCAGAAGAAGCATTGCGGGAAAGTGAGGCTTACTTGCAATTAGCTCTTAAGGTTGGACGGATGGGAGTGTGGAAGTGGGATATACAAACTAGTGAAATTTCCTGGTCAGAAGGACACTTCACAATGTTAGGGCTGCAACCTTATGAGTGTAAACCCAGATATGAAATTTGGGCAGATCGAGTGCATCCAGCGGATGTAGTAGAAACTGAGAACAAGTTTCAGCAAGCTATGCTGAGCAAGAAAGAGTACCATCACGAATACCGCCTGCTTTGGTCAGATGGTTCTATTCATTGGGTGGAAGCCAGAGGAGGGTTTACTTACGATTTAAAGGGAAATCCGAAAAATTCCATTGGTGCTGTCATTGACATCACAAAACGCAAGCAAGCTGAACAAGATCGGGAACAATTACTAGAGCGAGAACATATTGCGCGAACGCAAGCGGAAACTGCACAACGTCAGCTAGCAACTATTTTTGAAACTTCTCCAGTGGGAATTGGTTTGTTGGATAGTAAGCAGCAATTTATCGCGATTAATGAGGCTTTAGCCCAAATTAACGGACTATCCCGTGAACAACATTTAGGGCATTCAATTTCTGAGCTTTTTGGTCAATCGGATCCTAGATTAGTCGCAGTCTTTGATGAGATTTACAATACGGGAAATAGCTTTATTTCACCCAGCTTTGCTGTCAATGTTCCTGGCCATAGCGATCGCTCTCCAGGCTACTACAATGTTTACTATCTACCAACGACAAACTCAAACAATCAAGTAGAAGATGTTTTAATATATGTGGTAGATGTAACGGAGCAAGTCAAATTAGAACGAAACCAGCGCTTTCTATCTGAGGCAAGCGCAGTTTTGGCTTCTTCCCTGGATTACCAAACTACACTAGAGCGAGTAGCACAGTTAGCAGTACCTGAGTTGGCAGATTGGTGTGCAGTCCACATAGTTAAAGAAAATAGTTCTATCGACCAAATTGCAGTAGCTCATATCGACTCCGCCAAACTTCAATGGGCTAAGCAAATCCAACAAAAATATCCCCTGAAACCGGATGCTCCCAGAGGTTCTGCTTGGACATTACGCACAGGAAAATCAGATTTATTAACAGATATTCCTGATGAATTCCTAGTACAAGCAGCCCGTGATCCAGAACATTTAGAAATTTTGCGCTCTGTTGGGTTTAAATCTGTAATGACGGTGCCACTACGAACCCAGGACAGAATTGTGGGCGTAATTTCCTTTATCTGTGCCGAGTCAGGACA
The DNA here is from genome assembly GCF_017591665.1 of Aetokthonos hydrillicola CCALA 1050. Classification (GTDB taxonomy): domain Bacteria; phylum Cyanobacteriota; class Cyanobacteriia; order Cyanobacteriales; family Nostocaceae; genus Aetokthonos; species Aetokthonos hydrillicola. Next base: position 8,353 of record NZ_JAAKGC010000079.1, on the reverse strand, counting down.
ACGTTATGATCAGAGCAGTTTACAGCTAGCAGAAGAACTAGCTCATCGTGCCTCCTTAGCAATTGAAAATGCTCAATTGTACTGCAGATCTCAAAGCGATCGCGCTAAAGCTGAAGCGGCTAACAGGGTTAAAGATGAATTTCTCGCAGTACTATCACACGAGTTGCGATCGCCCCTGAACCCCATTTTAGGTTGGACACAACTGCTGCGATCTAAGCGCTTAGATGTCTCAAAAGCTGATCACGCTTTAGAAACAATCGAACGAAATGCCAAGTTACAAGCCCAATTGATTGAGGATTTATTGGATGTCTCCCGTATCCTTCAAGGAAAAATGTCCTTAAACGTTGCACCGGTAAATTTAGTTGCAATTATTGAAGCAGCCCTAGAAACTGTACGATTGGCAGCAGAAGCCAAGAATATTCACATACAGACGATGCTCAATCCTATTTTTGGAACAGTTTCCGGGGATAGCAACCGTTTACAACAGGTTGTCTGGAATGTCCTTTCTAATGCTGTGAAGTTCACTCCATCTGGAGGACGAGTGGAAGTGCAACTACAGCAGATTGGAATGTATGCTCAAATTGAGGTTAAAGATACAGGAATTGGCATCAGTCGAGAGTTTTTACCTTATGTATTTGAATACTTCCGTCAACAAGATGGTGCAATGACACGGCAATTTGGTGGGTTAGGATTAGGGCTGGCTATTGTCCGCCATTTAACTCAACTGCATGGAGGAACCGTTCAGGCGTATAGTCTAGGGGAAAATATGGGAGCAACATTCATACTAAGTTTGCCATTAAATGCTGTTCAGCACGAGTTATCTGAAGATAATCACCCTTGTGAAAGTGAGATTGAACTGAGGGGTATTCAGATACTAGTTGTAGATGATGAGCCAGATATGCGCGATTTGGCAGAGTTTATCTTGACGGGAGCTGGGGCACAAGTTACTACGGCAGCTTCAGCATTAGAGGCACTGACGGTATTCAATCAATCCGTGCCTGATTTACTAATTTCTGACATCGGTATGCCAGAAATGGATGGTTATTCTCTGATGCGGCAAATTAGAAAATATCCTCCGGAAGAGGGAGGAAATATACCAGCGATCGCACTGTCTGCCTACGCAGGAGAAATCAACCAAAAACAAGCACTGCAAGCAGGATTTCAGCAGCATATAGCAAAACCTATTGTTCCTGACGAGCTAGTTAAGGCGATCGCAATATTAATGGGAACTGTAGCATAAACAACCCCACCGTAAAGTTGGGTGGGGCTTTTTGAATGGTTCAAGACATGTTCTGTACCACTAATTTAACGTTTGCGTTTTGTAGACCAGGTTGTTTGAGTTCGCACAAGGTTTTGTTAAGTATATACTTCTGATTAATTGACTCAATTAATACAGCCAAATTGTGCTTTTTGGCAACACCCAAAAGGTCAGCAATTAAGTCAAAAGATCCATCAGGATTACGCTCCCATCCGATATCATATTCACCTTCAAGAACCGCAACAATATCCGCGCAAATTTGTTGGCCACGGTAACCGCGAACAGCAGCATCAACGCTAACACAAATACCTAAGTCACGTAACGTTATTTTCAAAATTTCTGCATCAGTAAATTTGGTGGGAAAACTACGAAAGTGAGACAAAGTGATTTCCTCCTGATAAATTTTTAGGAAAACATTAATACTTAAGATTCAAGGTGGGTAAAGAGGGTGACTACTAGGTTTGCTCTCGTCGATTCCTTTCAGACACGCCTATTTTTGAAGCGAAAATCAGAGCAATCGATTGCTTCTTCGGTTAAGGCAAAAGTAGGGTGTAGAGGACACTTGAGACGATATTCTCCTGTAAAGAATTGACAGTTTGCACAAGGAACTTGATGCAAACGCTTCAAAGTAGGAATTCCATCTTGGGCAGCCATCCAGATAGACCACAACAGAAAAACAATCGACGCCCAAATAGTTAAAAAACAAATAGGTGCCAGAATAGGTTGTAAAGCATGTAATATTCGGGGATACAGTAGTTGGAACATAGTTAGCCCCTAAGGGGAATTCAAAATTATCAATCCCCATAGATAAATCTGGGGGCTTATGAATAAGGCTTTTATGGGAGATTGAGCATTGATTTTTCTCCTGAAACTTTTTTGCCTGGCTCCATAGAAACTTCTTTAAGCTATCTCTACTACTTCATTAACTCTTCATCCTAAAGGAGCAGTTTTCTGTAAATAAAAGTTGTTAAATGTGACACATAAAAAGAGTACAGAAATTACTTCTTTTTCGCTCGAATCCTTACAGTAAAATCGCTGTAATGAAGAACACAATTTGATTTAATACAAATCTCTCTCCTGAGCGGGAAATGCAATCGAGTTAGTAAGAGTTAATTTGTTGATTACTCCTGCAAAAGTAAATTGCATCATACAGCCTAACGAGCTAAATCCGAGAATTAAGCTTGTTTTATCTCTTCTTATACTCGCCAGATTATTATCTGAGATTGACCTCCAATTGAAGGCTGAAAGGGTGTTTATTTAATTACAAAATTGTTGCTGGCTCGCTAGTATTAGCAACTTCAATTAGCTAATGGAGGATGTAATAAAAATACATGCCAACAAAATTTCCTAAATTTAACCAGGATCTCGCTCAAGATCCGACGACACGTCGGATTTGGTATGCGATGGCAACAGGGAATGATTTTGAAAGCCACGACGGTATCACAGAAGAAAAGCTTTATCAAAAGATTTTCGCGACGCACTTCGGTCATGTGGCAATCATTTTCTTGTGGGCTTCTAGTCTTTTGTTCCACGTAGCTTGGCAAGGCAATTTTGAACAGTGGATCAAAGATCCGCTTCATATTCGCCCAATTGCCCATGCGATATGGGATCCCCACTTTGGTGAACCAGCAATAGAGTCTTTTAGCCAGGCTGGTGCTAACTATCCAGTTAACATTGCTTACTCTGGTGTTTATCACTGGTGGTACACCATTGGGATGCGACACAACGGCGACTTGTATCAAGGTGCAGTATTCCTGCTCTTGCTAGCGGCATTCTTCTTGTTCGCAGGGTGGCTGCATTTGCAACCTAAGTACAGTCCTAGTCTCTCTTGGTTCAAGAGTGCTGAACCTCGGCTGAACCACCATTTAGCAGGTTTGTTTGGCGTGAGTTCTTTGGCATGGGCTGGTCACTTGATCCACGTTGCAATTCCAGAATCACGTGGACAGCATGTGGGTTGGGAGAACTTCCTCTTCACCCCACCCCACCCAGAGGGTTTAGCGCCCTTCTTCTCAGGAAATTGGGGAGCTTATGCTGCTAACCCCGATACTCCTAACCAGATATTTGGTACATCACAAGGTGCAGGAACCGCAATTCTAACGTTCTTAGGTGGCTTTCATCCTCAGACCGAGTCTTTATGGCTGACGGATATGGCACACCACCACTTGGCAATTGCAGTGATCTTCATCATTGCTGGTCACCAGTATCGGACGAACTTTGGTCTTGGTCACAGCATCAAAGAGATGCTTAATGCCAGAAACTTCTTTGGTATCAACACTGAAGGTCAGTTCAACCTCCCACATCAAGGGCTGTACGACACCTACAACAACTCGCTGCACTTCCAGTTGTCGATACACTTGGCAGCGTTGGGTACAGCACTCTCATTAGTGGCGCAGCATATGTACTCATTGCCGCCTTATGCCTTTATTGCAAAGGACTTCACAACTCAGGCATGTCTGTACACACACCACCAATACATTGCTGGGTTCTTGATGATTGGTGCTTTTGCCCATGCTGGTATTTTTTGGGTACGTGACTACGACCCTGAGCAAAACAAGGGGAACGTCCTAGACCGTGTGCTCAAGCATAAAGAAGCGATTATCTCTCACCTAAGCTGGGTATCCCTATTCTTGGGCTTCCACACTCTAGGCTTATACGTTCATAACGATGTGGTCGTCGCTTTCGGCACACCAGAAAAACAAATTTTGGTTGAGCCAGTCTTTGCCCAGTTCATCCAAGCAGCGCATGGTAAAGCATTGTACGGCTTAAATGTTCTGTTATCGAATCCAGATAGTATTGCTTATACCGCTTGGCCGAATAATGCTAACGTCTGGTTACCAAACTGGCTGAGTGCGATCAATGACTCAAGGAATTCACTGTTCTTGACGATTGGACCTGGTGATTTTCTGGTACACCATGCGATCGCTCTTGGTTTGCACACAACCGTATTGATTTGTGTTAAAGGTGCATTGGATGCTCGTGGAACTAAGTTGATGCCTGATAAGAAGGATTTTGGTTTCACCTTCCCTTGTGACGGTCCAGGTCGCGGTGGTACCTGCCAAACTTCTTCTTGGGAACAAACTTTCTACCTCGCCTTCTTCTGGATGCTCAATCTGCTTGGGTGGGTTACTTTCTACTGGCACTGGAAGCATCTAGGTGTTTGGCAAGGTAATATATCTCAGTTCAATGAGTCTTCGACGTACCTTATGGGTTGGTTTCGCGATTACCTCTGGGCTAACTCTGCTCAAGTTATTAACGGTTACAACCCCTACGGCACGAGTAATTTGTCTGTCTGGGCTTGGATGTTCCTTTTTGGACACCTAGTTTGGGCAACTGGTTTCATGTTCCTGATCAGTTGGCGTGGATACTGGCAGGAATTGATTGAAACTCTCGTTTGGGCACACGAGCGTACTCCCTTAGCAAACCTTGTGCGCTGGAAGGATAAACCTGTTGCTTTGTCCATTGTCCAAGGTTGGTTGGTTGGTCTAACTCACTTCACTGTTGGTTACATCCTTACCTATGCAGCATTCCTCATAGGTGCAACTGCCGGTAAATTTGGTTAAAGTTTTAAATTTCCTCGGAGCTTTTAGCTGTTTCCTCCTTTATACCTTTGGGTTAGAGGAGGTTTTCTCTATTGGTAGCCAAAAACACAAAGTTCGTTCAGAAAAATTATAAAATTAATAGTTTAGAACTAACGCTTACTTCCTAAGATTAACCTTAACCTGTCTTTTAGATAGATGTATATATTTGGTAACAGAAATAAATTTTCTTAAAAGACAATATAAGTTAGCACAAATTTTCTAGTTTATTAATGACTTAAAAATTTTTGTGTGAGCTATTACTACATTACTTAGATAGTGATTAAAAAAATGAGCATTAGTCTGCAATACCCTGCATTGTTCATACTTCTACTAGCGTCCCTGCTAGGAACAATTAATCAAATGAGCCTAGCACTAGACGAATTAGATATTGAGCGCTTTTGTCTTTGGACTGCGATTGCTTCTGTTATTGCTGGGCTACCAGTGACCTTGTTGTAAAGTGAATCGGAAACGGGCGATTAAAGGATGAATAGTTATTAAAACAGGGAACAGGAAAATAAGTGTATCATTAATCCTGTCTAAGTGCTTACTATATCGCTTTTAAGGATATGTAGCGGTGGATGTGGTTTGGTGAGCTTTTGCCCAGATTCCTTAAGTCGATAGCCTAATCCGTAAATTGTCTCAATCAAATTTGCGGTCATTCCCGCCGTTTTTAACTTCTTCCGCAGCCCCTTGATATGAGCTGTGACAGCTTCTTCTCCAGGAGCTTCAGCACAAAACCAAATCCTGTTAAGCAACTCACTTCGAGTAAATATTTTGCGTGGATTTCGCAGAAAAAGCTCCAGTAAATCATACTCTTTGGGAGTCAGGTGCAGATACTTTCCTCTATAGATAACGACTCTATTGGTAGTATCAAGTTGTAAGTTTTCCCAAACCAGAACCGCAGGTAGAATTACTCGGCTACGTCTCAGTAATGCTTGAATTCGAGCGATTAGCTCTGGTAAAGTAAACGGCTTCATAATGTAATCATCGGCTCCTCCATTTAAAGCCGCGACGTGAACATTAGGACTTCCTTGACCAGTCATTATAAGAATCGGCATTTGATAACTCAAACTACGCAATTGCTTAGTTATGCTAATACCATCGATTTTAGGAAGGATTATATCCAGCAATATCAGATCATAGTTAAATGCGGTTGCCAATTCCAGTCCAGTTTGACCATCTGAAGCTATCTCAATTCGATAGTTATGACTCATAAGTGCTTGTTGTAGCACTGCTATGAACTCTAAATCATCTTCTATTAAGAGAATTTTCATGCAAGATTCTTCCCTTATTCGTTAACAGATATTACGTATTTAATGTCTTTACTATTCGGATAAAATTGTTATACCAATCGTGTATGAAGCTGCACTATATTTCCCTATAAGTGGGTCTATTCCAACAGAGCCTAGATTTTTAGGCTCATAGTTTGGAGCATCTTCATAAAAAACAGTATCAGTGAAAAGCCCAAAAAAAGATAGTTATAATCAATTAATAGCTTAATTTCGAGATTTTTTGCAAAAAATTTTAAACACCAGCAACTTTACTAAAAAAATAAAAACAACCTGCTAAAGCAAAGATTGCACCAAACTGGGTTATGTTGCCAACAAATTTTCAGTTACAATCACCTAAATTTCTTGCAGATGCACGCAAAGATCTTGATAGAGAGCATATAGCATTATACAACAGCAACTGTTAACTATCACAAAACTGTACTCTATCAAGGGAAAGTCGATCTATGGCACAAAACTTGTCTTCTTTAGTTTCGTTATTGTAAAAATATTTTGTATTCTAAAATACTTCTAAATTTAACTAATATTATATCTCTAGGTAGACTAAATATTTTTAGTATCCGAAGTAAATTATTTTATACAAAGTATTTAATACATAAATATAGCAATCCGGTATCAGTCATGAGAAAATACGGAGACAGCAATCCTTATTTTGCAAGCATTACAGGCTTTATTCGTTCTCATGTATCATTTAGGACTGCTATAGAACGTTATCAGGAGTATTGATAAACTTCTAATTCCGGAAGGCAGTCCCAATAGAAAATTTTTCTCTGCCATGCACGAAACTGGGGTCGCTTCTACTTAATCTTCGAAGCTCGTAAGTAGTACTTGTAAAGCTAATTTGGTATTGCGAACTATTTGAGTTTAGGCTATGCGTAAGAGCTTGGTAATATTCTCAAAGGTCTGGGTTCAAAGTGTCGCCAGGTTTGTGGCTCAAGTTAACCAGCCGTTTTGTTGAAAAATTTCATGATAAAAACGTCTCAAACTATTCAGACTCAATCTGTTGAATCGTTATTCAAGCTTTGGGCACAACGTTACGTACTTGATCTTTCTTCTGTATCCAATCAGACTTTATTATTGCAAGCTAACTCATCCAGCGGTCGAACTTTAACTGTTAATAAATTGAAGGATCGTGTGTTGGATATTAACTGTCAGATGGCATGGATACAAACTAAAACTTTATATAACTATATAAGAAATATTTTAGATTTAAATGAGGCGAGACGTATAACTCAGTTTGCTTTACGAGTTTATACTAAGCTATTGGAAATTTACCAACAACATGCGCTTAGTGAGAAAGCTTTGACAACAGCACAACTTGATAGTCATTCTGTTTGTGGATTAAGCACTTCACAGATTAACGAGCTACTATACGGGCTGGAACCAACATTAATAATATTTCAAGAGCAACACCAAGTCTCGAAGGACTGGCGTGCTCTTGGCTTTATGACTTCACAATTGAACTTTACCAACAGCTTAATTCTTAACAAGCTGACCTGTTTTGAAAAAGTACTGCTTAGTCCTTATTTGAAGTTTGTTGAAGAGCAAGTCTCTAGCCCATGGCAACGTGTTTGTTATGCTGCAGCTCAATATCAGTTAGATTCGCCAAGCTTAATAATTGTAGAGCACTTGCTACCTGCTGCTGATGAGATTGCCCGAGCCGTTTACCAGCAACTTGCTGAATTGCTTCCTCATCACCATAGCCGAAGGGGAGCTTTGAACCATCCTGGCATAGCGCATTCTTGTATTCGTGACCTAAGTATGTTTCAAGCCTACTTATGGCTATGTGTATTAGAGCGTAGTTTATCCCCTATAGAGCAAGAACTCCTTCCTTTGTCTGTAATGGTTGTAGAGGGTGTGGAAATCAAATGGGAACTGACTCAAAAATGGTGTCAATTTTTATGTGATGAAATTATCCGTCGAGTCTACTCACAACACCAAGCCTTATTGCTACCTTATACTATAGGATTGCAGCAGATATTCTTTCAACAACGTCGCCACTTAGGCTTTAGAGAGTCTTCAATTCGACTATAGTAAGAGCGCACTTTAGAATTTTCAGGAACCCTGAAGGTTGCATAGCAAATTGTCTAACACCAATTAATAGAGGTCAAGCCCTCGGTCTATTAGGACAGCTCGGCTGCGGACATCACTGCACTTCCACCTACTGCCTATAAACAGGTAATCTACCTGTGACCTTACTGGATTAATCCATGAGAGTACTCATCTTG
>NZ_JAAKGC010000338.1 GCF_017591665.1 Aetokthonos hydrillicola CCALA 1050 | reverse complement strand
TGGCAGGGGAACTGAATGTTCCAGTGCTGGCACTGTCTCAAATCTCTAGGGCAGTGGAGGGTAGGCAAAACAAACGCCCAGCAATGAGTGACCTGAGCCAGTCAGGAATCTTAGAAATGGTCGCAGATAATATCATTTTGGCTTACCGGGATGAGTACTATTGCCCAGATACAGTTGACCAGGGAATTTTAGAACTGATCTTGGCTAAGGCACGGCACGGTGAGACGGGTACAGCATCAGTGCTGTTTGACAAGTCCTATGGAATCATCTTGAACCTGGAGTAAGGGAGATGAGTGTTAGCACTTTGGTAGAAAGTCTTGGTGGCAGCTATGGCTCCACCGAAGATTGTCCTGTCCTCAAAGTAGGCGATCGCATCCAGATTCAAGCAAAAAACTTTAGCGTTCGTCGGCAATACTTAGCTAATGCCACTGGAGAAATTAAAGCTCTGACGGACAACAAAGCATCTGTGTTGCTTGATGAGCCAGCTAATAAAGCTTATAAACCGCACACTGTAAAGGTTGACCTATGCTTTCTCAAATTGATTTATGTAGCGGAGTGGGAGCAGGTTTCCCTCTTGCAGGAATTATCACAGGAGGAATCCAACTGTGTGGACTCTGCGAAATTGACTCTTTCTGCTGTGACCGACTGCGCGATCGCTTCCCCGGTGTCACCATCTACCCCAACGTGCGCGAACTGTGGCTTAAGCCTGGAGCCGCCGACCTTATCTCCTCATCACCTCCCTGCCAACCGTTTACAGTTGAAGGGAAACGTTTGGGAAGTGCCGACGAGCGAGACTGTATCCCTCAGATCTTGCGACACGTTAGAACAAGCCAACCTAAATTCTTCGTTCTCGAAAACGTGCCTGGACTGTTATCAGCTCCCATTATTCCTAGAGACGAACCCGGCACATATTTTCGGCAGATCCTCCGGGAGCTTCATGGCAGTGGGTACGATGCGGAATGGATTGTTGTTGGAACAGCCCAATACGGTACTCTCTGGTCAGGAGAAAGGCTCTTGCTTGTTGCCACGTCCAGGAGCCTTAAGTTGGAGTGGGAACGGGCGACCCCCTGGTACAACCAAATCCGAGGCGAAAGCAAAGAATCTAGGGATATTGCACAAAAACGAAGTTTACAATCCCGATTGGCTAGAACTACAGTTCGGACTGCCGCTTCTGTGGACATCGCCCCAGGAGTGCCGAGCGGCAACGGAACTACTCGCGGAAGAAGGGCAGCACTTGGAAACTGTCTCGACAATCGGCTTGCTCAAATCGCCCTCAAGAGCGTCCTTTACCTCAACTCCATCATCTCTAAAAGCAATTAGTCTTTGGCAGCCTTGGGCTTCCCTGATTCCCTTGGGACTGAAGCACTATGAAACTCGCAGTTGGAAAACAAGCTACAGGGGCAAACTGCTGATTTGTTCTGCTGCAAAGCTGACAAAAGAACAATACCAGCAGTACTTAAAGATTTGTAACGAGGTTAAATTACCAGCCTGGGACGAAACTAATTTTCCGCGTGGGTGTGCGATCGCCATCTGCGACTTAGTAGACTGCATCGAAATGACACCATGTTTTATTGAACAACAATCAAAAACTGAAATTCTGTGCGGGGATTGGCAACCAGGGCGTTATGCCTGGAAGTTAGAAAATATCCAACCCATCAGAGAACCGTTTGCAGTTAAGGGAAAACAAGGTCTTTTTAATATTTCCCAAGATATCTTTCAATCTCAACAAGAGCTAACAGAATTACTAGGGGACAACCAGATAAACCCTAGTAATGATGAAGTACTAGGGGATATCGAAAATAGCCCTAGTAAAAATATCTCCCCTAGTAATCAAAGCCCTAGTAAATTACTAGG
>NZ_JAAKGC010000337.1 GCF_017591665.1 Aetokthonos hydrillicola CCALA 1050 | reverse complement strand
ACGAAAAGAACAAGAACAGTCATGTGAAAACTATCCTAAAAAAGCAAAAGATAGTTTAGATAAAGCTAATGGCGTTGTAATAGGCTACATAAAAGCTTTGGGTAGACTAGCAGCAGCCGATTTAACATAACTTTTGTGAATTTGGTGCAACACTGTTGACACTAGTTATAACATGTTATACCATTGTTGTAACAAAACCAAAAGACGCCTGCCTCCCGCCAAGAAGTGATGACGCCTTTTGTTTAAACCTTTAATTACAAGGATTATTACCAAATGTACCACCACACAGAAGCCGACTTCAACACCAAATCTTCTGCTTGCTCACCCATTGTCAACATTATTGACGAACAAACCACAGCACAAGCAGAACTTTCTGCACACATCGAAGCGCAAGCCCAAGAAATAGCCCCTGAGCCAGAAATCCAATTCATAGATCTAGACGGCTTCTACACCTATGAAGCACAAGTAGCTCTTCAAGTGATTGCCACCATTACTCATGACTGCGAAGACTTCGTGACTCAGCCTTGGGTGGTCATGGTGGGAGAAGTGGAAGTTCACCGCGCTGACACTTGGGCAAAGTGTGCTGATTACATACGCTGGCACTACAAGCAAGGAACGCTGCCTAAGTTAAGAACCAGTACATCTGAAGAACTTTTGGACAAGCCATTTGATGAGTTAAGCACGCTTGATTGGCAACGACTGAAAGAGTATGAACCGCATTCTGGCACGGATTTGGTAGCTGCATAAAGCTCCTGGGGTGGGATTCGCCCACCCTAAAAATCTTCTTTCACGTTGGACAATACAGGCAATGCAAGAACTCATCAAGGCTTTGATTAAAGCCAAATCAGAATTTTCTAACATTCAAAAAGACCGAGTTAACCCTCACTTCAAGCACAAATACGCCACCTTAGACGCTGTATTAGATGCTGTTACCCCTGCCCTTGGTAAGCACGGACTAGCAGTTGTTCAAACGACTGCTCTAGATAGTAACAAAACTGTTCTTCAGACTCACCTTTACCACGAATCAGGTGAGTGCATTACCAGCATTTACCCTCTCCCAGAAATCGGTGATTCACAGAAGTTTGGTGCTGCCCTAACTTATGCCCGCCGCTATGCGCTATGCGCCATTCTTTGTGTGACAGCTGACGAGGATGATGATGCAAATTTGACACTGACTACACTTAAAAAACAAGGTAATCTACAGTACAAAGTTAACAGCAATGGAGAGCAGCGCGGTGCTTTGGCTCCCAAAGTTGTAGCGACTGCGGGAGAACACCCTCACAACATCAAGATAAGAGCGATTCGCCAACTGTTTGGGATTGAGAGCAAAACAGTGCTGGAGTGGTTGAAAACTGAAAAGTTGGTTAACTCTCCCGCAGAACTTGACAATACACAACTGAGTGAATTGGTGCAGTGGATGGGTGTTCAGTGGGCAATCAAGCAAGGTGTTCAACATAACCACGCTGCTAATAGCTTTGTCAAGCATATACCCGCTATGACTGCTCAAGGGTATGAGGAATTGGAAGCGATTAAGCAGTGGATGAACCATGTGCACCTTCCTCAGCAAGCTGAACAAAAGCAGTAATTTTAATACTTAACAAGTATCGGAGAAATTCATATTAATTAATCCTGATTAATTAGGTAATTAATGACAGGATTTTCCTTTATAATTAGAGTTAGTAATTAACTAATTTAATCAGTGAATTAGAGCTTTTATCAGGTGGCATCATCAATATTTCTCATGAATTTAATTTTACTCTCTGCTAAAATCCACTATCAACGATATGACAAGAACGCCCCATGACAATTTTGCCAAAGATTATTTCCAAGAACTTCTTTCTCCTCTAGGTCAAGTA
>NZ_JAAKGC010000336.1 GCF_017591665.1 Aetokthonos hydrillicola CCALA 1050 | reverse complement strand
CTGGTTACGGAGTCTACGCTGTAGGTAAAGCAGCACAAGTTTATCTCGAAAAAGGCTGCTCTTGGGGACAGTTGGGAGTTAGTACAGTCATTCAAGAGATTCTCTCTGAAGTAGAACCGAATACAATTCTGTATCGCTTACGGCAAGAATTAGGTGAATTTCCAGGGAAGAATACTAATACTTTTAGATGAATTCATTGAAGGGAGTTCGTTTCTCGGTTCACATGACAAACCAGTTTTCTATTTAAGAAATACCTCCCGTCCTGGTGATTTATCCCGCACCGTAGCAAAAATTTCATCGGGGTTTATTTCTGCTGCTTCTACATTATATTCCTCACGGAATCGTTCTATGGATTCACCAAAGTTGGGTGTTTTCTTCAGTAATTTTTCATATTCTTCCATTGAAATAATGACAGCGATTTGTTTAACCTGCTAGGTGATTTCGATTTGTGTACCTTGTTCAACTTCTTGAATAATTTTGTTCAAGTTGATAGAAATCTGTTCGATTGAGTACTGCACAGACATAACTATTTACTCTACCTAAAATTTTTATATTTTCTGATTCTAGCTGATTTCATGCTTGAGATAGGCAACACTGAAGCCGTTTCCCCCCGTCTACAAAACATCGATATACTGAGAAACAATACTTAAGCAACACAAGCTGATGACCGATACTGAGAAAAACAAGCACATAATACGGAACTTTATCGACATAGTTTGGAAAGCTCAAAACTTGGCTGCGTTGAAAGACTTCTGGACAGAGGATTGTATTAACTATGCGATGCCAGGGGCAGATAATCGTGGTATTGATGCACTAGTGCTTTATCATGAGTCGTTCATGGCTGATTTCTCCGCATTCTCTAATACCCAGATTGAGATTATTCAGCAAATCGCTGAGGGAGATAGAGTTGTTAGTTACATAACATTAACAGCCAAGCATAGCGGAACATTCTTCGGCATTCCGCCAACAGGTAAGACGGTTTCAATGTCCGCGATTCGGATTGATCGTTTTCAAGATGGTAAAATTGCTGAGCATTGGTCTGTTTCTGACACAGCGGGTTTGATGCAGCAACTTCAGACTTAGACTCTACTCGACTTTCTAAAATAGAAGAGAGAATAATAACATTACACCTTAGTATAGCTACGAAATGGTAACGGAAGAACAGATTCTTGAACGTTGGCGAAAACTCACACCTCAAAAACAGCAGCAGGTTTTAGAGTTCGTTGAAGAGCTACAATCTCAGCCTGAGGGCGTAGAGCCAGAATCCGAATACACTCCACAAACCCCTTTAGCCAAACAACTGTGGGAAATTCGTAACCGAGCAATAGCCTCTGGAATGCGATTGCTGAACTCAGAAGAAATCGAACAGGAACTTGCAGAACGTCGAGGCGGCTATCTTGAAGCTTAGAATGAAACTAATCACTATGTATCGAATAACAGTAAAATCTTTCCAAAGGAGTTGATATTGGCAACCTTCACTGACATTAGTACATTAATCACTACTAACCCCCAACTTCATGGAGGACGTCCTATCATTGCTGGGACAGGAACATCTGTTCGTAGAGTTGCTGGCTTATATAATCAAGGCTACAGTGCCGAGGAAATTGCCAGGAAATTGAATCACTTGACGATAACACAAGTTTATGCTGCATTAACTCATTATCACGCCAATCGAGAACAAATAGATGAGGATATAGCAGCAGAACAAGAAGCTTATGAACAGCTGGCAAAACAATATTACCAGAAAGCTGATACTCAAAGATGAGTATTATTTTAGGACAACAAAACTATTCAATAGGCGAACAAATGCGTCGTCTTTTAAGATTAATATCTACGAAGTCAGCAGAAGAAATGCGC
>NZ_JAAKGC010000078.1 GCF_017591665.1 Aetokthonos hydrillicola CCALA 1050 | reverse complement strand
AATATTTGGGTAGGCAACAAAAGTAAAGGTACGGTTCAAGAAGCGTCTTGATACACGACTATTAGGAGCGACTGAACCCGCTCTGTAAATTAGAAACCCCATCCGCCATGCGGTGGGGTGGTTCATATCTTCTTTGTAGTTGCATTAAGCAAGTTATAAATACTGCAACTACAGACTAACTACCAGAGACTCACGACTCGAATCTCTTAACCGTTAATTTAAATCTGGGAAAAGCTGAGTATGAGTAGATATACTACGTTTAGTCGGCTTTCGTGTAGACCTAGACGCGGCAACGGATACCGCATCATTTCCCGTTGGAATCGCACCAACATCGAAAAGCTCCAGTTGCACTGGATTGTCTAATAGTCCATACTGGCTCATAGAATGAACAAGTTGACCATTAAGCGTAACCTTTCGCGTCCTGTTAAGACGGGCAGTAAAATATTGATGCCTCGGAGTACCTTTGGCACTGCCTTGCACTTTACTCCAATGCGACCAAACGTGCTTCGCCTTATTGTCCTCGGCGTAGGCGGACTTGGAAGGAAGTAAATGATGTTGATTTGGTAATCTTTCTGAAAATCTGCGACCACGACGCGCTATGACGAACGCCGCAGCAGTAGAAGAGTTCATGCCATACATTGACATGAACTTTGTTAAGCCAATCAAGCTGCTATAAGCAGGATTAACTTTTTTATGATAAATGCCGTGTTTAAGGAGAGCATTGTCTAATGCATCATTCCACTGACTGTAAGCGAAAGAGGATAGCATTCTTGCATATTTGTTACCTTTTTCTCGTAGCTGTGTTTTCTTGTTAGAAAAGTCTAATTTTTCGGAAGCTATAGGAAAATTGTATTGCTTAGCTTTCAATGCAACAAAAGTGGCTGCATCACGAAGAATTGCCTCTCGTTGATTGGAATTCTTGGAATGCAGAGCAATTTTTAAATCACCAATAAATCTATTAAGTCTGACAACTTGTAACGACGATGACCGCCTTTGGTGCGCTCAGCCACTAAAATCCCTTGGTCATCCCATATTCGTAAAGTGTCAATGCTAACGCCTTTGATTTGTGCTGCTTCACCTACCGAAACGTATCTATCCATATTTTCCTAGAATAAACCGAAGTATATTCTAGGAAATCTTAGGAAATTATGCAACAGTATTTAACCCTTAAGCGCCTTTCTAAAGTTTTGACGATAGGATTTATTAGTAATAAATAAAGCTGGCCATAATAATGCTAATTTGAGGCGATTAGAAAAAGATTGCTGAAAATTAGTTCGGTAGAACCCTTTCCAAAATTTCCAAATCCCACCACCATAAGCAACTATTAATATAATAACGAATAATTCATTCATTGCCATTAACTCCTAAACTTTCTTCCTAGTTATAGCAAGAAGATTCTACGAATATTCCGCTTTGTAAATCCCAATTTACATCTTGTTTGGCTTGTAGAGCCGGGAGCAATTTCCTCAAACCTCACTAATTTGAGCGTAGATATAGATTATACTATATTCTTTTAAAGTCTTTAAAAATAAACATATTTGACGATACCAGTTACGGATGATCGATTGTATTGAGAATAGCCTGGGAAACAAGAGCAAAAAAGTTCTGTGTTTATAATACAAGCTCTTGAGTAGTTTTACTCATGGTAACTCTTTCGTCAATAATGGAATAGGGGGTCTAACCCCTCATTGCTCCTTCTTGATCTTCGATCGACAAACAAGCTAGTGTGACGAGTAGATATCCTTATGGGAGACGGTATGCATCTTGTGGAAGTTCCTGAAATGCAATGTTTTTGGGAGACTAAAAGAAGAAAAACAAAACCTTGTTTTATTCAACTTGACGCAGTGAAGGCGTACAAATAGCTAAGGAGTATTTATGCGTGCAGTACTAATGGCAGGAGGATCAGGAACGCGGCTTCGTCCGCTTACGTCCGACTTGCCCAAACCGATGGTACCCATTCTCAATCGACCAATTGCTGAACATATCATCAATCTCCTCAAACGGCATCAAATTACAGAAGTGGTTGCCACACTGCATTATTTACCTGATGTCTTGCGAGACTACTTCCAAGATGGAAGTGATTTTGGTGTACAAATAACCTATGCTGTAGAAGAAGATCAGCCTTTAGGTACAGCAGGCTGTGTGAAAAACATTGCCGAACTTCTTGATGAAACCTTTTTAGTAATTAGCGGCGATAGTATAACAGATTTTGATCTACAAGCGGCAATTGAATTTCATAAACAAAACAAATCAAAAGCCACATTGATTTTGACACGTGTGCCCAATCCAGTTGAATTTGGTGTGGTTATCACGGACGAGGAAAACCGAATTCGCAGATTTTTGGAAAAACCTTCCACTAGTGAAATTTTTTCCGATACGGTGAACACCGGCACATACATTTTAGAACCAGAAGTTTTAGAATACCTGCCAGCAAACACTGAGACGGACTTTTCCAAAGATTTATTCCCCTTGCTGTTATCAAAAGATGAGCCAATGTACGGTTACATCGCCCAAGGTTATTGGTGTGATGTTGGTCATTTAGACGCTTACCGTCAGGCTCAGTACGATGGTTTATACAACAAAGTTAAACTTGACTTTGCCTACACAGAGCATTCACCAGGATTGTGGGTAGGTCAAAACACTCATATCGACCCTTCAGCCCAAATTGAAGCTCCAGCAATTATTGGAGACAATTGCCGTATTGGCCCAAAAGTACAAATTGAGGCAGGCACCGTAATTGGTGATAATGTTACCATTGGGGCTTATGCTAATCTTAAACGTCCAATTGTTTGGAATGGAGCGATAATTGGCGAAGAAGCACATCTTTCGGCTTGTGTCATTGCTCGTGGTACACGTGTCGATCGTCGTGCTCAAGTATTAGAAGCTTCTGTCGTAGGTTCGCTTTCGACTGTGGGAGAAGAAGCTCAAATTAGCCCCAATGTAAGGGTTTGGCCAAGTAAAAGGATTGAATCTGGGGCAATTCTAAATATTAACTTGATCTGGGGTAACACCGCTCAACGCAATTTGTTTGGACAACGCGGGGTTCAAGGATTAGCGAATATCGATATTACTCCAGAATTTGCTGTTAAGTTAGGATCTGCATACGGTTCTACTTTAAAACCTGGTTGTCGGGTCACAGTTTCGCGCGACCAACGCAATGTCTCTCGTATGGTTACGCGGTCATTAATAGCAGGTCTTTTGTCTGTAGGTATTGACATTCAAAACCTCGACGCTACAGCTATTCCTGTGGCTCGCACAGTTATACCAATAATGGGAGTAGCTGGGGGTATCCATGTACGTGTGCATCCTGATCGCCCCGACTACATTCTGATCGAGTTTATGGATGCTAAAGGCATTAATATCTCCAAAGCTCTAGAAAAGAAAATTGAAGGGGCTTACTTTAAGGAAGATATGCGACGGGCGCAAATTCACGAGATAGGTGATGTTGCTTACCCCAGTCAAGTCCTTGAGCGATACTGCACAGCTTTCGAGAAGTTGTTACATATTCAAACACTTCGTAACAGCCGAGCAAAAGTCGTAATTGACTATGTTTACGCTGTCTCAGGTGCTGTATTACCCCAAATGTTAGATAAGTTTGGTGCTGATGCAGTTGTGCTAAATGCCAGTTTAAATAAAGCAGCTATATCAGCAGCAGAACGGGAAGCACTTCTTACTCAGCTTGGTCATGTTGTGGAAGCGCTAAAGGCTAACTTTGGTGTCCAAGTGTCAGCTAACGGTGAGCAGTCGATTTTGGTCGATGAATCAGGTATTCCCATTCGTGGGGAAACTTTAACAGCATTAATGGTAGAGATGGTGTTAACTGCTCAACCTCGCGGAACAGTCGTTGTACCTGTTCATGCGTCTAGTGCTGTAGAACAAATTGCTCGTCGTCACGATGGTAAGGTGATTCGCACCAAGGCAAATCCCACAGCGTTGATGGAAGCTTGTCAGAAAAATCACAATGTTGTGTTGGGTGGTAGTGGAGATACAGGCTTTATTTTCCCTGCCTTGCATCCAGGATTTGATGCTATGTTCTGTAATGCTAAGCTGATCGAGATGCTAACAATACAGGAGCGATCGCTCGCTTCTGTTCGCGCTGAACTACCCCGTGTGAGTCACAAGAGCCATACAATACGTTGTCCTTGGACAGTTAAGGGAGCGCTTATGCGTCACCTTGTAGAAACTCACCCAGCACAGAACTTGTCATTAATTGATGGTGTGAAAATTTGTCAGCCCTACGATGATAGTTGGGTGTTAGTTCTACCAGATGCAAGCGAACCTCTAGTTCATTTATACGCTAACAGTAATGACCGCGATTGGACAGATGAATCTCTAAGAGATTATCGCGCCCGCGTTCAAGCGTTTGTTGAAAGAGAACAAGAAGAACTTGTCGTGGAAGTTT
Organism: Aetokthonos hydrillicola CCALA 1050; assembly: GCF_017591665.1. GTDB lineage: Bacteria > Cyanobacteriota > Cyanobacteriia > Cyanobacteriales > Nostocaceae > Aetokthonos > Aetokthonos hydrillicola. The sequence goes on along the minus strand of NZ_JAAKGC010000078.1, from coordinate 28,266 downwards.
AATAGAACGCTAAACCCTTAGCAGCGGTGCGTTACGGACTTCGTCCTAACGCACCCTACCTTACTCCCTAACTTTTGACTTTTGAATGAGTGACTTTTGACTTCCCCGCAGGGGTTGCTCCCTTCTTAAGGAAATATTGCTGACTCTGTATCAGGGTCAAAAAAGATAACTTTTTCTAGCATTAAGGATAACCATAATTGCTCACCTACACGCACTAGGCGATCCGGTGGAACTCGGACTTTTACTTCAGTGCTGCTGGTGGTGTTTGAAGGGAAACTAGGTTGAACAAGTTTTGTAGATAAATAGGTGTCGTTACCAAGATTCTCAACTAATTCTACTTCCACGTTCCAATTTTTGGTCGCAGGCATACTTAAAATTAAGTGTTCTGGGCGAATACCTAAAATCAGAGTTCGCCCATCGTATTTTTGCAAAGCATCTCCCCAAACTTGTGGTAAAGTAAGACGAAAATCGCCACTCTTAATTACTAGTGGAGCATGAAACTCTACAGGAATAAAATTCATTGGTGGTGAGCCAATAAATTGAGCTACAAAGCGGTTAGCAGGATGATTGTACAGTTCTAAGGGGGAAGCTATTTGTTGTAGTTGACCTTCAGAAAGAATAGCAATGCGATCGCCCATCGTCATCGCTTCAGTTTGGTCGTGAGTGACGTAAATTGTTGTTGTACCGAGTTGTCGCTGTAATTTTACTATTTGGGCACGGGTTTCGGCGCGAAGTTTAGCATCTAAGTTAGAAAGCGGTTCATCCATTAAAAACACTTCGGGATTACGTGCGATCGCTCTTCCTAGTGCTACTCGCTGTCTTTGTCCACCTGATAACTGCTTAGGTAGGCGATTTAACAAACCCTCCATCTGTAATAGATGAGCAACATAACGCACTCGCTCATCTACTGCTCGTTCTCTATTAGAAAGATAATGCAGTCCTTTAGGCAATACCCTTGTCATCCCTACTAGTAAATTTTCCGCCCAAACCGCCAACTGTTTTCCTTGTCCCCCTTCTTCTCCTTTTAACCGACGGCGCAGTCCAAAAGCTATGTTGTTATACACACTCATGTGCGGGTAAAGGGCGTAATTTTGAAACACCATCGCGATATTTCGTTCTTTGGGAGGTAAATCATTAACCAAGCGATCGCCTACCCAGATATTTCCTCCCGTCATCGTCTCCAACCCAGCAATTAATCGTAGGAGAGTGCTTTTCCCACAACCAGAAGGTCCCACCAGCACGATAAATTCACCATCAGCCACCGTCAGGTTAATCCGCCGCAAGACATTGACTCCTTCTGCACGATCGGTAGCGTCAATATCTTCTCCTTTCCTCGAAGGAAAACTTTTATAAACGTTTTCTAATACAACCTGCGCCATTTAACTACGCCCGCAAATATTGGGTTCATCCGAATATTTTGATACAAATTAGAAGTTATAACTGTATCCGTCATACGAATGCAAGGTACTATGAGCTAATTGGACGCAGCTTGTTAGCAAGCCATATCCACAATCTATTTTCTCGTAGTACTTGCACGTAGTTGACATCCACTTGATTAACCCGTTGAAAGATACTTGGCTGTCTTAGCACTACTACCCATAACAAAGTGATGACTCGGTAGAGAAAACCGAACCATCGATGATAAAATGTTAGTGCAATCAGGCTAAGGTCAGAAGCAGCATGACCCTCTTTGACTTGCTGCTGAGAAAATTTCGGTAAGACGATAGACAATTGATCGCCATGCTGCTCAAGCAATGAGTTAAGAGCAACTGCATCCGCGATCGCAGCGCTACAACCTTGTCCCAAAAGGCTATACATTCCGTGTGCAGCATCACCAATAATTACTGCCTGACCTTCTAAGTCATGATAGCATCGGCATTCACTCCAGTATTCATTCCCTGGCTGGGCGGCTAAAAATGTCATAGCTTGATCTCGATCTAACCTGAGTGGCGGCAAGTTTTTTCGAGACATCTGGTGCAATAACTGCTGTAATTCTTCTGGTGTTGCAATTCCATATGGATTGATTTTATCCTTGCTGCCTATTGGTTCCCAGAAAATCAGCGCACTAAAACTACCATCTTTTCGCGGTAGGCAGGCACCAAAAACTAGACCAAACTCAGTGTTTCGCTTTTCTAGTCTAATGATGCGAGGTGGATATTGTGATATTTCTGGATCAGTAGGATTTTTGTTAGAGTCATATATTTGTACCGTATAGCTGGGGCTATGGGCTAGCAATCGATGTGCTAAAAATAGACCAGCTGGTCCAGCACCAACAATGATGACATTCATAAGACGAGTTAGGTTTACAGGAAATTACTTGATTGAAAATCCCCACTTTTGAAAACACGGAGATGTCAACTCCCTTTGGGGAAGTCAAAAGTCATTTTTTATAGTAAAATTGTACTATCGTAAGGAGTAATCAGTATCTTGCTTTTTATAGAGATGGGAGGATGAGCGCTCGCTAACGATTACTGTTTGCGCCAGGAGTTGAACTTTTGTGGTAAAACAGGACTCAATAGTTTAATTAAGAGTATCATGTAATTTTTTTAGGAAGTATTAAGAAGTGCCAAAAAAATCAACATACATACATATATTAAATATTTATCCTTAATCTTTAAAGTGCTGCCCATATTTCAATAAGGAGTATTTCAATGAATAACTGCATTTTAATGGCGGAAATAATTCAAGAACCCCAACTTCGGCATACACCAGAGGGTATGGAACTGGCAGAAATGATGGTGCAATTTCCAGGAATGCGACCAGATGATCCTCCTTCTGTGTTGAGAGTCGTAGGGTGGGGAAATCTTGCCAAGGAAATTCACCAAAACCACCATCAAGGCGATCGCATCCTTCTAGAAGGTCGCTTAAATATGAATACCATAGATAGACCAGAAGGTTTTAAAGAGAAACGCGCCGAATTAACAGTGCAACGTATTCATCCTCTAGGGGTAGTTACTACCACGACTAACGCTCCATCTCAATCTCCATCTATCCCTGTCACATCTTCCCAAAAACCTCCTTTTAGTTACGAGCCACCATTCCCAGCCGCAACCCCAGCAAAAACTCCTGTTAGCGCAACTCACGAAGACGAACCAATCAGCAGTACACCTCCTAGCAGAAATTACGAGCGCTCAACTTATACAGCACCGAAAACCGAACAACCAGATGTGGATGATATTCCATTCTAGGTAGCACCAGAATTATTCATCCCATGTTTTACGCCCTGGGATGAATCATCAGTGACGACTCCACACACCTCCCCTCCGTGCTCATAAAACAGCCTGTGGTGTAGAAGTAGCAGATACACCTCTACAACAAGGTCAAGGAATGCACGGTAGCTTTAGTCGTGCTGACACTTTCAACACAATGGTAGCGATTGGTCCTGATTTTAAGCAAAAGTATCAAGATCAATCTCCAACTAGTAACGCAGATGTAGCACCTACTGTAGCCAAAATACTGAATGGTACTAAGATAATTTTTTCGGGAATTATCTTTTGAGTCTTTGTAGAGATACTTAGGAACTCGTAATATTTTCGAGTATTGAGCATAGCTAAAATTCTCAAAGTCTATAGTCGGGTGTATTTTCAGAGGATTTGTATATGTCTAAATTAGTGAAAAGATGCTGCATCGTTTTATTAGTTGGAACTACTTTATCCGCGACTACGGGTGTTCAAGGAGCAAAAGCAGACCAGTATGACAACGTAATTAATGACTGTAACAGAGTATATCAATCGAGAGGGTGGTTAACTCCTCAAGAGTTTCAAGTTTGTAATCTTGCTGTTCAATACAAGCAAAGGAAAATAAACAGAGAAACTCAGTTCAATATTTGGAACCGAGGAATACAAACCCAAAACGATATTCTAGATATGGGGGCAAATCCGATAATTCCTCAACCAACAGATTTTGGAGTTGGAAATTAAAACAATCAGTAAAGCGTTTCAAAGTTCGTAATTGAAAGGTTTGTAGTTGCACTTGAGTGCACTAAAGTGCAACTACGAACCAATAAAACTTGCTTCAATACAGTGGAACGGAAGGATCTACTTCTTTACTCCAAGCAGTAATTCCACCCTTAACATTCGTACCTTCAATTCCTGCTTGCTTAAGGATACTGAGAGCTTTTGCGGAACGCCCACCCATCTTACAATGAGCGATCAAGCGGTGACCGTTAAGTGCTTCTTTTACCTTAGCAATGCCTTTTCCTTCTTCAATATCTGGTAAAGGTATTAAGACTGAGCCAGGAATCTTAGCAATATCATACTCATGAGGATTGCGCACATCCACCAGCACAAAATCTTCTGCACCGCTTTCGAGCAGTTGCTTCAATTCCTGTACTGTCATTTCTGGAATTTCCATCTGCTGTTTCGCCTCCTGTGCTTTCGCTTGTGGGATACCGCAGAATTGTTCGTAATCTATCAACTTCTCAATTACCGGGCGCACCGGGTTGGGACGCAATTTCAATTCGCGGAACTTCATTTCTAAGGCATTATACAGCAGCAATCTGCCACTGAGGGTATTACCCTGACCAATAATAATTTTAACAGTTTCTGTTGCTTGGATTGAGCCGATGATACCGCACAAAACACCGAGTACCCCACCTTCAGCACATGAAGGAACCATTCCTGGTGGTGGTGGTTCTGGATAAAGATCACGATAATTCGGTCCACCTTCGTAGTTAAATACTGTAGCTTGACCTTCAAAACGGAAAATTGAGCCATAAACATTAGGCTTATTCAGCAACACACAAGCATCATTGACAAGATACCGTGTAGGGAAGTTATCAGTACCATCCACTATGACATCGTATGGTTTGATGATATCAAGGGCGTTTTCTGAAGAAATTCGCGTTTCATAAAGGTCAACCTGGCAAAAAGGATTAATCTCTAAAATACGAGTTTTTGCAGATTGTATCTTGGGTTTACCTACCCAAGACGTACCGTGTATGACTTGACGTTGTAAATTAGAACTATCGACAATATCGAAATCGACAATACCGATACGTCCGATACCCGCAGCCGCAAGATACAAAAGTAGTGGTGAGCCAAGTCCACCTGTACCGATACACAGTACACTAGCAGCTTTTAGGCGTTTTTGTCCTTCCAAGCCTACCTCTGGCAAAATTAGGTGGCGAGAGTAACGTTCGTATTCTTCTTTTAGAAGCTGGACTTCATCCAGATTGGGATTGAGCATAGCTGTTTGATGTGGAAGCGATTTATTATCGTACCGAAAAATGCGAGGTGTTGGGGAAGTTGTTAATTGTTAGGTGTTAGTGCTTTACAATTCTTAATTAAAAGAATTCAGGAGTCAGGAGTCAGGAGTCAGAATGAACTCTGTGCTAATGGTGGATAACTAAAGGGGGTTTAAATCCCTACAGTCTAGACAGTGTCTTCAATCTAGTTCTCCTTGGTGTCTAATTCAAGGGTAGGATTGATTCTGACTTCTGAATTCTGAATTCTGACTCCTTGTTGAATTTTTTCTTCTTGAAACTCGTGGTTGTTATCAAGACACCAGCTTTTAATATCAGCAGTTTTACCGTTTTGGACGGAAACAATAATATAAGAGTATTCTTGCCATGCGTACACGCGGTCAAATTCTGAGGGCGTTGCTGGGTAATCAGGATGGGAGTGATAAATTCCAATTATGTTAACACCAGAATCGCGTGCTTCTTTTTGTGCTTTTAACATAACTTCGGGGGCAATAGCATATCTTCGCCTTTCACTATAATTCTGGTCATCCTGCGAGAAATCACCTGCTTGTGTACTCCAAGCATTATCTGTTGGCATTACTTTTACAACAGTTTTGCCTTCATTACCCATATGCCCAAATATTATACCACAGCACTCCTCCGGATAAGTACTTTCGGCATGCTGGGTCATTGTTTGTATGTGTTCCGACAGTAGTTTAAGATTGATACTCCCCATGTCTAAAGACAGAAAAATAGTTAGATAAGGAGTCATAATTCTCCCCCTGCTCCCTGCTCCCTGCTAAGAGCTCCCTGCTTGCCTGCTCCCAGGTATAATTCCCCTACTTTGGGGTCATTTAACAATTCTAAACCAGGACCACAAATAGCATCACGTCCAGACTCAAGGACGTAACCACGATGAGCCATTTCTAGAGCCTTACGGGCATTTTGTTCAACGAGTACGATTGCTGTACCCCCCAAGTTTATTTGTTTAATTTGCTCAAAAACTTGTGTTACAAGGATAGGAGATAAAGCTGCCGAAGGTTCATCCAAAAGCAATAAGTTAGGTTCTAACATTAAAGCTTTGCCCATGGCTAACATTTGGCGTTCACCACCTGAAAGAGTTCCGGCACGTTGGCGACGTCGTTCAGCAAGTCTAGGGAACATAGTAAATATTTTATCTTTGAGCGGTTTTAGCTGAACGTTACGGACAAACGCGCCCATTTCCAGGTTTTCTTCTATACTGAGAGATGGGAAGACGTTGGAAATTTGTGGTACATAGCTCATCCCTCGTTGAACAATTTGGTTTGACTTTAACCCAGTTATATTCTCACCTTTAAAGGTGATTGTGCCTGTGTGAGGGGTCAAAAGACCAAAAATGGTTTTTGCTAAGGTTGATTTTCCAGCGCCATTGGGACCAATCACTGTCACCAATTCTCCCTGTTCCACCTGAAAATTTATACCTTGCAGAATATCTACATCTTTTATGTATCCAGCACAAACATTTTTTACTTCTAATAACATAAATTAAATAGGGTTTGGGGGTAAGGGGCAATGGGCATGGGGCAATGGGCATAGGGCATGGGGCATATAGGGTATTTTAATTTCTTAGACAGAATTAATTACATTTTTTGCTTTATTATTACCCATTACTGATTGCCCATTATCCAATGCCCAATACCCATTACCGATTACCCTATGCCCATTGCCCTATGCCCCATGCCCTATTATGGTGTTTTTTGTAAATCTGGTCTTTCTTCTTGAACGATCGCCCCTTCTACTGGACAAACTTGAAAACATATGCCACAGTCGATGCAAGTAGAAAAATCAATCCAGTACCAACCTGTACCCTTGACGTTTTTTCCTGGTCCTTCATGAATGCAGGCTACTGGACAAGCGTCTACGCAGTCGGCTACGCCTTCACAAACATCAGTTACAATTGTGTGCGCCATAGTTCCCCTCTGGTATTTATGTTCTTGACACTCCCACCGGCTAAAAGCCGGTGGATTCTTGCTTCGCAGGGATTCCAATGAATTTACCCTCAGCAAGCATCTTAACCGTATGCCCTACGGCTGCACACCCTCTCATGAGGACGACTTGAGCAGCTGCAACATCTCTATCAGTTGTGTAGCCGCAATCAAAGCAAGCATGAACACGCTCTGACAACTCTTTTTTTCCTGTTTCAGTTCCACAATTAGGGCAGATCTGAGACGTCTTTTTAGCGTCAATCTTCTGGAAGTATACCCCACGCTTAAAGCAGCACTGCTCTAATATTTGGAAGAATTGACCCCAGCCAGCATCTAAACAATGTTTTCCTAACATTGCTCTAGACAACCCAACGAGGTTTAAATCCTCAACAAATATTGTTTGTGCTTGGTCACACAATTGGTGTGCTATTTTCCAGTGAAAATCCTTTCTTGAATTTGCGATATGTTCATGCAATTTCGCCACCTTTGTTTGAGCTTTGCGCCGATTGTTTGACCCTAACTTTTTACGGTTCACTCGTTGTTGCAGCAATTTAAGCTGGCGTTGAAGATCCACGAAAAATTTAGGACGCTTGACGCTCAACCCGCTAGAGGTGGCAATAAAGTTTGTTAGTCCAACATCAACCCCGATAAATTCCCCATGTGGCAACGATTGAGGTACGGATACATCCCATTGCAGGGTTAACATCACATACCAGCCAGAAACACGCTTAACAATCCTAGCCTGCTTTAGCTTTCCGCCTTCTGGGATTTCCCTAGACACTCTAAAATCAACCCATCCAATCTTAGAAAGGTTCACTTTGTTGTGGGATAAATCTTTCTCGGATAATTGTGGAAACACAAAAGACCGCATTGACCCAGCTTTTTTAAATCTAGGAAAACCGTGATTGTTTTCCCACATAGACACAAAAGCGTTCTCAAGTCGTTTGAGCGTTTGCTGTAGAACCTGAGAGTGTACCTTTTTGAGTTCTGGGTACTTCTTCTTTGCGTCCGTCAAGCCTTTTGCTTGGCTGTTGTAGGTTGGACGTGGGGCGTTAGCGGGAATAATATATTCACCTCGAAGTGAGCAAGCGTTTACCTGACAGCTACGAGACTTAAACCAGTCTTTACGTTCTGCTAGTGCATAGTTATAAACTTTGCGGTTAATTTCTAGCCACTCTTCAAATATGGCTACTTGTTTTGCAGTGGGTTTAAGCTTGAATTCGTAAGTCAGGGTAAACATTTTTATCACCTCCACCTCTAGTGTAACCGATATTTAGCTAACGTTAAGTGGAAAGCTAAAATGTTTTTAGGCAGGCTTAAGCCTGCGCCGTAGCTTTCATGAGCCAGTTCTGAACTCCTGGTTTCCCTCCGTAGGTGACTGGCGTTAGCGCAGCGCTAGCGACGTAGGAGCGTCACCCGTACCCCTGCGGGCATGGCTGCGCGTCGCGCGTAGCGTCTCCGACAGGAGAAGGGCGTCCTCTGGGCTAAAGCCACAGGGTTTTCAGCCTACTTTCTTATAAGCTAACAATAAATAATATTAAGAGGATTTTCCTATTCCCTATCTAAGGATTCAATTATTGGGGAACCATCGGCTTTGATCCAAGCAATTTGACCAATACTACGATCGCTTGCATATTGTCGGATTGCGTTTGTGTCTCGTCCTCCCAGATCCATTTCTACCCTTACTAGATTATTAGACTGTCTCAGTTTTGCTGCGTAAGCAAAGGCTGCGGCGTTAGCATCTGGTGTTTCTGGTACAATTAACCAGTCGCTAGCTGGAGTTGTTTGGGGTAATTGCCCATTAAACAAGAGAACTTGGTATAAATCTTCGATGAATAGTGAAAAGCCTATCCCTGGAATGTTCTCTTTTTGGGGGTGATATAGCCCTAACAGTTCATCGTAGCGACCACCTCGGCCTAAAACTCGTGGTTGACCATCATTAGAATTAACAACTTCAAACACTATTCCACTGTAATAGTCTATAGTTTGAATGAGACTAAGATCAAGAATTAGCGGCAAATCGGCTCTAGATTTAATCAGTTCTACCAGAGATTTTAGTTTTGTTACCTCTTCAAGCGACTCCTCTAAACCTAAATTAGAGACTTTTTGGAATACATCACTTGGTTTTCCTCGTAAATCTAAAATTATTCTGGCACGTTCGATGAGTTCATCACTTAAAGGTAACGAGTCTATAGTGATGCGATCAAGATGAGCGATCGCGCTTGTGACTGTTTGTCGTAAATTTTCGGGAAAGGCTTTTAAGAGCGATCGAGTGATTCCCGCATCCCCTAAAATCAAATGCCAATTTTCCAACGAGAGTGCTTGTAAACAATCAGCAACTAACAAAAGCACTTCTGCATCAGCTAGAACTCCACTACTACCTAGTAATTCCACCCCAGCTTGATATAATTCATGCTGGTAATTTTGCCTAAACTCTCGTGTACGCTGGAAAACATTAGCATTGTAGTATAAACGTTGTGGATACGTAGTGCCTGCCATACGGGTTACAGCAGTACGAGCAATAGAAGCTGTTAGTTCTGGACGTAGTCCTAGTTCTTCATCTTCAAAGTTTTGTAATTGAAGCACGGCTGTGCGCTCAATTGCGCCTCCCGCCATCAGTGTATCCATACGTTCCAGGGTTGAGGTGATAATTCTGTGATATCCCCAACGCTCGAAGACTTGCTGTAACCTATCTTCGATCCAGTGTTTTTGAGCCACATCTACGGGTAGTAAATCTCTAGCTCCTGTTGCTGGTTGATAAGCCATTACTTTCTCTTCCCACCAAACAAACCACCGAACAAACCGCCACCTCCAGATTTATCTTTATCTTGTTGCTTAGCCCCAGTATTTTGGGTTACTGTTGACTTAACGCCAGTCTTATTTTGTTCTATAAGCTGTTCAATTTTACTTTTTCCCGCCAACGCTGTACGGTCATTGGGATCTAATTGTAGAGTACGCTCAAAGTGAACTTTTGCCATCGTTATTTGATTTTGCTTGAAATAAACCACTCCAATCAAGCTATGACAACGACTGTTATTTGGCTCTAGCTTCAAAGCATCTTGCAGCTCTACCCTAGCTTGAGTTAATTGATTTTTTGCCATAAACTCTTGAGCCCGACGCATATACTGAACCACAGCCGACTCTTCCTTGGGTTGTCCTGAATCCTCTGATTGTGGTGTATCTGCTGGGTTATGTGTGGAAGTTGGTTGCAGTTGAGGAATCGTTAGTGGTGCTGCAAATAATTGGTCAACACCACGCATTAAGTAAACTAAATTGAGTTCACTGATTTGGGCAATCACTGGCACTGCTTCTTCTAAAGAGTTGTATTGAGTTTCAGCAATTTTAGCGATCGCTGCTCTATAAGAATACTCTACATTAGGTACAGATACAGTCAATAATTGTTTGGCAATATCGGTAGTCAGTTCTACCGAGCCAGACTCATGCGCTAAACGTTTGCCTATATGGGACAGAATTGTAATGTATTCAGCCCGTTTTTTTTCTTGAGAGAGTTTTTCATAAGCTGGGTTAACCAGCTTCGATAACAATTCAGTTGCTAACTGTTTTTCTGTCGATCTTGAAATTCCACTAGTATCAGGGTGCAGAAGGCGGGCAATTTTCAGATAGCGTTTGCGTATCTCCTTTACATCCGCATCAAGGGGAACACACAATATCGCATGATGGTCTATAACATCATATTTAAACAGTCCACGATCTATTTTGAAAGACATACAGCGAGTTGCACCAAAGAGGCAGATATTCCTTCTAGTGTACTTTGCTTCATCTACTACTTGGTATATTTCCAAAGGAACATGAATAATTCAAGACTTTTTATACTTAAACTGGCATGGGGCATGGGGCATGGGTACTGGGGACTTAGTTTAATTCTTCCCCTGCCTCCCCCTGAATTTCGAATTTTGAATTTTGAATTCCCCGCAGGGGTGACATCCACCCAAAATTGTAACACGATCAGTTCGGTTATCTGGCTATTGGCAGAAGACTAATAGGGGGGTTTAGGAGTCACTATATATATAAGGGTGTGAAAGAAAAATTTACTGTGTTTTTACAAAAAACATATCTTACACTATAATAGAAAGATTTATCCCAAGTGCTTTACTATTTGCTTAATCTGTCCTAATATTAAAAAAGTAAAACTCATACCGACTTCATATTAAAACTGTAGCTGGCAGGGACGAGGAAAAAGAATTCTTGCAAAGAACCCAGAAATTTTTAATAAAAGGGAGACTTTGCCAGAGCGGGAAGAACCCCCGCAAGTAAGTGTTCTCCTAACAAGCTTAGGTAGGGAAAGGGAACCTATCTAAGAGCCTTATCGTCAGGACAGGTTCTGTATAATCAACTGTCTTTGGTAGTTCCTAGATTCAGCCATGTATTTGCTCCCTTTCCCAATCTGTTAAGAGTGATTAAATTTTAATTGTGTTTCCGGAGTAAAGGACAACGCACCAATGCCTACTGTTAAAACCCAAACTGAAACTACCAACACCAAATTCACGGCTGATATGGTGCGAACCTATCTGCGCGAGATTGGTCGTGTACCCCTGCTAACCCGTGAACAAGAGATTGTATACGGCAAGCAGGTGCAGCAAATGATGACATTGATAGAAGCTAAAGAAGCTTTGACCAAAAAATTGCGTCGCGAACCCTCCTTACAAGAGTGGGCTGCTCATGTTCGCCAATCTGAAACCGAGGTAAAACAAACAGTACACCAAGGTAAACGAGCTAAGCAAAAGATGATTGAAGCGAATTTACGCTTAGTCGTCGCTATTGCTAAAAAGTACCAGAAGCGGAACATGGAGTTCCTGGATCTAATCCAAGAGGGAACTTTAGGATTAGAAAGGGGTGTGGAGAAGTTTGACCCTACAAGAGGTTATAAGTTCTCAACCTATGCCTACTGGTGGATTCGTCAAGCAATTACCAGAGCAATTGCTCAGCAAGGTCGTACTATCCGCTTACCTATCCATATTACTGAGAAGCTCAACAAAATCAAAAAAGTGCAGAGGGAACTTGCCCAGCAGCTAGGGCGATCGCCTTCTCCCGGCGAGATTGCCAAGGAGCTTGAGCTAGAACCCGCACAAATTCGCGAGTATCTAAACATGGCGCGCCAGCCAGTCTCATTAGATGTGAAAGTTGGCGATAACCAAGATACTGAGTTACAGGAAATGCTTGAAGATGAAGGACCATCCCCTGAGCATTATATGACTCAAGAATTCTTGCGCCAAGACTTAAATAACTTACTCTCTGAACTGACTCCTCAACAACGAGAAGTTTTAGCACTGCGCTTTGGTTTAGAGGATGGTAACGAAATGTCTTTGGCAAAAGTGGGTGAAAGACTAAATCTCAGTCGTGAACGTGTCCGTCAGCTAGAGCATCAAGCCCTTGCACATTTACGTCGTCGCCGCTCAAATGTCAAAGAGTACGTTGCTAGCTAGTTCTAATGAAGCTAAGCTTACGCCGTTAATAGAACTAAGGTAATCAGCCTCCTGGATCCAGGGGGCGATTTTTTTATTTATTTCGCAACGATAATTTCAGAATCCTTGTCCGGAATTGAGAGACTTTCTTTTGTAATTTTCTTTAGCAATCTTATTTGATTCGTGAAAATTCTTATAATTCCTGCAAAAAAAGCAGTTTATGATATTTTATGAATCATTTCAGATCGCCACAAATTATACGAATGATGGATGATATTTTGAGTATATGTATCAGACGAATGGAAAAAAATTAAACTTTCGAGAGATAAAAAACAGAAAAGTTAGGTTTTGAAGAGAAATTGTTTCATTTGTCCTCACAACGACCTAATATGGCCAAAAAGTTAGTTTTACATCAGTAGCCTAACTAGTGGTACTCTAAGATAACTCTGAAAAATCAACCAAAATTTTATTTTTTTTCAGAGTATTTGTTAGGGAAATATAAATCAACCCTTTGACTGAGCCTTTGTCCATCAAAACTTAGGTACGGTTTAAGTAAGTAGTGGAAAATACAGATATTTTTTAACAGGAGAAATTGGGTGAACTCTAATAAAAAGTTACTTCCCCTTCGTCAGTTGAGAATTCCCCTACTTGGCTTACTTCTCATGCTTGGCGGTGTATTTGCCTATCGTGCAAAACCAGTACTAAGTACTCAGATGGAATACTTACGTACCCTCGCAGTCTCAGGTTCGGATAATCAAACCTACACTTGGTTACAGCGAAACCCTTCCTTTAACACAGAATCTATCAACAAGGAAGCACGCCTACGTAACGCTCTTAACTCGCACTCTAATCTCAAACAAGCCTATCTCCACAAACCATTTGGCTTAGAATCTAACGAGAAACAAGCTCGTCTTCGTAAACGACTTGCTTCTACTCAAAAGGCAATTGCGCGATCGCTTCCTTTCTCGAAGCCATCACTAAACTTGAGTCATCAAGAACCAGCCTACACCTGGTTACAACGAGATTCTAATCAGCCAATCACTAAATCTCAAGTAGCTACAACACGAGGAATAGTAGCACCAAAAGGAAATTTTCCCCAGAAAAACGGTGTTTACCTTTATGGTCAATCCTCACAACCTGGTCAAATGGGGCAAGGATATATTGTATTTGAGAAGCAACAACGTAACGTAGTTGGTGCATTGTACATTCCTGGCTCCGAATTTAATTGTTTTTACGGCACAGTAAATCCTTCGGGACAGCTAGCTATGACAGTCAAAGGCTTTGCTGGGGATTCAAGTTTGACTCAGGTAGCTACCAACAACACAATACCTCGTCTTGATGAGGATCAGCCAACTACCTATAGTCACTCTGTAGCACTGCAAGACTATTATCAGTTAAATTCGGTTAGTGCTAAAGACCACGAAATCCTCAACATGTGTAAAGCCAATCTACATGGTTAGAAACCCACAATCCCCTGCTCCTAATTTTTGACTTTTGACTTTTGAACGCCAGGTGCTTCAAGTCGGCAGAGCCGCCCAACGCACTGGCTCATGAGTGACTTCCCCAAAAGGGCTGCTCCCTCTTCTCAATACTCAATTCCTGGCTGTGCTTTAACACCTTGATCGCGGAAGGGATGCTTAACTAAAGTCATTTCTGTTACTAAGTCAGCACGTTGGATTAATGCAGTGGGTGCACCTCGACCAGTAAGAATAACATGACTATCTGCTGGCTTATGCTCTAATCCAGCTAAAATTTCTTCAACTCGTAAGTAACCGAGTTTCATAGCAATGTTAATTTCGTCTAACACTACCAGCTTGAAGTCTGGGTTGCGGATGTATTCTAATCCTTTTCGCCAAGCCGCGATCGCGTTTTCAATATCGCGATCGCGATCTTGTGTCTCCCATGTAAAGCCTTCACCCATAGCATGAAATTCTAGCTGGTCAGACCAAAAACTAAAAGCTTGTTTTTCAGCCGGTTCCCATGAGCCTTTAATAAATTGGATAATTGCGACTTTATACCCATGACCAAGCGATCGCAAAACCATCCCTAAAGCTGCGGTTGTTTTACCCTTGCCATTACCTGTATTAACAATTATTAACCCTTTTTCTGGCAACGCTTGAGCGACTCGCTGATCTTGTACTTCCTTGCGGCGCTGCATCTTTTTGCGATACTGCTCATCTGTAAGTTTGGATGACTCTGCAACATTTATGTCGTCAGTGGTTTCCAAAGATTCGTCTGTCTGTATTTGAGAATCCATTGCCATCTTAAAAAAACTTGCAGTATTACTGCATTACCCGCTTGTATTTACTCACTTTATTCTAAAGCCTTTCAACAAGCATTTTTTAAGTACTCACACAGAATTAATTACACACTTTCTATCCCCTGCTCCTCTGCTCCCTACTCCCTACTCCCTCTTACTCTTACTCTTTCAAGGGGAGAAAAATCGTTAATACTTCTCCATGCTGTGGACGTTCGCGTACAATCAATTTGCCACCAATTGCTTGAAACAGATGCTTAGTAGCAGCTAAGTTAAGACTAATCGTACCCGTTTCTGGTTGAAAAGTTAGTAATTGACCAATTGCCTTACGAATAGGCGGCTGACATGAAAGTGCGGTAGTAATGCTATTATTTTGCGTTTGAGGTTGAGGTTGGGGTAATAATTGAAACTTTAGTTGATCACCAGCAGGAATAATTTTTACCTCAATATGGCTACCTGGAGGCAAACTGCGAGTAAAATTCTCCATTAACCCAGTAAGAACACTATCCAACATAGTTGGATTACTTACTACTGTTGGTACGTGTTGAGGCAAAACAACATTTAAAGTTAAATTACGCCGATTTGCTGCTTGTTGCCAACGAGGAATACTCTCCTGCAATACTTGATCTAGAGACATCGCAGTAAGTTGAGCGCCGGTAGATTTCATAGAGGGAGATGTTTCTAATTCTGCCGCTTTAAACAGCAGCTCCATTCGATCAATTTGCTCAGTACACTCGTGATCAATAACTTCCAAATGCTTAATCACGTTAGCAGGCAAGTCTTTACACTTTTTCAGTAACAGACGAGTTCTGGTACGAATAGTTGTCAGAGGAGTACGAACCTCATGAGCAAACGCTAAAAGCAACTCTACATCATGACGCAGAGAGGATGAAGGATGATTTGCGGTGACTTTTGGAGAAGATGGTTCCGTGTGGGGATAATGTTGGGTTGACGTCTCCTTATCCATTACTGGTTCTGGCAATTGAGCCAGTAATAACTGACTAAATTGCATCACAATGCGGTAATCTGGTGGCACTAAAAAATACTTCTGTACCAGTTCATCTATCTGGATAAACAAATCTGGGTTACTCAGAATAACCCGTGATCCTAAGGCTTGCCATACTTGCTGGAGTATCTCAGGCTCAAAAGAAAATGAAAATGTCTTTTCACCATGATTGTCTTCCGCCAACACCAGCACTAAACTAAATTTTTTTGTAAAAACCAGGCAAAACTGCTCCCTTACCAAAGGATCTGCACTCAGCAAAGGTATGACTGAGTTATGAGGCGTAATTTCATCCCCACAACTTACAGACGGCATGAGTGCCAAAGGGTTAAATGGCTGGGAAGTAAAAGTTACAGTCTGCAAGCTTTGAGAAAGCCTACAATCGCTGAAGACGGGGACGGGTGAAGCTAAGACTAACCCTTGTTTGGCATCAGGTGAAGCCGCTAATAAAGAATTTAATAGCAGCTGTTCTGTGGCTGCTACACTCATATGCCATTGCCATTCTGCTTTTGCACATGAACTTTCGACTATGGTCGATGGATTATCGGCTAAAATTTCCCTCAGACTAGACAAGATTGATTTGTACACAGGCATT
Organism: Aetokthonos hydrillicola CCALA 1050; assembly: GCF_017591665.1. Classification (GTDB taxonomy): domain Bacteria; phylum Cyanobacteriota; class Cyanobacteriia; order Cyanobacteriales; family Nostocaceae; genus Aetokthonos; species Aetokthonos hydrillicola. The sequence continues at coordinate 11,842 of NZ_JAAKGC010000078.1, read as the reverse complement.
TCACCCCTTGTTTGAAGAGCAACGAACAGCGATTTGGGCAAGCCCTTCACTACTTATTATGAGGTTATAGCCATTTGTGTGCTAGTGAAAGCCGTAGAACCGAACAATAGAGCAGCAATTTCCCCTGCCTTGGCATCAACCCATCTGTTGACAGACTAACATTCTAAACTTAGGGACGATGGGAAGTAAATGAAAATAAGGCAAAACAATAGTAACGCATAATTAGTATTTGATAAAGGAATAAAAATGACTTTTAGTAAACCTTCAAACGAACACAAGCGCGCTTTTGGTGTTTTTTCGAGTCGCACAGAAGCTGAAAATGCACTCACTAAACTTAGAGATGCTGGTTTTAATATGAGTCAGGTTTCTGTGGTAGCCAAAGATGCTGAACGTGAAGGTGATATTGCTGGGGTTGAAATGCAGGAGCATCTTAGCGAAAAAGCTGCTGGTGCGGCAATTAAGGGTGCGGCAATGGGAGGTATTACTGGTTTAATTGTCGGGTTAGGGACTTTGACGATTCCTGGATTAGCTCCAATATTGTTGGTGGGTGAAGTTGCTACAACTGTAGCGACTGCGGTTGCTGGTGCAGGTATTGGCAGTTTATTAGGTGCATTGACAAGTTTAGGAATTCCCGAAGAACGAGCTACAGTCTATAATCAGCGAGTTTCCACGGGTGATTATCTAGTAATAGTAGATGGCTCAGAGCAAGAACTCCGTCATGCTGAAGACACTTTAAGAAGTTCTGGGATTCAGGAGTTTGATATTTATAATCCCTTTGGCGTTAGTCATTCTCAAAGTAACAGCCAATCCCCCGTCACCGTCGTTGATCATCGGGACGGTATTTGATTGTTTGGTTACTACCAGGTTGTATATAGCCGTTCTCATTTGTGTTAGTTATGGGGAAGCGATAACTGCAGATTTGTATTGACAAGGTTAGTAAACTCAAGCAAAGTTTGATGGTACTTTTGTTGCGATACTGAAAATAAATCGTTATGATTTGCTTGTTCAACCCACAAATGAAGTTTTGGGGATATTGCAGAACTAAACAATTTTTCTCCATGAATAAAAGGAATAATACTATCTGCTTTTCCATGAATCACCAATATTGGACATTTGATTTTTTTTATACTTGCGAGATTGGGAAATTTATCAAAAGGTAAAATCCGAAAAGGTATTATCACTTCAAAAGCCGAAGTAAATGAACTCTCAATAATTAACCCACCTACGGGTTTGCGCATCGCTAAATTTACCGCAGAACCACCACCAACTGAACGCCCCAAGACTATAATTTTTTGGGAGGGGATTTTTAAATTTTGAGTCAAATAATTGTAAGCCGTATCAATATCTTCATATGCTCCCTTTTCTGTCGGTGTACCTTCACTGGTACCGTAACCACGATAATCGTAAGCAAAGACACTAAAACCCCATGCATGTAATTCTTCTAATATGTGACTTATGTTTCCTAAATCTTCGGAATTTCCATGAGAATAAAGAATAGTATACTTAGCTTGATTGTTGGATAAGTATGTGGCTGATATTTTGGTATGCCCTCCACTTGTTAGCTGAAAAATTCTTGTATTATCCTGATAGCTAGAAGGTGGGGGCAAAAAAATCATGCTATCTGCCCGGAAATACACAAATCCAGCAAAAAAGATATAGATAAAGATTATAGATTTAACCAACCGCAGCCAAGTAAAATCACCAATTAGCAGTTTTAGTAGTTGCTGTTTATTCATGATAGCCCCTACAGTATTTGTTGTTTTGTTTTACAGAATTGGTACAACACTTATGTATTGCCAGAATGACACGCTGGAATTTCAATAACAAATTCTGTGCCTTGCCCAACTTCGCTAAAGCAGTATAATTGACCGTTGTGTTTTTCTACAATAATCTGATAACTAATAGATAAACCCAAACCTGTACCAACACCAATTGGTTTAGTGGTAAAAAATGGGTCAAATAAGCGTTTTTTTACGTCCAGAGGTATTCCTGGTCCATTATCAGCAATACGAATCGCAATTTTATCAGTTTCTAAAACTTCAGTGGAAATCTGAATTAAGGGATGAGCAATTTTTTCATTATCTTTGATTTTGTGCAGATCATTAGAGGAAAAACAGTCTTCTAAAGCATCAATAGCATTAGCAAGTAAATTCATAAACACTTGGTTAAGCTGTCCCGCATAGCACTCGACTAGTGGTAAATTGCCATAGTTTTTAATAACTTCTATTTGGGGATTATCCTGTTTGGTTTTAAGGCGATGTTGCAGAATCATGAGTGTACTGTCGATTCCCTCATGAATATCTACTGCTTTCATCTCAGCTTCGTCGTGGCGAGAGAAGCTGCGCAATGAGCGAACAATTAAGCGAATACGATCAGCCCCTACTTTCATAGAAGACAGTAGTTTTGGTAAATCTGAAACTAAGAAATCTAGATCTATGGCGTCAACTTCTTCTCTAATTTCCTCTGTGGGTTGAGGATATGCTTGCTGATAAAGTTTAAGTAAGTTTAAAATATCCTCGGTGTAACCTCTAGCATGAGCTAAGTTGCCATAAATAAAGTTTACAGGGTTGTTAATTTCATGAGCTACACCAGCAACTAGCTGTCCTAAACTGGACATTTTTTCACTTTGTACTAACTGGCTTTGCGTTGTTTTGAGTTCTTCTAATGCTTGTTCAAGTTGCTGGGCTTGTTTTTTGGCTGCGATCGCGGTTTGGTGAGTTTGAGCATAAAGTTCCGCTTGGTTAATGGCGATCGCAAGCTGATCAACCACTGCTTGCAGCAATTCTACTTCACTATCAGTCCACGGACGAGGGTTACTACAGTGACCACAAACGATCACACCAATCTCACCAGAAAGAGTTTTAATCGGCAGTGCAATTTCCGATTGGTATCCTATATATTCTAACAACTGTCGATGAATTGGCTCATTAAAAGTTGCTACATTATCTACACGAACTATTTCTTGCCTCAAAAGATTTTCAGTCACTGGTCCAACTACACTAGCAGGATAGCAACCAAGTACGCTACGGCAATTGGGATTTTTTGCTTCCTTAATTGCTTCCCAGGTAGGTGATTCCATATCTGGTTTATACCAACAGAAGCTACAGCAATCAATTTGCAATAACTGCTGAATTTCCTTGATTGCTGTTTCCACAACTGTATCCAAATCAAGGGAGTTACGAATTTGACTAGCTAGCCTATTAAGTAACTGTTCCCGCAGTGCTAATTCTCTATATTGGGCTTCTGATTGCTTACGAGCAGTTATATCCAACATGACACCATCCCAGACAAGATCGCCGTTAAATTGCTTTTCTGGTCGGGATTGAGCTTGTACCCACTTCAGTCTACCTGAAGGGGTGATGATACGATACTGGTAGTTGTGCGGTTCTAAAGTCTTATTTGACACCAATATTGACTCCTTAAACTCCGAGAGATCCTCTGGATGAAAGAGTTTAAAAAGGGAGTTGATATTTTGCTGAATCTCCTCTGGTTCTAATTCAAACAATTCATGACAACCAGCACTGACATAAGAAAAAGATTGACTGCCATTAGGATGCACTACAAATTGGTAAATCATTCCTGGCACATTAGCAGCAAGCTTTTGAAACCGTGCCTCACTTGCTCTTAATGCCTCTTCGGTACGCTTGCGTTCTGTAATCACCTCACAGAAAAAGACAGTACCGCCAATCTCCCCATTATAATCGTACCAAGGGCGGCTCTCCCATTTCACCCACTCTACAGAACCATTAATTTGGACAAAACTATCAGCCTCACCACTTTCTGTTGAACCAGCCAAACAACGGTGATGAATAGCCTTCCATTTCTCTGCCGATTCAGGAAATATCTCGTAATGACAGCAACCAATCAAGTTTTCCTGCTGTAAATTGTAGTCACATAACCACCTGCGACTGGCTGCTAAGTAGCGCATTTCGCGATCAAACATGGCAACCGCGCTGGGTGTATGCTCTAAGAACAGCCTAAATTCTAGATTATTTTGCAAGTACATAAGGGAGCAGGAAAAGGCTTGAGGCAAGCTTAAATAGCACGTGTTCAAAGTATTGGTATCTAGCAATGCCTGTAATTTAACTACCCTTTCGTAACTTCTGCTTCCGAGTTTTCTCTTAATTTTCGTCGGGCTTTATGAAAGTCACTAATATACTGATATTTGTTCTTCGCTTTGTAGCAAGGCTTTACGGGGAATCTAAGACACCTTTCATGGTGTCCAATAATTCCTTAATTGTGTAGGGCTTGGGTAAAAATGCTCGCACAGAAATACTACTAACCTTTAAAAGGTCACGATTAGAGGTGAGTCCACTCATGGCAATAATTTTGACTTTTGGATTGATTTGTTGTAGAACACGAATAGCTTTGAATCCATCTATCGAAGGCATTTGTATATCCATTAACACCAGGCTGATTTCATTTGTGTGTTGAACATAGAGTGAGAAAGCGTCAATACTATCCTTGGCAATCAGAACTTTATAATTGCACTCTTCTAAAGAGGCCTTGACAAGATCTCTCACAAATGCTTCATCATCCACAACCAGAATTAATTCCCCGTTTCCTGAGGACATTTGTAATTCATTAGATTCTGGTGATACTGATGTCTCAATAGCGCTTAAGAACACCTGAAATTGGCTACCTTTTCCTACCTCGCTAGACACGTTGACAAAACCACCGTGGTTTTTGATGATACCAATAATAGTTGAAAGTCCTAATCCTGTGCCTTTACCTGGTTCTTTGGTCGTGAAAAAGGGTTCAAAAATTCGCTCCTGAACCTCTTGTGACATACCGCATCCTGTATCCGACACGGTAACCACCACATAGTCACCTTCTTTAGCCTCTAGATTCATCCTGGCATAATTTTCATCAGCGTGGAAATTATGCGCAGAAATACTCAGGGTTCCCCCATCAGGCATAGCATCACGAGCATTAACACACAAGTTCATCAACACCTGATGGATTTGGGTGGGATCTGCCAAGACAGTCCAAAGATTTGGCGTTGCTATCTTAGTAGAGATTTCAATTGATTTGGGAAATGTGCTTTTGATTACCTGCTCAAATTCCTTAAGTAGAGATTTTAGTTGTAGGGGAATCCGCTTTCCTTGCTCACCCCGCGCAAACGACAGAATTTGCCTGACCAGTTGAGCACCGCGTTTAGAATTATCTTCTAAGATTTTCAGTAGTTGCCGATTTTGCTCATTGAGATCAGGAAGTTTCAGTGGTAGTAGTTGAGCAACTGCTAGAATAGGTGTCAATATGTTATTCAAATCGTGAGCAATTCCGCTTGCCAGGGTTCCCAAACTCTCTAACCGTTGTGCCCGGTAAAACTGAGCTTCAAGTTGTTTTTTCTCAGTAATGTTAGTATCAACGGCGAAGAAAGATTTTGGCCGTCCCATAGCATCACGCATTAGCGTCCAGTGGCTAGAGACGATTATTTCTTGACCAAATTTTGTGATTTTATTGAGTTCACCCTGCCATTCCCCTTGCTCAATAACAGTTGTGAGGGCTTCTTGTACAGATGGTGATATTTCTTTATATAAAAGTTGGCGACAGTCTTTACGAAGCACTTCTGCTCCTTGCCAACCATACATACGCTCAGCACCGGGGTTCCAGTATAATATGTGATATCCTAAATCGCAAACAAAAATCGCTTCTGTAGCAACATCAAGCAAAGCAGCCTGTTCTTGGATTTTCTCTTGTGCAAGTTTGCTCTCAGTAATATTGCGGCTGACGGTTGCCAGCCCAATTAACCCATCGTTTTTGTCTTTGATACAAAAAACACTGTAAAGCATCCATAATGCTTGCCCCGTCTTGAAATGACGGAAACGAATTTCCACTTCCGCCCGTCCCTCTCGGAAAACACGGGAGAAAAATTCATTGATGATAAAGTCTTGATCTTCAGGAAAGAAACATTCTCTGACTGATACTTTTCTATACTGGCTCTCATCGAGTCCGATGAGTTGCATACCTGCTGGGTTGAGATAGAACGGCTGAAAATTCATATCACACATACCGATAAATTCGGTACTGTTATCAGCCAGAGACACAAATCTGCGGATTTCAAGGTCGGCTTGTCGCTGTTCTATCAAGTCAGCAGCTTGACGTGCTAGCAAATCCAGAAAACGCAGTTCGCGATCGCTTAGTCTGTGGTGGTTGCGCCAGTGAGTTGAAACCATACCGATCAGTTTGCCCGAGCGAGAGATCAGCGGTGTTGACTGGGCACAAAAGTACCCGGTTTTGACAAATATTCGCAGATAGCCCTTTGGATCCTCGCTTTCTGGGACGTCGAAATGAATGAATGATCGCTCACCCGTTGCCAGGGCAATGCCACAGGATATGTTGAAACTAGTGTCAACCCGAGCGAAATGTTCGATCATAGTGCAGTCTAAGTTCTGTGATGCAAGTATCACGAGTTCTTGTGTGACTTCATCCAGAATCTGGAAACAACCAGCATCCGCCTTCATTAGCACGATGGCAGCCGTTACAATCTCGTCGTAAAGTACCTGAATGTTGTCTTCGGAGATCAGCCGTGTACTGAGATCGCGCAACAGTTGCGTATCTTTCAAGTCTTGAGCCACTGCAGCTTCAGCGCGGGCACGTTCAAGACGAGGGAAAGTTCGATTTGTGACTTCGCCAATTAACTCGATTTCGCTTTCGCTCCAATCACGAGCGACGGAATCATGAACCGTGAACAGATATTTCCATTCACCGTCGCGATGAAAAGGAACGGTTACATAAGCATAAATCTGTAAAGCAGCGTAGCGATCCTTGTTGGTGCGTGGATCGGTTTGAGTGTTGCGGATGATTACAGTTTCCCCAGAACGTGCTGCTCGCTGAAATTCATCATTAATAAAGTCGGAGAGCCGATGAACGCCCATTAAGTCTAGTGTACCTGCCGTATGCCAAGTGTATTCAACAATAGCCTGATCTTCCACCTCATTGATCTCAGCTAAAAAGCACCCGGAAATGCCAAGATAAGTACCAACTTTTGCGCCAACCGTGTGCATAATATCCTCGGCAGACGACAGACGCGATAAATCTTCAGCAATTTCGGCTAAGAAGGCAGCGTTCGCTTCGCGGCATTTACGCTCAGTGATATCAAACAGCATACCGATCATCCGCACTGCTTTACCCGACTCATCGTACAGTCCTCGACCCCTAGCCATTAACCAGTGATGGCTACCATCGGGATAAATCACCCGGTATTCAAGTTTAAAGTCTTTTTGGTGATCAAGAGCATGGTTAAGTGCCTGCTCAACTTGGTCAATATCTTCAGGATGGACGCGATCGCGCCATGTTTGATAGCCAGATTCAACAGAGTTCGGTATTAAACCCAGCAAATAATAAAGGTTGTCGTTCCAGATTATTTCACCTGTAGTGATATTCCAGTCCCAAAAACCAGTGTGGGTCAAATCTAGAACAAGCCTGCGCTGTTCTTCACTCCTGCGTAGCTTTTGTTCTGCCTGTTTGCGCTCGCTAATGTCTTGTCCGATGCCAATAATAGTACCATCTGTTAAGCGGATATTAGCCCAAGTAGTATCGATGATTCGACCGTCTCGCGTGCGAGTCTTAAACTCGCCCCATTGTCGCTCTCCCGCCGCGATAAAGTCTAAGACGTAGCGGCGATATTGCGGATTAGGATAGAATTCTGGTACCATGTCACGCCCTTGGATCTCCTGAACGCGCCAGCCGAGAACCGTTTCCCATTCACGATTTGCCCATTGAATACGCCCATTGGAGTTGAGCAGCACCACCATTACCGGGACATGATCGAAAATAGTCTGGAGGAGTTCATTTTTTTGTTGCAGAGCGTGACGGCTTATAGCCAGTACTTCATTTTGCTGGCGCAGTTCCTCTTGAGTAACCTGTAGTTCTTCTAGGGTTCTTCGTAATTCCTGGTTGGTTTTTTGGAGTTCACTGGTTCGGTGTTGCACTCGTTTTTCTAACTCTGAGTTAGCTTCTTGCAGTGCTGCTTGAGTTTGTTTGAGAACCCTAATATTTTGAATTCTCTTATCTAACTGCCGAGTCCGGTGAGTTTTTTCTAATAAATTTTCAACAGACTTTATGAAGTTTAATTTTGTTGTACTTTTTTTTACTAGGTAATCAGCAGCACCACTTTTCATTGCTTGTACTGCTATCCGTTCATTTCCCCGATTTGTTAGTATGATCACCGGAGGTTTTGTTTGAGAAAACTCTCTTTTCAAACTATTGAGAAACTTTAGCGCATCAATATCTGGCAGCAGATAATCCGTTACAATGACATCTGGAAGTTCCTGCTGACATAATAAGAGTGCTTGTTCCCCAGTATCTGCCTCTAAAATCCTGTAGTTTTGTTGTTGATTGTCTAAAAGGTAGCTTCGATATATTTCTCGGTCTTTCAGGCAGTCATCAACAAGCAAGATTTTAACTGTAATTAAAGTCACTTCGTCTCCACTGTTTTTACCAGGAAAATTCGGGAGATAAACTAGCCGATCTCCGATAAACTAGCAGCTACTAAAATTTGTTTCGCTATAGATCGCATGTTTTTACAGCCTTCTATTAAAATAACGGAAAAAATATGCGTTGGGTTTAGATAGTTTGATATGTTTCACAAAAGTTTATTTTGTGTGTTTTCTTGTTTATTTTAAATAAGTGCGATTACGCAAAGCGCAGCGCGGGAAGCGATTGCTCAGTGCTGAGCGCAGCGCCGAGCAATCGCGAAACTTAGCTTCGTACTTCTAGGATTCTGCCTTTACCGAAGCCAAATCAAATTTAGATATGTTGAGTTCAATTACATTTTGTAACCTAGAAAGAACAAAGGTTTTATCCAAGTAGGAAAGTAAAGCACCTGCTTTTGGTCCACGTTCCTTACCCACAAAAGATAAGTACACAGCTTTAAAAGCATTAGCCTGTGGAATTTCTAACTCTTTTGAAGTACTAAAAAGAGTCGTCTGAAGTTCTTCACTGTTCCAGTTTGTAACTTTGTCCAAATTTTGTGCTAACTTTTCAAGGTACAAAACCTGTTGTTCAGTTAATTCTTTAGCTTTAGCTGGCGTCTGGTCAAGATAAATAACTAACTTTTCTTCCTCATCTGCATAATCTTGTAGCCATTTTTTAGCAGAAGCTATCCTTTGATTTATAATTTCCCAATCGAACTCAGTTAGAGGCTTAGCACTCCGCTTCTCTATTTCCTCTTTAATATCGAGGTGTGGAATTTGCAATAGGGAAATCAAGGTACTAAAATCAAAAGGATTATAAGTTTTGATCTCATCTCCTAGCTGCGCGTAGAATAGAGGCATAAAATCCTCACTCAATTCTGAATTTCCAGATTTAGCTTCTACGTTAGCTTCATACTTTTCAATCAAAGTATCGTAGTCTCGGAAAAGACGAGTGATGGTTTCGTAATTTGGGGCAAAGTTGATAACTGAACGGGGTTGAGTCCGTAGCATCAAAAAGCGTAATAACTCAGGGGGTAGTAGCTCAGCAATTTCTTTTGCACTGGAACCAACACCCTTAGAAGAACTCATTTTAGTTCCATTTACGAGGATGAACTCATAAGGAGAATGAAATGGCGGTTGTTTTTTTAACACTTTACGACAAATAGCATTTGCCACATCTCTTGAACCACCTTTTTGTGAATGATCCTTACCCGCCATCTCGATGGTTACACCCAACAAATCCCATTTAGCAACCCATTCTACCTTCCAAGGCAGCTTACCATTGCCATCAAAGGGTGAAACCCAACCAGAATGACCACAACCTTGTACCCAGTTAGTTGCATCCGGCTTGCAAGTATAAAAGACTTGTGAGCCATTATAGTCTGTCACAGAGGTAGTCGCTATTTTGCCACAATTTTCGCAGATCACTTGAAACGGATACCAGTTACTTGGGCGATCTGCTTTGCTCACCTCTTTATAAGCTTCTCGAACCAGGTGAGCATTTTTGAGGAAAATATCAATATAGTGGTTAAGCTGCCCAGAGCGATAGAGATCGCGCAAATAGTAAACTTCTGGTTTTACCCCCAAATATTGAAAGACTTCTAGAAATTCGCCTATGAAATATTTGGCATAATCACTAGCTGTATCGTCTGGGGAAGGCACATTACACAATGGAAAGCCAAGATAAGGAGCAAATTTTTCTTGGTTTAGGTACTTAGGAACGGTATCGAGCGCGTCGTAGTCGTCAACACCATACGAAAACTTTACGGGCTTACCTGCGTGTTTCAAGGCACGGTAAATAACGTCATGTATAATGACACCACGCAGTGATCCTACGTGTACTCTTCCAGAGGGAGTCTTTGAATCATTAACTATTTCGTGCCCTTTTGCATCAGCAGCGATTTTATCAGCCCAAAACATTGTTTAACATCATCTTTAACAGTTCCCTTATTTTAACTCGACCCTCGATGGCGTAGAAGCATCGCTCAATTTTTTAAGCCAAAGATACTACTACAGCGCGGCGTAAATAAAGCAACCATTTCAAACAGGCAAAAGCCTTGATATATAATACTTTTGACTTTTGACTTTTGACTTTTGACTTTCGCGCAGCGGTGCTATCCATTAGTGAGAAAATAATTTTGCACAATTTGCAAGATTCGTTCTGCTGCATGACCATTCCCAAAGGGATTGATAGCATTTGCCATTGCTTCATAAGCGCTGGGATCACTTAATAATTGAGCAGTAGTTGCAACTATTTGTTCTGGTGTTGTTCCTACAAGTTTGGCTGTACCCGCAGCTACAGCTTCTGGTCTTTCAGTAGTTTCTCGCAGAACTAGCACGGGTTTTCCTAGACTAGGTGCTTCTTCTTGCAAGCCTCCAGAGTCAGTGAGTAGGAGATGCGATCGCATAATCGCACCTACCAATTCCCCATAATCTAAAGGTTCTGTTAAGAAAATCCGAGAATGATTACCCAAAAGTTTTTGCAAAGGTTCCCGCACAGTAGGATTGCGGTGCAATGGTAACAATAATGCTGTATCAGGAAACTTATCAAGTATCTGTAAAAAGCCCTCAGCAATCCCTTGTAGTGGCTGTCCCCAATTTTCACGGCGATGAACTGTCGCAAGCATTACACGGTATTTTTCCCACTCTAATCCCGGTATACGACAGCTAGGAACGCTTGCTGCCACACTTAGGAGTGCGTCAATCACCGTGTTACCTGTAAGATGGATCTCACCTAAAACTCCAGAACGTTGTAAGTTTTCTACAGCTAAGGGAGTTGGTGCAAAGTGCAGTTGTGTGAGTTGAGAAATCAATCGGCGATTAGCTTCTTCTGGATAAGGATTGAATAAATCATTAGTTCTTAAGCCCGCTTCTACATGCCCAACAGGAATTTTGTGATAAAACGCTGCTAATGTTGCAGCAAAAGCTGTTGTTGTATCTCCCTGGACTAGCACTAAATCTGGCTTGCTCTCTTCAAATAATTCTTCCAAACCTTGTAAGCTACGGCAAGTAATATCACTTAAAGATTGCTTTGGCTGCATAATTTTCAAGTCTGAGTTTGCCTGCAAGTTAAATAACTGCATCACTTGCTCAACCATCTCACGATGTTGTCCTGTTAAGATAACTTGCAACTGAAAATCTTGCGAGTCTTGAAACTTCTGAATCACCGGAGCTAGCTTAATCGCTTCGGGTCTAGTGCCTAATATAATGTAAATCAGTTTCGTCATTTAGATTTTAGTGCGAGCCGGAAAGCTCGCTTGTCATAGTACGTGAGCAAGATGCTCACACTACCAGATTATAAGAAAAATGCAGAAAACCCTTGAGGAACAGGTGCATAGCACCGTATTCCGTACTTCAGGCAAGGGATGAATGCTAGCTGAACCCTTTAGGGTTCCGTCATGGTTGATTTTTTTGGCTCTGGA
>NZ_JAAKGC010000335.1 GCF_017591665.1 Aetokthonos hydrillicola CCALA 1050 | reverse complement strand
ATAGTTCCCTTTTACATAGCCAAACATAGACAGGCTACTTTACAGGTCTTTAAGCAACACTGACGGAAGCATGTTCACGCTTAAAAGTCGGTGTTATTCGCCTCGGATGTACTACCAGACACCCTCTATCCCTCTTTAATTCTTCTTGCAAGCAATCAAAATAATTTGGGATTACTTTTCTTCCTATATTAAACGCGCCGTTAACATCAGCGTGGATCTTAGTACCTTTTTTGGAAACGTACCACGCTCTTTGTACACGTTGACCTGAGAAATTATGCTTTGTGTTAGGTTTATAAGTTGGGATATTGTCCCAATCCAAAAAAGAAGCAATACTTGTGTAAGATTCTTCTCCAACCGTAACCGTGATTCCTGCTTGCTCTAATTTATAAACTAGAACTTGTATGAATCTAGCATGAGGTATTTGTGTAAAAGACTGATTTGTTTTCTTTCCTAGATTAAGTGCTGTTTTCCATTGTTCATTCTTTCCTATAGCAACTGTTGAAACACCTAATCCAATAAATTTGTTAACTAAAAACCTAGTGGTTTGGTGGATGTAAGAATCTACAAACTGATTCCTATTTCTTGTAATGTTGTTAAGTCTATTTGTGTAGGGTGCTTGGTGGGATAAAAATCCTTTGAATTTCGCAACTTGTTTGTTATAGAATTTGTTGACAGATTTTAAAGGTTTACCATTAATAGCTAACGGTTGAATGCTTAAATCATTAAATACAACAGTAGCTAAGTTATCTAAGCCTATGTCTATTGCTGCTGCTAGATTGGATGAACCCGTAAACACAGTAGCTTGTTGTTCTTCATAAACAACTTCTATGATGAAACAACCTACTTTAGGCACTATCCTAACTTCACAGATATTTTCAAACTTTATTCCAGGCTTTACAGGCACTCTTATTGGTGACATTGAAGGAACTATAAACCCTTTATTAAATTCCTTCTTCCCTATAGCTTGATTATTAAATTTTACTAAATTATGTTTTTTAGTAATAAAGTTTGGAATTTTTGGTTTGCCTGTGAACTTAGAACTATCTTGTTTGTATGTATCTAGAGCGGCATCATATGCAGTCCAAGCATCTGCGTTTTGTTTCAGGACTAATTGTGCTACTTTTGCAGGCAATTTTTTATAATTCTCGTTATCTTTAAAGCCTTTGTCTAATTGGGACAAATTAAGGAACTTATAACCAAAAAAATAACCTTGTCTTTGATTATATTGAACAGTGTTGTAAAGACATCTAGAGATTGATGTTATTTCTGCACAATAACTATACCAATCATGGGATTTTTTGATTATATGTTTCTCAACACTCTTCATTTTGTAAAGCCTCGATAATTTTTTGTGTCTTACGTTTTGACCTACGTTGACCATATAATCTAGCAGCAAAACTAGTGATAATTGCTATCAAGTCTTGCATTAATTCATCTCTACCATTATCTGTTTGGTTTACAATTTCTAATTTGATATTTAGGCGGTTTAAAAGAATAGAAATACAACCAATACCGAATCTAGCTAATCTGTCTTTATCTTCAACAAGTAAAACATCATAATCATCAGCCTCTAATAAATTATTTAATTTTTTCCTGTTATCATTTAACCCACTTCCGACTTCTTTAACAATTTTGACAATCGTATATCCTGTCTTCTATAGAGTATTGCGTTAATCTATCCGATTGCCTTTCAAGGTTTGATTTATTTTCTGAAGAAGAAACACGGGCATATATAGCAACCTTTATAGAGTCCTTTTTTTGAGATTCATTTTGTGGTGTAAAGTCAACTAATACTGTGCCTGACGGTGATTGTTTAGCAGGATGAGGTAGTTTACCGGCTTTCCACCAACGCCAAGCAGTTTT
>NZ_JAAKGC010000077.1 GCF_017591665.1 Aetokthonos hydrillicola CCALA 1050 | reverse complement strand
TTATCGATAGGTTCGCCAAGAACGTTGAAAATTCGACCAAGAGTGACTTTGCCTACTGGTACGCTAATTGGTGCGCCAGTGTCAACAACTTCCATGCCACGCACTAAACCGTCGGTAGTGCTCATAGCAACAGCCCGCACCTGGTTGTCACCTAGTAACTGCTGTACTTCGCAGGTAACGGAGACTTCCTGTCCGGCTTCGTTTGTGCCTTTAATGGTCAAAGCGTTGTAGATTGGCGGCATTTTGCCGTTTGAGAATTTAACGTCTACAACCGGACCAATAACTTGGGTAATGTAACCTATGTTTGTTTTTTCTGCGGTGACCATGCTGAGCCTAAGAATTGAAGCTATATTTTTCAGATAAGGTCGTAGGAGACTTGAGTGTGAACTACGCTATGCACTTTCAAGATTAGCATTGAATGATCCCTCTCTTCGCGAGAATAAATTGGTTCTTAAGGAAATGGGCAATGGGCAATGGGCATGGGGCATGGGGCATGCCCAAAAGAATAATTAGTGCTTATACCCTTACGATCGCACAAAGTCTTAAAATAATCTTAACTTCTACCAATGCTCATCTATATTCAATCTACCCCATCCTGAAAATATTATGGCTAAAGGTTACGTCGCGCTCGTACTTCACGCACACTTGCCCTTCGTTCGTCATCCAGAAAGTGACTATGTACTAGAAGAAGAATGGCTGTATGAAGCCATAACAGAAACTTATATCCCTTTGCTACGAGTATTTGAAGGCTTAAAGCGAGACGGTGTCGATTTTAAAATTACGATGAGCATGACACCACCTCTTGTGTCTATGCTTCGTGATAAATTGTTACAAGAACGGTATGATGAGCATTTAGCTAAGCTAGAAGAACTTATAGAATTAGAGATTGAGCATAATGCTAATAACGGCCATGTCAAGTATTTAGCTGAACATTATGCTGCTGAGTTTAGCGCAACACGAGAAGTATGGGAACGCAATAAAGGCGACTTAGTAACTGCTTTTAGCCAGTTTCAACAGAGCAATAATTTAGAAATAATTACTTGCGGTGCTACCCATGGCTACTTGCCTTTGATGAAAATGTACCCGGAAGCTGTATGGGCACAAATTAAAGTAGCTTGCGAACACTACGAAGAAACCTTTGGGCTCCCCCCTAGAGGTATTTGGTTGCCGGAGTGCGCGTACTATGAGGGTGTAGAACGCATGTTAGCTGATGCGGGGTTGCGCTACTTTCTCACGGATGGACATGGAATTCTTTACGCTCGCCCTCGTCCTCGCTTTGGGACTTATGCACCAATTTTTACAGAAACTGGTGTTGCTGCTTTTGGTCGAGATCATGAATCTTCTCAACAAGTTTGGTCTTCTGAGGTGGGCTATCCTGGAGCACCAGAATACCGCGAGTTTTATAAGGATTTGGGCTGGGAAGCAGAATATGAGTATATCAAGCCATATATCATGCCCAATGGTCAGCGTAAAAATATAGGTATTAAGTATCATAAAATTACTGGTCGCGGCTTAGGATTAGGAGACAAGCAACTTTACGATCCCTATTGGGCAAAAGAAAAGGCGGCAGAACACGCTGCTAATTTTATGTATAATAGGGAACAACAATCAAACCATTTGTTTGGTATAATGCAGCGTCCACCAATTATTGTTTCTCCTTATGATGCAGAGTTATTTGGGCATTGGTGGTATGAGGGTCCCTGGTTTATTGATTACCTGTTCCGCAAGTCTTGGTATGATCAAAAGACTTATGAGATGACACACTTAGCGGATTATTTGAAAGCACAACCAACTCAGCAGGTTTGTCGTCCTTCTCAATCTAGTTGGGGTTACAAAGGATTTCATGAGTATTGGTTGAATGATACAAATGCCTGGATCTATCCACATTTGCATAAAGCAGCAGAAAGGATGATTGAGTTATCCCGTCGCGAACCAGCAGATGATTTGGAATGGAGAGCACTTAATTTAGCAGCCAGACAACTGCTTTTAGCTCAATCTTCTGACTGGGCGTTTATTATGAGAACAGGAACAATGGTGCCTTATGCCGTAAGACGCACGCGATCGCATCTTATGCGGTTTAATAAACTCTACGAAGATATTAAAATCGGCAAAGTTGATAGCGGCTGGGTAGAAAAAGTTGAGTTAATGGATAATATTTTCCCTAATATTAACTATCGAGTTTATCGACCATTTTCATAAGCAATAGACGTATCAGGTAGGGCATAAAGCCCTACTTGTAGTATTCAGTTTAAACAAACGCGCACGGCAGCTTGAAGTATGATTCATCGAGATCATTCTGTTTCATGCTTAGTCTATTTTTTTCGGATCTAAATCTGACTTATTTGGTCCGGGGAGCCATTCTGGAGTGTAGAGGGGATCTTTAGCAGAGACACGTCCGCAAATAGTTGCCGCCGCACCGCAGAGAATTACTATAACTTTAGCAGCGTCTTGACCATAATTTACGGAATTAGGATCCTTCCTAAATTGATCAATATCATTTCCCAAAATTGGAGCGATCGCCGCAATCGTCGTAAAAACAATACCCCAAACTGTTCCACTTGTAAAAACGTTTTTTGGATGACTGCTAAGTGTTGATTTATCGTTAGAACTTGTATTTAAAAGAGTTTCCGCGTTCATAATTAACCTGAGTTTGTCACCTGAAATTAATTGAGTTTTGAAAAATTTAGCTGTTACTTCAGATCCACTATTGAAGGTTAACTTTTCGGAAAACCATTCCCCATCGGTAAAAGCCGCATTTTACGCCGTTTGGGTGTCACAATCTACTTTTTCGTATTTTTGATGAGTATAAATACTACATCTTTATACACAGAAACTATATTTTCCATTCCTCTTATAGAGGAATTTAGCTCTTAGACAGGGATTTATAATCCCTGGCTGATTTAAATGCAGTCACTTCAAGAAAAATCTACTTAAGTTTTAGGAATTAGCTTTAGTACGACGACCCATAAAACTTATACCGGAATTTCAATTAAAAACTCAGTTCCTTGTCCTGGAGTGGAAGAACATTGAATCTGACCATGATGCTTTTCAGCGATGATTTGATAACTGATGGACAATCCTAAACCTGTACCTTTGCCTATTTCTTTTGTCGTAAAGAAAGGGTCGAAAATGTGCGATCGCACTTCCTCTGGGATACCAAGACCATTATCAGCTATTTTAATTACAACCTTATTTTCAATGGTTTCTGTAGTAATCCAGATATTTAAAGGAACCTTAAGCGGATTTCTTGATGTTAAATGCTTTTGGTGTAGAGTTTTATACTTATCATCTAGCGCATCAATGCTATTAGAAAGAAGATTCATAAATACTTGATTAAGCTGTGTGGGATAGCATTCGACCAAAGGTAAAGTACCAAACTGTTTCAAAACTTCAATAGCTGGGCGGTCTTGATTATTCTTTAGACGATGTCCTAAGATCAGCAAACTACTATTCAATCCTTCATGAATATCTACTAGCTTCACTTCAGCTTGATCCACACGAGAGAAGTTGCGCAGTGACAGGACAATTTCGCTAATACGGGTTGCACCTATTTGCATGGAGTCAATTGTTTTAGGTAGATCTTTAAGGATAAAGTCTAAATCCGCGCTATCAATTTTTTCCTGGATCTCTGGGGGAAGGTGAGCGTGTTGACGATAGAGATTCAGTACGTTGAGTAGTTCTTGAGTATATTCATTTAAATGCGTTAGATTCCCAGCAATAAAATTTACAGGATTATTAATTTCATGAGCTACTCCGGCGATCAGTTGTCCTAATCCCGCCATTTTTTCACCCTGAATTAAGCGAGACTGAGCTTGTTTTAATTCTTGGAGTGCGTGAGTAAGTTCTAAAGTTTGACGTTTTGTTTGTTCTAGCAATTCTCCTTGCTGAATCGCAATACCTAATTGTACTGCTACTTGAGCCAGTAAATTAATTTCTTCATCATGCCAATAACGCGGTTGTGAATTTTGATAAGCAACTAATAATCCCCAGAGTTTTTCACCTTGTCGAATCGGAACAAACGTTTCATTGCGTGGCAATTTATCATCTTCTTCTGAATCTTCAACAGTTTCTATGATCATCGGTTGAACTTGTGTAAGAGGTTTCCAACCATCTTTAAACGAATCTGCAACAAATTTGCCACTCCAATCTGAGTTAAAGCGGTAGATAGCAACCCGTTCAACTTTAAGTAACTCTCTAACAGCTTGAGTTGTCGTTTTAAAAATAGTTTTAATATCAAGTGACTGACGGATTTTATCAATAGTTACAGCTAGAAGTTTTTGCCGTTCCATTGCTTTCTCTCGTTCTGTGGCTTCTGCTAACTGTACGGCTTGCGTTTGTACTTGCTTCAAATAGGAATCTTGTTTTAATGCAATTCCTAGTTGCTCAGCTATTTGGCTGGCAAATTCAACTTCGGAAGATTGCCAACAACGAGGATCACTACATTGATGAATACAAAGCAATCCCCATAGTTGCCCTTCTTTTAAAAGAGGTGCGATCAAATTGGCACGTACTTGAAATTTTTCTAGTATTTGGACGTAGCAGGCTGGAAAATTCCCTTCTTGATAAATATCAGTGATCGTATTGACTCGACCTTGGGCGTAGAGTGGTGCAAAATCTTTACTAAAGCAATGGTCATAAACTTTTTCAGCTATTGCTGAAGAACAACCAGAAGCTACATCTTCATAAACAAATTCTCCTTCCCAATCTTTTTGAGGGTCAAAGCGAAAGATCGCAACCCTATCAGCTTGGAGCAGTTGCCGAATTTCAGTGACAGAAGTTTCAAAGATTGAATCTAAATCTAAAGACCCCCGAATTCGGGCGATCACACTAGTTAATATCTTTTGTTGTTCTGCTTGATATCTAGCTTCTCGCAAGAGTTTGTTGTGTTGCAAAGCAACGCCCAAATTTTCTGCAACCTGGTTGACAAATTCAATTTCTGAGGCTTCCCAAGTTCGAGGATTACTACACTGATGAACGCACAACAAGCCCCATAAATTCCCTTGTTTTAATAAAGGAACTACTAAATTAGCCCGTACTTGAAATCTTTCTAGAATTTTTATATGGCATTCACTTAATCCCTGTTCGTAAATATCTCCGACTGCTTGTACTCGACCTTGTTGATAATGAACAGCAAAATTGTCCCCAAAACAGTGGTCGTAAACTTTTGCCGCCATTGCCGAATTGTACTCTTGTGCTATATCTTCAGAAATAAATTCACCTTCCCAGTGTTTTTGAGGATCAAATTGGAAAATAGCCACTCGATCTGCTTGCAGCATCTGCCGCACTTCTGTAACCGTTGTCTGGAAGATCGTGTCTAAATCTAGGGATTCTCGAATTCGATTAATTACGCCAGTTAATGTCTTTTGTTGCTCTGCTTGGAACTGAGCTTGTGTTAACAATTGATGGTGTCTTAGTGCTACACCGATTTGTGTACCGATTTTCGTCAGCGATTCAATTTCATAAGTTTGCCACTGTCTAGGTGAAGTATTTTGATAGGCTGCGATGACCCCCCAAAGTTTGTCTCCTTGCAGAATGGGTGCAGTTGCAAAAGCCTTTGCTTGAAATTGCTCTAATAAGGTGACGTGACAGTCTGTTAATCCCGCTTGATAAATATCATTAGCGATAAATGTTTCATTGTTAACATACCGACCGCCTTGGGTTTCTTGTAAATAAGTGTCATTAATTATCGGTTGCACTCCAACTAGGGGTGTCCACTCTTGAGCAAATGATTCAGCAACAAAGTTGCCACTCCAATCAGCATTAAAGCGAAAAATAGCAACTCTGTCGGCTTGCAATAGTACTCGTATTTCTTGAGTCGTTGTTTCAAAGATGGTGTCAACGTCAAGAGATGGGCGAATTTTCTCGACAATATTAGCAATTACGCGATCTCTCTGGGCTGCTTGGGCTAATTTTGCGGCTTGTAATTGAACTTCATGGAGACGTTTGGCTTGTTGAATAGCAACTGTTAAATGATCCGCAATTTGACGAATAAATTCAATTTCTGATTCTTTCCAAGTACGAGATTCACTGCATTGATGAATACAAAGCAATCCCCACAGTTCTTTATCCTGTAACAGAGGAACAATAAGGTTAGCACGTACCTGAAATTTACTCAGAATTTCCACATAACAATCACTCAGTCCTACCGTGTAAATATCAGCGATCGCTTGCACTCTTCCTTGTTTATAATCAGCCACGAACTGTGCCCCAAAGCAGTGGTCATAGACTGTATCTGAAATTGCGGAAGACCACTCAGGTGCAACATCCTCACAAATAAATTCTCCTTGCCAGTCTTTTTCAAGGTTAAACTGAAATACTGCAACTCGATCAGCATTCAGTAACTGACGCACTGCTGTAACAGTGGTTTGGAAAATTGTTTCTAGGTCAAGAGACTCTCGAATGCGCACAATTACGCTCGCCAAAGCTTTTTGTTGCTGTAGTTGTTCTTGAAGTTGATTTTCCGTAGGAGTCGAGTTGAATTCCATTGCTCTTGACTTTAAAGATTTAATAAGAAATTTAATACCAAAGTAATTATTTTTATAGTTCCCTGGAAACTTAGTAAACTACCTTCAACAAACAAAAATTGTAGAGTTTTACTTAGGATTTGTCTTGAAGGTGAAGAAGATCTAAAACAAAAGTAATATAATCAGGAAAAATACCGAAGCATTTGTTAACAAGTTGAAATTAACAAGTTAAGCTACCCAGATATTACGGGAAAACCGAACAGCAAAGCTAATAAGTACAATCGCGAAATAAACTAGTGTTGGTAACCCCCAGTGCTTAAAACGAGAAAGCAACATTCCCATTGCGATCGCCAAAGATACGATACCAAACGCAAAGCGTTCGTTTGCGACAATACTACCGGAGAACAAAACCAGCCACAAGGAAAAAGCGCCCCAAGTGACGATAACAGAACGAAGTTCGTGGCGAAAATACCATAAAAGGAACCCACCACCAATAACCATATAAGTTTTCACAAAACCGTCTCCCCATAAAAGCCATAGCCAAACCAGTAACACAAAACTAATCCAGCTCATAGCAATCGGGTTAAGTAGAGAACGATAGCGCCACAACAAATAACCACCAGCACAAATAACAACAAACTGAACGGGATGAAACAGATCTTTTGGCAACCAATGATCCCAATTCATAGGGCCAAATATACCATAAATAAAATTAAGTCCCCAATGTTGCCAGTCAAAGCTCGCAGATGAACGATGCCCAAAGCCTGCTTGAGTATGGAGAAATGCTAACGGATCACCAAACTGCATCGCGCAGTAGCTAGTGTATAATAAGAAACCTATACTTGTTAATCCTGCTGTAATATATCCATTTACACCTCGACGCTCTTTATAAGCTAAAAATAGAAAAGTTGGGATAAGCATCACGCCATTAAGTCGGGTTGCTGTTGTCAAAGCACCCCAGAAACTCGCCCGAACATACTGATTTTTATCGAAGGCTTGTAAAGACAGGGTACTTAACAGCAAAAACAACCCCTCTGTGTAAGCAACCGTTCCGTACAGAGAGAGAGGACACCAAATTAAGTAAGCTGCAGTCCATCGTGCTACTTTAATACCGTGTAGCTTCGTAACCCAATAATACAAGACAACTATCACAGTCAAGAATGCTACATTGTTTACAAGTGTGCCAGCGATAGCAAATGGTAAACCCAGTACCATCAACGCTTTACTCATTAACGGGAACATTGGAAAAAATGCCACCGTATGCGCATGACCATCACGAGCATATTCATAACCAGAAGTGGCAATCTTTTGATACCAAAGACCATCCCATCGAGTAAAAACTTCCCAACCCCACCCCCCTACATGATGAGAAGAAGATGGCATTGTTGGCGCAATCAACACCATGGCTATTACAATTAAAATTCTGCTACACAGCCATAACAGCAAGATAAATATAAAGCTGTTGATCCATTGATCATGAAAATGTTTCGTAGATATTCGCATTCTTGACCTACTGTTGCCAAACTATATAGAAGAACTATTTTTTCACAGAAATGTTGTATAAAGAATTACCAATTTTTCTGCAAAAACTTTTTGGTATAACTACATTATTAGTTGTTATTAGCTTAGACGGATGTAACTCAGGGAATCAAACTGATCAGTCTCCTACCTTTACTCCTAAAACACCAACAATTAACAGTACTACGACTCAACCAAGCACCACACCTAGCTCGGTTGCGGCAGTAGATCATCCTCTTGTTGTTGCAACTGATACTATCATTTGTAATTTAGTTGAGAAAATAGCGGTTGATACAGTTGATTTTAAATGCTTGTCTAGTTCAGATTCTGATCGTCAAAATCAACCGAAGCCAGAGGATATTCAAGCAGTTGAGCAAGCTAAGTTAATTCTCTATAGTAATGAAAACTTAGCACGAAGTCTAAGGAACTTAATTCAAACTACTGTAAACTCTGCTCCTAAAGTTATGGTGGATGATGCTGTAGTGCATACTCAACAGTCGCAACTCGCCCGAATCAATAACACTGATGTTTCGATTGCCGAGAATGCGCTCAATATGGTGGAGGTAATAAACAAAAGCCTCTCAGAAGTCCAACCTAGTAAAGCATCACTTTATACAGCAAACAGTCAGAAAGTTATTGATGAACTTAACGAACTCAACGCCGGAAACGACTCTGAATTTGCCACACTTTCTGCGGATCAACGTCAGTTAGTTATCAACAACCAATTGTTAGCTTACTTAAAGCCTACACCTTGGCCGGATATCAATCCTAAAGCAAGATTGACTAAAGTTCCAGTGATCATGTATCACGATATTCTGCCAAAAAAACAAGTTTTCTTTGATGTCACACAGCAGGAGTTTGAAGATCATCTGCGAAGACTTCAGTCAAGTGGTGCGACTCCCATCAGCGTTAGGGAACTAATTACCCATCTTCGGACTGGACTACCGCTACCAGCAAAGCCAGTGCTACTAACCTTTGATGATGGATATGAAAGCGCTTATCAATATGTCTTCCCATTATTAAAAAAGTACAATTACCCGGCGGCTTTCGCAATTTATACTTCAAATATTGGTAAAAACACTGGTAGAGAACACGTCAGTTGGGACCAATTACGCGAGATGGCTCTTAATCCATTAGTCACGATAATGGCTCATAGCATTACCCATCCAAATGACTTAACGGTGCTTCCTGACGATCAGCTAAAAACTGAAATTTTAGAATCTAAAAAGATACTAGAAACTCAGCTAAGTATTCCTATTCACTACTTTGTTTATCCTGCTGGTCATTATGATGTACGAGCGAAGAAGCTAGTACAACAGGGAGGGTATGAAGCAGCAATGACAATGAACGATGTTAAAGATCGTTTTGCTGGAGAATCAGAAGATTTGTTAACAATTAATCGAATAGGTCAGTCGAGATTACCGTACGCTGTCACTCAAGCTTGGGGAGGCGCAAAAGTCTCTTCTTGGGTTGATGCACCACGACCACGAAAATTAAAGCACAAAAACAGCTACTAGTAAGGCAAGAAAAAGTTTACTAATTCGGCAAAAAATTTACGTGTCTACGCGTATTTTTTTTCGACTTACGTGTAGAATTCCATTCTTAAGTAAACAATACGAGCTTATACAAAAAAAATAATAATGCCGTATTTGCAACATTATGTGTGTTTTTTTTAGAAGTTACTTTAGTGACATAAACTTTTAAAAGACACCTGATATGAAATTATTCAAGAATTTAGCAATTTTCAAAGCGATCGCCGGAATTCCATTTATTGGAGGAGCTATGACTGTTGGTTTTTCTGTGGCTCCAGCTAATGCTCAAAGAGTGTGTCAATGTACAGATTATGTAGCAAATCGCTATAACCTTACTCGTAATTATCCTAATGCTGGGGATTGGGATAATGGCTACTTGCAAAAAAATGGTTTACGTCGGGTTGCAGCTCGACCGGGAGCGATCGCAGTTATGGAACGCTCTTTTCCTGGTGCTAATACAGTCTATGGTCATGTCGGTATCGTTGAAAGAGTAAAACCTGATGGACGGATTGATCTGCGTGGCGGACATCAAACTGTTGGTAGTTCTTTCTTTAGTGAAGCTGGTTGCTCTAATGTCCGTATCACTGGTTTTCTTACTCCTATAAATAGACCAGATATCTCCTTCTGGGCGAGGTAATAATAATGGGTTCAAATAGCCTCAATCACTCATAATTACCACAATTTAAGGGTGGCTTGTAGCTGCGAATTCTTGTACACCGCCAAGCCATCCTACGTCCTATGTTCTCCGCTTTACCTAGCAGTGTTTCTGCTTAAATTGCCAGATTTGGAGATATTACATATGCTCCGTTATTGCTTTAGTTTAACATTTATAATTAATTTTTTAATATTATTTTTTACTTGTCAAGTATCTTCAGCAGATACAGCTGTTAATGAATTTACAACTGGTAGTGTTGATAGTTCTCAGCTTTCAGATCCAACATTACAAACATCAAGTTCAGGTGCATCAAATCTACCTACCCAATCCGCAAGTATTTATCAAAATTATGGTTACGGCTCTAACCCACTAAATTATCCCAATTGTGGGGGATTTTGTGCTTTTGGTGTTGTGAGATTGACTCCAAACAATAATGGAAAGCTTAACCCAGAAGCGATAATGGGTGTTGTCATGCAATTTGATTCTCCAGAAAAGAGATTAGCTACAGGAGAACAGAACTACAATCAAGCTCGTAGCAATCGCATGGCGCAAGAAGATGAAGTATCATTACTCACTAAGCTTGCAGATGCTGTGGAACAATGTAAAGACGCTCATGCTAATCTTTTGGCTATTGCGGCTGCTAAGAGGCTAGGAATGACTCCCGAAGAACTATTATCTCGCGTCTACAAACAATCCCGACAATGTAACTCCCATTCCAGTCCCTAAAGGCGATAGCATAATTGATATATGGGCTTCTTTCGGAGCTAGCTAAAAAAGTTTTTCCTCGAGGAATTTGCTGTGGTAAAAGTACAAATTATCATCTTCGACGGCTTTGATGAGCTTGACGCGATCGCTCCATATGAAGTTTTGCTCAAAGCAGCAGTTATTGGTGCCGATGTGGAAGCAAAACTTGTTGTGTTAGGAGATTCTTTGGAAATTACCGCTGCTTGTGGATTGCGAGTTCAGGCTCACGCAAAGCTTGAACTCGATCAAAAGCTGGATGTTTTAATTGTACCTGGTGGAGGTTGGGTGGGTCGTGCGCCGCAAGGAGTCAGATCTGAAGTTGAACGCGGTACAATACCAGCAGCTATTTCACATCTGTACCGAAATGGGACAGTAATAGCATCAGTTTGTACAGGAGCAATGCTAGTTGCAGCCGCAGGGCTTCTTTCTAGTCGTCACGCAATCACTCATCATGGCGCAATCGAAGATCTTATCGCTAAGGGTGCAGAAATTGTAAAAGCTCGCGTGGTAGATGATGGTGACATTATAACAGCAGGAGGAGTTACGTCTGGATTAGACTTAGCTTTATGGGTACTGGAACGATATTTCGAGCCTGAAATCGCCCATAAGGTGGAGATGATGCTGGAGTATGAACGACGTGGGACTGTTTGGCGTCGCTCAACACCATAACTATTAAACAAAAAACTGCTCTGGAAATTTTTCTGTAATCATCATTATGGGTTTACGGTTAGAGAAAACGCGATAGGTACGACAAAGTAATTTCTCTTCGCTTGAAACTTTGAAATAATTGGACAAATCACCAGCTATTTCTCGACTCGAGTCTATGACCTCTTTAAAGGTTTCTAATTGGTGTTCTAACCAAAGTCTACCAATTGGCTCACGAGACTTGAGTAATCTTTCTCTAAACAATTCATCAAGCCGATCAGGAACAATAATCGATTCAGCATAAATCCAGTTTCTTCTGCTAATCTTACCTTGAAGTAATACTTTGCGTGCAATGACCTCAGACTCTATTTTTAGGTCTAATGACGGAATATCTTGTGCAATACCAACAAGTTCCTCTGACAATTTCACAATTTGAATTTTTTCCAATAAGTAAGCTTCTAATATTTCTGTTAATGTTCCATCAGTTGTTAATATAATTCTTTGAAACTTACTTAATTGAGATGGGTCAATATGACTGTGTGTGAATGATTCCTGCAAATCACGTCTTAGTAAGTCTGTTCGTACTGCATTAATTTCGTTTGCTTGCATTGGTAAAATCAGTTCAATAATATATTAAGAACACTACTAAAATATAGCTCATACCAGCAAAAATAGCTTCTTCTTTTAGGTAGGGAAAGTACGCCAGTACTTCTTCATAAGTCAGTTCTGAATCAATAGCCGAGCAAAAAAGACAGGCATATTGCCTGTCCTAAAACAAAATATAATGTCAAGATACAGCTTAGAAATTCATTTCTGCTGCTTGAACTTTTTCAACCTGTTTTTTCTTCAGAACGAGCATCACTTGAGCTAACATGATAAGGCAAATGAACGCTATTAACCATTTAACTCTGGTTGCGTCTTGCAGTACAATTTCTGCATCATGTTGACCGAAGCCACCAACGTTTGGATTATTTGTTAAAGGCTCTCCTGCCTTAATTGCTTGTCCTTCGGAAACAATCAAGTCTGGTCCCAGAGGAATTGTATTATCTACAACTTTCCCAGATTCAGTCTTGATACTAACTACGTAGCTGACGTTACCGTCTTCGTCTTCCTGTTTCGCAATTTTGTTAATGGTTCCAGTTGTGGAAGCGTTGTAAACATAGTTATTGGTATTTCCACCAGTGGGGTAAACTTGTCCTCTTCCTCTATTACCACCTACATGTACTGCATATTTACCGTAGTGAATATTTTTGTCGGTTGCAGGGTTAGGAGAAAGAATAGGGAAGACGATTTCTTGATACTGTTCCCCAGGTAAAGGTCCAATAAGTACGATATTTTCTTTGTCTTCGCCGTAGGGTTGGTAGTATAGATCTTGGACTTCTTCCTTTATATCCTCAGGAATGCGATCTTCCGGAGCAATCTTGAAGCCTTCTGGTAATATCAATACAGCACCAACGTTTAAGCCGCTTTTAGAGCCATCAACAGCTACCTGTTGTAAGTTGGTATCGTAGGGAATCTTGACCACAGCTTTAAAAACTGTGTCAGGTAGTACTGATTGCGGAATTTCTATTTCGGTGGGCTTCTGTGCTAGGTGACAGTTAGCGCAAACAATCCGTCCAGTTGGTTCTCGCGGGGTTTCAGGAGCGGTTTCCTGCGCGAAATAAGGATATGCAGCAGCAGATTGGGGAAGGGCTAGATCGCTGGTGAAGAAGAATGTCACTGTGGCGATCGCTATAAGCAATGTTTTCGTCATTGCTCTAGCAATGCGAGTTATCCTCGCTGTTGTAGAAGCTTTTCTCATCTCTATTAAGGCAACAATTCTCTGAAGTAAATATCGAAAACAAGTATTCAGGAGTCAGGAGTCAGGAGTCAGAATAGCTAAGCTATATTCTGAATTCTGTATTCTGGATTCTGACTCCTTGTTAATTAACTCCACCAAGGTGCTTCACCGGTACGGAAGTCATTTTCAGTCCAAGAGGTGAAGACAACTTTATCATCTTGTACTTGGGTATGAGCCAAAGCGAGGGATAATGGTGCGGGACCTCGAACTACTTTACCAGTAGCGTCGTACTGAGAGCCATGACAGGGACACTTAAACTTCTGTTCAGCAATGTTCCAGGGAACAACACAGCCTAAGTGTGTGCAGACGGCGTTAATACCGTAATCGCCAATTGCCTCTTTACTTTCTACCACAATGTAGGTTGGGTCGCCTTTCAATCCTTGAGCTAGAACGTGATCGCCTACATTATGGCTTTCTAAAAACTTGCTTACAATGACATCATTGCCTAGCTCATCTTTTGCCGTTGTCCCACCACCTGCGCTACCACTGCTAGGTGGAATAAAATAATTGACAACAGGATACAATACTCCTAGGGCTACCCCAGTTACAGTCCCAAAAGTCAGAAGATTCATGAATTGACGACGCCCCATATCGGGTACGTCCATTGATTCAGAAAATTGAGCCATAATCCAAGCGTTCTTTGTGTATTTTGTTAACAATTTTGACAAGAGTTCTAATAATTGAGAAACTCCAGTCTCTTGATGTTAAGACCCTACCGATGCGAGAATCCCTCCTCAAAGACATTTCTAGCATCTTTTCTAAGAGCATTACATTTCTTTATATCCTTATCATACTTGAGTAATGGAACTTAACATCATAACTAAATGTAAAATATAGTTGAGAAAAGCCATGACAGGACAGGAATTACACAAACTGTTGCTTGATAAATGGGGGCGCTCATACGATGTCCAGCTACGCCGAACCCAAGGTAAAATATTTCTTCAAGTCATGTGGAAATACCTAGAGCAAGCTTCTTTCCCTTTAAATGAGGCAGAGTACCAAGAGCATTTAGATACTATCGCTAACTATCTCAATGCTATGGGGGGAACAGAGCAGGTACAAACATTTATTCAACAAACAAAAGAGCGGCCTCGCTTAGGGAAAGCTGTTAGCATTCCTCTAAATTTGGGTCAACGTGGAGTGGAATGGTTAGTTGAGTAATTAAAAATCGAAAATCGATTTTTAATTATATCATTTACCTATTAATTTCACTAGACCAATACCGGTAAAGTAAAGTGCTAGCACCGCACCTGCTAAAAGACCTTGGGTTAGAGGATCTGTTGAAGGTGTTATAATAGCCCCTAAAACAACTGATCCGACAATCACATAACGCCAACCAGAAAGCATTTTTTCGGCAGAGACAATTCCCAAAGCCCCAAGCAATAATTGAATGATGGGAATTTGAAATGCTAAGCCAGTGCTAAACAGCAGCACTAACACAAATTCAAAATATTTCTCAAGAGACCACAGTTGCTCTACCACATCTGCACCGTAGCTAATGAGGAATTTTAAAGCAGCTGGTATTAACAAAGTATAGGCAAATATTATACCAGTTGCAAACAAAACACTGGAACCCAAAACCACAGGTCCAAGCAGGCGGCGTTCTCGACGAGTCAGTCCTGGCAGAACGAACTGGATAATTTGGTAAAGTACGAAGGGACTGGCAACCACCAAACCACTATAACCTGCTACTTTCAAGGAGACAAAGAAATATTCTCCAGGTGCAAGTTGGATAAATTTTACTCCCTGCGCTGGCACTTGTAGTATTTGTACAATCGGCTTCACAGCAATGAAGCAAGCGATAATGGCCAGTACTATAGCAATCAGCATATAGAAAATTCGCTGTCGCAACTCCTCTAAGTGATCGAAAAGTGACATTTCGACCTCACCTGGCAATTCGTCTAGAGGATCAATTACGGGGTTGTCAAATTCCTCTTGATCAACGTTATTGTCGTTTGTAGTTTCTAGGTTTGGTGAAGGCGTCATGATAAAAGAACAACTCTCTTGGTAAGCTATTGGCCAATACCTTTTGACTATTGTATCTGGCGAAGCATCTACCGAGCGAAACTTTTTCACTTCACCATTCCGTAAGGCTGAACGAACTCGAAGAAAAATGTAGCGTAGTGCTTATCAGTAGTACAGCTACTAGCTGTTCAAGTCGCTCAGACCTTTGGTCAAGTTAAGACAGCACAGCGACAAAAATTGTTGAAGCTTAATATACCATTGGTGCCTGACCTTGAAGCGCACGTAAAGCGTTCATACAATATGGGCAATCGCAACCAAATAACGCGATCGCTTTATCGCTATCTGCTTCTGAAAAGTTCAGCATAGCAACATTTTTATCTGAGGGAGTCGCCGAATTAAAGTTAGATGTAGGCGCGGACTGAGATCCTTGATTTGCTTGTGTAACCCGCATACACACAAACTTACTATAACTGATATGCGGATGTTTTACACATGCCTCACCGTTTTTCATCCTTATAACAGGTGAGGCTGCATGAGCGGGATTAACCACTCCTATCATGGTCATCAAAGAGGTAAAAATGGTAGGGCTTGCCAGCAAAGCCAGTTTGAGTTTTTTGTTCATTTATTTAGAAAATAATTAGTATTTCTAATTGCTAAGAATAGCTAAACTCTTATTAGAGGTCAAGTACATTTTTTTGCTTTCATCTATTTGTATAAAAAATAGTTTTGAGACTGATTATTTATTTACAGATTACTAATATTGCTAGCTTAGAAATAATATACTCTACCAATTCTTTACAGAACAATCTTGTATCTAAAAAGGTTCCTTACCTAAGCATAAATAAGTAACTACTAATGAAAAACTTTTCACACTAAGCATCTAAGTAGGTTTATAAGTGTACTCCTTTACCTGAGTTATAAGTTACAAAACAAACCCAGTTACAGCTTCCGAAAAATCAAATACGAGTTTCGTATCCACATATGACTTATCGGGTAAATAACAAGTTCCCAATTTCTCCACAAAATCCAAAAGTTTCTATGTGACCTTTCTATATCCTTACAGCACAACCTTTCTGAGTTTATGCTTATATATAGCGTTGAACAGTTTAGATTATGGCAGGACACAGTAAATGGGCAAATATTAAGCGCCAGAAAGCGGTAGTGGATGCAAAAAAGGGAAAGACCTTTACCCAGTTATCGCGTGCAATTATTATTGCAGCGAGAAATGGTTTACCAGATCCAACAGCTAATTTTCAACTGCGTACAGCAATTGAAAAAGCGAAGGCAGCGGGTATTCCCAATGACAATATTGAAAGAGCGATCGCCAAAGGTGCAGGAACACTCACAGGTGATTCACCAATGGAATCAATTCGCTACGAGGGTTATGGTCCTGGTGGTGTAGCAATTTTAATTGAAGCTCTTACAGACAATCGTAATCGCACTGCTGCTGACTTGCGTGTTGCCTTTAGTAAAAATGGTGGAAATCTTGGTGAGACGGGCTGTGTCAGCTGGATGTTTTCCCAAAAAGGCGCTTGCACTATAGAAGGAGTCATTGACGAAGAACAGCTTCTCGAAGCGTCTCTTGAAGGTGGTGCAGAGTCTTATGAGATGACTGAAGCCCAGATGGCTGAAGTGTTTACGGAAGTACCAAATCTAGAAAACCTTAGCCAAACGCTCAAAGAAAAAGGCTTTAAGGTGACTGATGCAGAATTACGCTGGATTTCCAGTAATGAAGTCGAAGTGACTGATTTTGATCAGGCGCGATCGCTTCTCAAGTTAATCGACACTCTAGAAGGCTTAGATGATGTACAGAATGTCACCGCCAATTTTGAAATGGCAGAACAACTAATGACTCTGAGTATGGCTTAGATAGTGTTTGTAGAGGCTTGTAAATTATACATAAAAAATTCACATCAATAACACGACAAAGACATATGCCTATGGGTATATTTATATCGTTCCATCTTAATTCAACAGAAGTCCACCCATGAATAAACTCGTAAAAGCAGCACTCTTAACCCTAGTAATTGCTACCCCTGTAGCCCTAACTGCACCTGCTGTACAAGCTGCTTCTCCTAATCACACAAATGTTGCTGCTGCTAAATCGAACAAAGTATCCCGGAAACATCATCATCATCGTGGTCACAGAAACCATCACGGAGCTTCTGTCAAGAGCAACAAGAGTAAATAGTTTCGGAGCAGCGAAACCTACCGGCGCACGCCGTAGGCTTAGAAAAGCAGCACCGTTTTTCTTGCTCTTGCGCCAGAGGGAAAAAGATCTTGTTTTCAAGTGGGCGCTACTCCAAGAAGGCGCATCTTTTTCTCTCTGGTACACTCTCCTAAGAACTCTCTTCGTAATTTATGAGACAGCGCTTGCGACAGCTAATATTCTTCGTGAGCGCTAGTTTTTAAGGTTATCTTGAAAAAGATGGAGAACGTGTTTCCAAGCATCCATCGCAGCTTCTTGATTTAAATTGGGATTCTGTTCTAAAAATGGGTACTTATCGATGAAGAGTCCACCAAAAAAACCGTGCCCTGTGTCGTAGCGAAATACGCGATGGTTGATTCGATGCTTCTTTAGTTCAGACTCAATTTTAAGATTTTCTTGTTCAGAAACAAACGAATCCTTCGTAGCAAAAAAAGTATAAATAGCGCCTTTAATTGCTAAAGTGCGATCAATCGTTGGAGTCTCTTCTCCAAAGTTGGGAGTTGTAATTCCAGCACCATAGAAGGAAGCCGTTGCTTTGATATCGGTTAAAGTTGCTGCCATATAAGCAACATGACCACCAAAACAAAACCCAATGCAGCCAATAGAATCAGGTTTAACATTCGGTAAAGTTTTGAGATAAGCGATAGTAGCTTGAATATCGCTCATTATTTCCCAGTATTTTACTTGTTGATAGTATTGCAACCCTAATTCATAGGCTTGTGGACTGTAGCCTATATCTTGTTCGCTAAACCCAAACTCAAAACCGGGAGCAATACGTTGGAACATTGCAGGTGCGATCGCTACATATCCCTGTTGTGCTATCAATTCAGTGATATCCCGAATATTTTCATTAACGCCAAAAATTTCTTGGAAAACTATAACTGCACCAAAACTTCCTTTTTCTAATGGTTGTGCTAGATACGCCTCGATTTGTAAATCACCATTGGGTATTTTGACGTAAGTTGTCTTAACTTCTATATTTGTCATCAGTTTATTTGGGTAGAAACCCCGTCCTTCTAGGACGGCTTTACAATTAATTAGCAACACGCCAGGAGTTGTAAGATAAAAACTTACAATCTGTGGGTACTGCGTTTTGACATAACCGCTTGCCAGTTTTTAAGCTGTGCAAGCTAATTGTTTTTCTGTCTGGATCTTTCTTGGTAGGTGATTCCTGCCAGCCACTAACATAGGTAAATCCATATTTGGGGTGTTTAACGATAGAGCCACGCTTAAAGCCTACGCTAATTGTTCCGCCATAACGAGAACGGATGTGTCCTGGTGCGTGTTCTAGTCGATGAAGTTGACGACGGTGAAACCTTAAAGGAATAATTTCAATCAACTTGGTATTGTCTGGCGCTAAATGACCGTCTGTGTACCAGTTAGCCAGTACCCACGAGTCAACGCAGTGAGCATCGAACTTGTTAGAAAGCTTGTTCTTAGACTTTTTCAACCCCAAGACCAGTCGTAATTCGTAGGTATCCTTGCCTGACTTTGTTTGTAGTGGTGCCCGAAGCTGTAATTGACCGTAAAACCATTGTTTACCAACCTCTAAGGGTGAAAACATGCGGTTCCACTTTTTACCGT
The DNA here is from genome assembly GCF_017591665.1 of Aetokthonos hydrillicola CCALA 1050. Taxonomy (GTDB): domain Bacteria; phylum Cyanobacteriota; class Cyanobacteriia; order Cyanobacteriales; family Nostocaceae; genus Aetokthonos; species Aetokthonos hydrillicola. Next base: position 13,618 of record NZ_JAAKGC010000077.1, on the reverse strand, counting down.
TTTTCCAGGTTTTAGCCTTGATGTCTTCTACAACAAAAGCAGTAACCGGGAACATAGCAGACAACCATTTACATATTCGTAACTTCCATTGCCATCTAGCTAGTGTGGACGGCGCTAGCTTTTGTTTGTTAGCTAGTCTATTACTACGATTTTTGCGGCAAGGCGTCTTACGATTTCTTCTAGTGCGCCGCATATTACGGCGTGTCTCGACGTGATCTTTTACCCAATCAACTGCGTGTGTTTGCACATTTAAATAGGTGTGCGCTTTCGATTTAACGGTGAATCCTTCGCGCTTTGAACCAGGGTCAACTCCTACGGCTATTGGTTGGCAGTTGCGGTTAGATGGTTCTACATTGAGTCGAACACAAAACACTCCCTTTTTAAAAAATGGTGTTGCTTTCTTTGACTTGATCCAACGTCTTGCCCTGGCTGGGGTTGTTGGCATCAGTGGTCTATTGTTTTGGTCTACAACTGCTACGAACATTGATGATAAATCCTATTTCTAGGTGTATATATCCCTTCGACACTGACCGATGGAGAGGAGAAGAACTAGGGAGGCATTCTTCCGTCCTATGAGCTACCACGCATAACCGGTTCAGTTACTTGTCCTAGCCTTGCGGCTAGCGTCTAGACACTGGTTTAACTCGAATTCAAAAGGTGGTTAATCTTTCTCTTTCAAGCCCCCTGGCTTATAGCCGGGGGTTCGTGACTGGCATTTCTCCAGATTTGAATTTCTTGTTGCTGCCCGTAGCAATACGCGTTCCTCAGCAGCGCTCCGCTATCGCATTGTTATCTACCCCTGACTTTCTGCTACACCTCTTCTTTAGAAAATGTGAACTAATTGCCAAATTTCCTAAAATTCGGTAAAAATAATAGTTAAGATGCTGTAACCTATCTTAACAATGCCTCCTGTGCAGTTGTCTCAAACTCTTAACACTTCTACCCAAACAGCAACAGCCAAGCAAAGGTACGAATATGACTTGGTGATTGTTGGCGGCGGAATTATTGGCTTAACCTTAGCTTCAGCTTTGAAAGATTCTGGCTTAAAAGTGCTGCTGATAGAAGCGAGGGTGGACTCAATAGCAGTCTCTAAAGGACAAGCCTACGCAATACATATGCTCTCAGCACTCATTTACCAAGGAATAGGAGTCTGGGACAAAATATTGCCTGAAATTGAGACATACCGTCGTGTTTGTCTTTCTGACGCTGATTATCCTCATGTATTGGAATTCCAGACAGCGGATTTATGTACACAAGATCTCGGTTATGTCGCTGAGCATCAAGCGCTGTTAAAGCCTTTGCAGGAATTTGTCCAACAGTGTCCAAATGTAACTTATCTATGTCCTGCGGAAGTTGTAAATATTCAGTACCAGCAAGACGTAGCAGCAATAGATATTAAAGTGGCTGGCGAAATACGGACAGTTCGTAGCTTGTTAGTCGTTGGTGCTGATGGTGCGCGATCGCCTATCCGCACTGCGGCGGGAATTAAAACTCATGGTTGGAAATATTGGCAGTCTTGTATTGTTGCCTTTGTCAAACCAGAAAAACCCCACAATAATACTGCGTACGAAAAATTTTGGTTTAGTGGTCCATTCGCAATTTTACCTTTACCAGGAAACCGTTGTCGAATTGTGTGGACTGCCCCTCACGAAGAAGCCAAAGCCTTGTGTGCTTTAGATGATGAGCAGTTTTTAGCAGAATTAACTCGGCGTTATGGTCATCAGATGGGCAAGTTAGAATTATTGGGTGAACGCTTTATTTTTCAGGTACAACTGATGCAAAGCGATCGCTATGCCCTTCATAGATTAGCTTTAGTCGGTGATGCAGCACACAATTGTCATCCTGTTGGTGGGCAAGGGTTAAATTTAGGCATTCGAGATGCAGCCGCTTTGGCGCAGGTTATACAAGAAGCACACCTTAAAGGAGAAGATATAGGAGATCTTCAGAATCTCAAGCGTTATGAGCGCTGGCGTCAAAAAGAGAACTTAACAATTTTAGGTTTCACTGATTTATTAGATCGAATGTTTTCTAATAACTTCTTCCCAATAGTCATAGTTCGTCGGCTTAGTTTGGAAATTTTGCGACGAGTTCCTATGTTAAAAATAATGACTCTCAAATTAATGATAGGGCTTTTTGGTCGAACTCCCCATATGGGAACATCCAAATAAGTATTGTAGGGTGCGCTCTTGACGAAGTCTGTAACGCACCTCTAGGGAGTGCAATACCGTTTATAAAACACTTCAACCTTTTCCGTCTTCGTGCTGATGAGATTTAGGCTGATCTACTTGAATTGATTCTGATAAACGTTTGGCTAAAGTTAGAAAATCAGAAGGTAACATTACTATAGTAGTCGTGTTATTTTCCGCACCAATTTCTGTCAGCATTTGCAGTCGTCGCAATTCCAAAGCAACTGGGTTTTCTACAATTAACTGTGAAGCTTCTGCTAACTTAATAGATGCTTCTTGTTCTGCTGAGGCTTTAATTAAACGTGCACGTTTTTCTCGGAGTGCTTCTGCTTCTTTTGCCATTGCCCGTTGCATAGACGTAGGAATTTCTACATCCTTCATTTCCACCCGTTCAATTACAATTCCCCAAGGTTCTGTGATTTCATCAACAATTTCTTGAACTTTGGTGTTAATTTTATCGCGGCTTTGTAAAACATCGTCCAAATTATTTTGACCAACAACATTACGTAAAGTTGTTAAAGCCGCCTGATAAACAGCCAACTCATAGTTTTCAACTTTATTAATAGCTTTGTCAGGACTAAGAATGCGGTAGTATAGAACAGCGTTTACTCTAATTGTAACGCTATCAGCAGTTACAGTTTCTTGAGGCTCAATGTTTACCGTTTTAGTGCGAATGTCTAGCTGTGCCTTTTGGTCAATAAATGGTAATATCCAGTACACACCAGGACCTCTAACACCATTGATTCTACCTAAACGAAAAATGACACCTCGCTGATACTCTCTATCGAGCTTAAGCCCAAAAGCTGCTAGGAATATAAATACAGCCAACAACGTGCCTAGTGCGCCCATTTCTCACCTACCTCCATTTTACATAGTTCTATTTTATTCAATATAAAAATACACTCCAGGAAATGTTGAGTTTTGTGTTTACTCAATCTGACAACAAACTTTGACGGTTTCAAAAATTTGTGATGAGAGGAAATTTTATTTGCCAAACAAATACTATGTATTAGGATCCTGACGATAAGTCCAACAATCCCCTTTTGGGTGTCTATTATTTGTAGACTATTGTGATTAATGCTCTAGCATTTTTAGTATAAAAAATAACATAAAAATCATTGATAATTCTTGCTTCTTAATTAAAAATTAAAAATCTAAAGCTGAAAATTGGAGATCAAACCCTTAAGTGATGCTAAAGTGACAAGGAATTCACGTAAAACTTTCAGCGGGTATTCATGCTGAAGAAGCTACAAAAAAAGCATATTTCTCTAATTGCGGGCGCTGGACTGTTTGCCTTTTTGGCTGGGGCAATGGTATCAGCTCCTCAAGTTAGCAAATCTATAGGGCAATGGCTTAAACAGGACAATCAAACGGATCAAGTTTCTGAGGCAAACAATGTCAAATCAGCCGTACTTCCATTGGTGCTACAATTTCCAGGACAACGAGCCGCAAAACTAGAAGCTCTAGCGAAAAGTTCGGAATCATTAGAACAAAACCGTGCTCGTTATCTGTTGGCTAGTGACTTAATTGAACGGAATGTTGCCAAAGATGCTATATCACTACTTGAAGGATTAGACAAAGAGTATAAAGTCCTTGCTCCTTACATTTTGCTGAAACAGGCCCAAGCATATGATATTTTAGGAGAACAGGGTAAAGCCTCTGATCTGAGGCATCAAGTACTTAAACTATATCCTAAAGAAGCAGCTTCTGCTAAAGCCCTCTATCTTATTGGTCAACCAGAAGATCAAGATAAACAGATTGCACAATTTCCTTCCCACCCTCTTACCTGGGAAGTTATCCGTAAACGATTAGAAAGTAATCCCAATCAGCCACGATTGCAGTTATTATTGGCCAAATACGCTTTTGATCAACCAGGAGTGATTCCTGTTTTGACTCAGTTATTAAACGATCCTACGTTGAAGCCTGATGACTGGGAAATCATCGCAAATGGTTATTGGGAAAATAATGATTTCGCCAAAGCTGCCGTTGCATATGCTAAAGCACGACCAACATCTCGCAACCTTTACCGAACGGCAAGGGGATTACAGTTAAGTGGAAAGAGAGATAAAGCGATCGCCGCATATAAGCAACTCACTAGCCAATTCCCTGATGCCAGAGAAACTGCTCCTGGTATGCTGCACTTAGCAAGCCTGCTAAAACCATCATCTGAGAGTTTACCTTATCTTAATCAGATAATCAGGAAATTTCCAGACAAAGCAAGTGAAGCTCTGTTACAAAAAATCAAAATTCTTGAAGCCCAAAAAGATCAAAAATCAGCTAACGAAGCACGGCAATTACTGATCACTAAGTACGACAATTCTTCAGAAGCAGCAGAGTATCGTTGGAAAGTTGCACAAGACAAAGCAAAAGCGAAAGATTACAAAGCTGCAGTGCAATGGGCACAACCAATTATCATCAACAACCCTGACAATATTTTAGCTCCCAGAGCAGGCTTTTGGGTTGGTAAATGGTCAAGTAAATTAGGCAAACAAGAGGAAGCAAAAAAGGCTTATGAGTACGTACTCAGTCAGTTTCCCTATTCTTACTATACATGGCGCTCAGCAGCAATATTAGGACTAGATGTTGGCAACTTTAACACGCTACGGCGTCTAAATCCTCAAGTAATTGAACGCCAGCGTCCATTACCACCTGCAGGTTCTGACACTTTTAAAGAATTGTATTTGCTTGGACAGGATCGGGATGCTTGGTTACAATGGCAAACTGAATTTGCAAATAAGATGCAGCCGACTGTAAATGAGCAGTTTACAGAAGGGTTGATGCGGCTAACAAAGGGAGAAAATTTAATTGGTATTGACAAAATTTCTAAAGTACAAGACAGAGAAACACCAGAGGAACAAGCCCAATACCAAGCTCTTAGTAAACAAATAACCTACTGGCAGGCTCGTTACCCATTTCCCTATATTCACTTAATTGAGAAATGGTCGAAAGAGCATCAGATTAATCCCTTGCTGGTAACGGGTTTGATCCGTCAAGAATCCAGGTTTGAACCAAAAGCCCATTCTGTTGCTGGTGCTGTTGGGTTAATGCAAGTGTTGCCAAGTACAGCTAAATTGATGGCTTCTCAAATCAATTTTGACAGCAAAAAAATTGACTTGGAAAATCCTGACAACAATATTATGTTCGGGACTTTGTATTTGGATCATACTCATGACCAATATGCTAATAACTCTTTGTTGGCGATCGCGAGTTATAATGCAGGTCCTGGTAATGTTGCTAAATGGCTACAAATCTTACCCAAAGATGATCCAGATGAATTTGTGGAAGCAATCCCCTTTGATGAAACCAGAAATTACGTCCGGCAAGTCTTTGGTAACTACTGGAATTATCTGCGACTTTACAACCCTGAAACTTCTCAGATAGAAGCAAGATATTCCACTCTACGTCCACAACCACCATCGCCTTCATAAGCAAAGGGAGTGTGATATTGACACACTCTCCTATGAACAAGCAGAGTGTGTCAACTATAACGAATTGTATTGTGCTATAATTAGGTGCTTTCTGGGGAAAGAGAAGAGGAATGACCAACCTACTGGCTGGTACAGAAGTTGAAGCGCGAAGTTTACGTTGGGAGGTGGTTAGTGTCACCCAACTGGGACAACAAACTCTTTACAGGTTACGTTGCTTAGAAGGGGAACTGCGAGGTGAGGAATTTGACATTCTCTACCCCTTTGAATCTGTAACACCAGTTATTCGTGATTTGCGTCCAGATAAAGCAGCACCTTTACCTAACTGGTTAGTTTATCATCAAGGGTTCCTGTTGGAACAAGCCTTGGGAAGTGATGCTTTAGTGGCTGTCCAACCCGGTCGTCTGCGTTTAGAAGCGTATCAATTGGTTCCAGTATTACGAGCGCTTCGCATGAGTCGAGTGAGGTTGCTGCTGGCTGATGGGGTTGGTTTGGGAAAAACTATTCAAGCGGGATTGATTATCACCGAGCTGATGGCGCGACGGGTAGCACATCGGATTTTGATTGTGTGTCCAGCAGGACCATTGTTGGAACAGTGGAAGTTAGAAATGGCGGAGCGCTTCGGTTTGCGGATGGATGAAGTTAACCGAGGAAAGTTGGAAGAAATTCGTCGCGGTACAGAGTTAGGAGCAAATCCTTTTGATTATATTGCTTTGGGTATCGCTTCGATTGATTTCCTTAAGCAGGAGAAAATTCTAGAGTTATTAGAACGAGCAAATTATGACATGGTGGTGTTAGATGAAGCCCACCACTGTATGGATTTAGGTGCGGTTGAAGAAAGAGACGATTCCCAAAGGCGACGATTAGCAGAAGTTTTGGCACGACGTTGTGATTCTTTGTTGTTGTTGACTGCAACACCCCATGATGGAAATGACCGTTCTTTTGCTTCTTTGTGTGAGTTGTTAGATTTATCTTTGGTGGATGGGAGAGGTAATTTACGTGGAGAACGCTATCGAAGTTATGTGGTTCGCCGTCTGAAATCGCACATTCCCGACCGATTTAAAAGCCGGATCGTGGAACCAAAGCCAGTGTTTGTTAATCAAGAACATCGTGATTATATGGCTTTGCAACAAGGCTTATTGGAATTGTTAGCACCAGAGTTGCGTAAAGCTTTTCGCAAGAAACGCTATAGCGATGTTTTGGCTTTTCTCGCTTTACTCAAACGCAGTGTTTCCACTGTAGAAGCTTGTAAAACAACGCTCACAGTCGTCGCTGAAAGATTTCAGCAGTTACTCACGGAAGGTTCAGAAACTCAAGAAAGCCGACGTCAAAGGTTAAAGACTTTGCGGGAATATTACCGCAAGTTGGAGCGATTTGGGACGGTTAGTTTTGAGGAAGAGCAAGAACAATTTACCCTGGAAACAGAAGAATTAGCCCAAAAATTGGCGGAATTACAAAGAGAAGTGGGTTCTGAGTCGCGATCGCTTTCCAAAATTTCCAGTCTTGTTGAAGCGTTGGATAATTTGATTGAATTGGCTGATGCTGCGAGTGACCAAGACCCAAAACTACAGCAGTTGGTGCAGGAAATTCAAGATATTCGCACCCATCACCCCCAATCAAATGTTTTAGTTTATACAGAATATACAACCAGCCAGCGTGCAGCCGCAAAAGCATTAGCAGCAGCAAAGATTGAAACGATTCTTACCCTGAGTGGAAACGATGGTGAAAAGGTAAGGTTGGAAATTACAGAACGCTTCCGTAGCGAGAGTAATTTAGTGTTAATTAGTACGGACACAGCAGCAGAAGGTTTAAATTTGCAACAACGCTGTCATCATTTAATACATTTAGAATTACCTTTTAACCCTAACCGTCTAGAACAGCGCAACGGACGTATTGACCGTTATGGACAAGAGTATGATCCTGTGGTGCGTTACTTATTTTTGCGCGGAACTTTTGAGGAGAGAATTTTATTAAGGTTAATAGCAAAATACGAACGTCAGCGTGCGAGTTTAACTTTTGTTCCGAATACCTTGGGTTTAACAACTTCCAGTGATGCTTCGGCAGCAAGGTTATTACAGGGTTTAATGGAAGAAGACCAAAAATTATTTAAAGACGATACACCACTGTTAGTGAATTTTGACTCTCAAGAAGATGACAACGCTGCTACAGATGCAGCAACACAAGAACTTCTAGAAGAAATTGATCGTTCCCTTAAGGGTTTTCAGCAAACATCACGTACATACCCTTGGTTAGGGGATGCAGGATTGAATGCAGAACAACGTTTGTTAACCCAAGCGGATGTAGCTAGAGAGAAAGGTAAAAGCAGTTCTGGTGTGGATTTATTTGGTTTTGTGCGTGATGCGGTTTTGCTGGATGGTGGGGATTTTGTCTCAACTCAGAACCCAGACATTTTTACAGTGCATCTTCCTTGGTCTTGGAGTTATGGACTTGATGAGTTACCAGGATATGAGGCAGATACACGTTGTTTACGACTGACCGTTAATATAGATATAACCCGCGATGAGCAAAATCGCCCAGTTGGTTTCTTAGGTCGCGCTCATCCTTTGGTAAGGCGTGCTTTGGATAGGGTACGTAATTTATCATTTGGTGGTGCAGATAATAACACTCAAGATAGTCGCGTCAGTGCGGTTAAAGCTGATGTCAAAAAACCTACTTTACTATTTACTTTTTTAGGTAGGGTTGCTAGCGGTACAGGATCGGAGTTTGAGCGGGTGTTGGCTGTAAAAGTTTCGTCGGATGGGGAAACAGAGTTTTACGACCAAGCGCAAGATTGGCTAAATTTAGCCGACCCCAAACAGGCGATACGTACAAAAGATGTATGGAAAAATAACTTTGAGCAAAGCTGGGAAATTGCTCGTCAGCAAGCGCAAAACGTAGTCAAACGCGGTTGGTTACCCCTGGCGGAAGGGTTTATTCAAGAACGTAGCCAGGAGTTGGAGATTGAAAAAGCACGTCAAGCCGAATGGTTACAACAGCGTAGCCAAGAAATTACTGGAACAGACGTAGAAATAGTGAGACAACTCAGTTTATTTGATACTTTAGCATCTACGCAACAAAGTTTGCCTGAATCGAATTGGAGATCTCTATCTGACCCAAAACAGAGGTTAGCAGGGTTTGCAACTGATACTGCTCAATCTGTGCGTTCGCGTAGTGAAGCTGACGGGGTGTTAAGAATTTACGGTCAGCGAGTGAAAATGTTAGAGTCAAAATTAGCATTGCAAACTCCGGAAGTTTTGCCTTTGGGAGTGTTGATGTTGCTTCCTTGACTCCTGACTCCTGACTCCTGACTCCTGAATTCTGCCCTAAATATGCCTCTCAACCTCCAACATTGTACTTTTACTGGTCCTGCTTTACCTGAACCCTTTGTCCGCTTTGAGTTAGAAAAAGAACTAAACAAAGCAAAACTTATCCCGAAAATTACGGGGAGTGAGGGTAAGGAATTACAAGAGGTGTGGACTTTCTACCGTCGCAAATTGAGGGAGTTAGCGACGCGAGGTGGTGCTGTGCGGGTGAAGAATCATGTTATTACACCGTTGTTACAGTTGTTGGGGTATGACCGCATTGAGTCAGCTGGAGAAGTTGCAACTCGCGAGGGTTTGGAAACTGGGGGAGATTTGCTGTTAACTGCTGACGGTGAAGCGCGTTTACGAGTATGGTGTGTGGATTTTGAAACAGATTTGGATGCACCAGCAAGGCGAGGGAGTGCTTATCGTTACAGCCATTTAAGGATCGCCCAGCGAGTTTTGCTGACTTGTGGGGAAAGATTTGGACTATTAACGAATGGTGTGGAATTGCGGTTGTTGATTTGTGACCCTGCAAGACCAGATTCTCAGGTTAATATTGCAATTGACCCGTATTGGAAACGTAACCGCGATATTCCTGATTCTTTTTTGCTTGTGCTGGCGTTAGCTTGTCCAAATGGTGTTAAAGCTTTACCTGATTTGGTGGAGAAAGCGCGGTTACAACAGGCTCGGGTAACGAAGGAATTGCGACTACAAGCGCGACGTGCAGTTGAAAGGTTTATACAGGAAATTTTAGATCATCCCCGGAATGTAGAGAGGCTAAATACCATGTCTCTACAAGGTGCAGGGTTAGCAAAGCAGTTGTGGAAGGAAGGTTTAATTATTGTTTATCGCTTATTGTTTATCCTGAAATTGGAGACAAGCGACAACCCTGCACAAGCTTTTAGTTTTGCTTCTACGAGTTTGTGGAGGAATACTTTTTCACCAAGTATGGCGATCGCAAAGTATGGGCGAAAGGTATTGGATGATGGTTTGGAAACGGGGAGTTTGCTAGAGTCAGGGATGCGTGCATTATTTAAAATGTTCGCTTCTGGAATCTCTTGTACAGAAATGTCAGTTAAACCCTTAGGTGGTGCGTTGTTTGGGGAGAATGCAACACCTGTATTGTCTCATTTAAATTGGGGAGAAAGGGCTGTTGCACATTTATTAGACCAGTTATTGTGGACAACACCGCAAAAAGGTAAAGGACGGGAACGAGTACATTATGCTCCTTTGGATGTTGAAGATTTGGGGCGTGTTTACGAAGCTTTACTGGAATTAGAACCAGGAATTAGCACTGAACCTATGTGTCGTTTACGACGACAAAAGTTAGAAGTGGTAGTTCCAGTTGCGCAAGGGGAGAAATATCGTCCTGTTCGTAGTGAGGATTTGAGTCCTGAAGATATCCTAGATGAAGAAGAAGAAATAGAAGAAGACGAGGAAGAAACACCAAAGCAGGGTAAAAAAACCAAGGTAGAATGGATAGAAGAGATTCCGCCAGGACGGTTTTATTTGCGGGTGGGTTTGGGACGAAAGGCGAGTGGTTCGTATTACACTCCTCACTCTTTTGTGAGGTTTTTGGTGAAGGAAACATTAGAACCGCAAATAAATGAACGCAGTCCTCAAGATGATCCGAACCCAGGAGAAATTTTAAAATTAAAAGTATTAGACCCAGCTATGGGAAGCGGTCACTTTTTAGTGGAAGCTTGTCGGTATTTGGGTGAAAAGTTATATGAAGCTTGTCGGTTGTGTGATGAGTTAGCAACACAAGCGGAGGTACAAAGCGACCGGGTTGGTGTTCGGGATACAGAGAAAGAAACTCAGCTACTAGAAAAAGCCAAAATCTATCGTCAACGGATCATTGATTTACCAGACCCAAATGATAAATTAATGAAATATCTGCCTTCTGCTGCACCGGAAGGAGAAGAAACAGGTTTTTCTCAAGCCGAAGCGATCGCGCTGTGTCGTCGGTTAGTAGCAGTGCATTGTTTGTATGGAGTCGATAAAAATCCTTTAGCGGTGGAGTTAGCAAAATTATCTTTGTGGTTGGAGTCCCACGCTGAGGGTTTACCGTTGACATTTTTAGACCATCGTTTGGTTTTGGGAGATTCGTTAACGGGTGCTTTTTTTTTTTTTGAGGATTTATTGAAAGAACCAGGTACACAAGATACTGTGCAGAAACTTGTTTGGCAAGATGTTAATCAGGAATTTAGAAAAGCGATCAACGAAGCGTTGAAAGACGTTCGAGATTTGGAAGCCACGATAGGGATAGATATTTCTGATATGGCTGTGAAAGAAGCAGCTAAAAAAAGATTAGATAGGGCGTTAGCACCTTTTAAAATTATCGCTGCTGCTTGGTCTGGTGGGGTGATGTTGGAGAAAGATAATTGTGATGATGTTGCCTATTCTAATTTGGTAAAGTTTGTGAATGAGGTGGGAGATTTACCAGAAGATTTAGCAGATAAACCCAAATTATTGGCGATGATTGCGCGGGGTTTGGGTGTGGAGAATGTTCCGTCAAAGCGTGATGATTTGTTGGCGGTTTTGAGTAGTGGTGAATGTGTACCAGCTTTGCCTTATGATTTGACTTTTGCTGAGGTGTTTTATCCGAGTGGGAGGTTGGATGATCGGCGAGGGTTTGACGCTGTTTTGGGTAATCCACCGTGGGATGCAATTCAGTTTAAATCAAAAGAGTTTTTTGCAGCTTTTGATTTTGAAATAATGAATGCACCTACACAAAAAGAAAGAGATAAAATAGAGCATGAATTACTAAGTCATACGAAGGTTAGGCACTTACTTCCAATCATATCAAGAAGATTTTGAACAGCAAAAAAGAGCTAATGACGTTCTTTATCAATATCAAAAAGTTAGAATAGACGGTGATTTAGCAGGAAGACAGTTAGACGCTTTCCGCGTATTTATGGAACGTAACGCTCAACTTCTGGGCCTATCGGCTTTAACTGGTGTTGTTGTTCCATCAGCTTTTCATGCTAATGAAGGGTCTACTGGCATTCGACAACTGTACCTTAAGAAAATGGGACTGAGGTGCTGTTATTCTTTTGAGAATAAAAGAAAGCTATTTGAAATTCACGCTAGTTTTAAATTTGCTACAGTTGTTGCTCAACGTGGAGCAATCACAACTCAGTTTCCCTGCGCTTTCTACCTACATGATGATGAATGGTTATTCACGGAAAATAATGAATTTAAAAGACTGGACTACACACTTGATTTAGTCGAAAAAACAGGTGGACAACATCTTGGCTTTATTGAATTAAGGTCGTCTAAGGACGTGCAAGTAGCACAACAAATGTTTATGAAGTCATTTTTTTTTGGGGAATGGACACAGAAAGCTGGTATTCGTCTACAAAAATCCCCAGCAGCTTTAGATATTTCTAAAAATTCTCGACAGAGATTTGAAGATACAAAGATCTACTTGAAAAGTGACGAAGATCCAAGATATCCGCCAGCACTTACCAAAGCACTGAGTCAGAGACTACTGATAATTCACGAGGGTAAAACATTTAGAGATTTCTCTGATGTTTGGGAACAAAGAAATAGGTATGTTATGCCATTGTCAAAAGCAACTGACCTACCAGAACATCTCGAAAGAGCTAAGAGTTATCAATTAGCAGTCAGAAAAATCGCAAGTTCAACAAACGAACGTACAATAATAAGTTCTACATTACCACCTGGGGTTGCGGTTACCGATAGTGTGTTGGTAGATGCTACGATTTTAGGATCGCCTAATTATAGGAAATTGTTTTTATCGGCAATTGCTAATAGCTTTTCTTTTGATTGGATTGCTCGTCAGTATATCGCTGCTAACGTTAATCTTTATATTCTGGAAAATCTACCTTTAGCGCACACTCAAGAAATTCAATTATTACTTTCTCACTCCGCTCTCCGATTAACCTGCAACCATGATGGATACGAACCCCTATGGGGAGAACAACTAGGGGAAACTTGGCGCGATCGCCAACCTCCTTTCACCTTCCCAGTTCTCCCTACAGACGATGAACGCTGGTTAGTTCGTGCAGCTATAGATGCAGTAGTCGCCGATGCTTACGGACTCAACCGCGAACAATACGCCCACGTCCTTTCAACCTTCTCTCACAAAAGTTACCCCAAAGCACCACAACTTTGTCTCGCTTGCTTTGACGAACTGCAAACCATCGGACTAGAAGCATTCACTAAAAAATATGACCCCTATTTGTAAGAAACTGCAAACAAGAACGCTTCAAACCGCAAACAAGGCAAAATTGAAACCACATTAACTGCAAATAAGAGGGGTCTCAAAACCACATTAACTGCAAATGAAACCACATTATTTGCAACCAAACCACATTAACTGCAACCAAACCACATTATTTGCAAATAAGCTGTAACGCTTGCCCTTCATTGCTTACAGCATTTTTACATCCAAAGGTGTCCAAGTTATACGAACTTTTAAACTGGACACATATGTACATTATTTATGGTTTAATTTGAACTATATACGTTCGATAAAATACAAATTGCGGTTTAAACCGTGATTCAAGTGGCTCTATGGTTATTTATGCTTATTTGAGGGTATCCACCGACCACCAAGACCTACATAACCAACGACATGGCATTTTATAATATGCCAACGAAAATGCTTTGAGTGCGATCCAGTTTATAGAGGATACCGTTTCTGGACGAGAGAAATGGTCAGAACGAGGAGTGG
>NZ_JAAKGC010000334.1 GCF_017591665.1 Aetokthonos hydrillicola CCALA 1050 | reverse complement strand
CTTTTACAACCTACCACCGGACTGATTTTGGATGTATTGCTTGACAGTTTCCAATGGTGCGCCACCACAAGAAACAATACATTTTGAATCGTGCCAGAGTTTAGCTTTTCCCCAGTAGTACTGATCGATTATGGGTTTGTATTTCTCCCTCAAAATTCTACTGCTAGCAGATTTGAGAGAGGCTACCAAATCAGAGATATTGTTGTCTGGATGTAGGTCAATAAGTAAATGCACATGATCAGCTTCACCATTACAGTCTTCCAACGCAGAACTATTTGCCAATAATACTCTCTCAAAAACTTCTTTCATATCTTTTATCATCTCAGCCGTAAATACTTTACGTCTATATTTTGTGACAAATACAATATGCAGGTGAATAGAAAAAACCACGTGTGACCCGCTTCTTAGTTTAGCCATAAAAATTTCTTGTCATATAAAAAATCTGTGCTAGAGTAATTATAGGTTAAAATATCGAGTCACATAAAAAAGGAGGTGAGTGATATATGGATAATAGACGGCAAACTTTTCGACTGTATCCAAATAAACACCAAGAACAGAAATTATTTGAAGCACGAAGAGTTCATGCATACGTTTACAATGCCTGTATTGCTCACCGTCGTTTTGAGTGGAAGAAAAACAATAAAACCGTTACCTACTTTGACCAACAGAACTGTTTACCTGAATTCAAAAAAGAATGGATTGAGTTTGCTTATATTCATTCTCAAGCAATGCAGGCAACAGTAAAGCGAGTTGATCTAGCTTACAATTCGTTTTTTCAACGTTTACGAGGTTTGCCTGGGTTCAAGTCAATTCGTTATTATTCCGGTTGGACTTATCCAGCTAAATCTGGGTGGAAAGTTAATAGTAACGGTAAGCATGGTAGATTAACCCTAAACGATTTAGGTATTACCTTAAAAATACGAGGTAAGGCTAAACAATGGGGAATTCCTTCCACGTTGACTATTGTTTACAAACCAAGTAAGAATCAGTGGTTTGCTTCCATAACGGTTGACATACCCACCCTTGAATCTAGGTTTAGTTCTGAATCAAAACTGGAGTATCAAAATGTAGTTGCTTTTGATTTGGGTACTCAAACAGCAATTACTTTATATGATGGCTCTAATTTTGATGAAGTCGAAAATCCTAGATTTACCAAAAAGACTGAACAAAAAATTAAAAAAGCTTCTAAGGAACTCAGGAGAAAACGCGCACCGAATAAGACAAAGAAAATCAAAGCTTCTAACCGTTGGAAGAAAGCACGGAAACGTGTTTCTATACTTCAAGCTAAAGTGGCTACTCAGCGCAAAGATTGGCAGCACAAGGTTACGTCAGACATTGCAAGTCGTTATGACATCGGCGTAACCGAGAAGTTAGAAACTAAAAAAATGACCAAGAAAGCTAAGAAAGGAAGTAAACGAAAAAAGCAGAAAGCAGGACTTAATAAGTCTATTCTTTCTGTTGGTTTTGGAGCATTAAACCAAATGATTGCTTACAAGATTGAGCAAAAAGGAGGAGTAATGTTGATACTTCCTACAAAAAAAATCAAACCATCTCAGAGATGCCCTAACTGTGGAAAGGTTCATAAAGAATGGGCAGAACTTTCTAACCGCTATCACGTTTGTAATAAGTGTAAATTTGAAATACAACGTGATAAGGGTTCTGTGATGGTTATGTACAACGTTGCAATTGGTAAGCAACCGGGGGCTGGAACGTCCCTCGCAGATGTCGGATTATCAAGCTCTACTGACTCGACCAAGAAGCGTAAGCATACTGGATCGATGAAGCAACTTGGTAAAATGAAGCGTCAAAACTCTATCAATAAGACGAATGGGGATTTAGAAACCCCATCCGTCTTTACGGTGGGGTAGTTCATA
>NZ_JAAKGC010000076.1 GCF_017591665.1 Aetokthonos hydrillicola CCALA 1050 | reverse complement strand
CTGCTTAGTTTCGGCTAATTTCTTGATCCTGCCGCTTGACTCAGCTTCAAATTTGAAGTTGAGTCCCTCTGTCCTGCCCTTGCTTGTTAACTGCTGGTCGAAACCGGATTAGTCCAAACTCCAGTTGATATTAGAATTTATAGATTTTTTATCTAATTTTATACCTGCATAACATACTTTACAAAAATCTCGCTTAGCACGATGTAGGGCAGTAGTTAAAGGCAGTTGTAAATTAGAAGGAACCAGTTTTGTAACGTCAGTTTTTGTTCTACCTAAAGGTAATTTTAATACTTCTAAACTATCGTTGAAAATATGAAAAATTTTATGGTCTCGATCTACTAAAAAGCAGGTTGCTTTATTTTTAGACAAAAAACTACTAAAGACTCTCTCGAGCATAGGTTCAATACGATTCCTATCACAGTTTTGAGATAAAGAAAAGGGTTGAGATAAACGACGATGATTTTCAATTCCTTTATAGGTTACAGGTAATTTAATATCCCTAGACTTTTGATAAATTTTTTGTTTATTATGAAGCGGTTGAAATTCAGATTCTATCTGACCAAGAGTTTCAGCTTCGCCTAAAAACAGAATACCTTTAGATGCTAAAGAAAAATGAAGATTTCGCAATACTTGTTGTTGTAAATCCGATTGTAGATAAATTAAGACATTACGACAACTAATTAAATTCATGCGAGTAAAAGCCGCATCTTTTGTCAAATCGTGAGATGCAAATAATAGTTTCTCTCTTAAGTGACGAATCACTTGCAAAGAGTTATTTTTATAGACGAAGTAATTTTCTAATCGTTCAGGGCTAATATTGTTGATAATAGTCTCAGGATAAATACCATGAATCGCTTTTTCTAAAGCGCCTTTATCAATATCAGTCGCAAAAATTTTAAATTTTACTGGTTTATCCGACTTAGCTATAGCTTCGTCTAAAAGTATGGCTAAAGAATAAGCTTCCTCTCCCGTAGCACAAGCTGTTACCCAACAACGTAGCTCCTCCTGAGGAGGGACTTTAGCGATTAATTGAGGAATCACCTCGGCTTCGAGGAAATCCCAAGCTGGTTGATCTCGGAAAAATTGAGTAACGTGAATTAGTATCTCGCTACGCAAAATAGATCGCTCTTGGGCTGAGGTTTCTAATAAGTGAATAAATTCATCAACCTCATTGCAACCAGTAATGAGATATCTACGCTCGATGCGTCGCAATAAAGTACTGGTTTTATAATGGGAAAAATCAGTATCATCTTCCTCGCCAATGATCTCGGTAATACGCTCTAAGTTATGAGAGTTAAAGAAAGCTGTTGTTTCTGGACTTAATGTATTTGGGGTTTTGCGCGATCGCACTAACTGATTAGTTATCTGTGCCAATTGTTGCGGAGATACAGATCGATCAACCATTCCTGTAGCGATCGCTGCACGCGGCATTGCAGCAAATTCGGCTGTATCGGGTTCTTGCACCATAGTAAAACCGCCAGCTTTTTTAATTGCCTTCAAGCCATTTGTGCCATCAGTACCTGTTCCCGATAGAATTATGCCAATAGCTTGCTCATTATAATTTTTAGCCAAAGATTCTAAAAAGATATCAATAGGAAGGTTCAATCCGTGGTAATTTCTACCTTCCTGGTTTAGTAAATGTATCCGGTGGTTTTCCACAACTAAATTTTTACCAGGAGGATTGAGATACACCGTGTTTGGTTCTAATTGCATTCCTTCTGTTGCCCGATAGATAGTCATACCGGTGCGCCGCTCTAGTAATTCCTTCATGAGGCTTTTAAAATCTGGGGAGAGGTGTTGAATCACTACAAAAGCAGCCCCACTATCGATAGGCATATGCTCGAAAAACTCTTCTAGAGGCTGAAGCCCTCCTGCGGATGCTCCAATGCCAACTACAAAGAAATTTTGTGTTCCTTGAGAGTTAGAAATCTCAACACCCGCTCTACGTTCCAACATAAAAATCTTTAGTTGAATTAAACTTATCTCAATAACTCAAAAAGTAGTCAATAACTTCTCGCTGAATGATTTGTGTTTCTCACCCAGATCTATTGACTCTTATAAAGAGGTATATTTCATATTTCAGAGGATCTTCTCTATTTTTTAGAAAAATTTAATATATTTGTATAGATTTTGTATTTCTTTTGTGATAGGATTTAGTATCTTCATATTCACAGAATAAAATATGCTGAATCTATCACACTCTTGAAGATAAGTAATAAGCTATTTTTATGTTTACTGTTTGCAAGGGTGCAAAAGGACGCAGCAAAGGGCTATTGACGCAATTTACCATGCATTGAGTCAAAACTTCGCTGACAACTTTAGATTTTATCCAATTAAATTATTCTGTTCGGATCATGCGACTGACTTGTTGTAGAGATAATGGTTTACGCTGAATACTTTGAAAATGCTCAACTTTTTTTAGTTCAGAATTTGCTATATTAAAGTTGCTTAAATTCACCAAAACGATATCTTCGTAAACTTTGTCTTGTGGAATTTGGACTTCTAGGATGACTTCTTGTAAATTGTGTTGAGCAATAGCAAGATTTAAATACTTCAAAAACGATTCCCGTTTTTTGGAGCGAACGTTGAGTAAGTACCAATTACCAGTAGTAGGGAGTGGAAATGAGGGTTCGTCTTGTTGTAGTGGTGGCATATTTTGTAGCGGTTCTAACGTTGAAGTATCTGGCAATCTAAAATAGCTTCCCACTTCCTGGGTACTAAGTCAAATCAGGAGTCAGAATTGAAAATTCAGGATTCAGAATATCCTAAGCAGTCAAGTTAGGTGCGTTATAGCAAGCCGTAACGCACCCTACAATGGTTATCTGTCTACTGAACCCATGATGATATCGATACTACCTAAAATGACCACGACGTCTGCAACTTTTACGCCTCGGAGTAAATGAGGGAGAATTTGGACGTTATTGAAATCGGCAGCACGAATTTTCCAACGCCAAGGAAAAACGTTATCATCGCCGATCAAATAAATACCTAATTCACCTTTGCCACTTTCTACTCGCGAGTAGATTTCGCCTTTAGGAATCTTGAAGGTGGGGGCAACTTTCTTACTAATATACTGGTAATCAAAACCGTCCCACTCAGATTTTTTACCAGCGGCCATTCTCTTGGCTTCTAGGTTTTCAAAAGGTCCACCTGGTAATCCTGCGATTGCTTGACGAATAATCTTAACAGACTCGCGCATTTCTCGCATCCGCACGAAATAACGAGCTAAGCAATCACCTGCTGTTTCCCAGTGTACTTCCCAGTCAAAGTCGTCGTAACATTCATAATGGTCAACTTTTCTGAGATCCCATTTCACTCCCGAAGCACGTAACATTGGTCCAGATAGACCCCAGTTAATTGCTTCTTCACGGGTGATAGTACCAATACCCTCAACACGACGACGGAAGATAGGGTTATTGGTAACTAAGCGCTCATATTCATCTACTTTAGGCAAGAAGTAGTCGCAGAAGTCTAAGCACTTGTCAACCCAACCGTAGGGTAAGTCAGCAGCTACACCACCAATACGGAAGTAGTTATTATTAACCATTCGATAACCTGTGGCGGCTTCCCACAGGTCATAAATCATTTCTCGTTCACGGAACTGGTAAAAGAAAGGAGTTTGAGCGCCAACGTCAGCTAAGAATGGACCAAACCATAGCAAGTGATTGGCAATGCGATTCAACTCCAACATAATAACGCGAATATAACTAGCGCGTTTGGGAACAGGAATATTTGCCAGTTTTTCTGGTGCGTTAACAGTCACAGCTTCGTTGAACATTCCCGCTGCGTAGTCCCAGCGACTTACGTAGGGAACGTACATAACGTTGGTGCGGTTCTCCGCAATTTTTTCCATTCCCCGGTGTAGGTAGCCGATTACCGGTTCACAATCAATAACATCCTCACCATCTAAGGTGACAATGAGCCGCATAACCCCGTGCATTGAGGGGTGATGAGGACCCATATTGAGCACCATTGGTTCGGTTCTAGTTTCTAGTCTTGCCATTAATTTAGTAATCTCCCCTTTGTGAACACTTGTGGAGTCAACCCTCAATACTCAGATGCATTTACTGTAAACACACTGAAATACCGCAAGTAGGGTCTGCGGATTGATCAAGGTGTTTAATTTTTAAGCCATTAGTCCCATTATATTGATATACAACCAGGAAAATCCGTTAAGAAGGCAGCTAAGGAGCTATGCTGAAGAAGTCAATAACGCCACCGCCAGGCGGATAGGGCTTGCAGAAGACAAGTCTTATTTGTTTAACTAAACCGTTGATTTCAACTTTGTTATGAATAGCGATCGCGAAACCCTACTTGATCTAGAAGAATCAACCTTTTCCCATATTCCGGTTTTGAGTCGGGAGGTTATTGAGGGTTTAGCAGTTCGTCCTGGTGGGCATTATTTGGATGCGACAGTAGGCGGTGGTGGTCATAGTCGCCTGATTTTAGAAGCTGCACCAGATGTGCGAGTTACTGCGCTTGACCAAGATGAGCAGGCTCTTTTAGCAGCGAAAAAGGAACTTTTTGAGTACAATAACCGTGTAAAATTTATTCTTACCAATTTTGCTGCTCAAAAGTTTCAGGAGGAAACTTTTGATGGTATAATCGCAGACCTAGGCGTGAGTTCTTACCATCTTGATACGCCAGAGCGAGGTTTTAGTTTTCGCCACGAAGCTAGTCTTGATATGCGGATGGATCAGCGCCAATCTCTGACGGCTGCTGATATTATAAATAACTCAGATGAAATTGAATTAGCAGATATTTTTTTTAGATACGGTGAGGAACGATTATCAAGGCGAATGGCTAGACGTATTGTGGAAAAACGTCCTTTTCACACGACTTTAGAGTTAGCGAACGCGATCGCATATTGTGTCTCTCCCAAATACCGTCACGGCAGAATTCACCCCGCCACCCGTGTTTTCCAAGCTTTGCGAATTGTCGTTAACGACGAGTTAAAATCTCTAGAAACTTTTATTGATCAAGCCCCAAAAGCCCTTATCCCAGGCGGTAGAATCGCTATTATCAGCTTTCATAGTCTTGAAGACCGCATAGTAAAGCATGGTTTCCGCAACTCACCATCATTGCGAGTATTGACAAAAAAGCCAATTACTGCTGCAGAGGAAGAAATTGACGATAACCCTCGTTCTCGTTCTGCTAAGTTGAGAATAGCGCAGAGGGAGTAGCCCCTGGGGGGAAGTCAAAAGTCAAAAGTCAAAAGTCAAAAGTCAGGGGGTAGGGAACAGGGGGAGCAGGGGAGCAGGATTAATTAAAAACAACCCATGCCCCATGCCCCATGCCCCATCCTCTAACTAGCTTGTAAATCCACCAAATTAATTGCTTTTTTTCTTGCTATCTCAGGATAGTTACAATCTGGAGTATGAACCACTCCCTTTTCACCAAAATGCCAAATATATCCTCTCCATCTGGAGTTTTTGGTTGGTAGAATCTCTATTAAATAACCCTGGTAAGTAAACGTCATAAATTGTTGTAGCTTAATTACCACAGTATATTCTGCGAACATTAATTATGCCAAGTTTTTTGATAAAATACTTATTTCTTAATCAAAAGTCTTTCCACGGCGGCAACTAATTTTTCTGAGTCAATAGGCTTAGATAAATGTATTTGAAAGCCTGATGCGAGTGCTTGCTCCTGATCGTACTGTCTAGCAAACGCAGTGAGGGCGATCGCAGGAATTTCTCCTCCTTGTTCTGGTGTCAAGCTTCTGACTTGACGGATTAACATATAGCCATCCATACCTGGCATACTGATATCGCTGATCAATATATCTAACTTTTTTGACTGTTCTAGAAGTTCTAAAGCCTCATATCCCGAAGAAACTGCAATAACCTCTGCACCGTCTTGCTCTAAGACGAAAGCAACAAAATCTCGCGAATCAGCATCATCATCAACAACTAAAATCTGCTTGTTAGCCAAAGAGAAGGAATTTTCAGCTAAAGACGATGGCTGCTCTTGTTCATCAGTCTCACTTGAGCTTTCATTTTGAACAAGTGGTAACCTAACAATAAATGTTGCTCCCTGATCCTCGCCAAGACTGTCTGCTTTGACAGTTCCACCATGCATTTCAACTATATTACGCGCAATAGCCAGTCCCAACCCTAATCCACCAAATCTTCTGGTAGTACCAGTGTCAGCTTGCCGAAAGTAATCAAACACGTAAGGCAAAAATTCAGAGCTAATCCCCTTACCTGTATCAGTGACAACTATTTCAGCATAATCTACACTTGGTGAGTGAGAATTATTATCAGCCTTTTTTTGTGATAACAGTCTTACTTCTACAGTTCCACCATTAGGTGTAAACTTGATAGCATTGGAAAGAAGATTCCAAACAACTTGTTGCAAACGAGTCGAATCTCCCATCAGTTTCCCTATATTCGGTTCAAAAACTGTATTGATTTGAATCGACTTGCTTTCTGCGGCAAAACGTAATGTCTCTATTACGGATAATATTATATATTCTAAGTTAATACTTGCTAGATTGAGCGTTAACTTTCCTTGTAAAATTTTCGAGATATCCAGTAAATCTTCAATAAGTTGAACTTGTAAATTCGCATTACGCTCGATTGTTGAGATTGCTTGAGATTTCTTTGTTTGGTCAAGCTTGGGGTTTTGCAATAACTTAGACCAACCGAGAATTGAGTTCAGGGGCGTGCGTAGCTCATGGGAGAGAACCGCTAGGAATTCATCCTTAATTCGATTGGCTGTTTCTGCTTTAGCTCTTGCTGCTTGTTCTAATTCCAGTAGGTGGGCGCGTTCTTGTTGTATTTGTTTTTGTGCTTCGATATCAGTACAAATTCCTAACCACTTGACGACACGACCTTGCTCGTCCTTAATCGGCAAGCCTCGCACTAAGTGCCAGCGATAGGAGTTATCACAAGCTTGTTTGAATCGATACTCATTTTCGCATAAAGTGCCGGTTTTTATAGCATCAGACCACCACACCTCATAGGCATGTTGTGCGTCATCTGGATGCAATGCTGCTAACCAACCAAAACCCGAACTCTGTTCCAATGTTAGCCCAGTGTACTCGCACCATTTATGATTACAATAGTTACATTCGCCGTTAATATCAGTTGTCCATAGCAGTTTGGGAATAGCCTCTACCAAGTAACGATACTGCTCCTCACTATGTTGTAATTGCTCATTAGCCTTGGTAATCTCTTTAGTGCGAAGACTAACCAACTCCTCTAAATGATTTTGATATTTTTTCAGTTCTTCCTCAAAACGCAACCGCTCTGCTATTTGTATTTGAAGCTCTTGGTTCAGTTGTTCTAACTGAGCAGGACTTTTAAGTGCTAGAGCTTGTGGAACTAAGGGTAGAAGCTCTACGGCAGTAAACATAGATACAATTGCAGTTATAGCTTTGATCGACCCTGATAACCAATACGTTGGGTACCACAGTGTCCAAATATCCATTATGTGGGTGGTGCCACAAGCTACAATAAATAAACTAAATAGCAGAAAAATCGAAGAAAAAGGGAGATCTCGCCGTTTGTAGACAAAGTAGAATAAAATAGCTGGTATAGAGTAGTACGCGATCGCTGTTAGAGCATCCGAAATTATGTGTAGCCAAACTAAATCAGTTCTCCATAGATAGCAATGCCCATGTGGAATAAATGATCCGCTGCTAAAAAAATTCGCCCATAATTCTGACATAGGTATTGACATAAGAGATTTAGTTTTTTCATGCCAAGAAGGTATCCTGGCTGACATGCTGCTACACGATTATTATACCTTTTGATAGAGGATGGCAATTTTGCTACGAAAGAAGGCTGCTGTCGTTCAAAGGGTGTAGGGTGTAAGGTATCCACACCCTACACCCTATTCAGACGCTGATTTTTTGACTTGTCTTGGCAAAACGACACGAAAGGTTGAACCTTGATCTTGTTTACTTTCGACAGTGATGGTTCCATTCATCAAACGGAGCAATTTATCTACAATTGCCAGTCCCAAACCTGTGCCACCATATTTGCGTGTTGTAGACTGATTTAATTGCCAAAATCCTTGAAAAATATTTTTTAATTCGGCTTCTGGTATGCCAATACCTGTATCTCTGACAGTTAGTGTAAGTCTGTCTTGATTTAGTTCCTGCAATTCTATAAGTATGCCACCACCGTCTGTAAACTTAATGGCATTGGAAAGCAGGTTAACTAAAATTTGCCGTACGCGATCGCTATCATTTACAATTAGCGGGTTTTCGATTTCTGTATGAACAGCCAAAGTTAAGTTTTTCTGCTCAGCAAGAAAATGCAATTGTTGTGTAGTCGTTGTTACCAGATCAACTAAGTTAAATTCTTGCAGTTGTAGATCTACCTTACCTGCCTCTAATGCTGAGAAGTCAAGTATATCCTCGATCAGTGCCAGTAAATGTTTACCACTGTTGATAATTTTTTCTACCATAGTTCTTAATTCAGGCGGGAACAAATGGTAATAGCGGCGCAATAATAATTGAGAAAACCCCAAAATAGCATTCATTGGGGTACGCAATTCGTGAGACATCACCGACATAAACTGGGACTTTATCCGTGTGGCTTCTTGTAATTGTAAATTCTGGAGTTGAATCGAGCCCAGTTGTTCTTCTGCTTGCTTGCGTGCTGTAATGTCGCGCAATAACCAGCGCAAACCTAATGGGTTATCTTCGTGATCGTATACAGTGGCTACATTGATCGAGCAGCAAAATTGCTCATCTTGACGTGGTTGCAGACGGACTTCCCACTCCTGGATTTGTCCCATCTTACGGAGTTGCAGCAGTTGGGTACGAAAGGCTCGGCGATCTTCATTCAGAATAAAGTTGATGACTAGTTTGCCTGTGAGCATTTTTTTAGAAACTTTGAGCAAGTTAACAGCTGCCCGATTAGCTTCTAAGATTTTTCCGTCGCAATCTGTTACCAAATACCCATCTGGAGCAAAGTCGAATAGTTCTTGGTAGCGTTGTCGCTCTTGTTCTATTAATTTTTGAGCATTTGCTAGCTCCTCGTTTTGCACAAGCAGCTCTTCTTCAGCTGAGTGCAATTCTTCCAGAGCAACTTTGAGTCTATCTAAAGCTTGCGCCAGCAAATCTTGTCGTGCTAAGGATGATTCACTAACATGTTGATCTAGCGTCTCTGTACGCTGGCGCACCTGATCAATCTGCTGTGCAAACTTATCTAGATTCACATTCTTACCCCCTTTACCCATAAAGCTACTTACAGTGTATTTGGGCAAAACTTGATCTAGACTCTATCTATGGTCATCAGTCATTAGCGCTGAATGGCTCATTATCTTGCTCATGTTCCTCCATTAATAGTATAACTCCCTGGATTTCTAACCCTGTAGCGATTAATGGAGTGCAAGTGATTTGGCAGAGGACTGCTTTACCACGACGGTTTCTGGCATTCAAGACCACTTGGTAAAATTGCTGTTCTCTGGTTATAATAGCCTGTATAGGTTGTCTGAGTGGTTCAAGCGGGAGACCAATATCCAAGCTGAAAAAATGCTGCAAAACAACTTCATCAGAGTGTAAACCCCACAAATCCCGGGCTTTGCGATTCCAAATCAAGATAAGTAAATCTGAACTGAGAACTACTACTCCAGCACGAAGACTTGTGAGAATCGATTCAAAAAAGCTGTTGACTCTGTTAAGTTCGTCACTACGGTGGCGCAGTTCTTCATTAATTGATTGCAATTCTTCGTTAGTGGATTGCAACTCTTCATTCATTGTTTCTAATTCTTCGTTGGTAGATTGAAGTTCCTCGTTAGTGGTTTCTAGCTCCTCTACAGTAGACTGAAGTTCCTCATTAGTGGTTTCTAACTCCTCCACAGTCGATTGCAGTTCTTCATAAGCTGTTTCCAACTCCTGGTTAGTATTTACGAGATCCTCTTGAAGTTGATTAAAACATGTAACATCATCGAAAATAATCTTTACGCCTAACAGATTCTTAGTGTTGCCCTTTAATAAAGGTAGAATCTGCACGTCAAAGTATCTCAATTCCCTTTCGGACTTAAACCATTCAATATCTTTTAAAGTGACAGCGCGACAACTCTTGTGAACTTGCTCAATGCCCGAACCCAACTCTACTGGTCTGTAAAAAAGCTCCAACTCTTGCAACGGGCGACCCAAATCTTTAGGATGGATATTAAACAGTGTCTGCGCTTGGAAGTTGGCTAGCAACACTGAATTGTTCAGATCTACAACAATTTGGGCAACTGGATCAATCTCGAAAGCAGCTTCGTGAATCCACACCTGGT
Organism: Aetokthonos hydrillicola CCALA 1050; assembly: GCF_017591665.1. GTDB lineage: Bacteria > Cyanobacteriota > Cyanobacteriia > Cyanobacteriales > Nostocaceae > Aetokthonos > Aetokthonos hydrillicola. The sequence continues at coordinate 22,559 of NZ_JAAKGC010000076.1, read as the reverse complement.
CCTCCATTTCAAGAGCAGGCTGCTGATTTTGTAACTGAACCATATTAAAAAGCAGATCACGCATGTCACCATGGGAATTCTTAGTAAAAACACGAAGCCTTAAATCAATGGGTATAAAGTAATGGTTACGAGTAAACAACATTTCTGCTTTTCCTAAAAATAGAAACCCAGCGTCATTTAAAGCGAAGTGAAATCGATCTAAAATTTTAGATTGAGTTTCTGTGTTTAAGTAAATTAGGGTATTACGGCAAATGAGCAAATCGATTCTGGATATGGGTGCATCTTGAGCTAAATTGTGACGACCAAAGATCACGCAGCGACGCAGCTCTTTCTGGACTGTGTAGACACCATTAACCTGCTCAAAGTATTTTTCTAGCAAGTTATGAGGCACTCCTTGAACGTCCTTAACGCTATAATTTCCCTGACGAGCATGATTGAGAGCTTCCACATCCACATCGGTGGCGAAAACTTTAACTCGCGATGAATACTGCTCCATACCTAAAGCTTCAGCCAATAGCATAGCTACAGAGTAGGTTTCCTCTCCAGAAGCACATCCTGCACTCCATACCCGAATTGGTTTGTTAGGATGTTTTTGGGCAACAATCCGGGGCATAATTTCATTAGCTACGTACTGCCAGGCTTCTGGGTCTCTAAAGAAAGCAGTGACGTTGATTAAAATTATGTTAAATAACTTAACAAATTCATCTGGGTGTACTTCCAAGTAATCAAGAAATTCACTGTAGCTTTCCAGACCAAGAAATTGCATACGCTTACCAATACGACGGCTTAAACTCGTACGTTTATAGTTTTTAAAATCAAAACCCCGGTTAGCTTTAATGTACTCTAAAAGATTTTCTAGTTCTGGATTCGTTTCTTTAGAAGTCATAATTTCAGGTTTTTAATTAATAGCTGATTTTAAATTTTCATAATTTAAAGTATATTGACTAAATATATAAAAATTGTGCTATGTGATTTGACACAAAAAAATTCCCCCAGCAAAACAAATTGAATATCATGTATACTAACGGATAATGCTGATTTCCAACTTGTAGGGGCTTTCTGGCATACTCTGCAAGAATAGGGAGGCTACGCCCTTACAATAGGTGGGAATACCCTCAATACGGTTCGGTTAAGAAAATTTATCAAAAAATTTGGGTTTAAAACCCCGTCATTTTAGGGCGGCTTTGTGTTAAAGTCTGGATATGTCAGTAAAAGACATTTAAATAAAACCTACTCCCGCACTGGGAGGAAGTCACGCCTAAAACACTCTTGAGGAGACACGCGGCTGTGCTTCAAGCCGGGAAACCCGTCCAACGCACTGGCTTATCAGTACGCCTTCAAGGCAAACGTATTGAGCGGTGCGTAACCTGTGAAAGCAGGATATTAAGACGCTCATGGTCTTAAGAATCTCCGTCTCTTTAGAGCGGAGAGTGTCAAATGATTATTAGTGATCATTATCAGGTGGATTATTTTTTATAATAGGAGCCTCTTCTAATTCTCCAGGACTGGGGTTTTGTTCTTTTTCTTCTACAGGCGTAGAAGCTAAATTTATTAAAATATTTGGTATTTCAGATAACGGTAAGATGTAATCAATATTATCTACATTTTGGACAGCACTAAGAGGCATTCCAGGATACATTGCATCCTCGGGACTTTGAACCACCGCACGACCATGTCGGATTTTTACTGCCTTCAGTCCTGCTGTACCATCATCTAGCGACCCTGTTAGCACAACACCAACCACTCTCTCCCCGTACCCTCGTGCTGCTGTACGAAATAATGGGTCGATTGCTGGACGATGACCGTTTTCTCTGGGACCCCGAGATAAAGTGATATATTTAGGTTTAACTAGTAAATGGTAATCGGGCGGAGCAACATAAATGTGCCCTTTAACAATTGGTTCGGCATCTTTCGCATGAGATACCGGCAAAACTCCTGCTCTGCTTAGAATTCGTGGTAGAACACTGGTGCCGTGGGATGGTACATGAAGTACTACAAATAGACTAGCATTCAAATTTTGCGGTAACTTGCTTACCAGATAACTCAGCGCTTCAACTCCGCCTGCTGACGCTCCGATGACGATAATATCGTGTACGGGCATTTTGCTTTATCCTCCTAATAGATAACTCCCATGGAGGTGAACTACAATGCTACTTAAACCTTAACACAGTGGTACACTAGGCGAGAAATAAAAAATGATTTAACCTTTTTAGAAGGTAGCTTTGCGTCCGTTCCCTGTAATAGTTAAGACAACTTGTTTTTAACAAATCTTGGTAATTCGATTACAAAAGTTGAACCCTGACCTAGGGTACTCGTAACGCTAATTGTACCTTGTAATATTTCCACTAATGATTTAGTAATCGCCAACCCTAAACCAGTACCGCTATATTTGCGTGTAGTTGTCTGATCTACTTGGCAGAATTGCTCAAAAATCTTCTCTAAGTCGGATTCAGCAATACCTATACCACTATCGATGACTGCGATCGCTATTCTATCTTTAGAGATTTCCCACACTTTAACTTCTATAGAACCAGTTTCTGTAAATTTTATAGCATTTGCTAACAGCCTATTAACAATCTGTTTCAGTCTAATAGCATCATTGACAATGATTGGATTTTCAAGATTAATATTAAAATTTAAACTTAATTTTTTTTTCTCGGCCGTAAAGATGTGTTCGTTGATAGCTTTCACTATCAAATTAGTGAGGCTTAATTCTTCTAATTTAAACGATACGTAACCAGTTTCTACTTTATTAAAGTAAAGCAAATCATCAATTTTCGCTAATAATTGGTTGCCATTATTGAGAATTCTTTGCACCATGTCTTGTTGCTTTTGCGACAGGCTCGAATTGCGTTGACGCAATAACACTTGCGATAAACCTAAAATAATATTTAGAGGTGTGCGTAGTTCATGAGATGTATTACTTATAAACTGGTCTTTTATCTGTTGCGCTTCTAAAATTTCCAGTTTTTGTAGATTTATTTGCTGTTGTTTTTGTTCAAGTTCGCGGTTTTTCTGTAGCAAAATTTCATTTTGTCTGGCTAACTGCTGCTCTTTTTCTTTTAAAGCTTTGAGTGTTTTGGCATTGGTGAGCGCGATCGTTATAAACTGGCGTACAACATTCAGAAGATTCTGCTGGATATGAAATGCATAACTATTTTCCCAATTACCAAATACCTCTTTGCTGGGATCTAATAATGAACCCTGACACAGTTTCTCTTTTTTGTTTACAAATTCAACCACTTGCAGATCCTCACACCATGAAAAATGCTATAGCAGTCTAGAACAATAAGCCACCAGACATTGTACGGAATCCTCAAGAACCGTATCTACACTTTTTTTGTAGAACGACAGGCTTCCGCAGGATCTAGTGTAGTAGCATTCCAGATTTCTCCGGTTTGCGCCGTATTACTACGGTTATCAACTACTCTGTATTATTTATGCAACCCCTAATATTACTAAAATCAATTGATTACTGATCTAGTTCGCCAGACTACGTGACTAATTTTGGATTATCTCTAATTTTATCAAGTACTGATTTTTTTCTTTTTAAATTTTCTATGAAATATAGTCACTTCGTAAACAGTGAAAATACTTGCGTGATATTACTTAAAATTATTATAATAAAATATGTGTATTTATTTTTAACTAGCAAGTGCAATAAGAATTCCATCCAAATCACGGACGTATGCGATCGTTTTTCCCCAAGGCTTAATTTCAGGTTCTGCAACAGGGACAGCACCAGCTTCTACCGCACGTAAAAAAGCCGCTGATACATCGTCGGTAACAAAATCAATTTCCATACCCGCAGGTAAATTCGACGAACAAAATTTCATGATGATCATTACCAAACTTCTGTCAAGTCCAAGACAAATCCTGGTAGGATGTCTTCTCCTGATAAAGAGGTAGGATTGTCTAATACTTCAACTTCGTGACCTTGTCTGTATATTTCTACCCTGCGACTTTTCCGGTCAATTAACCACCCTAAACGAGCTTGATTTTCCATGTATTCTGTCATTTTTGCTCGCAATGTTTCCATGCTATCAGATCGGGATCTTAATTCCACAACGAAATCTGGGCATAGCGGAGCAAAACCTTCTCTTTGTTCAGGTGTAAGTGCTTCCCATCTTTCTAATTTTACCCAAGAAGCATCAGGAGAGCGGTCAGCTCCATTTGGTAAATGAAATCCACCAGACGAGTTAAACACCATACCCAATTTTGTTTTGCGGTTCCACAGCCACAGTTGTCCTTCAATATTTATGTTACGATTGCTTGTCTCGCTTCCGGTAGGAGGCATAATAATTAGCTCTCCAGCAGCACTTCTCTCTAGTTTTAAATCACGGTTAACAACTGCTAGTTCCTTGAACTGCTCGTGACTGACTTTAAACGTTGGGGGAATGGTAATGGTAGGGTTGACCATACGGTTAGTTTGAGTTTGGTCTACTTCTTCTAAGATAGTCCCAATCAAACAAGTTTCACCACCAAGCATGAAAGAGGAATATTTCCTACTCCTGGCTCCCTTTTATACTCTTTACAAGAGTTAATTTTTTCATAAATTAAACCGGATTTCTATATATAAATTTTTGTAACCAGATCCGAAAGTCTGTAGTTGCACTTTAGCGCCTCTAAAGTGCAACTACAAACTAAATTTTGTTGGTAGTTAGCGATCGCCCATCCCCAAAGGATGAGTTTTTACTTAACGACCGCGATAAGGCACTGACTTCTCAATATCAATGTTGCTGGTGGAAGTGAAACTCGGCTTACCGGCTCTGGGATTGATAGTTTCTGCCATTTTGAGGAACAAACTGGGGTCGCCAGTTCTTGGTTGTTTGTCGTAGGAGCGGAAGGTACGGACTGCTTCTTGCCAGATCCCTTGAGGGAAGCCCAATTTATCGCGATAGTAAGCGTCATACCGAGGAGTGGTAATGTTAAAGGGAGTCTCACCAAGAACACGGCTGGGCAGAATACGACGGCGCTGATAGGGAACAGTATTTTCACCAAAGTTCTCGATGTATTCCTCACTGTTGAGGAGATCTTCAATAAACCCCTTGACCCCTTTTGTCATAACCACTGCCGACCAAGCAATCTTCTCTGCGTTGCTGTAAACCTTGCGTCCCAAAACTTTTTGGACACAGTGTTCAACAAAGCGATAATTACTGTTTTTGTTATAAAAACTGTCGATGAAGGTATTAGAAAGCAGCAATCCACGGATGAAGTCACGAACTGTGATCTGTCTGTTACGAAGTTGAGACTCTAAAACAATCTCACGGTCCCACTTGAAGGCATGAAAGAAAATCTGGCGATAGGCAGCATTGATGAGATTATCAATCTCTGCTGGTGTAAAGAGATCATCGGTTGAATAAATGATAGCTTCATCGTCCCGAGCGCCTAGTGCATCTACACGCTGGTTTGGACAAGAAGGAGAATAAGCCAAAAGAGGAATAGCCACAGTTATAAAAACTCCCAATCTTACAGTGCTTTAAAACAGAATTCAGAAGGAGCCAGTGCGGTGGACGGGTTTCCCGGCATAGAGCATCTGGCGTTCAGAATTCAGGAATCAGAAGTAATTGGGCAGAATTCCATACTGAATTCTGGCTCCTGTATCCTGAATTCTTTCTGTTAAAACAGGTGTCCCGATTATACAAGGGCGAGGGATTGCAAATCTGCACTCCTCAGGTAAAACGTTACAGAGTTTAACTTTGAAGGTTGAATCGACGCTCTGTAAACATCTGTGTAAAAAGTAGTAAAGAACTCAATAAATCGTAATACAAATTGATCCCGGCTCATTGTACAAACAGATCACTAGGACTGAATCTCTCGAGAGAGATAGAAGTTTTCGTAATCAGATAACTTACGTTAGGAGGCTGGATAAATGTTAGACGCCTTTACCAAGGTTGTTTCCCAAGCTGATACCCAAGGTCAGCTAGTCAGCAATGCTCAAATTGACGCTCTGTTGGCTGTAGTTAAGGATGGAGCAAAGCGCACCGACGTTGTGAACCGTATCACAGGTAACTCTTCCAAGATTGTGACTGATGCAGGTCGTGCTTTGTTTGCAGAGCAGCCCCAGTTGATTGCTCCTGGTGGCAATGCTTACACCAACCGTCGGGTTTCTGCCTGTCTACGTGACCTAGACATCATTCTGCGCTACGTCACCTATGCGGTATTCCTAGGAGATCCTAGTGTTCTGGATGATCGCTGCTTGAACGGTTTGCGTGAAACCTATTTGGCTTTAGGTGTTCCTACCTCTTCCATGGCAACCGGTGTCCTCAAGATGAAGGAAGCTGCTATTGCAATTGCTAACGATCGCAACAACATCACACCAGGTGACTGTAGCTCTTTGGTTGCTGAATTATCCAGCTACTTTGATCGCGCAGCAGCAGCAGTAAGCTAAAATCCCGTCACTCGCAAGCTTAAAGTTTAAGCTAAACCTCTTTAAAACTAAGGTTTTTTCCAGTTCACACTTTCTAAAACTCTAGGGAGATATCACTAATCATGAAAACCCAATTGACTGAAGCAGTCGCATCTGCTGATTCTCAAGGTCGTTACTTAGGCAACGTTGAACTTCAAGTGGCTTTTGGTCGCTTGCGTTTGGCTACTGCTGACTTAGAAGCAGCAAAGGCTCTGGGTGCTAAAGCTCAACAATTGGCGGAAGGTGCTGCTAATGCGGTTTACCAGAAGTTCCCCTACACCACCACCCTCGAAGGCAACAACTATGCTTCTGATGCTCGTGGTAAAGCCAAGTGCTTACGCGACATCGGCTACTATATCCGAATCGTCCAATACTGCTTGATCGCAGGTGGTACAGGTCCTGCTGATGATTACTTATTGGCTGGTTTAGCTGAAATGCATAGCCGCTTTGAATTGGTTCCCAGCTGGTATGCTGAAGCCCTCAAGTACATCAAGGCTAACCACGGTTTAAGCGGTGACCCAGGACTTGAAATCAACTCCTACATCGACTACATCATCAACTCGCTCTAATTGAGCACTCTGCCAGGAACAATAGGCAGATCTATCGATACGATAGTTTTGTTTATTTTTCCTGGCAACTTTAATATCACCACTAAAGTTAAAAATTTGTGACATAAAGTTGTTTAGAGATTTAGTTTCTTAGGAGAACACTAATATGGCTGGCTTACAAGAAGCAGGGAGATTGGGGATTAAACCCTTTGAGGAAACACAACCCGTTGAATTGCGCCCTAATTGGACTCAAGATGATGTACAGGCGGTAATTTCAGCAGCCTATAAGCAGGTGCTAGGCAATGACCACTTAATGCAGTCTGAGCGGTTGGTCGGAGCTGAGTCGCTTTTGGTACGGGGTCTGATTTCGGTGCGAGATTTTGTTAGAGCGATCGCTGAGTCAGAACTGTATCGTCAGAAGTTTTTGTATCCTAACTTCCATGTGCGCTTTATTGAGTTGAACTATAAGCACTTACTGGGACGAGCACCCTACGATCAGACCGAGATTGCTTATCATTTAGATCTATTCATATCTAAAGGGTACGAAGCCGAAATTGATTCTTACCTCACATCAGTAGAATATCAAGATAGTTTTGGCGATAACATTGTCCCCTATCACCGCGATTTTAAAGTCGATCACCCAGGACAAAGAGCCATCGGCTTTAGCCGTTTGTTACACCTCTATCGCGGTTATGCTAATAGCGATCGCGCACAAGCACAAAAACAACCCCGCTTAACTTGGGAAGTTTCCAAAAATTTGGCAACTCCAATCCAAGCTCCTTCTGGTGGACAGCTTTCTGGTCCTGTAGGTGGTTCTCGTAGTAATGTCTACCGACTGCGAGTGTTACAAGCTGCATCAGCCAAATCCCCTGTTGTGCGTCGGAGTACAACCGAACTGATCGTTTCTTATGACCAATTAACCAATAAGCTACAACAGTTGAGTCGTGCTGGCAGTAAAGTCATCAGTGTGACCGCTGTCTAAATAACCAATAACCGGAAGACTCCCCACATTTTTAGCTTGGGGAACGTCAGCCATTGTATTAAGAATTATTGCAGGAGAGTTTTTTAAGTGGCTATTACAACAGCAGCACCTCGTCTAGGGACGTCAGCTTTTAGTGATGTTAGTCCGTTAGAACTGCGTCCCAATGCGACTCCAAGAGATATTGAAGCGATTATTCTTGCTGTTTATCAGCAGGTGTTAGGTAATCCTCATCTGCTTAAGTCTGAGCGTCTTGTAATTCCAGAATCTTTGCTGCGCGATCGCTCGATCACCGTCCAGGAGTTTGTTCGTCTAGTTGCTAAATCTGAACTATACAAACAAAAGTTCTTCTACAATAATTTCCAAAGCCGGACGATTGAGCTTAACTTTAAGCATCTGTTAGGGCGAGCACCTTATGACCAATCGGAAATCACCGAACACCTAAACCTGTATCAATCCAAAGGCTTTGATGGAGATATTGACTCCTACATTAACTCTCCCGAGTATCAAGCATACTTTGGTGAAAATATTGTGCCTTACTACCGCGATCTTGAAACCACAGGTGTTGGTCAAAGAGCCGTTGGATTCCCCCGTCTACTACAACTTTATCGAGGCTTTGCCAATAGTTCTAGTGCACAGTTAATTGGTGGTGCACCCCGATTGGTGAAGGATCTAGCTCGTAATACTGCATCTACGGTAGTACCTCCTTCCGGTGGTGCAGGTGGTTTTGCTTTCCAACCTGCTCTCAAAGGTGACGCTTCCTACAGCGCCTTTGGTGGATCAAAAGCTTTCGGTTCTGGTCGTCTTTTCCGCGTTGAAGTTGCAGCAATTAGTGGACCAGGTTATCCTAAAGTTCGCAGGGTTAACAAAGCCGTCATTATTCCTTATGAAGAACTCACTCCTCATATGCAGAGAGTTCAGCGTCAGGGCGGTAAGATTGCTAGTATTACTCCTCTTTAAATCATTGAACAGTTATCAGTTATCAGTTATCAGTTATCAGTTAAGAATATAACTGATAACTGTTTATAATATGCGTCAAGCAATTAACAATCTAGCCTTATCCGCTTGTTCTTGAACAGTTTCTTTCAGCCACTCACTAATAGATTTTGCTAACTTAATAGATATTGTTGGATCTTGGGTTAAAGTCTCCAGGATCTTTTGTTGTAATTGTGGTTTCTGCTGATAAGCTAGTTCATCAATTTTCTGATCAGGTACTAATTTGCGCACCCAAGCAGGTATATCTATATCCTTAACAAACGACTCACCTACAAAGTAAGCTATTATCCCAACAATAGGTGCAATAATCCCTGCAAAAATGAGGATATGAAATAACCCTGCTAAAACAACGCCAACAATTAAAGCCACCAGGTGTCCAACAAATATAGAAAGTCCAGTAAAATCCTCTAGAGATACAGATGTAGGTACCTTTCCTGTATGGTCATTCAATTCAATTGTTTTGTTAACAAATGTCCCAAGCGGTAAACCATACTTATTAGAGATTGAATTTGTTTTCTCCCTAACTTCATTCTGAATTCTTGCTAGCCACTCGATTAGACAGCTAGTCATTTTGTGGTTTGCATCACTTCCTGTTAACCAATCTTTAGCTTTTTGTCCTATTTGAGACTCTAAATCTGAAAGCTTTATAATCTCTCGATTGCGCCAAGATTTTACTTGTTTTTTGATGACTTCTTCTACCAAGCCATTTGCTAGTTCCTGTGATAATTTCTCTAAAAATTCAGGTATATGACTCCCAACGATACCTGTTAATTCTTGATCAAGGAAGTGACTAATTTCTTCCATAAACCAAGCTGTACGAATATAAACCCGTCCCCAACGCGCTAATCCTCTAGCAATCGAAAGCTCAGGTTCTCCATCTCTTTTGCAAGACAAATCGGCAAATATTTTTTGACATATTTCTAGAACAAACCACATCTTAGAAGCACTACCCGTAAGTAGAATAGCACTAGGTTCAATCCCTTGCTGAGCTAATTTCTGTTTTACCGCCTGTAATTGGTCATGAAAAGCATCACGCCAACTTTTATTACCTAGTTCTGCTACAGGTTGGTTAAGGATTGCATTCATAATTTTGCCATTAACCAAAGGCAAAAACTTATATTGTCTTTGAATATCTTCGCTACCCACATTAACAATGGTTTCTTCGTAAGAATCCTGGTAGGAAAAATACTCTTCTTTTGCCTTACGGCATCGCAGTTCACAACGATTCTTGTATAATTGGTTTTCCTCAAAAATATGCTCTAACTGCGAAATCTCTTCTAGTTGGAAAATTTCTTCATCACTAAGAAGTTCTCCTAGCCGTAAAATTTCTTCACGTCCCTCTCTATATTGTCTATGACATTCCAGGGTTTTCTTGAGAATTTCTTTGTCAATGAGTGATGCACCCAAATCGTGCCCAAAATCTACCGGAGTATCAGACATACCCTTAACAAGAGTGTAATCTGTGGTAGATGAACCAATATCAATCACCAGCACAGATTTTTGTAATTCTTCTATGGTGAAGATACCACTTTCTTTAGCGTGCATCAAAGCAGCACGTGACTCTTTAACTACAGTGACATTTGGTAAAGAACTTTCCTCAAGGAGTTGTTTATAATTTTCAGTTTCTTCTTGCCACCATCCTGATGGACAACCTATAAAAAAATAGTTGTTATTTCCTGACTGAATTTGATTAGTATCAATTAAATGTTGATAAATTGCATTAACAAATTCTTTAATATTTTTTTGAAATGCTATATCATTAAAATGCCTTGTTTTAAAAGCAATTTGAAAAAAATTTGCATCCGGCATTAAATAAGCCATTTCGCCAATAATCACTCCTTTTTTGGGATGATGGGCGATGGCTGTAGTTTGACTTTTACGATTATTAATCAGCAAACTTTGAGGAGAAGTTTCTTGATTATCTGCTCGCACCCAAGTAAGAGCCGTTTCTCCGTGTCCTAAATCAAAGCCAATAATTTTAATATCGTGATAATCATGCATTTGAGTTTATAGAAATAAAGTAAAATAACCAATCAGACAACATCAATTCCACCCCCTACTCCCTGACTTTTGACTTTTGACTTTTGACTTTTGACTTCCCCAGAGGGGCTGGGGCTGGGTTCGATCACATACCCAGGTAAAAGCACTTGATCATCTTTAACAAAAGCGTGTTTCAAGGTAACGTAGTCTGTGATTTTTGGATCAAGACTCGGTTCAAAGTAAAACATTAAATCCGCTTCTATTCCCGAGTCTTGTTTCTCACCAGGTTGATAAACCTGTGCTTGTATTCCGTAATGTCGCAAAATCGTTGCAGCTTGTTCAATACGCCTACGCACAGTAGTTGGAAGCTGAGTCTCTTGATTCAGCGCATCCGCCATCAAGTCTTGCAGGTACTCTAACAAGTCTAGGTTATTTTCTAGCCCAGGTAACGGTGCTTTCTCTTCTCTTGTGCCATAAGCAGCAACAGTAATGTCAATTGATTGCAAAGCTTGATAGAGATAATTCAACAATTTATCGATATCTATACTTATTTTAACCTGATTTTTGCGGGGCTCTGGCAGTGAAGCAAAATCGATGTTCTCCGGTAACTTCTTTGGTTGAAGTATTTTTCCAATCACTCCTCCTGTTATTGCGCCTATGAATCCCCATGTATAACCGCCAGCAAACGTTCCTGTCGTAAAACCAGCAAGTAAGCTTCCGATAACGTCACGGTTTCGCTGCACCGGTTGTAATAACACTTGCTGGTAATAATTAGGTGATGTTAAAGCTTGTAGATTTTTTTCTATCTGAGAAACTTTTGTCAAAGGCGATAAAGTGTCATTTTTATGAGATTTTTCTACAGCGTTCGGTTCTAAATCTTGCAATTTGATTAAGCTCAAAATGCTAGTGTATTGATTCAGTTCCTTTAACATGACTATGGCAATACGCGCCTGTGATGGAGTCAAACTTCTAATATAATCACCATTTAAATCTGCGAGCTTGTTAATCTCATCCTGAAGTATATTGACAGTTTGCTCAGTTGTCTCTGCAGCTTTTAGTTGTGTTTTTAGTTTATCTTTAATTTCTTGATAGTGAAATGTAAGTGTTTGCATAAAAATAAGTTTCAAGATATATCATGGGCGAAACACTCGCTCAAACGGTGAGCGTCGATAGCGACGGTAAATATCAAAGTCCTTATCAAGAGTTGCGATAGCAGCAATTTCCAAACGTTCAGAAATAGCAATCAATGACAAATCGGCAAAATCTCCTGGTAAGTTAGCATATTGAGCGTTGAGTTCAGCAATTCTTGTAAAATCCTCAGTAGTAAGATGTTCGCAGCTATATACACCATTTGTTAAGTGCGATAAAAACGTATTTTGCACTCGCGAATTAAAAGCAAGGAAATACATTACTTCAGTAACACACGCGACTGTAGTTATTAGATCACTAGTACAGTTGGCAAAGAAACCACGAACTTGAGTGTGATAAGCGTCTGTAGCATTATAAAATGCTATTAGTAAAGAGCTATCAACAAGAATGACACGATAATATGTCATGCTTGTTGTTTCTGCTGGCTTTCTTCATAGCGACGCTGGAAATGCTCAGCTAGGTACTTGTATCGTTTATCCCGATCAGATAAATCACTAGGCCCATTCAGTAAATTTTCGGGATAACCGCCCATTCGCTCTAAAATCGTTTTACGAGGTTGTAAGCTCTGCCAATGTTCCACCAGTAGTCGTTTTATTAATTCATTGCTTGTTGTTTTTTCGTGTGCGAGAATTTCTACTAAATACTTTTCTATCTCATCATCCAAGCTTATATTCAGCATAACTTTTTACTCCTTACATACTTCGTTTATATTCTTCTAACAAATGCGGAATGTGATCATAACCATCTACTCCAATGACGGAAATGATTTTAGACCGATGTTGCTGTAATAAATTGTTGAATGCTTCGGCTCCAATTTGTCCATGCAAAATTGTCAATAAACCTGCTGGTTTTCGCCACTCATGAGAAGCAATTTGATTTAACAAGTACATACCCAGACAACCAGTGTAAATTGCTTTGTCTTGGTTTTGTAAATGGTAATAAGCTTCAGCTAATTTACCTAAGTTCACACCTTGCATGTGCAAATCACCAGCAGTTTGTGCTATCTTAAAGCCTTCTTCTAAGTATTTGATAGCTGCTTGTGGTTGTTGAATAACTAAAAAGGCAATACCTAAACTGCTAACACATAAAGCTTTGCTTTGAAGATCGCCTAATTTTTCTGATAATGCTAAGCCTTGTTGCAGATAGTTAATTGCTGTTTCATAAGTTTCTGGTTCTACATCTTCTGTCTGCTGCGCTTGCATAACTTCGCTGTAGCCTAAATTGACTAAGGCGTTGGCTTCTCCTGTACGATCGCCTGTTTGTCTACTTAGTATTAATGCTCGTTGGCTGTAATTAATTGCTTCTGTATAATCTTCCTTAGCAACATAGGTACGGCTGAGGTGGTTAAGATTTGCAATCTCACAAGCGCGATCGCCTGAGGTGCGTGCTATCTCCAAAGCTTCCTGATGAAACTGGGCAGAGCGATCATATTGTCCTAAAGCTCTCTGAGAATACCCTAAAAGTGTTAGAATTCGTGCTTTTTCTTGAGTCCCTTCAGCTTGGCGCAGTGGTTCGTTTAAGTAATTCAGCGCATCTCGTAAATATGTACCAGAAAAAGAGGCAAAAATCCCACCATAGAGGGGAAAGTAAGAACGCTGCGTAAAAGTACGGAGAATTTGTAACAGGACTTGGGAAGAGGCTTTACCATATACTGTACTTTCGTCCAAAGCGTTTGCCAATTGACTCCAAATCACTGCAAAAGTCAAGAAAGTTGAAATCGACAACTTGGAACCTGCTTGGATATTGTAAGTCTGTTGGTCAAACCAGTTGACTAAACCTCGTTGCAAGTACTGCAAAATTAATGCTATTTCTACCCAGTCACTGAGGGTTACGCTACGCTGTTGTTGAACAAACTCAATGACCGATTTTTCCATTGCCAATGTGCGGAACAAAGATCCTGGTAACTCACTATTGACTTGCTTTGCCCAAGTTGCCCATGGTCCACGTTCTCCAGGTATACCACCAAAACCGAGTGCTTGGCTTTGTTCGTACATCCAACTTACCAATTGATCTTGTAATCGCTGCCAAGACGCCACACCTCGGATTATACCATCTGATATTTGCTGTATATCAGTATCCGCTTGGGCAAAGGTTTGTAAAGACTTTGACAACTGCTGGATTTGCTGTAAGGAAAGTGGATACTTTCGGTTAGGATCAACAACACGTAAGAATGCAGCTAGACGTAACTTACTATCGGCTGTAGTAATTTCTTTAGCAGCAGAGGCGATCGCATAATTAGCCTTATTTTGCTCTTGAGCCCGTTGCCATTGACTTTGAATCGTCTTAATTGCTCTCAAACTGCGGGTAGCTTTTGCTTGCTTGAGTTCGTCTTTTTCGGTTTCTACTTGTTGCTGGGTAGAGGTGAGGCGATCGCTCAAAGCAAGCTCAAACACTTCTCCTGTGTCTGTCGTTATACCTTTTAACAACATTTGATACACCTGCTCTTGGGAGCTAATCTTACCCTTGAGCGTGTTTTGGACAATTTCATCGATTAAAGCGAGATAGCGATCGCGCAGTGATAAGGATTCAGACACTCTACCAACCAGAAAGCATTACGTTAATTTTAACGAATTATGGGGCATGGGGCATGGGGCATGGGGCATGGGGCATGGGGCATGGGGCATAGGGATGAAGAAATTTTTTTCACTTGATCAATAGCGAGTCCTCTGTCTTTTATCCCCTCATTTATGTTCACATAGTAACATTATGGTTGTAATGTAGTGTTTGTGGGTATACCGATCATGGCTCATGTTCCATGCCCTATGCCCTATGCCCTATGCCCTATGCTCTATGGCTCGCACTCCTACATTAACTTTTGATCGTGGCACGTTAATTCTGCACCCACCACCACGCGGTAAAGCTTGGATGGATTTTGCGACATGGGATGATAGAGTAGAGAAATTTCGCATACGGGCAATTCAATATCGTCCTTTGGTGGAAGCACTACAAGCCCAAAATACTGATTTTATCGATGAAGCGAAAGCCTTTGTTCCTTTAGAATTAACTTCTACTCTAGAAATGGAACCTTACCTTCACCAAACTGAGGCGTTAGCAGCTTGGAAATTAGCAGGAAGACAAGGGGTGGTGGTGCTTCCCACAGCAGCCGGAAAGACTTATTTAGCACAAATGGCGATGCAAGCGACACCACGTTCAACATTGATTGTTGTGCCAACGCTGGATTTAATGCATCAGTGGTATGCTCATTTGAAGGCAGCTTTTCCTGATGTTGAAGTGGGATTGCTAGGGGGTGGTTCGCGAGATAAAACACCTATCTTAGTTGCAACTTACGATAGCGCAGCAATTCATGCAGAAACAATAGGGAATCAGTATGGGTTGTTAATTTTTGATGAGTGCCATCATTTACCGACAGATTTTAATCGGGTGATTGCGGAGTACGCGATCGCTCCCTATCGACTCGGACTTTCCGCCACACCAGAACGGACTGATGGTAAACACGCTGATTTAAATATTCTTATAGGCAAGGAAGTATACCGTAAACGAGCAGAAGATTTGGCAGGCAAAGCTTTAGCAGAACATGAAGTTGTGCAAATTAAGGTCAAATTAGCACAGCAGGAGCGAGAACGGTATAGTCAACTTATTCAAGTCCGTAATGATTTTTTGCGGGAATCCAGAATTTCGTTAGGAAGTCTTCAAGGTTGGCAGCACTTTGTACAAATGAGTGCGCGATCGCAAGCTGGACGTAGAGCAATGCTAGCACACCGGGAAGCAAAGGAAATTGCCTTGGGTACCGATGGTAAGTTGCGAATTCTTGCTGATTTAATTGCACAACATTACCCAGAACGGATTTTAATTTTTACTGCTGATAATGCTACTGTTTACCGCATTTCTAGTGACTTTCTCATTCCAGCAATCACACATCAAACACCAGTCAAAGAGCGTCATGAAATATTAACAAAATTTCGAGAAGGAGAGTACAAATCTCTGGTTGCTTCTCATGTGTTAAATGAGGGTGTCGATGTACCAGCAGCGAGTATTGCAATTATTTTATCTGGGACTGGTTCAGCAAGAGAATATATTCAGCGTTTGGGAAGAGTTTTAAGAAAGGGTAACAATAAAAATAAGCAGGCAATTTTATATGAAGTCATAGCTGAGGATACCAGCGAAGAAGGGACTTCAGCAAGGAGAAGGGGGAATGAACCACAAAGAATAGGGGGAAGTTCACCTGAAGAGCAAAGTGTTCGTCGCAAAAAACGAGAAGAGAAGAAAAAGAACTTACAAATTGTGTACGGTACTGGTAAGGGAAGAAGTGCTAAAGCTGCTGAGCAGATGGAGATAAATTATTCAGTGGAAAATTCCAAATCTTCAACACAGAAGAGCAAGGATGATTAAAAATGTTACCAACAGATTTGCTAACTTACAGACAAAATGGGGAGGAAATAACTCCAAAAAGATTGAAGATTGATAACCAGAATTTGGAGATGGCAAATGAGTTAATTTCTTGTTTTCAAAAGCTGGTTGGGCAAAGTCAAGGCGCACTTGAGCGTCAGTTGTTGGAGTTAGAAGGAGATACTCCTGACTATAGGATAAAGCGGGGTTTAGCTTATATTATCAAAAGTAGTTTTTGTACATTTGAGGTGGTGAGTCCTTTAGAACCTCAAATGTTACGAGAAAGGGTGTTTACTTTGGCTGCTAAATCTGTTAATAGTCGAGAATTGGCAGAAGTCACTTTGAATAAAGTTGCTGACGAGTTAAGCCGTGAACTTGAACGAGAAGTTTTACCGAAACAAGTTCGTGATGGATTGTATGCGGATTTGGCAGAAAACCGAATTTTGACTGCTTTTGATACACCAAAGCCAGAGGAATTGTTACATCGATACAATTTATCTCAGGTGCAGGGAGTGTTTTATAAAGCAAGCCAACTGGTTATAAATGCTCACCGCAATGTTCCAGGGCAGTATAAGCTTTTGTTTCGCTATCTTAAATTATTTCAATTAATGGCTTATATTGAGGGTGATGCAGACCACGGTTTCTCAATTACAATTGATGGTCCTACAAGTTTGTTTACTCCTAGTACGCGGTATGGGTTGGCGATCGCTAAACTTATCCCTGCACTACTCCATGTTACTAAATGGAGTCTTGCTGCTACGCTGCAAAATCGTGATCTTTACACCAATACTTGGAAAACTGGACGTTTTACCCTCAATTCTAATTGCGGTTTGATATCTCATTATTCACCAGGTAAACCATACGATAGTATGATTGAGTCTTCTTTTGCTGATAAGTGGGATGCAATGAAAACGGATTGGGTGTTAGAACGAGAAGTTGATTTAATTCCTATTCCCGGAAGCGTGATGATTCCTGATTTTAGATTAGTTCATCCAGATGGGCGTACCTTCTTACTAGAAATTGTTGGTTATTGGCGTCCCGAATATTTACAAAAAAAGTTTGCACAAGTAAAACGTTCCGGATGTGATAACTTGATTTTAGCTATTTCGGAACGTTTGAACTTGGAAAAAGCTGGGGTACAGTTAAATAATGTTCCAGCTAGAATTGTTTGGTTTAAAGATAAACTCTTACCAAAAGCTGTCCTAGCAGTTATTGACGAATAGTATTTTGACTTGGAGCTTTTATTAACCGCTACTTATTTCCAGATCAGAAATATTACATTTAAAAGTTGCCTTTCTACCTAAAACTCCCACTCTGACAAAATCTCTTTCTTCTAAAAATTCTCGGATGACAACCTTTTGTCCGTACCATCTATCTTGTTCAGAACCTTTATAAATGGCAGATGTCCAAATTTTTAGTGATGGTTTATCCTTGGAATGTGGAGTTATATCAGCAGCAACCACACGAATCTGCGTTTCTATATGGTTGTGCAATTCTAGATTTGCTATTTGTTGTTCTGCAACATCTGGTTTGCTTGAAGATTTCAGTAGACTCCCTAGGTATAAACTCATTGGGAGGCTAGAGTCTTTGTAACCTTTTTCAAAGGCAAGTGCCACATCTCCATCTTCAACTCTAACAACCAGTTCCCTAAAACCAAATCTATTCTTTTCCCATTGGATAGGTTTGCTTACTTTGGGTTTTGGTGAAGACTGTTTATTTTTCTTAATAATTTCTTTTGCTTCTACTTGATTGACATCACCACTTTCAATAATTTCCTCTAAAGCAGCTTTATTGGAAGGTTTAGATAACTCACTTAGAGTAAAAATACTTAATTCATTACTAGTTTTTTCTGGCAGATGCTGCGCTACTTCAGAGGATTTAATTAATTTATCGCTATTGCTTTTAGAGATTCCGAAAGACTCCACCAATTTAGTGAAACCTCTTTTTGTTTGTTCTTTAGCTTGTTGTAGGCAGTTTCCAGCAAGTAAAGATAATTCTGTAGAAAATTCTTGTAATTCTTTCGCAAGTGTGATATATTCTGCTGCCTCTAGTTGAGAGTCTTGTAATTGGAGGGCAAATTCTTGAAGAGAATTTTGAAAAAAGTTTGAAAAAGAGCTGGCTAAAAGGTTTTCTGTCATGTTAAGATAACTTTATAGTTTTAAATTTGTTTATTTTTCTCCAGAGAAACTAGTAATTTCTCTGGAGATTTCTGTATATTACTACAGTAGCGAAAATTGCACAAGTACCGCAGACAGGTTTTTTAATGAAAGCTGTTTTACAGGTCAGAAACTTTACCGGATAGGGAGGACAATTTTAAATTCCGTTCCGTCGGCTATCTGAGAGCGTACAGTCAAAGTGCCGCCATGTTGCTGGATAATAGAATAACTGACAAATAACCCTAAACCTTTACCACGACCAACAGGTTTTGTAGTAAAGAATGGATCAAAAATGCGGTCTTGAAGATTTACAGGAATTGTGCTATCTGTGTTAGAGATCGCAATTCGCAATCGTTCATTGTCTATCACTTCAGTACGAATCCGAATTTCTGGGTTTTGGCTGCTTTGGGGATTATCTCGAATCGCATCAATCGCATTGTGGATAATATTGAAAAAAACTTGATTTAATTGGCTAGGATAACAATTGACCAGAGGTATGTTACCATACTCCTTGATAACTCTCACTTCAGGTTGATTTCCAGAAGCTAGCAAGCGATGTTGCAAAATTAACAGCGTACTTTGTATTCCACTGTGTAAGTCTACAGCTTTGATTTCAGCTTCGTCCAATCGAGAGAAGTTACGTAAACTCAAGACAATTTGGCTGATGCGCTCACTACCGACTTTCATAGATTCTAAGATTTGATTGACATCCTCATATAGAAAATCAAGGTCAATTTCCTCTCTCATAGCTTGAATAGCTTGACTAGGCTGGGGATATTCCTGTTGATAAAGTATAAGTAACCGCAATATATCTTCTATATAACTATCAAGATGGGTAATATTCCCGCGAATGAAACTAACTGGGTTGTTAATTTCGTGCGCAATACCAGCTACCATTTGACCGAGGGATGACATCTTCTCACTATGAATTAATTGCCCTTGAGTTTGTTGCAATTGTTTCAAAGTTTGCTCTAGATCTTGAGCTTTTTGGTTAAGAGCTTGAGTTTTGCGTTCTACCTCTGTTTCTAGGGTTTGGGCATAGTTTTCTGTTTGTTGATACAGACGGGCGTTTTCTACAGAGATGGCAGCTTGGCTAGTCAACAATTGTAGAATCTCAATGCGATCGCTAGTAAAAGCGCCTACAGTTAAGTTATTCTCTAGGTACAAAATACCGATAAGTTGTCCTTGTCGGCTAATGGGAGTACACATCACTGATTTCGGGTGATGGGTGATGATATAGTTGTCACTAGCAAATTGCGCTGAATCGGTTAAGTTTTCAAACACAGCTGTTTGGTGAGTCCGTACAACTACATAGATCAAACTTTGAGGAATTTCTTGGTATTGCTCAAGGGGAATTTCTAACATGTCTACCTGTTGACAATCTGCCTTAGCTACCACTAGCCATTTTCCTTCTTGGTAGAGAGCTAAATGACCGATTTGTGCCCCAGCATTGGCGATTGTAATATGCATTAAGGTTGCTAATAGTTTTTCTAACTCAATTTCTTGAGATATAGCTTGTGCAGCTTTCATCACTGCTGGCAAATCTAACCACAAATTCTGTCCACTACTGGTGCTAGGGGCAAAATTTGTCATCGTAGGTTCGACAATCGCTTGTAGTAATTGTGGATACTGTTGTTCTAAATGGGTTAGTTTCGCCTTTGCACCCCAACGAGTGTAGCACTGGTAAGCTTCCTGCATATAGTCAGCCGCTAGTTTTTCTCTACGCCAGCTCAGATAAAACCTAGCTGCTAATTCGTTAGCTAAAGCTTCTTCTTGGATGTAACCGTTTTCTTTTGCAGCTGCGATCGCGCGATCATACCAATTTCCTGCTTCATAATTCTTACCTAAAACCCGGTTCTTTTCAGCTTCTACTAAATAGTATTGATGTAGAACATTCATCGGGCAATACTTAGCCCACATTTCCATCTTCTCTTGGTTATCTATTACTTGATTTAGAAGCTGTGCTTGGGCTTCTTCGTTAACACTCAAAAAAATACCTAAGCGTGCTAGTGAAGCATAAAAATAGCATTGTCGCAACACAACTTGTGCTAGTCCACCAGATAAATAAAATTCTGCTTTTTCGGCATATTTTTGGGCTATGTCATATTTGTAAAAAAGATAACTAAGTTGAAGCTTATAAAAATAAAAAACTAGAAGTTCACTTATATCATTGTTTGCTAAACTAATCGGAAGCCTAACTGTTTCGTCGTAGGCTTCACCCTTCAAAAAACATACATCGTCAACACTTCCTAATAAATTTAAAATATTTTGTCTCAGAATTCCAATGTAGTGCGCTAGCCTGTTTTGCTTGATTTTCTGAAGAGAATTGATATAAATTTGTGTACTTGTTCCTAATGTACCCAGTTCTTGACCAAGGAAATACAAATGAGCATGGTAGTAATAGATAGAAATAGATGCATACTGTAAATCTCCTGTCTCCAAACCAATTGAATAAGATTCTAGAAGAGGTTGTAACGTTTCTTGAATATGTTCCCTCCAATGCTTGATAAGGGAGTTAAATACATTTAATATTTTTGCAGTTACTTCTTTAGTGTCGAATTGACTCAAAAGGTTAACAGATAATCTACCGAATCGATAGCCAGATTCAACATCTTTCACAAGTTGGCAAAGAATAATACCATAGCTACCATATGCAAAAGATGAGTACGGAGAATTACCGTATTGAAGAGACAAACTAACTTGTTTTAATGAAATGAGAATAAATATATTTGTGTCTATTTGATAAGCGAAAGTTGTGATGATAGATAAAATTTTTATCGCTGCCAGGGATGTTTTATCTGCCATTAAAGGCAGATAAATTAAATCCTCAATTTGTTTATCATTAAATAGCTCTATTGTCTTGATTATTTCACCTTTTACCTCAGAATCGCTGGGTTTATCAGGGAATTCAATTCCCAATAGCTGCAAAATTTCTTTTCCAGTACAAACGGCTTCTAGTGCTTGATTCTGTGATCCGTAAGCCTCAATTTTAACTTCATACACTTTGGTTTTATCCAATGGATCGGACACAGAGTCTAAGACTGTTTGAATAAGTTCCGCCATTAATTCAAATTTGCCAGCCAAATAAGCCGCCTCTGCTGCTAGGTTGTGCAATTCTAATGCCAACTGATACTGAGTCTGCCAACAATCTGCTTTTAATAACTTAATTCCAAAAGTTGCATATTCAGTTGCAGCAGTGTAAGCAGTTGAAACTCTTGCTTTAGAACTAGCAGATAAATTTAACCAAGCAAGTTCTTCTTTTTCCCTTGGTTCAGTAATTAGTTGAACACCGTAATTTAATTGGTTAACAATATCAAATATTTTTTGCTCTCGCTCTTTTACAGTTATATTCTTGAGTAAGAGTTGACCAACCTTAAGATGAGTCGCTTGTTTTTGGGCTTCAGGAATCAGATTATAGGCAGCTTGTTGAACGCGATCATGCAAGAATCGGTATGCAGCATTTTCAATATTGCCAATATTCAGTTCTGTCTGATCATGGTTCAAATAAAATTTATATACTTGATTTTGTGGGATAATCAATCCTTCTTGTAAGGCTCTCCACAAAGCAGTCGCCGTTTGTGCTTGTGATTGTTCCCAAACAACCGCCAAGTTTGCTAAATCAAATTTATTTCCAATACAAGCCGCTAACTTAAGTACCTCTTTGGTTTCATTAGGCAATTTCTGCAACTGCTGCGCCATAAATTCCACGACATTATCAGTTAGAGATAGCGCATTTATCTGGGCTATATCACATTCCCAATACCCCTGCTCACTATTAAAGGTAATTTGCCCACCTTCGTGTAATGCTTTGAGAAACTGGGTGATAAAAAACGGATTTCCTTGAGTTTTGCGATTGATTAATTCTGTGAGAGAGCGCGATCGCTCGGTTGTACAATGCAACGTATCAGCAATTAGCTGATTTGTATCGCTCAAGCCAAGAGGTGAAAGCGTAATTGTATTCACCGTCTTCTCGGCTTTCTTCAGTTCTTCCACCA
>NZ_JAAKGC010000013.1 GCF_017591665.1 Aetokthonos hydrillicola CCALA 1050 | reverse complement strand
TGTACGAACGCCTGAGAACTCATCATCAATACGGTGTGAGAAAGGGAACAACTCTTGCAGAACACTTGGATTCAGCATGTCAGTTTATGTTGACAGTCAGTCAGATAGCTGGAGTCCCAGAAGACAAACGACCTGTTTTGTTAGCTGCTACTGCGGTTCACGATCTAAATAAATTAGATCCATTAGAACGCAACGTAAAAACCTTAGCCAGAGATAAAGAGTTTTTACGACAACAGTTTGAACTTGCAGGTGTACTGAGTTTTTTGAGTGGTGAAGAAGATTTTGAGTTAGCCAGACGGCTTATTGAACGTCATTCCGGACATAACGTCACCGATGGTGCAAGATTTTTACCGGAAGATCCGGCTATTGAACGCTGGGCGGCGATGATCACAGCAGCAGATTTATTTGATTTAGGAATTCCTGATACAGAGCGTTTTCGCAAAGTTGAAACCAAACTAACAGTTGCATTCAACCGACCCAGCAATCTTTTTAGAGTGCGGCTATCCGAAGATAAAGGTTATATCACTGCACTTTTACTAGGAGGTTGTGAGGAGGTTTTAAAAAAATATAAATTGACCCCTTTAGCCATTTTTCCTGATGGCGAACTTTTTGAGGGACAGGCAATACCAAAGGTAGATTTAACAACAGAGATAGCTGCTGTTTGGCAAAGGAAGATTGACGAGGTTTTTGGAAACAATGTTGAGCGACTTGTCAGAGCTACAAAAGATGGAATCAAAATAAACCATCAAGCAATTCAACAAAATATAGAAGAGGTGTTGGTAAATGTAGAAGCACTTTTAGAAAAGAAAAAAGCAGGTTATAAATCAGATAAAGTTGCAAAAGATATATCAAAATGGGGTGATGCTGCTGGTACTGATGCTGTAAAAAATGCAGATGCTTTGGGATTGACGCCCGTGAGTAACGCAGAAGAGTTTTCAATCGCTGAAGGATTAAAAGCTGCATATCTCAGCTATAGAGAAGTAGGATTAAATCCGAAAAATGTTTGGGATAAAATCGCTGCTCAAGTAGGGATTTCTGAACAGCAACGTACAGTCTTAGAAGTATTTAATGGACAATACGGAAGACCTTTATTTGCAGCAAAGGCGGCAGTGAAAGGTATAGAAGGGATTAGAGAGGCGCTTAGAGAATCTTTCCAACTTAGAAAGGAAACCACAGAAATATCACAAGCAATGGAAGCATCAGAAGAAATGATTATAGCTGCAAGCCGAATGCTTAATTTACCTATTCATAGTAGGTTAGACGGACTAAAGGAATTAAATGCTTATATAGATGCAAATCCTAAACAGAGATGCTCTCTCGGCTCTACTTCCAGCGATATTGATGATCTAATTTCTGATAATATGCCTCCTGGGACAAAAGTACAGGCTTTTTCTAACCGATTACCTGGTGGAATCAGTGCAGAACCAAAAAGGCAAGCGGATTCAATTGCAGCTTTAGCATATCAATTGATGACAGTTGGAGCAAATTTTCCTGCTGTTAAAAAACAAGATCCATTATATTTACACTTTGCATTGCCTAAAGGTTCAAGTCCAGAACTGTTAAAACTTTGGCGAGAACATTTAGAAAGACTTGCTGCAACTAATGCTGAAGGTGGTACAGTTACAGTTGATGAATTGCCATTATATAAAGAAAATTCTCTAAATTTTAAAGCTAACAAAGTTGTAGGGTTCGCTTTTCCTAAACGTCCTGACTTTATTCATACAACTGTGGTTCTTCCTATTGTTTGGGGAGACGCGAATGCTTCCTTAGCATTACTCAAATCACTACGTCTAGCTTTAGAGCTTTCCTTATCTTTAGAGTTTGGCTTTCCTTTTACTCTAAGTGGAAACCTAGAAGTAGAATTATCTACAGATATTTACGGTCGAGTAGAAGGTATTCCTGCTGCATTACAAACTTTATTAGGAAATGGTCAATATAATCGTCAAGATGCAGAAAAAATTCTTGAGCGCTTGCGCTGTATAGGGCAACTTGCAACATCTGTAGCGAGCATTCAAAAAGCAGATGATTGCTTATATGATTTGGCACGTGCTTGTGTAAGACCAATTCAGCTTTATTACGTCCTCTTACGTTGGACTTTGCGAGAACAAGATGATGCGAATTTAAGTGTAATTTGGAGTCGAATTTGTCAACCATTAAACACTTTACTGGAGAACCTTATGCCTGATGAAAATTCACTCTTAACTCAATTTCTTAAAGAGGCGGCTCAAGTGGCTGCTGAAGGGAAAATTTGGGGAAGTTCCTTTAAGAGAACAGCACAAGCTGAACCGTTTACAGCTTTTATCGCCGCCATTCGCGCTCAAAAACCTCATTTAGGTTTAGACGTTATTTTTGCTGCTTTAATTCAGCAATATCATACTCGCTTAGACCGGATACGCGAACACGGTGTTGGTCAAACAAAGTATGAGCAAATTAAGCGTTATTACGAAGTTTTACGAAAACTTTATGATGAAGTTTATCAAGCTCGTCCTGAAAGGTTTTTAGCTGATCAAAAGACACTGGAAGCTGCTTATTTATTTTTTCTTGAAGAAGCGCGTCATCAAATGAAAAGCAAAACTGAAAATGATTCTGCTGAAGTTAGTACATCTGTATAATTAGGAGGTTATCATGTCAATTCAAAAACTCTCTCCAGTTCTCGCTCAAACCTATGAGAATTCTCCTAAAGGACGATTTATTACCTTAGTTGTTCTCAGAAAAACTCAATCTGAAACTATTTTTCGTACAGAAGGTTCTGGTGAACCGATGTGCAGCGAATTTGTACAAGCAGGTATCAACGATGAAACTATTATCCAACGCTTAGTCATGACTAAGCGCAAACAAATAGCTCCCGAAAGACGTTACGGACGAGAATTTTTAAGAGCGCATGAGCTTTTATACACAAGTAAAGATGGTTCTCTTTGCTCTTTGAACACAAATTCTCCTTGTGAAATGTGTACAGACTGTTTTCTCTACGGTTTTGCTGCTGGGGGTGGTGGTGCACAGAAAAGTCGAATTTGGACTGAGGATGCTTTTAGCATTTTACCCTCCACTGAAGTTTTAGGAGAAAGAACGATTAACGCTATTTACGAGAATGGCACAATGCGGGATCAAAATGGCAACGCTTCAACAGCTTTAAATACCAGCGAATATATCAAACCAGGAGTGCATTTTCTTGATGTCGTCACTCTGAAAGATATCACTGCTGATGAATTACGTTATATCATTGGCAATATTTGTTATACCAGTCGATACGGTGCTGTTTCCAGTCGTGTTGGACGCATGGAAAACGAAATATTAGGTATATTTGGCAGCATTGCTGAACTTCCCAGTTCTTTG
Organism: Aetokthonos hydrillicola CCALA 1050; assembly: GCF_017591665.1. Taxonomy (GTDB): domain Bacteria; phylum Cyanobacteriota; class Cyanobacteriia; order Cyanobacteriales; family Nostocaceae; genus Aetokthonos; species Aetokthonos hydrillicola. Next base: position 143,515 of record NZ_JAAKGC010000013.1, on the reverse strand, counting down.
GAATTTGTCCAAGCTGTTTATGATGCTTTGGACAAGCCTTTAGAACATCCTCTGAATACCAAACGCCTCATTGAAAAAGCTAAGCAAGTACTTTCAGATTGGAAAAATAGGCGAGGAGTTTCTGTGCATTTATCTGATGCAGAATTAACAAGTGTTATGACTGATGTAGATAATCATTGGTCAGAAGCTGAACGGGATAATTTCTTAAAGCGGTTAAGCCAATCTTACGAATCTTTCCGCCAAGTTCCAACTGAGTCTAAAAAAGGCAAAGGCAGAGGTAAAAAAGCAGTTGAAGTAGAGAGTTAGATTATGTCTACAATTCCTTTTCAGCAGGCAAAGCTTGTGGAATTATCTTGTTTAGAACCAGTCTTTTTTGCCTCAAGGGAGTTGTCTGATACCTACTACACTGAGGGGTTGATAGGAAATTATGCTCTTTCCTATGCTTTAGGATTGGTTAATTCTCCCTATCGCCTCCAAGGACAGGCTACAGGACGACCAACTTACAAAGAAGATTTTGAAGCGATAGCGCAATCTTTTTATATATTACCAGCCTCCCCTACTAATGGTTTAGTTACTTTCCGGTTTGAACGTTTCAATGCTCTTTCCGATGCTTACTGGTATACGATGACGAATAATCGTGTCGCCACTGCACGAGAAGATTTACCATTGCAACGTCAAGGGAAAAAACCCAATTCCTTTAGACCAAGTAATTTTCCGCAAACTGGACGCTTAAGAATGATTGAACGCGGAAATAAATTTCAAACGGTAGTCTTTGGCGATCGCGAATTACCTGAATATATTCGTCTTGGTAAGTTTGCCAGCAAAGTTAAAGTCAATGTTCTAAAACAGTTTGAAATCAAATTCCTACCAAATGGAGAGTATAAAACTAAGGCTTACCTGAACGTTGCTGATTTACCACCACAGATTGAAATATTATCTTTTGATTTAATTTCTATGCCTCCAGCACCAATACTTAAAAATCTACATTTCAGAGGTGCTGCCTGGCAAGTAGGAGAAGTTATTGTGCCAGAAGGGTTAAAATATTGCTGTGGAGATAGAACTAATGGCTAATGGAAGATTAGTAACTAAACTTGAACCTCGTAGCATTTTTGCTTGTAAATCGCCACCTGAGAAAATTTCATTCATTACTCATGCACTTCAACATCAAGTTGATGTTTTTGAAAAATCTCGTGATGCTGATATTATACTCAATTTAACACCAACAGGTACAGGAAAAACAAAAGCAGGACTTACAGTTTTATTACATCAACATACAAAAAGTGCTGTCTATATCGCTCCCACGAATGCTTTGGTAGAACAGCAAAGAGAAGCTGCACAAAAATTTGTAAAAGAGGCTGGTTTACCTCATGTAGTTAAATCAGCCTCAGCAAGAGAAATTAAAACTTGGGCTGATGATAAAGTCGGGAGAAGACCAGGAGAAAAACTATATAACGTTTTGCTAAACCCTGCAACTATTTTTCCAGAAGTAGGTGGAAATCGACCAATTTTATTGGTAACTAACCCCGATATTTTTTACTACGCTACTTTCTTTGCTTACAACAAGCTCGATAAGGGTAATATTGCCAGCACTTTTTACACCAAGTTTGCTACAGTCATCTTTGATGAATTTCATCTCTACGATGCTAAACAATTAGTAGGGTTGCTATTTTATCTCGCCTATTCTCATATTTTTGGCTTTTTTAAGGATGGAAGGCGGGTTGTCCTGCTGACAGCTACACCAGAAAGAGCTTGTGAATCAGCACTGGAAAGTTTAAAGAACCAAGAACATGGTGTCAGAATAGTTAGAATCAATGGGGAAACTGGTAACGGTAAACTTTTACCATCACAAACAGCAGTCAATTTAGAATTAAGACCTCAACCTGATAGTAAGGAAGAGTGGTTAGCAGAGTTAGCATCTGAAGTCATTCAACGTTTTCAAGAAAGACCACAGGAAAACGGTGCGGTAATTCTCGACTCGCTGGATAGTATTAATCGCCTCAAAAATTTATTAGATAAGCAAGGACTGACTGATCATATCGGACGTATCACTGGTCCTGCACCCTTAAAAGATAGACAACGGGCAATGCAGTGTCAAATTATTTTGGCAACTAGCACCGTAGATGTAGGATTTAACTTTGAAAGAAATCCTGAACCTACGCGACAAAATCTAGATTGGCTAATTTTTTCAGCACACAATCGCGCTGCATTTTGGCAAAGAATTGGTAGAGTCGGTCGTGTTTTAGGTAAACCAGAGACTAATATTGATTCAGAAGCCATAGCTTATTTACCCGCTATAGCCTGGGAACAGGGTTTAGCCTCGCTTGATACATCTCGAGGACGTACTGCACTTGAGCAAACACTTGACAAGATTCCTTGTCTAGATAAGCCTTTTTTATTAGCTTATTGGCGTTCAGAAGCATTTTTAGAAATTGCTCGCCCACTGTTAGAACTTGAAGAAGTATTTCAAAATCTACCAGGTTCCGAATTAATACCACAGCTTTTTGAAACACTGAAATCTATTTTAGGTGGAAATCGCACTTGGGATGACTGTCGCTTCAGAATGAAAGTTTTACGTGGTGCTGAAAATATCAGTAAAGCCTCGCTTAAAGACGTAAAAAATAAATGGAAATTTCTTCCTGGTGGTCAAGCTTTTGTAAAAACTTTTATCAAAGCTAAATACCCTGAAGATTGGGAAGATTTACAAAATGGAATTACTACGTTACAAGATTACGAACCTTTGTTTAAGAAAGATGATGAAGCAGCCAAGGATTTACAGGAATTTGCTGAAATTTTTAGTGTCAGCTATGCGCCATTATTTAACTTCAGAGGCAGTTTATTTGAAAGTCTCCCAATTCGTGATCCTCATGGTTATCTCTTAGATGAGTCAGAAGAAACACGTCTAGATCCTGTTCATCTTTTACGTTACTACGAATTTGTTCAAAATGGTGAATTTATAGAAGTGACTAGTCGTTCTAAGGAAAATTATGAATTGATTTTTCACTTGAGTTATCCTGATACTTGGCAAGAATTTGTCAACACACAACTTAATAAATTGACCGCCTTTAAAAATTGTCGTATTGAACGCCAATTGGGAGGAGCAATACAACCGACACCTCTAATTAAAGAACTGGAAAAGTATTTAATACCAGGAGTCATTATATCCGAAAAAGAAAACCAGTACATTATCTTTCAAATGCGTAGAGAAGGAATTGTTTCCTACCCAATTATCATTCGATGTAGCAATGCTCAAAAAGAATATAGATTTTTACCAGGGATTGCAGGAATATTAACAATGGCGATGAAAGGAAAACAATTACGTCTTCCAGACGATGAACCTTTTATTGTTTAATCAACCTTATGCTTGGTGAAGCGGTGCGTTACGGACTACCGTCCTAACGCAACCTACAGTTAAAATTGTTACCACAGATATCTGCACTTATGTGCGGTTCAAAATTTCATATCAAAATTATGCCCCATAGCCTCATACTCAACATCATCCCCCAATCCCCAATTTATCCTGATTTTCTCACAGGTAGGCATTATCACGCCCTTTTTCTCACCCTCGTCAGTTCTGTAGATCCAGAATTGGGCGATCGCCTACACTCATCGAATGCAGACAAAGCTTTTACCCTCTCTCCTTTACAAGTACCAGGAAATTACCGTTATCAACACAAAAATCATCACACATTACAATTTTGCCATCAACGCCCAATTCCCGCCGGTACATCCTGTTGGTGGCGTATCTCCCTTTTAGATGATACCCTGTTTGGCAAACTCACTCATCTGTGGCTCAATCTTAATCCCGAACAGCCTTGGCATTTGGGTTCTGCTAATTTGTTTATTACTAGAGTTCTCGGTACAGCGCAATCAACACAACCTTGGGCGAATGTTTGTAGTTATCCACAATTGTACGAGCAAGCAAGCGATCGCGATCGCCTAATCACCTTAAGTTTTGCCACACCCGTAGCCTTTCGCCAAGGGGGATACGATAACCTTTTACCAACTAGAGAATCTGTCTTTAACAGTCTTCTGAGTCGCTGGAACAAATACAGTGGAATCGAATTTACCACCATCCCCATCGAGTTCCTGTATCCGAGTTTTTTCAAAATGCATACCGAAGTTATTAGCAACTACGACAACAAATTTATTGGTTGCATTGGCGAAATTAGCTATCGAATTCTTGGAGACGTTGAACCAAACGCAATTAAGCAAATAAACGCCCTTGCTAACTTTGCTTTATATGCAGGAGTTGGACGTAAAACAACGATGGGAATGGGAATGACACGCCGTTTATCAACTAACGGAGACAGTGGGAGACACGATTAATGAATGAGACAGAATATATTCCAATTGCTGCATTAAACCAATATGCTTATTGTCCTCATCGCTGCTGGCGGATGTTTTGTGCGGCTGAATTTGTCGATAACCAATACACAATTGAAGGAACAAGTTTACACGAACGTGTTCACACCCTAGGACAAACACATCGAGATGAAACCTTAGAAATTCGAGCCATTTGGTTAAAATCAGAAAAATATCAACTCGTCGGTAAAGCCGACTTAATAGAATCCCGAAACGGGGAATTGTATCCAGTCGAATATAAGCGCGGAAAGAAAGGCGAATGGGATAACGACGAGTTGCAAGTGTGCGCGCAAGCTCTGTGTTTAGAAGAAATGACAGGAAAACCTATCACCGAGGGCTATATCTACTACGCCCACTCCCACCAACGCCAGTTAGTAGAAATTAACGAAGAACTCCGTCAAAGCGCGATCGCGACTATTAAAGCCGTTCAAATCCTACTATCCACAGGCGTAATGCCAAAACCTGTTAAAACAAATCGCTGTAATGGATGCAGCTTAAAAATTCAATGTTTACCCAGCACCGCTGACAAAGTAAAACGTTATCAAGAAGCTTAGTTCGTAGTTGCGCTACCCTTGCGGGAAGCCACTTCGTGTCTATAGTGCATTCAAGTCCAACTACCAACCAACGATGATTTATTTACGACTTACATATCAATAGAAATCCCACTTATTGAGTAAGAATAAATACAATTTCAGCGGATAATTTTTTCACGCATAGAGCATTCGCGTGCATTGTCTGGGTGAACGCCGTTCACCTCCACATCATTAAATCTGGCAATCTCTATTCATTCTGACTCCTGAATTCTGACTCCTGACTCCTTCTTTAATTACCAACAACCTATGGGTACAGCTTATATCACTCAAGAAGATGCTTTTATTGGCAAAGTAGACGAACGTCTTTGCGTCAAATTCGATAAAAAAACAATATTAGACATACCATTACTAAAAGTAGATGGTATCGTCGTCATAGGACGAGCTACAGTTTCACCTGCTACAATTTCTGAACTTCTTGATCGCCACATTCCACTAACATTTTTAACAGAAACCGGTCGTTACTTAGGACGTTTAGAACCAGAAGTGTCCAAAAATATTTTCGTTCGCAAAGCACAATGGCAAGCTGCTGGCGAATCACCCCAAGCTATCCACCTTGTACAAAGCTTTGTACGAGGAAAACTAAAGAACTACCGCAATGTTCTTCAACGTAGGCAAAGAGAATTTACAGACTTAGACTTATCAGAACATATCACTCGCATCGAAAGAGCGATCGCCCCAATAGATACAACTCACAACATCAACTCGCTTCGTGGTTTAGAAGGTGCAGGTAGCGCAGCTTATTTCGGCTGCTTCAATCAACTGATTCGCAATCCAGAATTTCAATTTACTAGCCGAGTCCGTCGTCCACCTACCGATCCAGTAAATTCCTTACTCAGCTTTGGCTATTCCTTGCTGTGTCATGATGTGCAAAGTGCAGTCAACATCGTCGGTTTTGACCCATATTTAGGATACCTTCACTGCGAACGTTACGGTAGACCATCGCTAGCACTAGATTTGATGGAAGAGTTTCGCCCTTTAGTAGCCGATGCAGTAGTGCTAACTACCTTGAATAAGCGGCTTTTAACTCCTAAAGATTTTGTGACTGAATCATTAAGCAGTGCTGTTTCTCTCACACCTGAAGGACGAAAAACATTCTTGCAGTTATATACCCAGAAAAAACAATCCGAATTTAAACATCCTGTCTTTGGACGCAAATGCACTTACCAAGAAGCGTTTGAACTCCAAGCTAGACTACTAGCAAAGTATTTAATGGGCGAAATCGAGAAATATCCGCCTTTGGTTTGGAAGTAGGGGTTTATGAATGTTGTTGTATCCTACGATATTCCTGAAGATAAACGGCGCACGAAAATCCATAAAATCCTCAAATCCTATGGTCAGTGGGTACAATTTAGCGTGTTTGAATGTCAACTGACTGAAACTCAATACGCGAGACTGCGATCGCGTCTGAATAAGCTGATCAAACCTGATACAGATAGCATCCGATTTTATTTTCTATGTGCTTGCTGTTTTGGTAAAGTAGAACGTATCGGTGGTGAACAACCCCGCGACGATACTATTTTCTTCGCTTAGCGTGCGGGTGGGTAGGTGTTGGAAAAGAACTCGACAAAGAAATGGCTGAAATCTTTGTGTTACACTGCTTCGAGTGCATTACTCAACTAAAAACACCCGCACCGTTTGTCTGGAGAAGGTTTCAGCCATTTCACTCTGTTGTCAATCTCACCCTCTGATGTTATGATTAATTCACCCGCACTTTTGAACCTTGAAAACCTAATATTTACTACGTTTGAGCCTCGTGCCCTTGAAATTTCACCTAATCCCTATTAGGGATTGAAACGGTGTTGGTATATTGATTGGTGTACCATCCTTATACTTGAAATTTCACCTAATCCCTATTAGGGATTGAAACTAACACGTCTTACTTTATCAACTTTGACAACTTCCTTGAAATTTCACCTAATCCCTATTAGGGATTGAAACCCATCCGAATGTAGGTGGTGACAAACATAAATAACCTTGAAATTTCACCTAATCCCTATTAGGGATTGAAACTAAGCAGCCCTTCTTTTTTCTTACTGTCTATATTGCTTGAAATTTCACCTAATCCCTATTAGGGATTGAAACCAACAACAGCATCAGGAAGTATACCAGTAACACTACTTGAAATTTCACCTAATCCCTATTAGGGATTGAAACCCAAACTATCGCGGGTACAGCAGGATCTATTGGAGCTTGAAATTTCACCTAATCCCTATTAGGGATTGAAACTTCTTAGAATCTTCTAAAAATACAGATCTAATAACTTGAAATTTCACCTAATCCCTATTAGGGATTGAAACGTTGCAGCAATGGCAGGAATGAGTGCTGTAGCAGCCTTGAAATTTCACCTAATCCCTATTAGGGATTGAAACTTCCATTATTTAGCAACTTCAGATTTTATAAATTTCTTGAAATTTCACCTAATCCCTATTAGGGATTGAAACTTTAATTTTTGATTCTCTTTGCGAAGGGCTGACACTTGAAATTTCACCTAATCCCTATTAGGGATTGAAACTTTTATGATCTGTGATTCCAGATCGGAAACCATATCATCCTTGAAATTTCACCTAATCCCTATTAGGGATTGAAACGCTGTCTCATAAACTAATGCTGATGTATGAGATTTTAACTTGAAATTTCACCTAATCCCTATTAGGGATTGAAACTAGATATTTCTGTTTTGGGGGAGAGGTCTTCAGACTTGAAATTTCACCTAATCCCTATTAGGGATTGAAACCAGAAAATCGTCTGGGTCTGCACCTTGATTAATTCTTGAAATTTCACCTAATCCCTATTAGGGATTGAAACAGAATATGTGTCTGGAAACTACCCCGAAACTATTACTTGAAATTTCACCTAATCCCTATTAGGGATTGAAACATATCTTCCTTGGGTGCGATCGCCTGTTCCTGTGCTTGAAATTTCACCTAATCCCTATTAGGGATTGAAACGGTAGAAGAGCATGTATAGTAATTATTGCCTGACCTTGAAATTTCACCTAATCCCTATTAGGGATTGAAACGTTAAATTTCTGCTTTGAGAATTCTCTCTAAACGCGCACTTTCATCTTTTGCCTCTTCAAGTAAAGCATTCCAATCGTCGGGAGGATGACCGCTCTCAAGCATTTTCTTAAAAACTCGATAAGCATCTGTGCTACTTTCATAGGCTCGCTTAGAACTTTCATCATTAACCCAAGCGTAAACAATGATTTTGCTGTCTTGATGATATCGAAAAAACAGTCGGTACTGCTGAAAAAATGTAGCTCTAAACCAGTGCTTATAATCGTCACCGAGCGTAGTGCCTTGGCGATAATCACTACGCGTTGGGTCTTGAGGAATAATATCAAATGCTAGTTTTACTATGGCAGCTAGACGCTTTGTGGCGTTTTTTTTCTTGTAGTCTTTGGGATACTTCTGACGCGAATACTCAACCTGTGCCAGAAGTTCATCGAGCTGGTTGAGAAAGAGAGGATGAGCAAATATATTCCAATCATTAATTACTAGCTGCTGATTCACAGGTAAATTTATTCATCCTCATCGCATAGTGGTGCATCAAGATCAACATCAACTTCAGCAACCAAGGACTGAATATGGCTAACTAAATCGGGGTTAAGCGCCTGTAAGTGGTGAGGATTTTTTTCCATATCTCGTGCGAGAAAATTCAAAAATTGCTCAAGTATAGGATCGTTATCCGTTTCGTCAGCACGAGAAATTACTACCTTACCGTCAGACTGGATTGTGTAGCGGATTTTATCACGCTTATTCAAGCCAAGAACTTTGCGAACGCAATCGGGGACTGTAGTCTGATAACGATCAGTAAGAGTAGATTCTACGCATGAGGTTAGTTTCATCATCGCAACCTCTAAACATGTGCTTAAACTCTTTCTAAATGTAATGCAAATGCATTGTCTTGTCAAGAGGGCAAATCGGAATCATCGTGCGGGAAGAGATTTACTGGGAGCGGAAGTTCGCCGATGAATACCTCAGCTACAAAGCACAAGTGCGCCGCTGCCTTTGACACTCTCCGCTCGCGCATAGACAGAGATTCTTAAGACCTAAAGCGTCTTAATATCCTGTTTTCACAGGTACGCGCGGCTCAATACGTTTGCCTTTAAGGCGTACTGATAAGCCAGTGCGTTGGACGGGTTTCCCGGCTTGAAGCACCTGGCGTGTCTCCTTACAGTGTTTTGGGCGTGGACTTTCCCCGAGTCCGGGGGTAGGTTTTATTTAAATGTCTTGTACTTACATGTTTAAATCTTAACACAAATCCGTCCTAAAAGGACGGGGTTTTAAACCCGAGTTTTTTGATAAAACGACAGTCAACAAAAAACAAATTATTCCCCGTGTTCCCTATTCCCTAAAAATTGTGAAGATAGACAACAATGAGCATAAAATATTAAAATAATGCTGATTCTTTCTTAAATCTGAGACCAGACCATTTTCTTGACTTACTGTGCGGGTAGGTAGGTGTTGGAAAAGGACTCGACAAAGAAATGGCTGAAATCTTTGTGGTACGCTGCTTCGAGTGCATTACTCACCTAAAACCACCCGCACCCTTTGTCTGGAGTAGGTTTCAGCCAAATTTCCCTCTTGTCAATCTCACTCTCTGATGTTATGATTACTTCATCCGCACTTTTGAACCTTGAAAACCTAATATTTACTACGTTTGAGTATCGCGCCCCTTGAAATTTCATCTAATCCCTATTAGGGATTGAAACACGAACAGTAAGTGTAAGGAACAGCCAACGATAAGCCCTTGAAATTTCATCTAATCCCTATTAGGGATTGAAACCTTTGTAACCCTGACTCATCCTTATTTCCTTTAACCCTTGAAATTTCATCTAATCCCTATTAGGGATTGAAACAATTTCTGAGCGCGGTCTACAATTTCATCCAAAGCTTGAAATTTCATCTAATCCCTATTAGGGATTGAAACATTTCCCTCCCATCCGTAAGATTGAGAGGAAGCCCCTTGAAATTTCATCTAATCCCTATTAGGGATTGAAACCGATAAAAAGTGATTGTAATCCCAGCGCTAAACCCTTGAAATTTCATCTAATCCCTATTAGGGATTGAAACTAGATGGTGCTAAGGGTAGATTAACTAATCATACCTTGAAATTTCATCTAATCCCTATTAGGGATTGAAACTAAATTGTACTCATCAAATGAAGGAACATTAAAACCTTGAAATTTCATCTAATCCCTATTAGGGATTGAAACCTTATCAGCCAAATCAACTATCCATTGATATAAGCTTGAAATTTCATCTAATCCCTATTAGGGATTGAAACAAGATCCGCATAAACTCTCTTAAGATCTAGAGTACTTGAAATTTCATCTAATCCCTATTAGGGATTGAAACGCCATCATACCTTTTCTCTCTGCGCCAAAGTATAACTTGAAATTTCATCTAATCCCTATTAGGGATTGAAACAGTTGATTTGTTGGACTCGAAGTTAATGAATTGACTCTTGAAATTTCATCTAATCCCTATTAGGGATTGAAACTCTGATTCCAAGTTGAATGATAAGACTCAAAAGGAAACCTTGAAATTTCATCTAATCCCTATTAGGGATTGAAACCGTTCAATCGAACGAGCATAGCACCGAGAGAGGCAAATAACGCATAATTTGACACTCTCCTACACCATAAACAGAATCAGAACAACAATTGCCAAAAACTAATACACTTCATATAACAGAAGCGTTAGAGTAATGTCCACTCAAGGGACGAGGTAGTCATAGCATCCACTCTAAAACAAGTCCGAAGCGATTATCCTTACCCTTTTTAGCATTTTGATGTTGAATATCTGTTGCTAACCTAAGATGGTGAGTAAGAGCATATCCCACCGCAAGTGTTGTTAAACCAACTTCTTCATCGCTACCAGGAGAAACCCAACTTTGAGTTAAAGAAATATCTGCTGCACCACCGCGAGACAAAACCAACAGCAGCCTCGCGCCTAAATTTACCCCATCTGTTGAGTAGCGGTTTGTTTGTAGATGTTGGTAACCAAGGACAGGTGCGATATTAATATAGCTACCTAAAGGACGCAAATAGTAACGTAAGTCAGCACCATAAGTTTCACGCTTACCATTAAAAGACGCCTGATACTGACCACTCACTGTCAAAGGACTGTGATTAATAAATACATCTTCAACCCCAATACCTACACCGCTTGCGTCATCAGTTGAAGGAAACTGAGAATAGCCAAATCGTACAAGAGTGCGAAAACTGGGTTCGTTGTGGATATCTTCCAAAACATTCGGCACTTTAACGCGCCAACGTTGCAAAACGGGACTACCTTTAATAATTTCTGGTTTTAAATCTAACTCCTTTCCACTTTCAGGCGGAGACTCACACCAAGCAGGCGTAGCAGTCAAAAGCAAACTAATACCTAACCCAAATTTCAAAAGTAGTAACTCGCCTCTCATTCTTTAGAGTCCTTGGTGTGATGTTTCATAAAAAAAGTGGCTCTGTACTTACCAGAACCACTTATCATTTGTAACAAAACTTTGATCAACTAGCGCACGCTACCTTGAATAGCCATAGCGTCGATTGGTTTAAGTAGGTATAATTGCAGGAACTTCCAGCCATTGGAAACATAATAAGGTAGCTTCTGGAAGAATTGTAGGAATTTAGGAGTGTTGGAGTTAGCGATCGCTGTCAATTTTTCGTTATTTTGGATACAAGCTTCCAACCACTCATAAAACTTGGGATTGTTTACATCCAACATTACTGGGAAGACTCGCCCTGCTGTTTCGTTAGTCTTCTCAATAACATACTTGTCGTATTCTCTTGCATCCAGTCCAATTGAAGCATAAAAATCTTTACGCTGGATGTCATTAAGATACATTGTGACAAATACTGACAGCAGGAAGAAACGACACCACAGACGTGCTTTCCAATCATTCAGCATCTGGGGTTGAGCTCTCATAATAGCATCAAAGAAATCCCCGTGACGGTTTTCATCCTGACACCAGTTCTCAAAAAACCGGAAAATAGGATAAATTCTGTCTTCTGGATGAGCTTCTAAGTGGCGATAAATTGTAATGTATCGCCAGTAACCGATTTTTTCAGAAAGATAAGTCGCGTAGAAGATAAATTTCGGCTGAAAGTAAGTGTAGCTACGGCTTTTGGTTAAAAACCCTAAATCTAGCGACAGTTTAAAATCTGACATTGCTTTGTTCAAGAAGCCAGCGTGACGTGCTTCATCACGAGACATTAAATTGAAGCACTCGGCTAATACAGGGCTTTTATCCTTTAAGCGGCGACCAAGTTCTTTATATAGCAAAAATCCTGAAAACTCTGCCGTACAGGAACGTTCTAGAAATTCGACGAACAATCGACGAGTCTCCCCGTCAATATGATCCCAGGATTGTTCAAACTCCTCATCCCGTACAAAATGATGACGGTTATAGTCAGCACGAAACTCTTCCAGAATGGCTTTCAACTCGTCTTCATTGGCGGCGATGTCCATCTGCGCCATCTGATCAAAGTCGGTAGTGTAGAACCGAGGTGTTAGCAGCGTTTCCTTCGCTGGGACTTTAATCCCTGGACGGATTTCTTCAAAGCTAGGTTTTTTTAGGGAATCTACCATTTTTTGATTGCCATTAGTGTCTTTTTATCTGGAGTGCCTGAGAAAGTTAAAAGTTACGCTTTCATCAGGTGCAACTAAATTGTAGAAGCGAAGCTAGGAGACAAGTATCTAGCATAGCTATTTTATTGTATGAAAATCAGTCTACCAAGGTGTAGGGAGAGTAAAAGTACGTATAACGTTAAGAGTTGTAACAATTGTTGAAGAAAGGGCATGGGGCATAGGGCATAGGGCATGGGAGAAAGGATATATGGGCACGGGGCATGGCGCATGGCGCATGGGAGAAAGGATATATGGGCACGGGGCATGGCGCATGGCGCATGGGAGAAAGTATGTATGGGTAAATCTTTTTTCGGAAAGGGCGTCAATAACTGCTTTGATAAGTCTTTTTCGTACTACCAATACCCTATGCCCCATGCCCCATGCCCTATGCCCCATGCCCCATGCCTCATGCCTCATGCCCCATGCCCCATGCCCCATGCCCTATGCCCCATGCCCATTTGTTAAACTATCTTAGTATTAATGACTATTTTATTTTTATTTTTACCACGGCGGGTGAAGGGTTAAGCCACCTAGCCATGAAACGAAACAAAAGACAGTGGGAAACCTGTCTTAAGGAAACAAGAGGGAATCCAAGGGTTTGAAACAAATGAATGCTGAACAAAAGAAGAATAAAGACCGTATTGCGGTCTCCTACATCTTAAATGCAGTCGGGTTTATCGGTTTCGTTGGGGGGCTCCACCGTTTGTACAATGGCAAAATAGGGACGGGTTTGCTGTGGCTGTGTACTGGCGGGTTGCTGGGAGTGGGACAGTTTATTGATCTGTTCCTCATACCCAGTATGGTTGATGAACACGAAATGAGACTTCGGTTAAAAGCAGGCTTGTCACCTATGGGTGTGCCTTTGACTGAATCAACATACACCTCCCAAGTATACAAGCCATCAACTCAAAACAAACTAATAGCTAAATTAATTGAAGCAGCAGAAGCAAGGGGTGGTGCACTGACTGTAACTCAAGGTGTTAAGGCAACAGGAGCAAGCTTTAGTGAAGTCGAAGCTGTGTTCAAGGAAATGTTGAAAGCCGGTTATGTGAGAATAGATAACGACCCCACAACTGGAGCCGTTACCTACCACTTTCATGAGCTTTAGTCAAGAGGTGGCGGTTAGTGGTTAGCTACCCCCTAACCACTAACCCCTAATTAATTCGTCCCTAGCCACTTTTGACCATTCAAGCGCTGTAAAAGTCCATATACCATGAGATCTAGAGTAATTTTGCGCTCGTCAATTAAGAATGACTCAAGAGTACTGGGTTTTTTGCCCTCATAGCAAGAAAATGCTTTCTTACCTTGAATATCTTCTTCGAGAAAATATAGGTTAAACTGACGTAGACCATTTTGCAATTTACCCAAAACTTGCCAGCATTCCTCGGCTGTTTCAAATCCAGTAATTGAAACCTTCTGTTTTGCAAAAGACAACTGTACATCTTTCACACCAACTTTGGCGATCGCATTTTGCAAAGCTGGTAAGTAGTCTTGCTGCATAAACTCTACAAACGGCTTATCTTCAACTGCTGGAGCTTTCTCTTTTTTCGCTGCTTTAGCTGCTGCGGGTGTTTCTGCGTCTGCCTCTGCGGGTTTAGCTTTCGCCGCTTTGGCTGCTGCGGGTTTTTGTTCCTTAGCTTTTGGATCTGGTGCGTTTGCTGTAGGAATTGCGGTTGGTTCCGGTGAATCTGAGCTGGGAGCTACCTCTCCCGCTTGATTTTGATTGGGTTGTTCTGCCATTGCTATAAGTCAATCCTTTTTTTAGCGTTAGGAGCGATCGCTATAAGTCATTTTTATTTTGACATAGCGGAGCCCGTTTCCGAAAAGGGCTTAACCAAAACGTGGTAATTCCCGCTCGTTGCCTGTGCAAGGTTATAACGATTGCTTGTTGAGAATTGATCTATACTTCAAAACCCTTATCATTTCTAGAACACCGATTCAGTAATCAGAATCATAACCAAAAACCCGGTTTCTTGGCTCCGTAACAAGGAATATTTTGGTTGATTTTCTAATGGTTGAACAATACAGCAAGTTTTAGAAAATTATCTAGGTTTGACACCGGAGAGTGTACATGCTTGCCGGTGAAACTTGTTTCATCGGGACTACCTTCTTCACCTCTTAAATTCCAACAGGAGTAATAATCAACTTGCATCTTAGTCGGTGCTTGTGGATAATACATAGGGGAGGCTCTGCGCTGAAATCTCTATAAATTTAGATAACTATGACGACCGTAATCTTTGTACATGGTACAGGGGTAAGGAGACAGGAATACGAGGAAACTTTTAAGATAATTGAACAAAAAATTCACGCTAAAAGACCTGATATTACAGTCGCGCCTTGTCTTTGGGGTGATTTATTCGGCACAAAGTTAAATGGTAAAGGTGCATCAGTGCCTTTGTCTGATGTGACACTGGCTTTAAATGGAGGTGAAGAAGAAGGCGCAGATATCTTACTGTGGGGGCAATTATACTGTGATCCTTTGTATGAATTGCGCTTGCTATCGTTGAAATCGATTGAGGAAGGTAGCTCTAGTCCTTTTGGTGAGCAACCCGCAGATGTATTACACTCGCGTCTTGAGAGTTTCACGCCTACCACCGAACTGGAAACTGAATTCTACAAGGCAGGAGTTGCTGAGGTTTTTGGAGAAGCACGAGAGGTTGTTATTCACAGTCAGGCTTATGAAGAAGTTTTACCCACAGTCACCCAATCTTATTTCAATGAATATTTGGCGGTGATTGCTAGAGCAATTATCGCTCAAGCAATGCTCCTTTGTGAACAACAGGAAAGATTTCCGCCTATACTTACCGATACTCGATTGCGGGATCAAGTGGTGGAATCGCTGATTTTGGCTTTAGCAGAAGCGGAGTTAGGTTTGGGTGGTTGGTTATTAAAGCCATTTGCTCACCTGGGAACAAATTATGTCAAGCGCAGACGCAGTACTGTCACTGATAAAGTTTCGCCCATCCCTTGCGATATTCTGCTGTATCAGACGCGGGGAGAAAAAATTCGCGCTTTTATCGAAGAACAAATCGTCCAAGCACAACCGCCGGTGGTTTTACTTGCTCATAGCTTAGGCGGAGTTGCCTGTGTAGATTTACTGGTACAGCATTTGCTGGTGCAGCAACCACTGTCTGAGGTGAAATTATTAGTGACTGTTGGTTCTCAAGCACCGTTTTTATATGAGATAAACGCACTTTCGAGCTTAGAATACGGTCAACCACTGCCGGAAGATTTCCCCGAATGGTTAAATATTTATGATTTACGGGATTTTCTCAGCTATATAGGGAGTAAAATTTTCCTTAAAGTTCAGGATGTACTAGTGGATAGCAAACAACCATTCCCCCGTTCTCATGGTGCTTATTGGACAAATGCCAAAACTTGGAAGGTGATTTTTTCGAGGTTGCCATAATGTTTGACTGTTTACGCGATCGAGAAAACCCCTCTTCGAAAACTAGGTCACCATGCAGTTGATAGCTGAACCCAAAAGCACATATGGGCTGGTTGTGGGTATTGAAAAATATCATGAAACTAGTTGGAATGTACCTGGAGGAGGACAAGCCTGGGACGCGCTGAGGTTTGCTCAGTGGTTGTGTCAGTCTGGTGTACCAATGGATAATATCCGTCTGTGCTTGTCGCTGCTGGCAGAAAATCATCACTTAGTTGACCAATGTAAGTTAACAGTAGAGTCAGCCACAGGACAAAATCTCTACAATATTGTGACTAATTTTCTCTCTCGAAAGTCGGGAGATTTACTCTACATTTTTTGGGCTGGGCATGGTTTGATTTCCTCAGAACGAGAACGCAGGTTAATTTGTGCTGATGCGACTAAACAGAGTTGGCTAAATTTGGATTTGAATTCCTTGCTACTGTTATTAGGTTCAGATAGTTTTGGCATTCGCAATCACATCTGTATTATTGATGCCTGTGCTAATTATTTCTTAGAAACCCAGGGAAGACCAACCAATTTAGGTGGAACAACATTTCCTAATGGGAGACCAAGGATAGATAGCCAACAGTTTGTGTTATTGGCGACGCGGGAAGGAGAAACAGCCAAGGTAAAATCCACAGAGAAAACAGGGTATTTTTCCCAAGTGGTGAGGGAAGCTTTAGCGCAAGAGAAAGGAAGCTTTCCGCCGAATATGTTGGCAGTTACTGAACAAGTTAAGCAGCGATTTCAAACTTTAGATAAAAAACAACTGCCAACTTACTTTTATTACCGCAGTGGGGATGGACATCAAGAGAAACATCGTTACAACCCTTTTGATATCCCCCACAATATTAAACAGAGTAACGCCATTAAATTTGTTGGTAGAGATGATCAATTAGAGGAACTGCACCAACTATTACAAGAAAATGATGTAGTTGTAATTACTGATGAGACTGGTCAAGGTGGGGTTGGGAAAACTGAGTTAGCCATCCAATACTCATGGCAACATTTAGAAGATTATTCTGGTGGGTGTTGCTGGTTAAATTCCCAAGGTATTGAATTAGGAACACAGTTAGTAGAGTTTGGTGTGGTGAATTTTCCTGACTTTAATCCTCCCCAGGAATTAACCTTGACTGGTAAAGTTAGTTATTGCTGGCGGAACTGGCAAACAGGCAAAGTTTTATTGGTATTTGATGATGTAAAAGACTGGAAGCAGATTAAAGACTATCTACCAGCTAAAGGTTCTCAGTTTAAAGTGTTAATCACAACTCGTCAAAATACAGGCTTGACATATACCTCACTACCATTGGGTGGATTGTCACCAGATGCAGCTTTAGAATTATTAACAAAACTATTGGGGAACGAATATGTTCAACGAGAGACAGAAACAGCACAGAAAATTTGCGAATTAATGGATTATATACCCATTGGACTTTACCAAGTTGCAGCATATAGCCGTAAAAAGAGGAAAGGATTATGTTAACGGACATCCTTAATAGGCTACTTAATAGGCTACAGCAAAAGCAAGCAGCAAAATGTGAGTCTGGTATAGCAGCTGCCTTTGACTTAAATTGGGAGTCCTTAGAACCAGAGACTCAAAAGTTGGCTTGTCTGTTGAGTTTGTTTGATTTTACTCCTATTCCCTGGTCTTTGATAGAATTAGCAGCGAGTGCTAGTAATTTAGAATTTAATCTGAAAGCTAACTGCACTATTTTAGTTGAACGTTATTTGTTGCAAGAGTTGGCAGAAGAAACTTTCCAAATCCACGAACGCATTCAGGAATTACTGCGGCAGAAGTTAGAAGAGTTGGCAGACGCTGACGCGATCAAACGCGGCTTTTTTCAAGCGACGGCAGCCGCTGAGCGAAAGATTCCTCAAACACCCACATTGAAAGAAATTGCTCATACCACCATCTCTGAAGAAATTAAGGAAAAAATTAAGGAACTCAAATCTCCTAATATTGCTGTAATAGGCAGAACGGGAACTGGAAAAAGTACTTTAATTAACAAAGTTTTTGGAATAGAATTTGCTAAAACTGGTGCTGGACTGCCAATTACAGACACATTTTGTCGATTTCCACCTGAAGATTCTGACATAATTTATCCTGTAACTATCTATGATTCACCTGGTTATGAAGTAGCTAAGCAAATTGAATGGGTAAAGAAAGTACTTGAATTTATAGAAGAAAAACAGAACTCGCGAGAATTAGAAAAACATATTCATCTTATTTGGTACGTGATCAATGCTTCATCGGCACGGGTTGAACAATTTGAAAAAGATATTCTTGATAAAATAGCGAGTAAACATGTACCCGCGATTATAGTTCTTTCTCAATGTGATCGCGCAACACCAGAAGAAATTGAAGGTATTGAAACAGCACTTGAGCAATTTGACCTAAAAAAAGTTTACTCTGTAATCAACATATCAGCAAAACCTCTACCAAACCCCGTTAATGGTAAACCTATTTGTCCACCTTTTGGTTTACCTGAACTATTAAATAAGACAATTGAGTTACTGCCAAAAATTTACTCAGAGGCTATTATTATTGCTCAAAAAACAGACTTGAAGCTTAAAAGAAAAGAAGCATGGAAATATGTTAGAAGTGCAGCGATTCTTTGCTTTAGCGTTGGTTTTATCCCAGTTCCAGGTACAACACCAGCAACTGCGATCGCGTCCCAAACCGCTCTTTGCCTTCAAATTACATCTATCTATGGATACAAGGAACAAGGGGAATTTATTCTAACGATAAGTGATGCGACTGCGGCAAGTTTGTGTAATATCCTGGTAACATCAGTAACAGACATCATCGGTGTATTTTTTCCACCTGTTAATGCATTCTCAGGAGTAGTATCAGCAAGTTTCATAGTCGTGGTAGGCTTAACATATATATCTGTGTTTGAAAATCTCACTAAGAGTAAAATAAATGATAAAGAAGCAATAGAAGAATTTCTCAAAGAAGAATTTAAAAAACAATTTAAAAAACATGCCTATATTAATATTAATTCTCCAGAGGCATTGGAAATAATACGTAAAGAATATATAGAAGAAGATAAAGAAAATTAGTTACATAGTGAACATAAATAGGAAAAGATGCTGATTCTAATGTAATTCTCATAAAGAGATAAGATAATTATGTCAAATCAAGATTTAACCATAGGAAAAGAAATAAAAGAAGTCATAAGTAATATTAAAATTCCTAATGTTGCTATTCTTGGTAGAACAGGAGTAGGCAAAAGTACATTAATTAATGCAGTATTCGGTACAGATCTAGCGAAGGTTGGTGCAGGTTTACCAATAACCCAAGATTTTATTCGATACCCAAGAAACAATGAGGAAATATTCCCTGTTGTTGTCTATGATTCGCCAGGATATGAAGCCATTAAAGAACTTGAATGGGTTGAAAGGGTCATTCAATTTTTAGAAGACAAAAGTACAAAGAAACTAGAAGAACGAATTCATCTTATTTGGTATGTGATTAATGCTTCATCGGCGCGGGTTGAGTATTTTGAGAGGGAGATACTCAACAAGCTCACTCAGCAGCATGTACCTGCTGTCATAGTTCTTTCTCAGTGCGATCGCGCAACACCAGAAGAAATTAGCGGTATTGAAACCGCACTTGAGGAATTTAAGTTAAAAAAAATTTACTCCGTCATCAAAACATCAGCACAACCTCTAAAGATTAGAGGTAGACGTATTTGTCAACCTTTCGGCTTAAAAGAATTAGTTGATAAAACAGTCGCCTTACTCCCAAAAATCTACTCAGAAGCTATTGTTGTTGCACAGATAGTTGATCTACGTTCCAAAAGGCAACTTGCATGGCAATATATAGCTGCTGCTGCAAGTACGTGCTTTACTGCGGGATTCATTCCAATCACAGGCGTCACGCCAGCAGCAGCCATAGCTTCACAAGTCACTCTTTGTATTAAAATTGCTTCTATATATGGATATGCTGATTTTGCATATTTCCTATCAACTGTTGGTACTTTCAGAGTATCATTATTGAGCAACATCTTTTTAACTGCTACATTAGATTTGTTATCGGCAATTTTCCCTCCCAGTCACGTTTTATCAGGAGGAGTAGCTGCTACTTTTATCACAGTTATAGGCTTAACATATGCGTCAGTTTTTGAAAAACTTGCTAAATCTCGTATCTATGTAAAAGGTAAGCAAGCCACTGAGGAATTTCTAAAAACAACTTTTAGGCAAGAATTTGAGAAATACTTGAGTATCAGGATTCTTTCAAAGAAAGATTTAAAAATAGTAGAGGATATTTTTTTAGATGAAGCTAAGAATACTGAATCACAAGAAAACCTACCTTTTGAAATTGAGACTATCCCAGATTACTCTACTCAAGAAAAACAGCACAGCCAGGGAGTTACAAATTTAATTTCAGAAAATATAGAGTCAACTAATTTAAAAGAAAATGATAGAAATACAAACCATCGTTTTATTCCAAAACCCAGATATAACCGCTCACAAAAAAGACTAAATACCTGGAAGTTAAATGCATTGATTCCATTTTTGTTAATCTTATCTATCGCTATCTGCTTATCATCAATACAACTATTGACTCAAAAGAAAAGTAAAACAAGTCAAGAAATATCTCGAATATCTGTTGATAAATCTCACGCAAAAAGTGCAATAGAAAAATTAGTAATGGAGGGAAAAACTTTAGCCAATATTGACCTTAGCCGCGCTAATCTGATTGGCGCTAATCTGAAAAATGCTAATCTTAGTTATGCTAATCTCAGCTATGCAAACTTGAGTTATGCAAACCTCAATGGTAGTAATCTAATAGGTGCTGAATTAAAGGATGCTAATCTCAGATATGCTGATTTGAGCTACGCAGATCTTAGTGAGATTAACCTAGATGGAGCTGATATTAAAAATGCAAACTTGAAATTTGTTAAAAACCTAACTCCTAGCCAAATTAAATCAGCAACGAATTGGGATAAAGCAGAATACAACAAAGATTTTTTTATCAAGTTAGGTATAAAGAGTCGCGACGTAGACGCAAACCAAAACTGAGATTACATCAGTTCAAAATATTCTGGAGAATTAATTTATGTTAGGTTTAGATAGAATTACCTTCAACCCGCACATTATGGGTGGACAAGCTTGTATTCGCGACATGAGAATTCCCGTTTCATTAGTTGTGAATTTGGTGGCGAATGGAAAACCTGTAGAAGAAATTTTAGAAGAATATCCTGATTTAGAACCAGAGGATGTTCGCCAATCCCTGCTTTATGCTGCATGGTTGACTCAAGAACGAGTTTATCCTTTCACAAATCCTGAAAGACAAGCGTCATGAAATTTCTTGCTGATATGGGAATTTCGCTACGCACTGTAGCTTGGTTGCGCAATACTGGCTATGATGTTGTGCATCTACGCGAGCAGGGTTTGCAAAGGCTATCGGATGAGGAGATTTTGGTTAAATCACGTACAGAAGCACGAATTCTATTAACAGTGGATTTAGATTTTGCTCAACTATTGGCGATGAGTGGAGAAGCTTTGCCAAGCGTCATTTTATTTAGGTTAGGAAATAAAAACTATCAGGGAATTAATGAACGTTTAACACAGGTATTGTGTGAATGCGAGCAAGATTTAAAAACAGGAGTCATTATTTCTGTTACTAACGAAACATTTCGCGTAAGAAAATTGCCGATATGAGTAATCTCTAAAAAATAGAGACGTTACGCGTAACGTCTCTACAGTCTTTATATATCAACCACCAGCCACAGCTGGGACGATACTGACTTCATCACCATCTTTGAGGGGTGTTTTAGTCCCATCTAAAAAACGGATGTCTTCACTATTAACGTACAAATTCAAAAAGCGACGCGGCTCTCCTTTTTCATCACACAAACGAGCCTTGATACCAGGACAACTTTTTTCTAAAGAGTCCAAAAGTTCAGTGATATTGTTACCACTACACTGTAAAGTAGCTTTATTATCAGTGAATTGTTGCAAAGCAGTAGGAACTAGAACTTTTACAGCCATTGTTAGGTGTTACGTATTACGTGTTAGATGTTAGGTATTGGGTATTGGGGACTGGGTATTGGGGACTGGGTAAGAGGATAGAGGATTTAATTCAATTCTCCCCCTGCTCCTCTGCTCCCCATCCCCTGCTCCTAATTAAACGAGGACTTGCTGCCATTCTAGGCGATCAAGTGTGCGAGATCGTTCTAGTGCTCGTTCGAAGCTATCGAGTTTTGCCTCGATTTCTAAAGGTTGACCAATGTAGCCTTGAACAGCTTCTTGAGTTTTCAGTCCGTTACCGGTAATGTATACCACAGTGGTTTCATCTGGGTCAATCTTGCCAGCTTCTACTAACTTTTTAAGCACAGCAACGGTTGTACCTCCTGCTGTTTCAGTAAAAATACCTTCTGTTTCTGCTAACAGCTTGATGCCTTCTATTATCTCAGCATCATTCACCGATTCTATAGCGCCATTAGTTTTCTTAGCTATTTCCACAGCGTAAATACCATCGGCTGGATTACCGATCGCAATTGATTTGGCAATAGTATTTGGTTTTACTGGCTTGATAAAGTCTCTTCCTTGCTTAAATGCTTCAGCAATAGGTGAACAACCTTCTGCTTGAGCGCCACTAAAGCGGATTTTCTTATCTTCGACTAAACCAACTTCAACAAATTCTTGGAAGCCTTTATAAATTTTTGTAAAGAGAGAACCTGATGCTAAGGGTGCGACGATATGGTCAGGTAGCTGCCAACCTAGTTGTTCAGCAACTTCAAAAGCCAGTGTTTTTGAGCCTTCAGAATAATACGGGCGTAGGTTAATATTCACAAAACCCCAACCGTGTGTATTAGCAACTTCACAACACAAGCGGTTTACTTGATCATAGTTACCCTTAACCGCCATAAGAGTCGGACTGTAGATTAGGCTACCTAGAACCTTACCTGCTTCTAAGTCAGAAGGGATAAACACGCAACAGTCTAAGCCAGCATGTGCGGCGATCGCGGCGGTCGAATTTGCCAAGTTACCTGTACTTGCACAAGAAACTGTTGTAAACCCTAACTCTCTCGCACGAGAAAGAGCAACTGAGACAACCCTATCCTTAAAGCTAAGGGTAGGCATGTTAACAGCATCATTTTTAATATATAGCTTGTTTAAACCGAGGCGACGAGCCAAGCGATGAGAACGAACTAAAGGAGTCATCCCAGTTCCCACATCTATAACATTATCTGTGGCAACAGGTAAAAACGAACGGTAGCGCCAAATAGAATTTGGTCCAGCTTGAATAGTTTCTCGAGACACACTACCACGTAAAGTGTTGTAGTCATACTTTACTTCAAGGGGCCCAAAGCATAACTCACAAACATGAGTTGCCTCAAGTTTATATTCTGTACCGCATTCCTTACACTTTAGGGCTGTGGTTGCTTGGGTTTTGGTGGTTGTCGCCTGAGTCATACTAGCCTTCCCTGTCTCTCCGTCGTTTGTGGTTCGATGCTACCACGAGTAAAAATATTCCGTCAAACATACCCGACAAATTTTGTCGGGTTTAAAATACGGAAAAAAACAAATCTTAGTGAGGAAACTCGCCTCTCAATGATGGGAAGGTTTTCGGTTAGAGGTGATGGTGATTGCTGGGTTTGAACCTAAACACAGAAAATAACTGTGAGCGTTTCAAAGCTCATTTATGCTGGAATTTCAATAATAAATTCTGTACCTTTACCCAAAATAGAATTGCAACTTAGTTTACCACCATGAGTTTCTTCGACTATTTGCTTTGCGATCGCCAATCCTAATCCCGTTCCTTTGCCTACAGCTTTTGTAGTAAATAAATGGTCGAATATTTTTTGTTTAACTTCTTCACTCACCCCTTTCCCGTTATCAGAGATCGAAATTTTGGCTTGATTTGTTTCAAGTGAAGTTTTTATAATGATTTTGTTGGGGTTTGCTTTAACTTCCTCAAAGCTACGCCCTATATTTGATTCATCCAATGCATCAATTGCATTAGCTAGTATATTCATAAATACCTGATTTAATTGACCAGGAAAACATTCTATTTCTGGTAAATCACCATACTCAGTCAAAACTTCAATAGCAGGACGTTTTTCGTTAGCTTTGAAGCGGTGTTTGAGAATTAAAATTGTGCTATCAATGCCTTCATGAATATTGCATTTTACTTTATAATCTTTATCAGCGCGGGAGAAAGTTCTTAAACTTGTACTGATATTTTGTAATCTGTCACAAGCTATAACCATTGCATTAAGCATCTTAGGTAAATCTTCTAAGGTATAATCTAAATCAATTTCTTCAGCATGTTCTATAACTTCTTCTCCTGGATTTGGTAGAGTTTCTTGATATAGTTGTAGATGCTTGACAATATCTACAAATGTGGGTTTAATTTGTTGTAGTGTTGCAGAAATAAAACTCAGAGGATTATTCATCTCATGAGCAACCCCAGCAACAAGATTACCCAAAGCAGACATTTTTTCGCTTTGCACCATTTGTAAATTTGCTTGTTGTAAGTCGTGTAATGCTTGTTGCATTTGTTGATAAAGCCGAGCATTTTCTAGAGCTATAGCGGCTTGAGCAGAAAGTATATGAATAACCTGGAGACGTTCTTTAGTAAATACTCCTGCTGCTGCACGACTTTCAAGATATATTATTCCTAATAGATTACCTTGGTTAATAATGGGTGTACACAAAACACTCTGGGGTTGATAGGTGAACATATATTCTTCAATCATCCCGGTAATATCTGTTTGGCAATTATCTATAACGATTGTTTGTTGAGTATTTTTGACATAATTGATAATTTTTACGGGAATATCTAGACAACCATCAAGTAATTGTGTAGAAATCGTTGTTTGTAGAGAATTTATTTCCTGATTAATTGAGGTAATTGCACGAATTTGCAAAATGTCATCATGATTGAGAATTAATACAGACTTATCTGCACCGCAGCTTTGGAGGATAATTTGGGTGAGGCTAGTAATTAACTCATTTAATTCGATATTGCTAGAAATAGTTTGAGATGCTTTGAGTACACTGGTAAAATCTAGAGTATCGGCAATACTAGTGCTAGTATTGTCACTTTGAGCAGATACAGATGTTATGGGAAGGGTAGTAGAGGTAATAGTTTCCCCAGGGTTAAGGTTGATCTGTCTTTGTTCAATGATCGGTTTGAGTAGCTGGGGATAACCTTTTTCTAAGTGGTAAACTTTGGCTTTTGCTCCCCAGCGAGCATAACAATAATAAGCTTCTTGCATATAGCACATGGCAACTTTTTCTTTACCCCAATCAAGATAGAATTTGGCAGCCAGTTCGTGTGCTAGTGCTTCTTCTTGGATATAATTGTTTGCTTTAGCTCCGGCGATCGCACAATCATAAAACTCTATTGCTGCGGCTTTTTTACCCAATACTCGCTGTCGTTCCGCCTCCACCAGATACCATTTGTGTAAATAATTGATGGGAGCAGTTTGTGCGGCTTGGTGCAGAGCCATTTGATGAGTTGCTACTTTATCCAGCGTTTCAACTTGTGGGTCTTCTGGTTGCGCCGATAAGAGTACTAGGTGAGTAAGTGCAGTATAAAAATGGCAAACGGGTAGATGAACAAATCCCGATAAGGACATCAAAAAAGGCTCCAACTGAATAATATAGTCGTAGGCAGCCTGATAGTTACCAAACCAGAAAGCCAGCAGCAATTTAAAGTTATAGGCAACAGCAATCGCATTCAAATCTTTATCCTGCTGATGTTTTGGGAACATCACTGTTTCATCGTAAGCATTGCCAATTAAGCAATCGGGTTGGCTTACCGTTGTTTTCAAATGTTGGATTGTTTGCCATGCCATATCTAACAACATTTGCGCTGACTCTTGTTTCATCTGAGCCATGGTGGCTCTGTAAACAGCAAGCTCAGATTCCAAAATATCCAGGTCTACACCTGCGAACAGCAACGCCCAAGTGTAGGCAACAATGCTGTAACCAGCGTAGACAAAATCCCCAGTTTCTAGGCCTACCATGTAGCTATCTTTGAGTGTGAAAGTTGTATTCCTGAGTGATTGCTGGCGATGTTGGATTAATGCCCCAAACAAATTTAAGACGATGGGCTTCATTTCCTTAGCATTCAACTGTTCTACTAGCAATTGCGCTAATTGACCAAACTCAAACCCCATTTTAGCTTCGCCCAAAAAGACACACAGCACCAGGCCATGTATCGCATAACCAACCGTGGAAGTGGATGTATTGCCAAACTGAAGCGATAACCTCACCATCGTTGCGCTCAAGAATGGTAGTAACCCTGGCATTCCTTGAAAGACCGGTGCAAACAACATTGTTAACAGTTGCATTGCCGCTTGGACACTGCGATCGCACATCAAGGGTAGATTGATCAGCCCAGCAATTTCTTTACCATGAAACTGTTGATTAAGCTCGTCAAGAGTTTGAGCAATCATCGCTTCGTCTATTTCTTTAGGAAAATCTACTCTCAATTCGGCTAACGCTTCTGTACCGATGGCGATCGCCTCTAATATTTGTGCCCGAACTGTTTTTGCTCCAATTTGAATTTCGTAGATTTTCACCTTGTCGAAAATGCTCCGTGCTTGCTGTAAAATGACTTGAGCAAGATGTTCCATACTCTCGAAATCACCATTTAGGTAACTAGCTTCAGCTGCTGCTAAATGGGTATCTAAGGCTAGTTCGTACTGATGTTGCCAACAAGATGATTGGAGCAAGCTAATGGCAATTTGAAAATATTCCCTAGCAGCAGCATAAGCAGTTGCGGCTTTAGCTCTTCTACCAGCATGGAGATTGAGTTGTGCTAGAGCCTCCTCCTCGCTTGATTCTGTGATTAATGCCCTTCCCAAATTCAAATGTCCAACAATATCAAATAACTTTTGAATTTGCTCCGGCTCCGAATAGTGTTTTTGGAGTAATTGTCCGATATTCAGATGCGTAATTCGTTTTTGCTCGTCAGGAATCAAGGAATAAGCTGCTTGTTGAACACGATCATGCAAAAATTTATACTCAGATATTCTTTTGCTAGCATTTTCAAGTGACAGCAAAAATCTATCATTATCCTCTCCCTTATAAAACTTATAAAAATCATTAATTGGTAAAATCAATCCTTCTTGTAATGCTTTCCACAAAGCCGCAGCTGTCTCAATTGGCGATTGTTGTGAAACAATAGACAAAGTGTCTAAATCAAAGGAGTTGCCAACACAAGCAGCTAACTGCAACACCTGTTGAGTTAATAGGGGTAATTTTTGCAGTTGTAAACTAATAAAAGCCACAACATCGTCTGTAACTGCTTGAGTTTTTACCTTTGCAATATCACATTGCCAACAACCTAGTTCAAAGTTAAATTCAATCAATCCATCTTGATACAATGCTTTGAGAAATTGTGTGGCAAAAAATGGATTACCTTGAGTTTTTTGATGGATTAATATAGAAAGATTCCATGCTAAATTCTCTGGACATTTTAGAGTATCAGCCACTAACTGATTCACTTTATTTTCAGTCAGCGGTGTTAAAGTAATTGTATTAATCTTCGCTTGTTTTTTTTGGAGATTGCTCAAAGTCAACATTAATGCATGTCCTGGTTGCACTTCGTTATCGCGATACGCACCAATTAATAGAAGATGACCTGTATCAGCTATTAATAACTGCATTAATTTTAGTGATGCTGAATCTGCCCATTGCAAATCATCTAAAAATATCACCAAAGGATGTTCTTCAGTGGTAAAAACCTGGGTAAATTTTTGAAATAAGATGTTAAAGCGATTTTCTGCAGCAGTTCCTGATAATTCGACTGCTGCAGGTTGTTGACCAATAATTTTGGCTAATTCTGGTATGACTTCAATGATTACCTGACCATTCTCACCAACAACCTCTAATATTTTGTTTTTCCATTGCTGAATCTGGGTATCACTTTCGGTTAATAATTGCCCCATTAAATCTCGGAAGGCTTGCACAAATGCACTTAAAGGAATATTCCGTTGAAATTGGTCATATTTCCCTTTGATAAAATAACCGCGTTGTCTCACAATGGGTTTATGGATTTCATTGACAACAGCAGTTTTACCAATTCCGGAGAAACCAGCCACAAGCATCATTTCTGTCGCACCCTGACTGACGCGATCAAATGCTTCTAGGAGGGTTGTTACTTCGGCTTCTCTACCATAAAGTTTATCGGAGACAACGAAGCGATCGCACACATCTCTCCTGGCAATTTCAAAACTTTCTATTTTGCCAGTTTCTTGGAGTTGAGATAAACAATGTTCTAGATCATATTTCAATCCTAAAGCACTTTGATAGCGGTCTTCAGCATTTTTTGCCATCAACTTGCTGACAATTGCGGACAATACTGATGGGATTTGTCGGTTAATTTCATGTACTAACAGTGGAGTTTTGGCAATATGACAATGAACTACTTCCATCGGATCATTAGCTGGGAAAGGTAACTTTCCCGTCAGTAATTCATAAAGAGTGACACCAAGTGAATAGAAGTCTGTCCGGTAATCAATCACGCGATTCATTCTCCCTGTCTGTTCTGGGGAGATATAAGCTAATGTTCCTTCTAATACGTTAGCCTTGAGTAGGGTTTGGGTTTCTCGTGGTAATAAAGATGCAATACTAAAGTCAATTAACTTAACTTGTTTGGAAGAGGGGTTGATTAAAATATTGCTGGGTTTAATATCTTTATGAATAATCCGCTCTTGGTAGAGTAGATCTAACGTGTTACACAGTGCGATCGCTATTTCTAAAAATTGCTGTAGAGATTCACTTAGTCCCCACTGCTTCAGAGAGATTCCCCCAAAATCTTCCATCACTAGCGCATAACCATTTTGGTAACGTTCGAGACTGTAGGTTTTGAGAATCAGAGGTGAGTGGAGATTTTTAGTAATAGTGTACTGGTTGCGAAATGACAAGAGTTCACGGAAACTTGGATAAGGATTTTTCAGCACTTTAATGACTACAGCCAATAGGTCACTCTCCCGATATCCTCGATAAACCAACGTTCTGGGACTATTGTAAATTTCTTCAGTTATTTGATATCCAGAAATACTGTTCACAGGAGCAACCACACTTGTTAATACTGGAAATGTCTATTTTTAGTATTCCCACACACAGAAACTATATTCACTATCAAGTACAGAATTTACACTAATACGATACCGCAAAATAATATTTCTGAACGTTAAAAATCTTTGTGCTATTGCGGAAAGTCTCCAAGGAAAGTTCCCAAAAACGACGTCTGCAAGGAATTTACCAAACAGGGTAGTTTTATCTACAGATCCTATTCACTTTGTCCGATCAGGAATCTAACAATCTCTTTAAGAAGAAATACGTGGTTTCTCTAAGGGGTTCTTTCTAGTTCGTGTTTTAGATTACATTTATAGGCAAAAAAAGTTTTTAACTTTTGCGTCTTTTACCAACAATGAGCATAACAAAACAGAGTTTCTTTTGATTGCCCGATGACGCTTGCTTACAGTTAATAGATTATATTCGTTCAGAATTGTTTTGTCAACTAATAGCTTTGCTTAGATTTAAGAACGTCTGCAATTCTGCATTTTAGTTTAATAGGCACAAGCCTGGAATGATTTTTTTATAAAAAAGAAAGGATGATCCTAAATTGAAAAGGCCAACGATTTATATCAAAAATTTTCGTTCTTTAATCGCAGCAGCATTATTAGCCGGTGGAGTTTTCCAATTTGTCGCGCCTGTATTAGCCGACGGGACAGCTGCTGGTACATCTATCAACAACACTGCAACCGCGACTTACGAAGACCCAAACAACCCAGGAACAACGATCAACGCTACTTCTAACATGGTCACGGTTACAGTTGCGAAGGTTGCGGGTATCACTGTAACAGCGTCTGGTGTTACCAACACATCTGCTGGTGCTGTTGACGTAGGGAATACACTCAACTACACCTATACAGTCACTAACGTTGGTAACAGCGCCATTGATTTCCGGATTCCCAACTTAGCAACAGTAACAGGTCCTGGTACGGTATCTGGTAATCTGCAAATTAGCTATGATGGTGGCGCTACTTTCCAAGATATCACTGGTAGTGAACTTGTTACAACAAAGATCGCAGTTGGCGGTTCTGTTTTAGTAAAAGTTCCGGTGACAGTTGCTAGTGGTGCCCAATCAGGAGATACTATCAGCGTTAAATTCGGTCAAACTCCTGGTGATGCTCAAAACCAACTCAGAATTCCAGATGGTGGTGACGTTTACACGGTAGATGATGCAACTGTTCCTGGTGGTACACCTGCGAATGGGACTCGTGAAGCGAGTGCAACCCAACAGATTAAAGTTGGTAACACTGCTAAAAATAAAGCACTAGCGACAATCCTCAAAACTCGAACAAACTTCGACAGTAGCGCTAGTACAGACAAGATTAATGATGATGTGTTAACCTACGGTTTGACCTTGCGAGTCGAGCAAAGCGACGTTACGAATACCGGACTAACTCCTGTACCGTTAGTCGGTACAAATATCAGTGTTGATAATTCAACAGTCTCCAGAATCTTAATCTCTGACGCAATTCCATTAAATACCTCGCTCAAAGCTATACCGACTCCTCCACCAGGTTGGAAAGTGGTTTACACAACTGACCCTGTAACCATGGATGCAAAAGATGCAAAATGGGTCACTACTGCACCATCTTTAAGTTCTATCACACGGGTTGGTTTCATTAACGATCCAAACGTAATCACTTCAGTCGCACCTGGACAAACGATTACAGGCTTTTCTATCCAAGTTGTCACTAGTGGTCTTCCTGCATCAGGAGGAAGTATTGCAAATATTGCTCAAGTCTTCGGTCAAACAGCAGGCGATTCCAATAACACCCTAGTTTATGACGAGTCCGGTGACCAAGATCCTGATAACTTTGACCAGAATACTAAAACCTTTACCGCCTTTGATTCAACCAACGACATTGGCTATATTAGCAACCCATCTTCTCTAACTTCTGCTGATATTGACCAAGCAAACAACAACACTGGTACTGGTCTTGCTGGTGAATACAACGTTTATACTATTTCACCTCAACAAACAAACGCTGTTTTGAATGGACCAAACGGCGCACCTGATGCTACTGGTGCGACTGGTACGAATGATGACTTTACTAACAAGTCTGCATTAATTCCGGCGAATACTCTTCCTGGTTCGCCTATTAATCCAAGTCCTGTAGGCTTTACCAATACAATTAAGAATTCAGGTACATCAACTAGCAATATTTCCCTTCTACCCACCGCACCTGCTACCAAAACTGACTTACTTGCGAATTCGTTGGTGACTTTAACTTACGGTAGTTTATCAGCGACTTATACCTACGATGGAAATGGAAACTTCACATTTACATCAGCGAATGGTACTGTCGGTGGTAATTCCATTAGTGCCACTAACCCACTTCGGATTGATAATCTCGCATCAGGCGCTACAGCTAACTACGGGGTGGAAGTGAAGCTCCCTAATGGAAGTCCACTTTCAACCGATGCTAATATTCTTAGAGGGTTCCCAGTGCCTATCACTGCTTTCATTGACGCCAACAGTAGTGGAAACCCTAGTGGTCAAACCTCAAATATTACAATTGACCGGGTTTACACCGGATTTTTAAGAATGGTTAAAGAAACCCGTGTTCTGCAAGGAACGGGTCCCGCACCACAATCAGCAGATACGACTTTCAGCACGAATCCCAAGACTCCCGCACCTGGAAATATTATTGAATATCGCATTACTTACACCAACATTTCTACACCTCAAGCCGGAACTGGCAATATTATCTTGAACGCAAATAATGTCGTAATTACAGAGGATGGTACTCTGTATCCTAATAGTAATTGGGCGTTAGATAACGACAAAAATGGCCAAATCGATACCAGTAACATTGTCGGTACGGCTAAAGATTCTGGTGCTGCAACGGTTACTTTCTTCAGTGGTACTCCAGCAAACAAATCAATCGGAGATCAAACAGGAACAACAGTTGATACTGACGTCACAAAGTATGTTGATGCAGTGACAGGTCAAGTTGCACCAAATCAAACAAGGACATTTGGATTCCAACGCAAGGTTAACTAGGTTGTTGGACAGGGAAAAATTAGAAAAGCAGTTTTGTAAGTTGTTTGAGGATATTAACATGAAGCGTTTTGCTACTATAGGTTTAGGGGTTATCGCACTCACCGCAGCAGTACCATTAGTTGGTACAATACCAGGGTTACCAAACATTTCCGCGATCGCACAAAATATTAAACATCAGCCACAACTACATTTAGAGTTAGATGTTGCTAAACAAGTCCAAGATAAGCAAAAGATTACCTGGCAGTCTTTACAAGGTCAAGCTTTGGTAAAACCAAAAGATGTGCTGCGCTACACGATTATCGGTGAAAACTATAGCGATCGCGCAGTGAAAAACCTCTCTCTCAATCAACCCATTCCCAGAGGAATGCAGTTTATCCTCAAATCTGCAACAGCGACCAACAAAGCAAAGATTACTTACAGTATTGATGGTGGACGCAGCTTCAGCGAAAACCCCACAATTAAAGTTACCCTCCCTAACGGCAAAGTAGAAACCAAACCAGCACCAGCCACAGCATACACCCATATCCACCTAAACTTTAACCAACCCATCCCTGCAAAAACCAAAATTCAGGGAACGTATCAAGTGCAAGTGCTTTAGAAGGAGTCAGAATTCAGAATACAGGAGTCAGAATAATTTCACCATTGAACTTACTCTCCATCGAGATTGAAGACAAATCTACCTATAGCCGCGATACATCTTCATTCTGGCTTCTGACTCCTGACTCCTGACTCCTTAATTCTTTTTATTAGAAGGAGAAAAATTCAGTGCCTCGTCAGTGGTTCCAACAGTTAGCAACATCTGTATTACTAATCGCAAGTTTGGTGGAGAATTCAATGTCTGCTGTAGCTCAAGTTTCACGTACACCTCTCATCAACCAAGTGAGTTATAGTTATACAGATTCTGTGAGTCATACTCAATTTCAAGGAACTTCTATTCAGATAAAAGCTACTCCTATTCCCTTAACTGATCCATTAGGGAGAATTTTAGGCTGTGCTGGTGAAGTTTTACCTGACTACACAGGTTTTTCTGTTGGTGTGTATGAAACTAATCCTAACGATCCAACAGGAACAGAATTAGGACAATTAGCTTCCCTGACTCGCACTGAATTCCCTGATATTCCTAATAACGACATTCCTGTAGGGAAAGAACCAAATAGCGAGAATAGTAATCCCTACTTCTTGACAAATAAAGAACCGCGAGGAACTTATAACTTTTTATTAGACCCGAATAAACGTCAACTCGAGCCTGGTAAAACTTACATTTTTGTCACAAATCCACCATCTAATTCTGTTTACAAGCAACGGCGCATTAGAATTCAAATTCTTGAAAGTATTGGTAATAATATCACCCGATATATTGCAACTTCCTTAGATGGTCAACCAATCAGAATCACAGGCGAAACTAAGATGGAAAGCGCGGTTGTCTTGGTTTCAAATGCAGAAACGACAGGATTGGATTTGTTTGCCTTTCAATTTACGTCAAATCTCTGTCAACCACATCAGGTACAGATTCTCAAATCAGGCGATCGCGCTAGTGCTCAACCAGGTGATACAGTCATTTATCGCTTAACAGTCAAGAATTTGGCTGATTCTGGTTTAGATCATGTGGTTGTCACTGATAACTTACCCTTGGGATTTAACTTTTTACCCAAATCTGTCCAAGGAGAAATTGACGGAAAACGTATCTCTATCAATACCACAGCCAATAAAGCTACGATAACATTTCAGACAGATGTTGCTATTCCATCGGGGAAAGTACTGAATATCGCCTACGCAACCCAACTAACACCCGATGCTTTGCGTGGTTCAGGACTCAACTCAGCAATTGTAAATGCACAACGGACTGATAATCATTTTACCACCAAGGATGGCCCTGCAACCTACCAATTACGAATTAGACCAGGAATTGTAGCTGACTGTGGAACGATTATTGGTCGGGTGTTTGTTGATAAAAATTTTGATGGTGAACAGCAGCCAGGTGAACCAGGGGTTCCCAATGCTGTGATCTACTTAGAGAATGGTAACCGAATTACCACTGATGCTAATGGTCTATTTTCCGTTGCCAATGAACCACCAGGAAACCACACTGGTGTTTTAGATCTTAGCAGTGTTCCAGGTTATGCTCTAGCACCCAATCACAAATTTAAAGAACGCAATAGCCAATCTCGGCT
Source organism: Aetokthonos hydrillicola CCALA 1050 (assembly GCF_017591665.1). Lineage (GTDB taxonomy): Bacteria > Cyanobacteriota > Cyanobacteriia > Cyanobacteriales > Nostocaceae > Aetokthonos > Aetokthonos hydrillicola. Next base: position 109,274 of record NZ_JAAKGC010000013.1, on the reverse strand, counting down.
TGTACGTCTAGAACCTGGTGGATTAGTTAGGATGAATTTCGCAGTCACCCCGATTGTGCAGGAGAAACTCCGTAGATGAAAGACAGACTGCGCCACCTTAACTTAAGCTTAATGGGAGCTATAGCAGGAATTTTAATTCTTAACCCTACCATAGTTAAAGCACAAAGCACTGACTCTGAAAACTTCATATCCTTAAAACCAAACACGAGTACGGATACTTTAGCCAATATAGACTCGACAACTTCTTCTCTCAAAATTCTAACGCCTAAACCTGATGCGGTTATAGATGTGCCAGCTACTTCGGTAGGTGTTCAATTTCCCAGTGGAACTAAGGTAGAACTTCGGGTAAATGGTTCTTTGGTCGATTCATCCTTAATTGGACGTACAGAAACGGATACTAAGACTAACGTAGTAATACAGACATGGTTTGGTGTTTCTTTGAAAGAAGGAGAAAACATCATCTCTGTAGAGTCGGTTGGCTCAACACAACCTCCCGTGTCTATACGAGTCCAAGTAGCAGGAACACCAACAAAATTATCTATAGAAACAGTAGAGTCTCATATTCCTGCTGACAATCGTTCTACAGCGACAATCCAAGGACAACTGCTTGATAAAAATGGTAACCGTTCTAATAGAGATGGGATTGTTACCTTAGTATCAACAGCCGGGGAATTTGTAGGAAAAGACGCTAAACCTGATCAGCCTGGGTTTCAGGTTGAAGCTAAAAATGGACAATTTACAGCAACGTTGCTTTCAGATTTGAAGGCGCAGACAGTAAGAATTCGCGCGATAAGTGCTGATTTAGAAGGTTTTACACAACTCCAATTTGAAACAGCATTACGTCCTAGTCTCGTCACTGGGGTCGTAAATTTGCGTTTAGGTGCTAGAGGTACGGATTATTATGGTAAGTTACGTGATTTCCTTCCTCCTAATAAAAACAATAGCACTCAATTGGATTTCCATTCCGCTATATTCGCAACTGGTCCAATTGGGAAGTGGTTATTTACCGGAGCATATAATAGCGATCGCAATCTCAATGAAGATTGCAACTGCGATAATCGGCTGTTTAGAACAAACCAATTCAACGACCAAAACTATCCTGTTTACGGTGATAGCTCAAAAGTGGATGTAATGACACCTTCAGTAGACAGCGTATTTTTACGCTTAGAGAGATCTACTAAGACTCCAGGTGTCGAACCAGATTATTTCATGTGGGGGGATTACAACACCCAAGAGTTTGCGCGTCAATCACAGCAATTTACCGCCGTCACTCGTCAGTTACACGGCTTTAAAGCGAATTATAACTTTGGGAAATTCCAATTTACTGGATTTTATGGCAACAATATTGAAAGTTTTCAACGAGATACTATAGCGCCTGATGGTACAAGCGGTTATTACTTCCTTTCTCATAGACTATTAGTACCAGGGAGCGAAAACGTTTTTGTTGAGTTAGAGGAGCTCAATCGTCCTGGTACAGTGATTGAACGCAAACAATTATCCGTGGGAACCGATTACGAAATCGATTATGATCGCGGTACTTTATTATTTCGCCAACCAATCTTACGCACTGATGTGGATAAATACGGACAAGTTTTGGTGCGTCGGATTGTTGTCACTTACCAGCAAAAGAGTCAAGGTTCAACTAGCAATATTTATGCAGGGCGCGTACAGTTAAATCTTTCCCGTAAACTAAATGAGGAAAGTTGGTTAGGAGCAACATATTTACGACAAAACCAGGGAAGGCGTAACTTTGAACTCTATGGTGCAGATACAACAATTTCTCTAGGTTCAAAAGGTAAGTTAATAGCAGAATACGCTCATTCGACCAATTATTCTAACGTTATGGGATTGGTGAGTGGATCTGCTTATCGTATTGAAGCCCAAGAGGAAATCACCAAAGGTGTTCAAGGTCGAGCTTATTATCGCTCTACTGATACAGGTTTTGCCAACGATGCGACAATTAGTTTTGTTCCTGGACAGACTCGATATGGTGCGCAAGTAACCGCTCAAGTATCGTCGGTTACTAATGTGCGGGTACAATACGACCATGAAGACAATGTTGGTATTGCTCCCCAACCACTGGATAGTTTTGAGCAACTATTTTCACCTGGTGCTGTAGCAACTCCTGGAAGCAAAGTTGATAACTCTTTAACAACAATTTCGGCTGGTATTGGACAACGCATCGGTAAAGCAAATGTAGAAGTAGACTGGACTCATCGTCAGCGGGAAGATAGGATTGCCAAAATTAGTACTAGTGCTGACCAATTGCGATCGCGCTTCACATACCCCCTCACAAAAAATCTAACCTTTCAAGCACAAAACGAGCTCACTCTATCTTCTAAAGCTGATACTGTTTACCCAGACCGCACCATATTAGGTCTCAATTGGGCTGTTATTCCTGGCATCAGCGTAAGTCTAGCACAGCAATTTTATACTGGTGGTCAGTTTAAAGGTAACTCTATCACTAGCCTTAGCGTCAATGGAGAACATAAACTTGGTACAGATACCACCATCACTGGTCGTTACTCAATTATCGGTGGTGCTAACGAAATGACCACTCAAGGTGCAATTGGACTGAATAACCGATGGAGTATTGCTCCTGGATTACATTTAAACTTAGCTTACGAACATATATTTGGTAACTTCTTTGGACGTACTGCAAGAGGTGTGCAATATGCTCAACCGTTTGCTGTTGGTCAAAGTGCTTCGTCTATAGGTTTTGGTGGCGGTGATAGCTATAGCGTAGGGTTAGAATACACGAATAGCTCTAAATTTCAAGCAAGCGCTCGTTACGAACATCGTAGTTCTTCTGGTGGTTCCAACACCGTTATTTCTGCTGCTGCTGCTGGAAAAATTTCTCCCGCTTTGACAGCTTTATTCCGTTATCAGCAAGCAAATGCTTCCAATCAAAAGCTGATAGGACTGGGAGATACAATTAACTTAAAGCTCGGTTTAGCTTATCGCGATCCCAACAATGATAAATTTAATGCTCTGTTGCGTTATGAATATCGCAAAAATCCAGCAACCATCCCCAACACGTTGCTTTTAGGTAGTGGTACTGGTTCTGAAGACCATACCTTTGCCCTAGAAGCTATCTATGCTCCCAATTGGCAATGGGAGTTTTATGGTAAGTATGCTTTGCGTCACAGCACCTCTTACCTTGCTAGTGATTTAGTTGGAACCAGTACGGTAAATTTAACACAGTTCAGAGCTACTTATCGTTTAAGCTACAGTATGGATTTGGTAGGCGAAGCTCGTTGGATTAATCAAGGTAACTATACGGAAACAGGGTTTGTTGTAGAAGCAGGTTATTACCTAACCCCTAATTTACGTCTTGCAGCGGGTTATGTTTTTGGTAAGGTTAATGATCGCGATTTCGATGGTGCACGTTCAGCCGGAGGAGCTTATTTAGGGTTAACCCTTAAGCTGAATGAATTGTTTAGTGGTTTTGGGTTACAGAAGTAGTTAATTGATGGAAGTGTTTTGAGTAGCTATACAACTGTCACAAGCGTCCCACTTCAATCAATTCCCCCGCAGCAATTGTATTTAGCACTTTGCGAAGATCTGGTATCAGAGGAACTAAATCAGGTAGTCTATTACTGGGTGCGACAAGAACAACGACTGCCATCGCAGCTTCCTGTAAGTTTTGTTCATAGCGCAAATTTTGGTCTGTGGTGAGCAGAATCGTGAAGCCGTCTTGACTCATGAGTCGTAGCAATTCACCGTTCTTTTTTCCTGACCATCCCATCTCTACAACCGTACGTATCTCATAATCAGGAAGTTTACGCTTTAAAGGTCGTGGGACACATTCATCAAGCAGGATTCGCATAGGCTGTCAGCATTTCTTTTGCTAATTCAAGGGCTGCGATCGCCTGCTCGCGACTAACACTAGGGAAATGGTCTAGAAACACATCCAATGAATCACCAGCTTCGAGATAATCAAGTAGGGTTTTCATTGGCACACGGGTTCCCACGAAAACAGGGGTTCCCCCCAGAATATCGGGGTCGCTATGAACAATACGGGATGTTAATGCCATAACAAATTTAGCTGACTGGCTGCTAGTCTTTAGTTTAATCTTAACCTTATGTTACCAGGAATCGACTGCAACCGTGTTGTAGTAAACTACAAGCTGGGTTAATAGTGTCAGCTTTAGTCCGGATGGCAAGATGCTAGCTTCTGTTAGTCGTGACAACACAGTGAGGCTATGGAGGCTGGATTTTAATTATTTACTCAACCAAGGGTGCAATTTCCTCATACTACGGCTACGTGGGAATAACTATTGGTTATTTTGCTTACTATTATCTTTATGCCGGAAATTGGAATTATTATACTTCTGGAGCTTGGGCTCATGAAGAAAATCAATGGGCAACTTTATTAAAACCTGGTTTATATCTGTTCGGACAAGCAATTCCTATTCCCAAATTAGTCACTGTTCCTTAAATTTATATAGTGCGACACTCTCAATTACAAGATTTGTAGGTGAATAAGCTTGCTTACGAATGAAAGTCAATGTTAAGTTTCGAATTGTTGAGGTTTGTAAGCGCTTTTGTACCTGATTTTTCAAATCAGAAGTAATGTCAAAAGTAAACTTTTTTATTCCTTGGTTGGGAGTTGGTACATCAAAAAAATTGAGTGAACCAATGTAGTAGTTATCAATCTCAGCAATTCCCTGAAGGCTTGGTAGGTTTAGATAAATGCTGTAGCTTTGGGTGGGTTTAGACTGATATGCAACTTGAACTTCCAGCATATAAACTCGCTGAAAATTATCTGTTTCAATTTCTAAAGGTCTCGATAAAGGAAAAGTGACTTCTGTTGGGGTCAGTGGATTATCCGCCAACTTTATTTTAACTTCTTTAGACGAAATAAGCGTTGCTTCCATCTGATTTTGATTTGCTACCTCGAAAGAGGATAAGGTACTCATTAAAACTTCTTTAGAAAGAGGAGAGATTCGTAACAGAGTGAGTTGCTCCCAGAAAAATTCCCCAAACCCGGAACCCAATGGATTGCACCCTGGTAATACCAGCTGTCAGCGTTTTCGCAAGCTAAAGCTCGCATTTGTTTTAAGGCATTTTCTAGTGAGTCTAAATCCTTTTTACCTTTGTCAGAGAAAACACTACTGCGAGTAAATTGTATCTGCGCAGTTTGAGCAGGTTTGGTACTTGGCTGGACAGATTGGGATTGAGCATAAGCCTCAGTTGGCACTAGGAGTGTGCTGACAGTAGTAAACACTATTAGAATGATGGTACTCAGTAACTTTTTCATAAGTCTATTGAACGTTCCAATATTCAAGGCGCGATATCGACGAACAAATCTCTCAAGAAATCCTCTCAACAAAGTAGAAGTGAAGGAGGTGTTTCTTTCCTTGATAGCGGGAGTTATCACCCGCTAGTAAATCTGCTCCTAAGAAAACAGAATGGTTTCTTTCTATGCACAAACGGCTTTTATCCCTATGGAGAGATAATAATCGAGTTTAGATAGCGGAACTCATCTGTCCTTAAGGAGTTTGGTAATAACATACCAACACGAATCAGCAAACGATTTCAGAGAGAAAAATCCTATCTGAACAAAATTTTTGTCTTCCGCTCTGACGAGAGTAATAAAAGAAACGATAATCCAGGCACTAAATTGACAAACTTTTCAAACACCCTCTAAAGAGCCTAGTTTCTTCAACCGTTGTTAATTAAACCAGTTATCAGCGCTATAATCAAATGTGCTTAATAAATCGATACGACAAGCTGTCAAACTTCCCTAAACCTAGCACCCAAGTTCCCACAAAACACCAAGTCGATCCCCTTCACCGCTTACGGGAATGGCTTTTCGATTAAAAATTCGCCGTGTCCGTTCACGCAGCGTCTCCCTTGGGAGCAGCTGAAAAGCTTTCAACTTGCTATTTTGTAAAATTTCAAATATTGAATAGAAGTGTCAGCAATTGAGAACTCCCGTCCAGCTTCAGTCAGAAAATTATAACGACTACCTTGAAAACCTGTGAACTTCACCAACATCTCGAAACCGTTGAGAAATTGAACTCTATAAGTTACACCCCCCCTGAGTTCATGCTGTGACACAGATTCTCCCTTCAAAGTGTTAAATTCTATCATTAGAGTATCCCTAATTTAAGACAATTTTTAAGCATCACCGGAACTTACGCCTAACAGAAGCGTTGTTTGTAGATGGGGTTGAGATAGATTCCAAGCTCGTCTTATAGAGAGTGTTTCAAATCAATAAGGAACGAATTTACGATACTACTGAATTTACTTGTGATAGTCAAAATATTTAGTCTATCCACCGAGAGAATTTTTGTTAATCTTTAAAGTATTGGAAAATACAAAACACTTGAATAACTACAAAGCTCCATTAGTTCATAGCTGTATCTTTTTTGCTTAGATAATTAACACAAATTTAGATATATCTGCTAAAAACCTAATTTCTTAAACTTAGATCAATTTCTTCTCTTAAAGGAAACTTTAAAAGGCTATACAAGGATGTAGCCCGTACAATTGCGGATACCCTTGAGGTGATGAACCCACAATATCCTCCAGCGGAGGAGGGTTTAGAAAATATTGTCATTCCATGAACCCTACTAATTATGGGGCTATATTAACGTGCGAAATGTTGGCGGCAGCGCGTTAGCGAAGCTCACCGAAGGTATCGCCTTTACAAAGATTTATGATTAAGTAAAATTAACATTTACTAGCTAATGAGTATATATAGCATTTTGAGCCAAACTGAACGCGAACGAGTGAGTGATGGAGCAGTTGTATCTATCTTGAGCGGTTGCGAATCGTCACCAACGATAGGCAATGATTGATTGGCTAGCTAAAAACTGGACGTTTACTAAAACACGAAGTAATAATGGTAACGTTCGATTTTACTTAAAAATACTCAATTATAGTGAGCACCAAACTAGCTGTTATTATTACTGCTTTTAGCTTGCTGATGCTAAACTACCCCAGTTTGGCTGCATCGATTACTCTTTACGATGGTGCATCCGGTGTGACTCCTAACCAATACCCTGATGTATCGTCAACGTTCTTCACTTTTAATTCTCCTAACGGCGGTACTCAGCAAGCTAGTGGTGGAGTGACAAATTTGAATACAACAGCAAACAATTCTATATACGCTGGCTACAGTAACTACAATAATGCCAGCCTCGTCAACTCATCATTTCCCTCGCTAGATAGAAATGCTGGGTATACCTTGAGTTTCACTGTAAAGATTAACTCGGAAGCAGACACTGCTGATGCTACCCACCCTCGTGCAGGTTTCAGTGTTATTGCTCTCAGTAGTGACAAACAAGGGATAGAAATAGGTTTTGGCTTTAATAACAATACCGTTATTTTTTCTCAAGATAATTCCTCTTTTAATCAAATTGGTGAGAATTATAGTTCTGCATCAACTTTACTGGAGAGCCTCACCCAATATGATTTAACCGTTTCTGGTAGCACCTACACCCTGAGTAGTGGTAGTACTACTATTTTGAGCGGTGCGTTACGTAACTATACCGCAGCTACAGGATTTGGAAGTGATGTTTACAGAACTTCTAACTTTATTTTTTTGGGAGACGATACCACTTCTGCAAACGCTAATATCGACCTCAAATATGTAGCTCTTACCACTAACTCTGCTGGCGTACCTTACGAATTTTCTCCATCTTTAGGGATTTTAGCGTTAGCTGCTTGCGGTGGTGTCACTCATTTGATGAAAAAGAAAAATTCATGAATTGGTACTTACCGGGACAGCTAAAAAGTTCTTGGTTTTGGTTATCTGCGATCGCTGTCGGCTTGATACTGATTCAACTTGACTTAACTTATAAAATTCTTGGTAAGGTTGATAGTGTTATTATTAGTGCTTTGTTTTGGTTAGCTATCTCATATCTAATTTGGAATAAACGCCACACTCTCAACTTACAAAGTAATGTTTTTTCAACTTTTTGCGGCTTATTAATTATTATATTTATACTTGTCAAAAGTCAATCATTATTTTGGTACGAGTCTTTTTTTGTTAAACTTTCAGCTTTGCTTTCATTTTTATGTTGGTCTTTATTAGCATCTGGAATTAGTGGATTAAAGCAATACAAACAAGAATTTATAATTTTACTTATTCTTGTATCTGAGCAACAGATAATAACATTGATCTCAGAAAAAATAGATATTAGTATATTAGCTGCTAAATTTTCAACTTTTCTCCTCTGGTACTTAGGATTTCAAGTATCTCGCCAAGGCATTAACGTAATTCTTCCCACAGGAGAAATTCAGATATATTCAGGTTGCTCAGGCTTGAACGCCATAGTCTTATTGTTACAACTAGCATTAGTTTTTATTTTAGTATTTCCTATTAATTTTTTGAATAAAATATTAGTACCTCTTGTAGCTATATTTCTCGCATTTATAATTAACGTATTTCGATTAGCATTGATGGTGCTTCTAGTAGCATCTTCAAATAAGGAAGCGTTTGAATTTTGGCATGGACAGCCTGGTAACGAAGTATTTTCTACACTATCTATTTTGGCTTTTGGATATTTCTGTCATTTTATACTTCGAGAAAATCATCTTGAGGTAATAAGGCGATGAAATGGCAAAAAATACGCATGTTGTTACTGGCTTTAACTTGTATTGGAGTTCTGGCAAATCTTGGAAAGTTAATCGTTGAACCAGAAGCAGGTAATCATAAAGTAACTGAGTTCAATTTTCCTACAGATGTCCCATTAATTGGATCGAAAATGCTAGAAAGCAAACCTTTAATAGACACAGTTATTCAGCAACCAAGAAAATACGATTCTGTTATTTCTGGTAGAGTTTATCACTATACTCAAAATGGCATTTCTTTAAATATAGAAATGAGATATGTATTGGGTACTTTAGGGAATGTAGAGGGATTTATCACACAAAAACCAGACGGTAAACTATTTCAAAGTATACGCAAACAGCAAGGAATTGGTTTCTATGGTCTGTTTGTCGCTCAAAATAAAGCTTATTTGACTAGCTGTATTAACTCGCGTGGAGGGAGTACAGTTACTATAGAGCAGTTTTTACAAAATCGGCGTAGTTATGACCTTGACTTAAGTCGTCTACAGCCTTGGTTATTTGGTCAGCAAAGTCTGACAGATAGGCGTTGTTTATGGGCGCATTTATCAACTCCCTTAAATAAGGCTAATTCTAATTCTGCGTATCAAGTTTTGGAAAAAGCTTGGTTTTTTTGGTATCGCTGGTGGAGTCTCCACTTTCCGCAACACTAATTCAACGCATTGTTATGACAAAATCACAAATATATGATTGGGATGCTAATTCTTTGTTTCGCTTTGGAGGCTATATCTTATTAATTTTAGCTTTAATAGACTTTATTAATATTCTTATTCCATTTCATTTTACCAATCCTGTTTGGGAATTTCAGATGATTGGGGCCTTAGTGGATCATGCAACTGTACCTTTAATAGGTTTGATATTCGTATTTGCTGGTCATAGAAAATTTTCTAATAGATTAGAATTTTATTTACTAAAGTTCCTATCATGGTCTGCTTTATTTGTCGGGGTTTTATTTTTGTTGCTGCTTCCTCTAGGAATTAATAATACCTGGCGTATTGACCATCAAAATAATTTTCAAATTCTTAATCATTCGTCACAAAAAATTGCGCAATTACACCAGATTAAGAAACTTTTAAATAATGCAAAAACGGATCAAGAACTCAATAATATTTTCCATTCCTTCAATAGCGAACAAACCTTACCAAAGCTAGCAAATCCTCAAAATGTGAAAACTCAAATTGTTGCACAAATTGCTCAAATAGAAAAAAATGTAAATAATCAGACAAAAGCAATTCAGAATGATAAACACCAAGAACTTATCAGGAATTCTGTCAAATGGAATTTGGGTGCTTTAATTTGTGCAGTTGCGTTTATTTGGATTTGGCGTGCTACCAACAGTATGTGATTACCTTTGCCTGTGAAATCCTTGAGGGGTGGGAGTAGTGCCCACCAAGGAAAAAAAGATGTGTTGCTCAACGCTCCTGATAATCTTCTGAAGACATGGGATCTAACTCCCATCGACTAGAGTCACGCTCCCCCAAAATATCGTTTGTCTGAAGAGATACCCCATCGTCATAATCTAAGCCAACAGCTTCTCCCAGTTCTTGAACAATGCTTTGATCCGGGGTAGCAACAGTTCCTCCCACTCCTTCCTCACCTACTGCTTCAGCCTGATCCCAACGAGCATCAATATCACCTCCCGATAGTTCTGGACTAGCGGATGTGTATTGCTCCATTCGATCGCGCATGGTTCGTCCGCCAATTTCCAGCCCCGGCTCCAGAGCAACACCCGTTCCATAGGATTCAGTAATTTCTTGAGGTAAATCTGAAATAATCGCTTCCCCGTTATCTTCTACAGGTATATCCGAAACAAGGTCAATATCTTCAACGGGTATATTTGAAAGATTGCGTTCGTTGTCTGTTTTGCTTGTCCGATCAGGCATAATTCTTCTTACAAATCATCTAAATACAACATATCTAAAGGTGATAGTCACTATAATCCGCAAATAGAATGAGATCTCATTTCAAAGTGCTGACTCAGGAAAAAGACAGGCTCATTAACTTATCAGTTCATGAATCTTCAGATCCAAGTCTAGTAAGAGCTAATCGGGATAAACAAGCTCCGCAGGATAGAAATGAGTTGAACAACTCTCCGTGATTTAGGCGTTGGGTTTGGGTGTTAAACTTAGCAGCAGCAGTCGTAATTAAAATCTCATGAGCAGCTTAAGTTGTTTCTAGAAGGTAAAACCGAAGAAACTATTCAGCGATTAGCGTCAATGTCGGCGCTGGGACGAATTGGTGAACCAGAAGAGATTTCCCGTGTTGTTCTATTTTTGGCTAGTGAATCTGCTGGATGGGTAACAGGACAAAATATAGCCGTGAACGGAGGTTCTGCTTAGGAAAAATTAAAGTAGCACTTGATGTTGGCTTCAAGTTGCTGCCTCAAAGAAAGCTTTCATCTCCGTAAACCATTCCTCACGCGATTTATCCCACGTGTAGAACATGTGCCCACCCAGAAAATGTCTTAAAGTCAGATTAGGGCGAATTTCAGGATTAAGTCTCATCAAATCTGCTAAATAATTTGAGGAGAAATACGGAGTAACCAGATCAAAAACTCCGTGGGTTATATACACACGCATATAGGGGTTTAGCGTCATCCCCACCCGCAAATCATCGACTGCGCCGATAAAGCCCTGTTTAAAATCACCTTTGAGATCAAACTTCCAAGCTTTAAATGTTTCCAAATTCAGTAGATTGTAAGTTAGGTCAGTCTCAACCCCCAACGTGTCGCGTAAATGACTGTTGATTGCTCCGGTAAACAGTCGGTCAAGACCATCTAGGGTGGGATCTATACCCTCGTAAACTATACGATCAGGGAACGGATCGATCGCCGTAATGGAAGCGTCATACAGTCCAACAATACGCTGTTGATCTCGCAGCAGTTCCCTAGCAAACACTTCAATGTTGATCCTTCCTGCCTGTCTTTCAACCAATGCTACAGGCAAGCCAATTAAATCTGCCATTTGCTGATAAGCACTTTGACGTTCATCAGATGGGAACGCATCTCCCATCGCCAGCATTGGAATCAGGGTTTTGCGTGCAAATTGTTCTGCTGTTGCGGTGTGAGCTTGGATATCTCCCGGTTTTCCTGCCCACTGAACACGACCGTGATAAGCGCCACAGGCGGCAAAGGAAGGTAGCAACGATGCCCACGAACTCAGATTGTAGTCGCTACCCCCTAGCAAGCTGAACTCTAGAGCCGGGGAAATTATAATAGCACCTGAAAGACCAATGCCAAATTCCTGCTGCAGCTTACGAGCTAAGCGAGCTACCCGAAAGCCACCGTAACTTTCACCGGCAATAAAAATCGGTGCTAGCCACCGCTTGTTTTGAGAGAGAAATCTTTGCATAAATTCCCCAAGTGCTTTCAAGTCTCGCTCGACTTCCCAAAATTCTATTTCCTTGGGTTTATTTTCCTGTTCAGGATCAACTTTCTGGCTTGATTTATCTTCAGTATCTTTATTTTGAGGTAGACTTCGGCTGAAGCCTGTGCCGAGCGGATCAATAAACACCAGATCAGTAAAGCTCAACCAGCTTTCAAAATTATCGACTACCCGAACTGGAGGTTTAGGTAAGGTACCATTGGTTCCGAAATGGACACGCTTTGGACCTAATGCTCCCATATGTAGATACGCTGAAGCCGCTCCAGGTCCGCCATTAAAAACAAAGGTGAGCGGTCGGGGCGATGCGTACTCAGCGTCAGCTATATAAGCCACATAAAACATTTCAGCAACGGGCAAATCCTTGTCGAACAGGGTTTGCCAATCAGCAATGGCAGTATAGCGAATCTGTTGCTCCCCAAGCGATAGTGTATGCTCAGTTTTACTCTTCTTGCGGGGGGTTGCAGGTGGATTGGGACTCTCAGGCATGGTTAAAGCGATAGTGCAGAAGGACGAGGGTATCTGGTGAAAATTGTACTCAACCAAGAGAAGAAATACTATCAAAAGCGGGGCTTGAATCCATCCCCCTTGTGGGTAGAATTTTTATTTTTTTGGGTAGGATATACCCACACTTCTGACTTCTCCACATGCCGTGAAAAGTCAGCTATATAGTTAGTGTGATAATAAATTCTGTACCCTGCCCTCTTGTGGAATTAACATCAATCTTTCCTCCATGTTTTTCCACAATAATCTGGCGAGCGATCGCCAATCCTAGACCAGTACCTTTACCTACACCCTTAGTAGTAAATAAGGAGTCAAATATTTTTTCTTTAACTGCCTCTGTCATACCTATGCCATTATCAGCAATTTGAATTTTGACGTATTCTTGCTCATACACGGATGTTCGAATAGTGATGCGATTGGGGTTTTCTTCAATCTCTGCAAAACTGCGTCCCTCGTTTGATTCATCCAAAGCATCTATTGCGTTTGCTAAGATGTTCATAAATACTTGATTGAGTTGTCCAGGGAAACAGTGAATCTGGGGTAAATCACCGTACTCTTTGACTACGTCTATCACTGGACGAGTGTCATTAGCTTTCAGGCGGTGCTTAAGAATCAGAATGGCACTGTCAATACCTTCATGAATATTAAAGAGTACCTGATGATCTTTATCAGCTCTTGAGAAAGTGCGGAGACTAGTGCTGATATTTTCGATGCGATCGCACCCAACTTCCATTGATTGAATCATGTTGGGTAAATCCTCAATTAGGTAACTGATATCTACTTTTTTGGCGTGGGCTGCTATTTTAGTGTCAGAAGCACTTGATCGATATAAGCTAAGGTGATCAACAATATCTTGCAAACCTGTTTTAACTTCGCTGAGATTTCCTGAAATAAAACCCAGAGGATTATTGATTTCATGTGCTACACCTGCTACTAAATTACCCAGAGCAGACATTTTTTCGCTTTGTATAAGTTGCAATTGCATTTTCTGGAGGTCAGAGAGTGAAATCTCTAGACGCTTAGCATTGTCTTGTGCTTGTTGATAAAGTCGAGAATTCTCTAAAGAGATCGCTGCTTGGGACGTGATCAGATTCAAAATTGTGACGCGATCGCTAGTAAACGCATTTGTAGCCAGATTATTTTCTAAATACAGGATACCAATAAATTTGCCCTGATAAAAAATGGGGGTACACAAGATTGATTTTGGTTGATGCTGCTGGATATAAGGATCTGATTGAGCGATATCTTCAGAAATAGCGTCGTTCAACACTAAAGGTTCCCGAGTTCTAGCGACATAGTTAACAAGAGAAACAGGAATATCTTTACTGTCTGCAATTGGAGTGGATTCCACAATAACAGAAGAATTTTCTGTATTATTGATTGCTTTTATAAATAAGTCATTGTCTTTAACCAAAATCAGACAGCCTTTTTGAGCAGCGGCATTTTCCAGAATAATACGTAAGAGAGTATCTAGAAGTTGATCTAGAACTATTACACTGCTAATTGCTTGCAAAGCTTTTATTACCGTCACCAAATCTAAAATATTATTGCTATTAATTCCACTTTCCAAATAGTGCTTTGTAACAATAGTTTTAGTAGCATCTATTGCAGAGTCCTGGGTATTTTCGCTATGAATTATCAAATGGGGATAGCGTTCATTTAACTCTTTCACTTTTGCTATTGCTCCCCAATGTATATAATCATAGTAGGCTTCAGTCATATACATTTTAGCAATCTTTTCTTTACCCAGACCAAGATAAAACTTAGCTGCAAGCTCATTTATCAAGGCTGCATCTTGGATATAACTATTTTCTTTAGCTCCTGCAAGGGCACGATCATATAAATTGCTGGCTACTTGTACCTCACCTAATACTCGTGCTTTTTCCGCCTCAACTAACTCATATTTATGCTTGAAGTTACATGGTGCTTGTTTAGCCAATTTTTTCATTTTTTGCTGATTAAATTCTACTTGCTTTATATATTTCTTATTGTTCCGATATGTGTGGTCGTTGCAAAGAGCCAGGAGAGATAAAGAATAATAAAAATTATTATAAATATAAATTAAGAACCCTGCATTATCCGCATGAGTTTTTTCTACTATGAGCGCATTCTCTATTGCTAATTCATAATCATTAAATAAATACGCCAAAATAGCTTTACATCCATAATAAAACCCTTTATAAGAATAATTTTTAATAACATCCGATGCCATCGTTTTTTCGTCAAAAGCTTCACCGATTAAAGCAGATTTATTCGATGACCGTGATTGTAAATTTAAAGCAGTTTGTCTAAAAACACTAGCAGCTCCTGCTATAGCTTCAAGTTTTAGCTTGTGCATTAAATCAATATAAGCTAAAAGTTTTTTATCTACTAGTTCCAAGCTTTTTCCAGAAAGCAATGAATTACATCCTGCAATCACAGCACAATAACCAGCATTTTCTATATTTCCCATTTCTAATCCACTTTGCAGTCCCTCCAAACAAGAATCTATTGTGTCTTGAAGAGGATCTTTAAAAAAGCGAATTGTACCATTAAATACAAAATGAACTGTTGCTTTAAGGGAGTTAGCATTCATATTTGAAATCAAATCTACTCCTAACTTACCGAATTTATATCCTGTATCAAATTCACCAAGTTTATCAGATATAATGGATCCGTAAGCTGTATAAGCATAAGCAGAAGCAGGGGATCTACCATATTTCACGGATAGTCGAACCATTGCTAATATAGATAATCCAAAAAGAAGAGAGCCAGCCTGACTAGCAGTAGGAACAATTTGCAATAAAATTTGCATAGCTGCTAATTTATAAGGCTCGCACATTTCTGGCAACGAAGCCAATTTTTCTATTGGTTTACCCAGTAATGTTAATTTAGTCTCAACAAGTGATGAAATAACATCTAATTTTGTGGGTTTTATGGGTAATATTACTCCTAGTTCTTTAAGAACTTCCACTCCAATCTCTAAAGCTTCTGTAATCTTCTTTTGTGCAGTACAAATTAGCATTTTAACTTCATAGATCTTGACTTTATCTAAAATATTATTAGCTTGGTTGACTATAATATTTACTAGCTCGTTTGCTCTATCGAAATTACCAGTTAAATACTCTGCCTCTGTAGTTTCAACATATAAATTTAGCGTAGAGACATAGTTTTTTTGCCAGCTGTCTACAGATAAAAGTTCCAAACCTATATTTAAGTACTTGGCTGCAGCTTCATACGCTGTTGCTTGCTTAGCTTTCTTACCAGCTAAAAGATTAAGTTCAGCTAATTCATCTTTTTGGAATTGTTGAGTCAGTAAGTTTAAGCCAAAATTAAGCTGGTTGACAATATCCAAAATATTTTCTATCACTGATTCAGGCGGTGTCTGTTCCCGTAAGAGCTGGCCTATTTTTAAATGAGTTGATTGTTTTTGAGTGTCTGGAATTAGAGAATAAGCAGCTTGCTGAACCCTGTCGTGTAAGAATTTATAAGCTACATTTTTAGCGTCAAAAGTTAAATTAACAGAATCTTGTTGTTCAAATACTAAAGGAATACGGTAAGCATCGCTTAAGGGTAAAATTAATCCAGCTTGTAAGGCATAATAAAGTTCACTAGCAGTAGTTGCATGTGATTTTTCGTTCACTATTGAGAGGACATTTAAAGAAAATTGGTTGCCTATGCAAGCAGCCAATTTTAAAATTTCCTGTGTAGCTTGGGGTAAATTTTCTATTTGACTCGCAACTAGTTCTACTATACCTTTATTTGTAATACCAATTGATTGAATTTCTTCTATATTCCAATACCATAAACCAGTTTTAAAGTTAAATTTAAATAATTTTTCTTGATATAGAACCAACAAGAGTTGGGTTAGAAAAAATGGATTACCACCTGTTTTATTATAAAGTAAATCCGCTAATATTTGGACTTTTCCTACAGATGTATTAAATGTATCTGCAACTAATTGGCTGACATCTTTTAGAGAAAGCGATCGCAGAATAATATTATGAGAAATAGTGTTATTTTTAGTAATTTGCTCTACTGTTTGAATTAATGGATGTGTAGGGGTGACTTCATTATCTCGATAAGCCCCTATCAAAAGTAAATATTTACTATTAGGGTCAGTGATCAGCAGTTGCATTAACTTTAATGTAGCTGAATCTGCCCATTGCAAATCATCAAGAAAGATGACCAAAGGATGTTCTTTTTGGGTGAATACACGGATAAATTCACTAAAAACACGATTGAAGCGATTTTGTGACTCTGCTGCACCTAGTTGAACGACTTGTGGTTGTTTCCCGATGATCAATTCCACTTGGGGAATCACATCAATAATAACTTGTCCATTAGACCCAACAGTAGCCAATATTTTACTACGCCATTTTTCAAGTTGAGTAGTATTTTCGGTCAATAGTTGTCGCATCAATCCACTGAAAGCTTGAATCAGCGGTGCATAAGGAATATTCCGTTGGAACTGGTCAAACTTACCACTAATAAAGAAACCTTTAGCGCGGGTAATAGGTTTATTGATCTCGTTAACTACTGAAGACTTCCCAATTCCTGAATAACCAGAAACTAAAATAAGTTCTCGACTTCCTTGGCTAACTCTCTCAAACGCCTTCAAAAGAGAATTAACTTGAGTTTCTCTACCATAAAGCTTTTGAGGAATGAGCAATTGACTTAAGATATCTAAACGACCAGGTATAAAGCCAGTGGTTTTACCAGTTGTTCTTAACTGTTCGGAACAAAGTTCCAGATCTGCCAATAGTCCTTTAGCTGTTTGATAGCGGTCTTCAGCATTTTTTGCCATGAGTTTACAAACTATTGCTGAAATAGCACTGGGAACGTCTGGATTTAATTCCTTAATATCTACAGGTTGTCTAGCAATATGGCAGTAAACTAACTCGAGTGGATCATCACTTTCAAAAGGTAATTTTCCTGTAAGCATTTCATAAAAAGTAACTCCAAGAGAATAAAAGTCACTGCGATAGTCAAGGGTACGGTTCATTCGCCCAGTCTGTTCTGGGGACATGTAAGCTAAGGTACCTTCTAGTTGTTTAGGATTGGTGAGTTGTGGCGTTTCTTTATTTAATTGTGAAGCGATACTAAAATCTGTAAGCTTTACAATCCCAGTTTTAGGATTGATAATAATGTTGTCTGATTTAATGTCTTTGTGAATTATGTGGTGAGTATGTATTGACACCAAAGCTCGTGTTACTTGAATAGCAATACTCATAAAACTATTTAGCTGTAGTTTGTTAGAGCTAAGTAATTCTTTAAGTGATTGCCCATAAAAGTCTTCAAATGCTACTGCTAAACGGGTTTCGTGGTTCTCTAGTCTTAGAACTTTAACAACACTTTCTGAATCCAGGTTCTGTGTAATTTGGTACTCATGTTTCAACCGAGTTATTGCATCTAGCGAAGGATATTCTTTTTTGAGGATTTTTAGAATTACAGATTGTTGATCTACCTGGGATGTAGCACGATAGACAACTGTATCATCTCCCTCATGTAGAATTTCATGTAGCTGATAACTTGGAATTAAGGTAGATGTATCCATTGCAATATCCTTCTTGGTAGACATAAGACTTTAAATGGTGGATTCTATACTAAAGAAAAATCCTTATATAGCTTGTGAGCAAAATTGAAAGCACCAATCAACTTCAAAGAATTTAGACCGAGTTGTCTTACATCGTAATTATTTGCTAGAAGTGAACTTGATTCCATACAAGACGAATTTTACCAACTTGGTATGAGTCCGAAAAGTTAATTGAAGGCTCTAAATATGATGTGTCCATCTTAAGCTACTGATCTGACAGATGACCAGTATGAGTTGATCACTGGCAAACTTTTCGGTTCGCAAAGTTCTTGTAAGTCTACTTTCTTGGGTTCTTTGGGGATCCCTTTAAAAAAATTGGGTAAGTACTGATAAATCAAGGCCTTGTCAAATTTTGGACATTGAATGCTAGAACCTTGTATAGCGCTAAGGGTATTATCAGCTTTGAGTACAGGGGTACGATGGTGTACCTCCAAAATAGTGCTACGGTTTTGATAGACTTTTTCTTGGAAGAAAGAGGTCAGCGAATGCAAAGGATTAACCGGTGATAAGGTGGAGAGAGCATTCAACCAATTTTTGATCGAAATTTTCTGTAACGGGTACCCTAACTCTGTTAAGTACTCAAATATCTCGACATGACTTAACTCGTCTTCTCTTGGTACAAGAATATTGTAATTACCACCTATGTACTGATTGTCTGAGGAAATATGAGCTATGACGCTAGCAACGTAGTCAACAGGTACGGGACTCCAATATTTTTCCGGTAAGTCGGGAAACATATTCATTTGAAG
The DNA here is from genome assembly GCF_017591665.1 of Aetokthonos hydrillicola CCALA 1050. Lineage (GTDB taxonomy): Bacteria > Cyanobacteriota > Cyanobacteriia > Cyanobacteriales > Nostocaceae > Aetokthonos > Aetokthonos hydrillicola. The sequence goes on along the minus strand of NZ_JAAKGC010000013.1, from coordinate 90,483 downwards.
ACAGCCGCTCACAAAGCGGTAGAATGTATCGTTGAGGTTAGCAATTCCTGTTTGCCTGTGTCCGGAAATAAACCCAGGACGGTAAATTGAAACTGCTAATCCTTGTTCCCTTGCTGACCTTACCATTCGTTCAGCAGTCCACTTCGTCCGTACATAAGCAGATTCAACGGACATAATTGGTGCAAACAGATCAATGTCGGAATCTTCTGAAACTTCATCAATCCCTAGCAATGAAGACGGTGAGCCATAAACAGACAAAGTAGATACATAATGAACTACTTTGTGGCGACGATGCGCTGCTAAGGCAATCAGATTAGCAGTACCATCTAGGTTAGATTTTTTAATGAGTGAATAAGGTTTGATGTAATTGGTATCAGCAGCAACATGATAGATTAGATCAACTTCTTCACCCAGTTTGTTAAATAATTCTGTTGGAAGTTGCAACTGTGGCTGCTCTATATCCCCAACTATAGGATGTACCTGTGGTAATCCTGCTGTTGGTAGCTGATACTCGGTAAAGGTCTTATATAGCCTTGCCATTGCAACTTGATCGTTCTGTGCTCGTACGATACAGTAAATTTTTCGATAGCTATCTTTTTTGAGGAGTTCATGCAATAGGTGTGCACCCAGAAAACCTGTTGCACCTGTGATTAGCGCGCAGCCATATTTATTTTCTGGTCTTTGCTGCCAAATGGATGTATTTAACTCTGGAGAAAGTCTAGCTTCTGCTTGTAAATCAATATATCTATCATCAGCTACATCATCGGTCTTAATTTTACACTGTTCTAGCAATCTTGCTAAATCCAATGGTGTAGGGTACTCATAAACTAAGCGAGAAGGAATAGAAACATTAAAATTCCACTCAAGTGCATATAAGATATGAGCTATGCAGAGTGAACTACCTCCCATATGAAAGAAATTACTCTCACGAGTGCAGGTGCCAATAGGCAATTGTAAAACTTCATCAAATATCGCGGCAATCTTAACAGAGTTATCTTCACTGTTAGTACTGAAAGATGGCGATCGCGGTAGTTCTGGCAAACTACCCCGGTCTACCTTACTACGGTTAGGGAGCAAAGGTAATTCATTCATAAAGATAAAATGCTCAGGCACCATGTAATCTGGTAGTTGTTCAGCAGCAAAGCGTTGCAAATGTTTTTGTGTGAGAAACTGATTAGCTTTTGGAACAACGTATGCAACAAGCATTGATTGACCAGAATTTTCTGGCATATCAGTATTTCGTGTAGCTCCAGTTCTAATTGCCTTGACTGCATTCATCTGTACGCTAGGGTGTTGAGCAAGTAGCATTTCAATGGCTTCTAGTTCTATACGCTTACCTCGTATTTTGACTTGATTGTCACTTCTGCCAACATAATGTATCAGATCCGGACGTTCGGGGTCTTCGTAAACAACATCTCCAGTCTTATAGATCTTGCCCGAACCAAAGGGGTTATCTAGAAAACGTGCATTTGTTATATTCGGTTTTCCGAGGTAACCTTTGCTAACTCCTACACCACCTACATATAACTCACCCTTTTGACCCCTCTCACAAAGCCTGAGTTCTTCATCAAGAACGTATAGTTCTACATTTGGTAGTGCATAGCCAATAGGTAGATTAATATCCTGTGGCTGAAACTCATAAATCGTGCAACACACAGTTATTTCTGTGGGTCCGTAAGCATTGAAAAAGCGAGTACGAGGTGAAATCCAGGCTTTGGCAAGTGATATAGAACAAGCTTCACCACCTGCAACCACCATCTGTAAATCAGGTAGCTGATTACGAAACGGTGTTAGAGTTGCTAGCACAGAAGGTGAGAGTGTCACCCAATGTATCCGTTGTCTAGCAATGAAGTCTGCCAATGGTTGTCCTGGAAGCATTTTCTCTCTTGCTCCCAGTACCAAAGTTGCACCAGCGCATAGTGCTGTTACTAATTCCCACACCACTAGATCAAAGCTCAGTGAGGCAAACTGAAGTAAACGTAACCCAGGTTTTATATCAAAAAAACTACAGGTTGCTAAAGCTAAATTTAGTAAACCTTGATGTCTTAGCATGACTCCTTTTGGCACACCTGTAGAGCCAGATGTATAAATAATGTAAGCTAGTTGATCCTGGTCAACGACTGGAGATGGGACAGAGGGTTTAGTTAACTGCTCGGAAACAATCGGGGTATCTAAAAAATACATCTGCCCGTCAATACCGCTTTGACGTAGAGCAGGCTCAATATCAAATGCAAACTTTTGCTGTATCAAGACTGTGGTTAATTTTGCGTCGCTGATCATATAGCTGAGTCGCTGGCGAGGCAAATCTGGATCAAGAGGAACAAAAGCTGCACCTGCTTTCAAAATTGCATAGATAGCAATGACCATTTCAAAAGAAGGTTCTGTGCAAATCCCAACTAAACTGTTAGGTTTCAGCATACCTTGTGCTGTCAAATAGCTATATAAGCCTTCTGCTCGTTGGTATAGTTCTCCATAAGTTAACTGCTGCTCTTCAAGTACCAGTGCCACTTGATTAGAGTATTGGTGACAAATATAGTCAAGCAGAGTAACTATTGTGTGATGGGAAGTCAAATTTGTTAAAGTTTTTGATTGCGTGATCATAATTGTTGTTTCCAGAATCTTGAGCAAACTAATATCCCTAAATTACTGATAGATATTTGCTTGAATTCGTGCTTCTCTTTTTGTTATCAGTTCACTTTCTACTTACAGATTTACAAATGGCGTGTCGTCTTTTGAAATAAGGAAAAATACATTCCCAAGCTTAATTACCAGATTTTTCTATCAAAAGCATTACTTTTTTTAGCATTTTTATTTTTTAAAAAATATTTTATTATTGTTTGTTCATGATTTGTTGTTGATTGAACTTTATTGTGGCATATTTTTTTTTGAGTGGTATGTCTTTAATTGAATCTTCATTAATAAGAAAAAATGAATTAGAAATATTAGAAAAAATATTGATTGTTTACTGTTTGCTGATTTTTCTCTTAGAAAATATACTGATCAATACTCTAAAACGTATTCATCTAAAAAAGCTATTATCTGCTTTTTGTACGCGTTACAAGCATCTAGATAAAGCAAATATCTCTCCTAACTTGGCTGTGTGACACGATAATTTCGGTTGTTCTGTAGATCTTCTAGAATTTTAGTAGTTAAAATAGTAGTTAAGTAAGGTTCTAACTTTACAATTAATCAAAATTGCTGAGTTTCTAAGTAGATATTTGTAATCATCTTCAAGTTATTGCTTAAAACGTCTTGAGAAGTAGCTACGATGCTCCACGTTCATTAATTCTTGATTTGTTTCTAATGGAAAACACTGAATGAGATTTCAAAATAAACTCTTAAAATGTGGTGAACACTATTAACCAATACACTGCTAACTACTTACATCGATAAAGTTGATAAGGAATACCAATCCGATAGTACTCTTTAGAATCTATATAACAACTAGTCTGTTTAGCAATGACTATATGTTGCGGATAATCTCGGTGTCTTCTTCCAGGTGCAACTATCCATAAATTTAGTCGATTTGTCACTTTAGTAGGTAGTTGAGACAGCTTTTGCCACACAAGTTGAAAATCCGGGGATTGCTTGAAAAAAGCAAAATCAGAAGTTGGGGCGGAAGACGAAATAACTCTGCTCGCATCCCTAAGTTGTTCAAGTGTTAGAGCAAAACTTAACCCCAAAGCTACATCTTGATAATTGCTGTATGCCATTACAACCATAAGTGAAACAGACGGTTCCTGATTCATTGTTTGAGCGACTCGTTCTGGTTCAAAGGGTTTTTGGAAAGTTAAGTTAGAGACAACGAAAATACAACTAATAACACCAACCAATAAAACAACGAATTTTGAACGCCAGGTGCTACAAGTCGACGCAGCGCAAGCGAGCACTGGTTCCTTTTGAATTCTGGTCAGGCTTGCTGCTATTAAAGCACAGACACTAGGATAGTAGACAAAATTATAACGAGGAACAGCAGTAATATCTTTTTTTAAGAAATAGGCTATAGCAAAAAATTCTACTAGCAGCCAAACAGAGAAACTTAATAGAGTTAGTGTAGCTAGATGAGTTGATGGTGTAGACCACAACTCCCTTAAGCCTTTGAAGGCTTCCCTCCCAACCCATATTCCAAACAAAACCATTAATAATCCAGAGATAATTACAATTGGTAGGGGCTGATGTTCCACAGGTAAAGTAATTATCATCAGTATCCAGCCAACGAAAGTTTGATACACCGGGGCTATGTAATTCCCAGTCTCTAACCAATCTGTTTCTCCACGTTGAGAATGATTCAGTATTACCGAAAGCCAAGGAAGAACACTACTCAAAACACCTGTGATAGAGAGAACAAGTGGTAGCAACACTTTACCCTTGTTTAGGATGTTTGCTCTACACCAGTACATGAGCACGAGCAATGTGGCAATTTCAGCAAAGAAGACAAGAATAAAGAAGTAATTAACGTACAAACCGATACTGTTAACGATCGCCCATCCTAGCCACAGCCAAAACCTTATTTTTCGACGCGTTTCAAGATCTTGTTGAATTTGTACCAGTGTCAATAACGCTAAAGCAATCAAGAGCATTGGCAAAGTGTAGTGACGCGCTTCTTGAGAAAGGTAAACGGCAAAAGGTGATACCGCCATTAAAGCAGCAGCTGCTATCCCAGCCGATGGACAAAACGCAATACGATTTACACAATAAATAACTACGATCGCACCCACACCAAACAGCGCCGGTAGAAACCGCAATTTTTCCACCCAAGCTTCTCCTAATGGACTTACCCACCCCAACCAACTGTGCATCAAGCAAAAAAATAGCGGTGGATGAGTGGACTGTGTAGCGATATTTTGAGCAATTTGAGGACAACTCACCCCTGATTGAAAAGTAAAAATTTCTTGCAAACGCTCAAGAGGGAATACCACATCCAATGGCAGATCGTTATACGTTTTACCTAAGCTAAAAATGGCAGTAATCACCTCATCCATCCACAGAGGCTTTAAATCCAAGTGCCAAAATCGCAAGATAGCCCCAAGTGCGATCGCCACAGCTAAACTTAGGTAATGTAGAGACATTGTGTGTTTTGCCATCAGTAGATTACTACGCAATCCTCGTTCAAAATCTAGAATAATAATAGTGAAACTTTACAAATCCAGTGCCGCTAGAATCTTACTCTACTAAAGAGCCGATCTCTTCCCTCAGAGAGGCAGCCATAACAAGTATCCGTAATAGTCTGCGTCTTGGACAGCAGCCAATGGCTGACTGGAGATCTGGTCCCCTTGCTGTGTCAGCTGTTCCTGGTGCTGGTAAATCCACAGGTATGGCTGCTGCTGCTGCGATCGCCATCGCGCGTCAATATGAACGTTCTGCGGAATTACCCCGCAAGACTCGCCGTCAACTGATTGTTGTTACTTTTACTCGCTCAGCTGCTGCCAATATTAAAGCTAAAATCAGCAAATACTTGCGAGATTTATCATTACCCCAAACTGGCTTTGTTGTGCATACTCTACATGGTTTAGCATTAAACATCGCCAGTCGCTACCCAGATTTGTCAGGGTTAGAATTAGCAAATGTTACATTAATCACCCCAAATCAAAGCCACCGTTTCATCCGCACTGCTGTTGAACAATGGATTAGTAACAATCCAGGGCATTATTCTCGCTTACTAGAAGGTATTCAATTTGACGGGGAAGAAACAGAAAGACTCCGACGCCAATCAGTACTGCGCACAGAAGTATTACCAGAACTAGCAACTACGGTAATTCATGAAGCTAAAAGTTCTGGTTTATCACCAGAAGATCTGCACTCGATAAGTCATCAAATCACAGACGCGTATGGAATTTTAAGTATCGCTACTGGATTGTATGAGCAATACCAAAAATTAATGCGATCGCGTGACTTCATCGACTACGATGACATGATTTTAGCTGCTCTCAGAGTACTAGAAAACGAAACCGCGCGTAGAATCGAGCAAAACCAAGTCTTTGCTGTCTTTGAAGACGAAGCACAAGATTCCAGTCCCCTGCAAACTCGACTATTAACAATTCTTGCTACAGAATTAGCACAAGGAGAAAATTCAAAACCTCAAATTAACTTAGTGCGTGTAGGTGACCCAAATCAAGCCATTAACTCAACTTTCACCCCAGCCGATCCAATTTACTTTCGCCGTTTTTGTGAAGAATGCAACACACAAGAACGACTGGCAACAATGGATCAAGCCGGTCGTAGTACTAGAATCATAATTGAAGCTGCCAACTTTGTTTTGGGATGGGTGAACAGTTTTTATGGAGGGAATGAGAACAAAACAGACAAACCCGCTCCCCCACTTCCTTTCCGGAATCAGAAAATTCGCCCAGTTGATCCAGATGACCCCCAAGCAAATGCCAACCCTGAAAAAGTAGGACACGGATTAGAATTATATACTCCGCGTGACATTCATCATACAGTCGAGTTGCTTTCTCAAAGGGTTACTGAATTATTTACTGAAGATCCCACAAACACTAGTGCAGCTATTTTAGTCAGGGAAAATCGCCAAGGAACTTGGTTAGCAGAAGCACTAGCCCCTATATGCAAAGAGCAAAAAATTACGCTTTATGATGTAGCAGCACACGATCGCCATTCCCATGTACCAGAGGAAATTTTAATACTGCTACAATTTTGCGATCGCCCTCATTCACCTGACTACCTAAAAGCAGCACTAACAGTCCTTGTACAAAGACAGTTGATTGAAAGCCAAGATCTCAACACTCTTGCTAGTTTACCCGAAGAATTTTTATATCCTGGTCCCTTAGCTTCACCCCAACCAGAACCAGTTGAGAAAGCAGCAAGATTGTGCCGTAATTTACTTCGCGCCCGCTTAGAACTACCTTTGTACCAAATCATTTCTTTCCTAGCCTTAGCATTAAATTATGATCAAGCAGAACTAGCAACAGCGGATAAACTTTCAGAACGTGTCATCCAGCAAATAGCTGGTAACAATTCCATGAATGCCATGCTGAATGTACTCAGTGAAATAGTGAGTTCCGAACGCTTTGAACCTGTAGAAACAGACAATATAGAAGCACGTTACACTCAGCGCGGTCAACTTACCATTATCACAATGCACAAAGCCAAAGGGCTAGATTGGGACTATGTTTTTATCCCGTTTCTACACGAAAACTTAATTCCTGGGAGATTCTGGGTTCCTCCCCAAAGTCAGTTTTTAGGAGATTTTACCTTATCAGAAGTTGCTCGCGCCCAAATACGTACAGCACTTCATGGTGAATCTTCCCTACCCAGCACCAGTGAAGCTTGGGAACAAGCAAAACACCTAAAAACTGCTGAAGAATACCGTTTATTATACGTCGCTATGACAAGAGCAAAGCGCTTATTGTGGATATCTGCTGCACAAAAAGCCCCATTTACTTGGAGTAAACCAGAGAATTTACAAACTTCAACACCTTGTCCAGTCTTTCCAGCATTAAAGCGCCAATTTCCAGAGTTAATTATTGGTTAACTTATGACCCAAGCACAAATCCAAACCCAAACAAACCCAAAAACATACACCTTTGATGAGTTTATCGAATGGTACCCCGAAAACTCCCCTGTACGCTACGAACTACACAACGGAGTAATAATTGAGATGGCTCCACCAACTGGCGACCATGAAGATATTGTAGGTTTTTTAACAGAGCAGATCGTTAGCGCATTTAAGGAACGTAAGCTACCCTACACGATACCGAAATCAGCTTTGGTTAAGACGCCCGATGGCGAATCTGCTTACATACCTGATGTATTGGTTCTCAATCGTGACAATCTAAAGAATGAACCATTATGGAAAAAAGAATCTACTGTTCTTTACCCTGAAAGTGTAGCGCTGGTTGTTGAAGTTGTTTCAACAAATTGGCGAGATGATTATTATAATAAATTCGCTAATTATGAAGAAATTGGAATACCAGAATATTGGATCGTCGATTATGCAGCATTAGGTGGGCGCAAATTTATCGGTAATCCCAAACAACCAACCGTTTTGGTGTGCGAATTAATTGATGGAGAATACCAAATCACTCCGTTTAGGGGTAGTGATTTGATTGTGTCCCGAACATTCCCAGATTTGAATTTAACCGCGCAACAGGTCTTTGATTCAGTCATTTAACATTTTCTTATACCATTTTTATATAAAGACGCATAGAAAGAAACCCACCGCCTTCTTTCCCTCCCCTTGGCAAGGGGAGGTTAGGAGGGGTAAAAATAATGTGCAGCTTCACAGAAAATTGGTATTAGAAAGTCTATTACAATATACAAATTAAATGTGCAAAAGCATATAGACCCGTAGGGTGGGCAAGCTAAGAACAATTACTTATTGCTTTATTAGCTTGCTACTTTCTCCAAAGAACTGTTAAATTTATCGCTATCCATCAAACCATTTTCCGACAATATTCGGCGTACAGCTACTAAATGTACACTTCGTACGTACGCTTGTTGGTTATAACCAGGTAGAATAACTAATGTACCAGATGATGGATACTGATATATTTTATGTGAACCAGCGGTTGGCACTGTTACAAAACCTAAGCTATAGAGCAAATGTTCTAGCTCACGAAATTTAATTTCTCTAACCATTATGCCGAATCACTCCTTGTAACTGGCTGAGAACATCATTTTTAAATTTAGCAAATTTTTTTATTGCCTCTTGATTTAATATATTAGCTTTAGGTAAGCGTATAGTGATACTTTCACGAGTCTTGGATATGTCAAATTCATCCAAGTTTTCAAAGTATGCTTGTAAATATAGCCAATAAGCTTGACCGTCTTGTGCATCATATACGATTAGGATACATGGCATCGGCTCAAACAGCCACAGTTCCAAATCCGAATGTGTAAGTGTAAAACTAATAGTTTTTTGGTCTGCCAATATAGAGAGTGAATCTGTAGCCTTTAACTGTATATATATTTGGCCATTCTCAATTTCTCCTTGATCATCGTAAGTGAAGATGAGTAAGTCGTAACCATAATCATACTCAACGCGTTCTACAGAGTAACCACACAAGAACGCATATCGTTCAACATAATTAACACTTAAATCTGCTATTACGTGCTCTCTTAGTCTCTTCTTTCTTGGCATCTACTGAATCTTTTTATTTTCAATTCTGTAAATGATATCAAAATCGTGTTTACCAAGCTTAGAACATAGAATATAGCAAGAGAAATGGTTAAAAAATGTAGCGGCGAGTACGTGCGCAGTTTGGGCGGTAAAATGTGGGACAAATTGTGATTAATGAAGACAAGCAGTGAAAGGTTACAAGTATTTGGTGGTGTGACGAAGTTCACGAGAGCGCCTAGAAAATTTCTCTTTGGTGGCTATTCACTGTGGTTGGGGTGGGTTAGTAGCTCGCTGTTTAACAATTTCAATAAACTCATCAGAGGTTACTGTCCTTCCATGCTGCTGAATCCGTAGCACTGCTTCATGTACTGCATCTTCATCATCGCGATGTTCCAAAATGTATTTTTGCAGTTCTTGCTGTGTCATCGCTTCCAGATTTGGTTTGTTCATAAAAACCTCACTTTACCATTTGAACGTATCAGAACTTGTAACCCATCACCAGCTAAAATGTAAACTTCTCCTGTTCTTTTATCTAAACGTACTAAATGCACCGAGAGAAACATTTTTGTTAATTCAGTACATATTCTGTAGCATTCCTTCATTTGCTCTGGTGTCGGTTCCATAATTTTAATTACTGCTATCTCCCTATTCCCTCTTTATTTACTGCTTATAAGGATGACGAATATAACCACATTTCCCGTTCAAACAGACAAATGCTAACCCTTCTGAAAACTTCCCACATTGTTCAAACGTCGGGGGAATAACAAAATTACCGCTTATATCGATATAACCCCACTTACCATTAACCTGTGCTGCGGCTAATCCTTCAGAAAAGTTATATCGTTTTTCTAAATGTTTACAGATAAACCCTCCACTATAGGAATTAGGGATATCCACAATATCGCAGATAAAGCGAGCAGTTATATCTTTATCTGGAGTATCGACAAATTGTGGTTTGATGACAAGTTTACCACTTTTGTCGATATAGCCAATTTTGCCATCAACCTTGACTGCTGCAACTCCTTCAAAAAAGGTACTAATCTCATCAGCCTCTGGTCGGATTACAATGTTTCCATTTTTGTCAATATAACTCCACTCCTCACCAGTTTTGACAACTGCTAAACCTTGGGAAAATTTATAAGCTTCATTAAATTGTGGTTTAATAACAATGTTGCCGCTTTTATCAATATAACCCCACTTACCACCCGTCTTTATTGGTGCTAATCCTTCAGAAAAGTTCCCAGCACCAGTAAATTTCCGATCAATGGTAAAACTTCCACTCTTATCCATATAGCCGCAAGTGCTAACAATACATACTGATGCTAGTCCTTCAGAAAACTTGTTAGCAGCATTTCTAGCAAATTGTGGCTGAATCACAAAGCGCCCTGTCTTGTTTATAAAGCCCCTATTCTGTCCTGAAATCCAAACAAGTGCTAGTCCCTCAGAAAAGTCTAGAGCACCATCAAATAGGGGTTGAATGGCGACTTTACCACGATTGTCTATATAACCTGTCCTACCCTCAATTCTTACACGTGCCAATCCATCTGAAAAATTAGCCGCCGCATCAAAGGTGGGTTTAATTGCATAATCAATGTTTGATGGTGAAACAGTGAAATTTGTCGATTGTATCGGCTCGTACAGAGAGCGATTGATCAAAAAAACAGTGGCAAGGACTCCTATTGCCAAAAAGGTGAATCCAAGAATACTTCTTCTTCTGAAAGACTGGGAAGATCGAGAGATGAGAGGAACTGATGGAGATGATGTAGCTACTGATGTAGGGGGGAGCTGAAGCTGAGCTCTTGGTGCTAGAGCATTAAGTGCTTGTAATGCCTCACTTGCTGATTGGTAACGCTGAGCAAAGTGGTAGCGCACCATTTTTGAGAGTATATCTGCTAGCAAGTCGCTAACTTGAACATAATTGCGCCAAATCAGTTCACCTGTTGTGGTATCTTGGAGTAGCTGTTGAGGCAGTAAGCCTGTGAGAGCTTGGATCCCAACCATACCCACTGCATAAATATCGCTACAAAACTTGGGACTACCATTAGCTTGTTCACTTGGCATATAGCCAGGAGTTCCAACAGCAATGGTGGATCTAACGTGACCTTCAGTATTAACTGCTAAAGTCCCAATCTCTTTAACTGAACCAAAGTCAATTAGCACAATTTTGCCATCTTTGCGGCGTCGGATTAAGTTTTGAGGCTTGATATCTCGATGAATAATACTCCGTTCATGGACAACGACCAATACTTCTAGAATTCCCTGTAACAGCTTAATAACTTCTTGTTCACTAAAACGCTTACCTAAAGTCAGTTCTTTGGTTAAGTCATTGCCATCAATAAACTCTTGAACTAAGTAAAACTCTCCATTTTCTTGAAAGTGGGCAAAAAGCTTTGGTATTTGGTCATGCTGACCTAGTAAATACAAAACTTGTGCTTCTGTTTCAAATAAACGACTAGCAATTGGTAAGACAGACGGGCTAGGACTTGTAAGTTTTAGATGTTTTACAACACATTGGGGGTGACCTGGTAAATCTCTATCTTCCGCCAAGTAAGTGTCAGCAAACCCCCCGGTTCCGAGGTGTCTGATGATTTGGTAGCGATTGCGGAGGATGGTTCCTTGAAGAAGCATAAGCAGATACACTTAACGGCGTTGCTAGGCGGAATTAAAAATTAAAAATTAAAAAAGCTTAAATGATTGGCTTTTCGTTAATTTTGTAGCCCGCAGGGTATGGTTGGGTTATTTCCGCGTTCGCTGTACTACAATCTATATCGTGACAGAGGTTACTTACTTTATTAATTAGTACTGGCTATTATATGTTAGCGCGCTCAAACTCTCATTAAATATCAAAATTCACTAAAAAAGCCAAACTATGATATCATACTGGATCGTGTTGTTTTCACAAAAGAACTCAGGAGTCAGGAGTCTGAATTCAGTATGAATTTTGTACAATTGACGGATGACAATGAGGTCTAAATCCCCAGCGTCTACACAAAGTCTACGATTGGTTGTGTTCTAAACACCCATCCAATTGATTGTGATTCCTGAGTTCTGAATTCTGAGTCCTTCTTTAAGTGCCAAACCATGCCTAAACTGAAAACTCGTAAAGCAGCGTCAAAAAGATTCCGCGTCACTGGGAGTGGTAAGATAGTACGTCGCAAAGCTTTCAAAAATCACCTCCTAGAACATAAGACTACCAATAAGAAGCGAAAGTTCTCGAAAATGGCAGTTGTCAATGAGCGTGATGAAGAAAACGTACGCTTAATGCTTCCCTATTTGTAATTATTTCAGGAATTAAGTTATGACAAGAGTAAAACGCGGTAATGTCGCTCGTAAACGCCGCAATAAAATTCTCAAACTAGCGAAAGGTTTTCGCGGTTCTCACTCAACCCTGTTTAGAACCGCTAACCAACAGGTGATGAAGGCTCTGCGGAATGCTTACCGCGATCGCAAAAAGCGCAAACGCGATTTCCGCCGCCTATGGATCACTCGGATCAATGCTGCTGCACGTCAACATGGTATGAGTTATAGCCAGTTGATCGGCAATCTGAAAAAAGCCAATATCCAGCTAAATCGCAAAATGTTGGCGCAGATGGCAGTTCTGGATCCAAATAGCTTTAGTAAAGTCGCTGAATTGGCAAGTCACGCTAAAGGCTCACGCTAGCAACAGATGTAACGGATTTAGCAACGGATGTAACAGATGTGTCATATGTATCAACTGCAGCGCAAACATCGGCTATATCTGCTGGTATCCGGTGCTATCTGTTGTCTAATAGCTTTTTCGTTTGGTATTGACAATACACAGCTAAAAGTATCTGCTGCCGAATTACCAAAAATTCAGCAGCGAGGATATTTGAATATAGCGGTTAAAGATAATTTGTACCCGTTGGGATTTAAAGACGCAAACGGGAATCTACAAGGCTTTGAAATTGACTTGGCAAAAGCATTAGCGTCTGATTTGTTGGGTAAACCAAATGCTGTAAAATTAAAACCTGTAGCGAATCGCGATCGCTTGTCTCTAGTTTTAGACCACAAAGTAGATCTTGCGATCGCTAGGGTGACAGCAACTTCTTCTCGGAATCGTTTAGTGGATTTCAGTGTTCCATATTACTTTGATGGCACTGTTTTAATCACAAAAGATCCCTCAGTGCAAAAATTGAGTGATTTGGCAAAACGGAAAGTAGCTGTTCTCAAAGACTCTAGCACTATACCAGTGGTGCAGTATTACTTACCCAATGCCGAGTTTGTCGGAGTGAGTTCCTACGAAGAAGCGCGATCGCTCACACAAACTCAAGCTGTATCAGCTTTCGCTGCGGATGGAAGCATCCTTAGTGGTTGGGTAAAAACGGATAATCAATATAGATTGCTACCAACAAAACTATCAACAGAACCCTTATCGGTGGTGATGCCCAAGGGATTACAGTATGATAAATTCCGAGAGCAGGTCAATGAAGCTATTTCTCATTATATAGCTGACGGTTGGCTGCAAAAACAGGCCACCTATTGGGGTCTACCAGAGATGAGTATAAAACTTAAGAATTATTAATATAAATCAATGACTAACAATCTAGCAATTTTTTATCTATCAATTTTGGTAGTTCTGCTTTTATTTGCAGGAGTAAACATTTTGCGTGAGGTTCTGAAAACTCGTAGAGTTAATAGCACTTTCTCAAAATTGAAAAAGAAGCTGAATAACGAAAAAGGCACAACGCAAGAATATTACGAATTAGCTAGCATTTATCTAGAGAAAAAATTATTTTCCCAAGCACTTCCTCTTTTTCAAAAAGCTATTAAAGCGGCTTCAGAAGAACGAGAAGAAAACATTGCGCCGATTTATAACGGGCTTGGTTACGCTTACTTTGCTCAAGAACAATATGATTTAGCAATTCGTCAATATAAAGAGGCTCTAAAAATCAAAGCTGATTATGTGACAGCATTGAACAATCTTGGTCATGCTTATGAGCGTAAAAAATTAAATGCTCAAGCGCTGGAAACTTACGAAGAATCTCTCAAATACGATCCAAAAAACTCTACTGCTAAACGCCGTAGTGAATCTTTAAGGCGTTTGGTATCTGCTTAATGGTTATAGGGCATGGGGCATAGGGCATGCCCAGTTATAACAAATGTGCCGAAAAATTAAGATTCGTATCACTTTAACAACTAGAATGTTGTTAAAGTCTGTGCTTAATTCTAAGCACTATGGGCATTCCAGCCTCTAAAGGAGATGTAAACCCAGTCAAAGCCTTACTTCTTAAAGGCTACAAGTTTTGCGACAATCAGAAGCGATTTAAAAATAAAGCACTCATAGTCCACCTTCAATCGGACTCAGTTCGTTTCATTAAAAGGGAGAACACAGTCATGAAATTGGCTTACTGGATGTATGCAGGTCCCGCCCACATTGGCACTTTGCGAATCGCCAGTTCCTTTAAAAATGTTCATGCTATTATGCATGCTCCACTAGGCGACGACTACTTTAATGTCATGCGGTCGATGCTAGAAAGGGAAAGGAACTTTACACCAGTCACAGCAAGCATTGTTGACCGTAACGTTTTGGCTCGCGGCTCCCAAGAAAAAGTGGTAGACAACATCACCCGCAAAGACGCCGAGGAACACCCAGATTTAATTGTGTTAACTCCCACCTGTACCTCTAGCATTTTGCAAGAAGACCTACAAAACTTTGTGGACAGGGCGCAGATGGATGCAAAATCCGATGTGCTGCTAGCTGATGTTAATCATTACCGTGTCAACGAACTACAAGCTGCTGATCGCACTTTAGATCAAATCGTTCAATATTATATTGAGAAAGCCCGTAAAAAAGGCGAACTTCCAACAACGAAAACCGAAAAGCCTTCGGTCAATATTATTGGTATTTCTACTCTTGGCTTTCACAACCAACACGACTGCACAGAACTGAAGCGGCTCATGGCTGATTTGGGCATTGAGGTAAATGTAGTCATGCCTGAAGGGGCTTCTGTTCATCAGTTAAAAAATCTCCCTCGTGCTTGGTTTAACTTAGTACCATATCGAGAACTGGGTATGATGGCTGCTCGTTACCTACAAGCAGAATTTGGGATACCTTATGTAGACATAACACCTATGGGTGTGGTTGAAACGGCTCGTTGTATCCGCAAGATTCAACAGGTGATTAATGCCCAAGGAGCAGATGTAGACTACGAAGACTTTATTAATGAGCAAACTTTGTATGTCTCTCAAGCTGCATGGTTTTCCCGTTCTATTGACTGTCAGAATTTGACTGGAAAGAAAGCCGTGGTATTTGGTGACAATACTCATGCTGCTGCCATGACCAAGATTTTGGCAAGAGAGATGGGTATTCACGTTGTTTGGGCTGGAACTTATTGTAAGTACGATGCTGATTGGTTCCGTGAACAGGTGAGCGAATATTGCGATGAGGTATTGATTACAGATGATCATGGCCAGATTGGGGATGCGATCGCACGTACAGAACCCTCTGCAATCTTTGGAACCCAAATGGAACGCCATGTTGGTAAGCGTCTAGATATCCCTTGCGGCGTTATTGCGGCACCTATCCATATCCAAAATTTCCCAATTGGTTACAAACCATTCATGGGTTATGAAGGAACAAACCAAATTGCCGACTTAGTGTATAATTCCTTCACTTTGGGGATGGAAGACCATCTGCTGGAAATTTTTGGTGGACACGACACCAAGGAAGTCATCACTAAGGGTATTTCTGCAGATTCTGACCTAACCTGGAATAAGGAAGCTCAGGCAGAACTAAATAAAATACCTGGATTCGTTCGTGGTAAAGTAAAGCGCAACACTGAGAAATTTGCTCGTGACCGGAATCTTGCTGTTATCACCGTGGAAGTGATGTACGCTGCAAAAGAATCGGTAGGCGCATAAACTTAAGACCTAATTATAGTCTGAGAAAAGATTAATGTGAAAAGGGAAAAGGCTGAAATTTAGCCTTTTCCCTTTTCATAATTGCCAAGAAAGTGATAGTGTAACTAGGTGTAGCAATTATGCTGTACAATTGCCTCACTTGAGGAATAATATCTATCACCGCTTAACTGGTCGGTAGTATTTCTTGAACAGTTTAAAGCTAAATAACGAACTAGTTAACTGTTTATAGTTACTAGTTAAAACACTTATATACCATACTCTTTCTGACAAGAAATTTCCGGTTGGACTCTCTTGTGAGCCATCTTGATGTTTTTTGATCAGGTGTAGTTTTGGGTGGTTGCTCTTGTCAGAAGAGTGTAAAACTCCCCATGTCTCAAATCAGGGGTTACAATCTTGTTTTTTGGTAAAAGTTTCAATCACAACGAGTTGTTGTATGTGTAGATACTTGTATTGTTTTAGGCAATTCTTGGAATCGCTAAGGTGCCTAGTCGTATTAGGGTTTGTTTGCTTAATTCTAAGCTGGTCACTTCCTGCTCAAGCAGCCAACCCGACCAATCCACAAATCGAACAACAAGTTTTACAAATAATTCGCGAACACCCGCAGGTCATTCTAGAGTCGTTAGAGGCATATCGCCAGCAATTAGTGCAAAAACTGCGAACAACACAACAGGCATTTTTTCAAGATTTAAAAACTGCTCCTGAGAAGATCATTGGTAAATCTCCCACTACAGGATCACCCAAAGCAAAAGTTTTAATCGTAGAATTTTCTGATTTTCAATGTCCCTATTGTGCAGA
Organism: Aetokthonos hydrillicola CCALA 1050; assembly: GCF_017591665.1. Classification (GTDB taxonomy): domain Bacteria; phylum Cyanobacteriota; class Cyanobacteriia; order Cyanobacteriales; family Nostocaceae; genus Aetokthonos; species Aetokthonos hydrillicola. Next base: position 73,730 of record NZ_JAAKGC010000013.1, on the reverse strand, counting down.
GGCTCATAAAACTCTAAACAATCTGATTGACAAACATCGAAATGATGTGACGTTGGTTTACAAAAACTTCCCCATCACACAAATTCACTCTGAAGCTATGCCCGCAGCTAAAGCAGCTTGGGCTGCATCTCAGCAGGGTAAATTTTGGGAATATCATAATGCGTTATTTACGCACCAAAATCAGTTGGGGGAAACACTATATTTGAAAATTGCCAAAGATCTAAATTTGGATTTGCAATTGTTTGCACGAGACAGGCGTATTGCGGATGCTGCAATTAATCAAGATATAGAATTAGCAGAAAAAATAGGGGTTTCTGGCACACCCTTCTTTTTCCTTGAAAGCGAAACGTTCTCTGGTCTTGTACGTCTGCCTGATATCGAAAAAATCTTATCCCAGAGTTCTGGTTAATTGCTTGGTACTATAGCTTTGTAATTAAACGTAAGTACTAATAGCTAAAGTCCATTGGAATGCACTTATTGGCTTTTAATGATTCACTCTGCTTATAAATTATTATAAGCATGGCAGGCAGATAGAATTTTTGGGGATTCTCTTTACGTTTTCTATTCTTAATGCTACAAATAAATCATTATTGCTGGTTTCAGCATTCTTCTTAAAAAGCGCTTTTTTAGAATAGCTGAAAACACTCACGGTGCATCAGAAAATCAGAATTAATACGTAAGAAAAATCGTGAGGCAATCAATGAAAAGTTGGAAAAAGTGCGTAATTTCAACTAGTGTTTTAGCATCATTATGGTCTTATCAAATAGTTAAACCGAGACCGTCGGTAGCTCAAGCTAGACATAATTCTGTCGTAGCAACGGCAAGTTACCTTTCGTCAATGGAACAACAGGTAATTACTGAGATGAATAAGGTGCGTACTGATCCGAAGTCGTACATACCTATTTTGAAAAACTATAGAAGCCGTTTTCAGGGCAATAAAGTTCAAATTTCTGAACATTTCTTTTTACAGACTACTGAAGGAATAAAAGCAGTTGATGAAGCGATCGCTTTTCTAGAAAATGCTACTCCGGTGGGAACTCTTAGCGTGTCTAAGGGAATGTCTTTAGGCGCAAGAGATCTTGTCAATGATCAAGGAGGAAAAGGTATTATTGGTCACTATGGTAGTGATGGCAGTGACCCTTCTGTTCGTATCAATCGTTATGGTTTGTGGCAATCGAGTGCAGGAGAAAATATTAGCTATGGTTCAGCCACCGCTCAAGATATAGTCATGCAGCTAATTATTGATGATGGAGTACCATCACGTGGTCATAGAAACAACTTTTTTAATCCCTCTTTTACAGTAGCAGGAGTTGCCTTTGGAACTCATGCCACATATAAAACAATGTGCGTAATTACTTATGCCGGAAGTTACAAAGAGAAATTTTTCATTGGTCATTTGTAATGATTTTTAAGTAGCTATTAAAAGCAAGTCTTTAGTTATAAATTCGTAGTTGTGGAAGAAAGCGGCTACGAATTTGTCTTTTGTTTCAACATGTAAACATAAAGTAAGGAATAATAGGCATCTAGAGTGGCTACGCTGTAAGCGAATGATGAACCGATGAAAAATATACAACCAAACTCTTGGCTTAAATGCACCAAACCAAATCCTGATGCCTTGGTGCGTTTGTTCTGCTTTCCCTACGCGGGTGCTAGCTCTGTGATTTTTCGTACATGGAACGATAATCTACCTAGTACTGTTGAGGTTTATGCCATCGAACTTCCTGGACGAGGAGTACAGATCAAATCACCACCATTTACGCGGTTAGAACCTCTTGTAGAGGCGATCGCGCAAATCTTGTTACCTCACTTAAACAAGCCATTTGCTTTCTTTGGTCACAGTATGGGTGCTCTAGTCAGCTTTGAGGTGACACGTCTACTCCGTAAAGAATACGGGTTACACACACTTCACCTTTTTCTTTCTGGTAGACGCGCTCCACAAATTCCTGATAGAGATCAACCGATCCACGCCTTACCAGATCCAGAATTCGTTGCGGGATTAAGCAGCTATAATGGTACACCGGCTGCTGTGTTAGAGAATGCAGAATTGATGGAGCTACTTATCCCTACTCTGCGGGCAGATTTTGCGGTTCTGGAAACTTACGTTTATACTCCAGCACCAGCCCTCAATTGTCCCATCACAGCGTTTGGTGGTTTGGGGGATCACAAAGTCAGTTACGATGATCTTCAAGCTTGGCGGGAGCATACAAATGCTGCCTTCTCAGTAGAGATGTTCGATGGGGATCATTTCTTCTTAAACTCGGCACAATCACTTTTGCTACACAGCATTTCTGAAAAACTATCTCGACACATCACTAAGGGGAGATCCACCTACTAATAGCACTGCAAGACTAAGGTACAATGCAAAGAAATATTTAAATTATGAGCATCCCATTTTATGATCTCACCAGAAGTTAACAAAAAATCTAGCGATAAAAGTTTAGAGGCAATGCGGCATTTTTCTGAACAATATGCCAAACGCACTGGAACATTCTTCTGTTCTGAACCCTCCGTTACAGCAGTTGTTATTGAAGGGCTTGCTAAACATAAAGACGATCTAGGAGCCCCTTTGTGTCCGTGTCGCCATTATGAAGACAAGGAAGCAGAAGTAAATGCTGCTTTTTGGAACTGTCCATGTGTACCAATGCGAGAACGCAATGAATGCCACTGTATGCTATTCCTGACTTCAGATAACGAGTTTGCTGGTGATAAGCAGGAAATTTCTTTAGAAACAATCAAACAAGTACGCGACGGTATGGGATGACCGAAAGCATACCTGAACAGTTTTGGCAAGGTGTAGAGCAGTTTAATGCAAGACAGTTCTACGCCTGTCATGATACCTTAGAGGCTCTATGGATTGAAGCAGCAGAGCCAGAAAAGACTTTTTATCAAAGCATTTTACAAATTGCGGTGGCGCTTTATCATTTGGGTAACTCTAACTGGAGAGGTGCAGTCATTTTACTGGGAGAGGGAAGCAATCGCCTCAACCGTTACCCATCCGTCTACAGTGGTATTGATGTAGACCAATTATTAGACCAAAGTGTAGTTTTGTTAAAACTTTTACAACAAACAGACCAGGAATCGATAGCTGGCCTTGATTTGGAACAAGATTTTCCCTTACCTAAAATTGTACAAGTAGCAATTTCAGAGTGAATTGTCAAGTCAGTTGACTTCTATATTATTAACGAAACATTGACAAAAGGCAGGGCGTCTATAAGTTCACTTACGAAATACACTTATAGAGGGGATTTCAAGTTCCTTGTTACAAAAAATTAGAATAAACAACACTAGACTTTAGCTAAATTCTTATGATATCGAGTTATCAATTACTTAAATTGCAGATAAATCGGTCTGTTTTAGCTTTGCTCCTACCCACTGTACTGGGGAATATATTCGTATTGCCCACTCTAGTACAAACTGCTACAGCACAACAATCTGGAGACAATCGAGCGCTGACGATTCGCTCTGATCACGAAGAATACGATTCTAAAACTCAGGTAGCAACTGCTCGTGGTAATGTTCAAATGTATTATCCTGCTCGGGGTATTCAGGCAACAGCTGCCCAAGCCCAATACTTCAGTAAGGAACGTCGTATTGTTTTAAGTGGTAATGTGTACATTCTCCAAAATGGAGGCAATAGTATTAGAGGAGAGACAGTTACGTATCTCATTGACGAAGGAAGATTTATTGCCAAACCTCAAAGCAACCAACAGGTAGAATCTATATATATAGTTAATGACACCAACCCTAATAACCAAGCAACTACACCAGCGCCAAAAACACCTCCTTTGAAGCGGCGATAGAGTAAATTTCTGTGGGCTTAGCCTTCCAGAGAGAACTAGCATATTGCCCCTTGGTCAATGGCGTTAGAAATCATAACTCAAAAAAAGCCAATCGTGAAAATTGTTTTAGAGAACATTCACAAATCCTACGGAAAGCGAGTTATTGTTAATCGGGTTAACCTTTCTGTTGCTCAAGGTGAAATAGTTGGTTTACTAGGTCCCAATGGGGCTGGTAAAACCACAACTTTTTATATTGCTACAGGTTTAGAAAAACCGGATCGGGGAACAGTTTGGTTAAGTAACCAGGATATTACTGGATTACCGATGCACAAAAGAGCCCGACTGGGTATTGGTTATCTAGCTCAAGAAGCGAGTGTTTTTCGTCAACTGAGTGTGCGCGATAACATTCGGTTGGTGCTAGAACAAACTAATGTACCACGCTGGCAATGGTCACGCCGAACAGAAAGTTTATTGCAAGAGTTTCGTTTGGAAAAAGTAGCTAATAGCAAAGGAATTCAATTGTCTGGAGGTGAAAGACGTCGGACAGAGTTAGCACGAGCGTTGGCAGCTGGAAAGGAAGGACCAAAATTTTTATTTTTGGATGAGCCATTTGCTGGAGTTGATCCTATAGCAGTCTCGGAAATTCAGCAAATTGTGGCACAATTGCGCGATCGCGAGATGGGTATCTTAATCACAGATCATAACGTCCGCGAAACCCTTGCAATCACAGATCGAGCTTATATCATGCGTGAAGGGCAAATCCTTGCTTTTGGTAGTTCCAAAGAACTTTACAATAATCCTCTAGTCAGGCAATATTACCTCGGTAATAACTTCCAAGTTTAAACAGTTATCAGTGAACAGTAAACAGTTATCACTGAATAGTCAAGCTGATAACTGATAATTGAGAACTGATAACTGATCCTGTCAACCTATTCCCACACTTGACTAGTGACTAAATTATTCAAGTCTTTTGCAACTCTCAATTCGCTGTTACCTATTTCCATAATGGATCGTTACCTGATCAGCGAATTGCTACCACCGTTTTTATTTGGTGTTGGGGCTTTTTCTTCGCTAGGTATCACAATTGACGTTATGTTTGAACTCATACGGAAAGTTGTGGAAGCCGGGCTCCCCATAAATATTGCCATAAATGTTTTTTTATTAAAGTTACCGTATGTTATCGTTTATGCTTTTCCTTTATCGACTCTGTTGGCGACTTTGATGACATACAGTCGTCTTTCTAGCGAAAGCGAACTGATCGCTTTGCGTGCTTGTGGCGTCAGTGTTTACCGTATGGTCCTTACTGCCGTCGTTTTGAGTTTTATTGTCACAGGAATGACATTTATTTTTAACGAGCAAATTGTCCCAGCAGCAAATTATCAAGCAACTGCTACCCTACAAAAAGCTCTCAAGGGAGATAAACCACCCATTGCTCAGCAAGATAACTTCCTTTATCCTGAAAAGCGGGAAGTTCCTTTACCAGACGGTACTACCCAGAAGATTTTAACTCGCTTATACTACGCCGATCAGTTTGATGGTAAGCAGTTCAAAGGTCTAACAATTATAGACCGTTCCAGAGAAGGCGTCAATCAAATTATCGCTGCACAAATAGGAGAATGGAATCCATCCCAAAATATTTGGGATATTTACAACGGAACGATATATTTAGTCGCCCCAGATCGTTCCTATCGTAATATTGTCTGGTTTAAACACCAACGATTGAAATTACCTCGTACAGCATTTGAACTAGCAGAAAAAACTCGTGACTACGGCGAAATGAATATTGCCCAAGCGATACAGCAACTAGCAATTGTACGCCTTGGTGGTGATGAGCAAAAAATCCGTAAGCTCCAAGTTCGGATTCAACAAAAAGTCGCCTTACCCTTCGTCTGCGTAGTTTTCGGCTTAGTTGGTGCAGCTATGGGAACCATCCCTCAGCGCACAGGGCGAGCCACAAGTTTTGGGGTTAGTATTATAGTTATTTTTACCTATTATTTATTTTACTTTATTAGTGGTGCGATCGCAGAAGCAGGTATCTTTTCTCCATTTATAGGCGCTTGGCTACCCGACTTTCTGTTTTTAGGAGTAGGTTTGTTCTTATTAAGACGTGTTGCTCAAAGGTAATGGGCATGGGGCATGGGGCATGGGGCATAGGGCATGGGGCATAGAGTATTGGGTAATAGAGAAAAGAGATTATGTCCAAACAAAATTAATTTCCACATGCTTTACGATACCGTACCCACAACTGTCGTCTGTATATAAACCGGTGTCGCTGTTCCTTGTTGATCCCATGCCCTATGCCCTATGCCCCATGCCCATACCCCTTGCCTGTCTAATATTCTTCCTGCTTTGATCTAATAATAGAGATGTTCGAGGATACAAGAGAATGCCTTGGTTTGTCAAAATTGAGGAAGGGAAAGTCGATAAACCCATTTTCGACCAATATGTGCCTGCCCACAAAGCCTACGTGCAAGAGTTGATCGTCAAAGGACATAAAGCGAAAACAGGTTACTGGGGGTGTAGGGGCGGTGGCATGATGCTATTTGAGGCCGAGTCGATGGATGAAGCGAAAAATATTGTAGAGGGAGATCCCTTGGTACAAAACAGCTGCGTTAATTATCAACTTTACGAATGGCGAATTGTTGTGGAATAACACACAATTATCTAAATTTAATGCTATGCTGTTTTTAGACCTGGATCTATGCGACTTCAACGCCCAAATCTTGTCAGGACCGGAAGGTAGCAGCAATACGGGATGCTTGTGGTAGGCGTAGTCTCCGGGTCGCCCTATTTTAGGAGCGCAAGAGCAGCAATGCCTGGTTTTGGAGATATTGTTAAAAAAGCTTTTTACCTCGGTGTTGGGTTGGCTTCTTACGCAGGCGAGAAAGCTGGTGGAACAGTCGCAGAAATGCGATCACAAGTCCAAAAGCTGGCAGATGAAATGGTAGCACGTGGCGAAATGACAACAGAGGAAGGACGCCGCTTTGTCGAAGATATGATGAGGCAAGCCCAACAGCCACCAACTTCTGATGCCACGGTTGAGAAAAAACCCTCCTCTGAACCTCGCCGCATTGAAATTTTAGAGGAAGAAGACAAACCAACAACAGAAAAACAGACACCTAACGAAAATATAGATAACTTACGCACACAAGTAGTAGAACTACAAGAAGAGTTAAAACGGCTCCAGCGTGATCAAAGTTAATTGTTGTATTTATTATATGAATAATTCAAGGTTGACCCCACAGCTTCAGGCTATCAAGTATTAAGCTGGTAAGAGACACTTGATGAAACTAAATTTATAATATAGTGTCCTGCCGTTGGTAGCCAGTAAGGACGTGAATTTTATGGACAAGTGGCAAAAAGAGTTTTGGGAAATGCTACAAACAGTAGCGGATGAAGTAGTTGATCGCTTCTTGTTGGGGATGACTGAAATGGTAGACAACTTTTTTGAACTTACCGAAGAAGTTAGCGAGCAATTCCAAAATACAATCATCACTGAAGTGGATCAATATTTACAAGAGTTGGCAGAACCAATTTTTGACGCTTACTGGGAACTAGAAGAAGCTATTAGTGATGAGGCAGAGCCGACTTTTCCTTATTCAGTTGAAGCTACATTAGAACAAAATCCAGCCTGCATCGGTTGCCGTCACTATCACGGGCAAGCATATAACGGAAACTTGTTAGTTTGTGGAATGCATCCTTACGGGTGGGAAAATGAGCATTGTCCAGACTGGGAACAAGAAGAGTTTTAAACAAGTTGTTTTTACTCGTTAATGATTATGGAAATCAAGTATGGCGAACGCAATATTGCGGAAGGTCAATTAATCACGTTTCCCAACCCGCGCTTGGGAAGGCGATATGATATAAACATTACCTTACCAGAATTTACATGTAAATGCCCATTCTCAGGGTATCCTGACTTTGCCACAATTCACATTACCTACATACCTGATGAACGTGTAGTGGAATTGAAAGCTATCAAGCTTTACATTAACAGTTACCGCGATCGCTACATTTCCCACGAAGAATCGATTAATCAAATCTTAGATGATTTTGTTGCAGCCTGTGATCCACTAGAAGTTACTGTCAAAGGAGATTTCTCCCCGCGAGGTAATGTCCACACAGTCATTGAAGTGCGTCATCTTAAGCAACCAAAATAAGCTCAGTGAACTAGTTAAACAAAATTCATTACACACAGCATTTTCCTGTTCGTTGTTAAAAGACTTATAAATCGGCAAAGGGCTCTTTCCGAAAAGAGACTTTCACGGTTTTGCTAGAGTGAACAAACCAGGATTTTTTAGTTCCACCTCCAATAAAATCAAGCAGCCGAGGCAACTCATGCTCACAAATACTTTACTTCTTTCTAAACAGCTCCCGACTTTAGAATATTCCTCAACAGTAGAACGATTCGATGAAACTTGGGAACCACCCTTGGCTACTCTCTTGGGATTAGGACGTGCTGCCGGTGCTGACTTCATCGAGTTTTTTCTAGAGCGTGTTAATTATATCAGTTGCCTTGCTGAAGAAGATGCCATCACCAGTATTACACCACGTCTTTCTACAGGTGCAGGAGTCAGACTATTTCGTGGCAAAGGTGATTGCTACGTCAGTACAAACGATCTTTCCTTTTCCGGTTTGTTAGCAGCTTTGGAAAAAGGGCTTTCAATCTTGGGATTGCAACTCCCTGCTCCCAATGCTTTTGTTCCAGAAATCAACCTAGAACTTCTTAGAGACTATGGCACAAAAAGAGGTAAAGATGGATGGTTACCTCTATGTAGCTCTATGAGGGAAATGGGAGAAATCTTACTTGATGGTACTGCCAAACTCGCGCAAAAAGCAACACATGTTCAATCACGCCGCGCCACCTATTTCCGTGACTGGCAAGAAATCTTAGTGGCTGCTAGTGATGGTACTTTTGCCCGTGATATTCGCCTCACTCAATCGGTAGGATTTAATATTTTGTGTGCTGACGGAGCAAATCGCGCTTCTATAGGTGAACGTGCTGGGCTCACCAGCGATCCTAACTTCCTGAAAACTTGGGATTACGAACAAGCAGCAGAACAAATTGCTGAGTCCGCAGGAAAAATGCTTTACGCTGATTACGTAGAATCTGGTACTTACCCGATCATCATGGCAAATCACTTTGGTGGAGTAATTTTCCATGAAGCATGTGGTCACTTGCTAGAAACCACTCAAATTGAACGCAAAACAACTCCTTTTGCCGATAAAAAAGGCGAAAAAATCGCCCATGAAAGCCTCACTGCTTGGGATGAAGGGCGCTCGGAAAATGCCTTCGGAACTATTGATATGGATGATGAAGGAATGCCAGCCCAAAGAACGCTATTAATTGAAAAAGGCGTTTTAAAGAACTTTTTAGCAGATAGAGCCGGTTCCTTACGTACAGGAAACCCCAGAACTGGTAGTGGAAGGCGTCAAAGTTATACCTTTCCCGCTGCTAGCCGTATGCGCAATACATACATTGCTACTGGTGATTACAGTGTTGAGGATTTATTTGCCTCGATTGACAAAGGGATCTACTGTAAAAAGATGGGTGGTGGTAGTGTTGGAGCTACAGGTCAATTTAACTTTGGTGTAGATGAAGCTTATTTAATTGAAAATGGTAAAATCACCAAGCCACTTAAAGGAGCTATCCTAATCGGTGAAGCAAAGGAAATTATGAATAGAATTTCCATGTGCTCCCAAGATCTGTCATTAGCACCAGGTTTCTGTGGCTCCGTTAGTGGAAGTATCTACACTACAGTAGGACAACCCCACATTAAAGTTGATGAAATTACCATAGGCGGACGTTGAAGAGGGAGTCAGAATTCAGAATTCAGAATTCAGGAGTCAGAATTCAGAATCTCTCTGATTTTATTTTGTAGTGCGGGCATCTTGCCCGCTTCAGTAGTAAAGTAGGGACTAAGATCCAGGCTTCAGTCATAAAGTAGGGAGCAAGATGCTCCCACTACCGTCTTTTTTGCACTCCGAAAGGGAGGCTTCGGTTAAAATCTAATTCTCAAATCCAGAATCTAAAATTAACTATGGCGAATATCGATAGTATTGCAAATCATGCCAGGGAAAGCGCAGATAAGCTTGGCATAAAAAAATTTGATGTTTATGGTTCAACAGTAGATCAAACCAGTGTCCAAGTAGATCAAGGTGAGCCTAAACAAGTGAAAGCCTCTAGTCTTTCTGGTGTTATCGTCCGGGTTTGGAATGAAGACAACACCATGGGTGTCACCACCACAACAGATGTAGATCCTAGGGGACTTGAATTGGCTTTGAAAACAGCTTATGAAGCAAGTTTCTTTGGTGTAAAGGAAAATGTTCCTGATTTTAGTCCAGAAGCAACTCTTCCCTTGGAACAAACACACCACGAAAAAGTAAAGCAAGCACCTGTTTCAGAACTTATAGACAGTTTATTATCTGCTGAAAAAGAAATTCTTGCAGCACATTTGGCTATTAAAGGAGTTCCTTATAACGGTTTGGGACAGAGCAACCGTGATAAGTTCTATCTCAATAGCGATGGTGCAATGAGAACTGAATCTCACTCTTTCTCACAGATTTCTTTATACAGTAAAACAGAGGAAGAGGGAAAAAAACCTCGAGGTGCTGGTGCTTTTAGAATCAGCCGAAGTCTAGATGAATTAGACATTAATGGTTGTATCAAAGAAACAGTAGACAAAACTATTAGTCACTTAAACTATCAAAAAATTCAGAGTGGTAAATATCAAGTTGTTTTTTCCCCAGAAGCTTTTTTAAGTCTCCTAGGAGCTTTTTCCAACTTGTTCAATGCTCAAAATATTCTCGATAAACAAAGTCTCTCCACTCCAGACGATATAGGAAAGCAAATTGCTTCTCCTTTACTTTCTGTATATGATGATGCACTACATCCAGCTAATCTAGGAGCAGAAGCTTTTGATGGAGAAGGAACTCCTACTCGCCAAGTTTCACTTATTGAAAACGGCATTTTGACAGGTTTTCTTCACAGTGCTGGTACTGCTAAAAGACTGAATAGCAAACCTACAGGGAATGCTAATATTGGAGCAAAAGTAAGTGTTAGTCCCAACTTTTATCACGTCTTCGCTAGCGCACCTGGTGAACAAGAATTAAGCTTGGAAACCGCGAAGAATGTCATTTTTATTGATGATTTGCAAGCTCTCCATGCAGGAGTAAAATCTTTACAAGGATCTTTCTCTTTGCCATTTGATGGTTGGCTTGTGAATGACGGTGTTAAAACAAGCATTGAATCAGCAACAGTTGCCGGGGATTTCTTAGAACTCCTGAAATCGATCATTCTTGTTGAAAAAGAAGCGAAGTTAACTCCTGGTGGAGTATGTCCTCACATCTGGGTTAATGAACTTTCTATTACTGGGGAGTAGCTTTTTACATGCCCCTTTGGGGCGGGTGTAGGGTCAGAAATTAGCCCTACACTTTTCCACTACCGATCAGATACAATAAAGCCATACGTACGGCGACACCACTGGTTACTTGGGTTTGGATGAGACTCATTTCGGGATCATCCATTAAATCCGAGCTGATTTCAACACCACGGTTCACAGGACCAGGATGTAAAAGTTTTACATCTGGCTTGCACAGTCGTAGTTTAGAGCGTGTAAGGCCAAACAATTGATGATATTCTCGTAAAGAAGGTAATAAGTGGGTAGTCATGCGCTCTTTTTGCAAGCGCAAGCTCATAACAAAATCAGCGTCTTCCAAAGCTGGCTCTAGTTTCCAATGTAGAAACAGTTTACCTGGTCTATCTTTACCATAATCTGCAAATAACTTAGGTAATAAAGTTGGTGGTGCAGCTAGATGAACTTGCGCACCACTTGCTGTTAAACTCCAAATATTTGATCTGGCTACCCTTGAGTGTAAAATATCTCCAACAATGGCAATTTTTTTATCCTTCAAAAGTTCAAGATGAGGATAATTTGGATCAATAAGAGTACAAATAGTAAATAAGTCTAGTAGCGCTTGAGAAGGATGTTCATGGAGTCCATCTCCAGCATTGAGGACACCAACTCGTACACCTAGACGATCCATTTCTTGGGCGATCGCGCCAGGTACTCCTGCTTCTCGATGGCGAATCACCATGATATCAGTTCCCATAGCTAAATAAGTTTTCGCCGTATCGAGAATAGTTTCTCCTTTTGTCATTGAGGATGTAGAGGAGGCAAAATTTAGCGTATCTGCTGAGAGTCGCTTAGCTGCTAGTTCAAAGCTGCTACGAGTGCGAGTAGAGGGTTCAAAAAATAAATTCGCCACCACCTGTCCTTGTAAAGTAGGCACTTTCTTTGTCCGTCGCGACAACACTTCCTGAAAGCTAGCAGCAGTTTGTAAAACAGCATTGTATTCAGTAGTAGTGAAGTCAGCTAGGGAAAGAATGTGGTGACGAGTCCAGGTAGTAGTAGGCATAAATGGTTATTAACTTTTCACAACGAGAAGCGTGGTAGCATCTCTACTATTTTTTTCAGGATATGCACAGGAAATGATACCACCTGTTTTGCCAGCGGTTAGGGACACTGAGGTAGGAATTTAAAGAGAATTCAGGAGTCAGAAGTCAGAAGTCAGAAGTCAGAAGTCAGGAGTCAGAATCAGCCCATGATCTCTGTAAGTAGGAGGAGGCGAGCCTCGCTAAATCCTAGAGTTAGCAGTCTACAGTCAATGGTAGGTTTGAATTCATCAATATCCATTCTTAAGTTCCCTACACCCCACAACGCCAGATTCCTACGTAGGGAAATCATCACTTCGACAAGCTCAGTGCACAGCCTGCAGAACTGGCTCCTCCTGACTTCTGAATTCTGACTTCTGAATTCTGACTTCTGAATTCTGACTCCTGAGTTCTGAGTTCTGACTTCTTGCTCAATGTTTTAGATGGAAGACATTTAAAGCCATAGAGATCATTGATAGGAAGATCATAAATCCAATGGCATCTAGCATCGTTGTCACTAATGGACCACTCATCATCGCTGGATCTAGCTTTAGTCGTTTTAAACCCATTGGTAGTAGAGTTCCTAGTGTAACAGCTACAAGAGTATTTGTTGCCATTACCGTTCCTGCGACTAATGCTACCCAACGTTCTGAAGGAGGTGCCCAAATTAGAGAAAGCATGATCATAGTAAAGCCTAATGCTAAGGCTGTTCCCAAACCAGCCGTCAGCTCCTTACGAAGAATCTGAAGAGTATCTTTAGGTGTTACTTCTCCCACACCCAATCCGCGGATTGTCACGGTTAAAGCTTGAATCCCAACAGTACCACCTGTGTTAGAGAAAAGAGGCATGATCACAGCTAGCACAGGCACCATTGAAATTGTTGACTGAAACGGAGCGATCGCACTTGATGCTCCGATATAAAGCAACATAATACCTAGTAGCCACGGTAAACGCTTGCGAATCGTGATTCCTGAAGGAGACAAAGCTGCTTCATCACCACCACTTACACCTACGAGTTTTTGAATTTCTTCTGTTGCTTGCTCCTCAACAATATCTACCACATCATCTATTGTGATAATACCCACGAGTCGCTCTTCCCTATCAACAACTGGGATAGCTATTAAGTCGTAGCGCTTCATAAGCCGAACCACTTCTTCTTGGGGAGTGTCGGTTCTGACTTTGACAACGCGATCGCTAGCAATATCTCTGATTTTTGCATCGGGAATAGTAAACAGCAACTGACGCAATGAGACAGTACTAACTAGCCGACGCTTATTATCTGTGACGTAAGCGTAGTAGATCGTTTCTTTATCTTCGTCCTGACGGCGGATTTTTCGTAACGCCTCTCCTACCGTCAATCCCTCTCGTAACCAGACATATTCTGTAGTCATCAACCGCCCAGCAGTGCCTTCCGGGTAACCAAGAATTGTTGCGGTTGCTTGTCGTTGTTCTGGGCTAAGTTCTTGCAAAAGCCATTTTACGACTCCAGGCGGCAGTTCATCGAACAATTCTGCCCGTTCATGAGCACTCATCGCCTCTACAATTTGTGCTACTTGAACATCATGTAAAGAGCTTATTAGCTCTTTTTGTACCTCTGATGGAAGATGTTCAAAGACATCTATTGCCTGGTTTTTATTGAGCAGACGGAATGTGATTGCGCGTTTTTGTTGGGGTGCGCGTGTAATATATTCTGCTGCATCAACTGGTTGTAACCGATTCAAATTCCACTTCAATTGGTTTAGATCGGCAATGTCTATAAATGAATTGCAAACATCCTGCGTAAGCATAAAACCTCCTATGATCTCCCCTAAGCTGGGGAGACAAGCTCACGAGCTTAGAGGAGGTTGGTACTACCGTCTTGTGGACTTTGGTCCATAAAATCTCAGAAATTCAACATCGATTACCAATCAATGGCATCGCTAAGTTATAATAATAACCCGGGACGCACCGTTCCGGTAGATGCCTAGTACAAGCGTGAGGAAGTGGCTATATTCCTCACAAGTTATTTTCCTATTGCCCTGATGCCTGTTGATTGAGTAGATTTTACTACTGTTGCCAACAATGTCAAGCGTACAACCTAACTTGCTTTCAAAATGAGCAAGGTTAAATTATTTGCCCACACACCACCGATCTTTTCGAGAGATTCAAAGAACTGTTGTATAAGAATACATAACTTTGTACCCCCTAACAGGCAAATATATAGTATCTAGGAAAAATTTCTGGCCTTTGACAAGGTCTTCCTGTTGTTAAAACAATCTAATACTGATATACAGCAAGGGGCACTGGCATCTAATTTTAGTTGGGTTTCTATATCCATCTTAGGAAATACAACACCGGTATTAACCCTTATGGATAATAAAAATTTGAAAAAATCTTTCTTTTAGAGTATATTCTCAGAATACCTGAAAAAGCACCAAGTGAGTGACGACTCCACGCACCTCCCATCGGAATTGGTGTGTTTAAAAAATACGAGGTTTTTGATGAAAACCGCAACCCAAGTTCAAACACGTCTTGACTACTACTATCAGCAAATCAAGACAATTATTATTTATCGTCAGAACCCGATTACTGGCTTGCTACCTGCAAGTACCGCAGTAACAGCTCATGGTGATTATAGAGATGCTTGGGTGCGTGATAATGTTTACAGTATTTTAGCAGTTTGGGGTTTAGCACTAGCATATCGCAAGGTTGATGAAGACAAGGGACGCACCTACGAGCTAGAACACAGTGTTGTTAAGCTAATGCGAGGGTTGCTATTTGCTATGATGCGACAGGCTTATAAAGTTGAGCGCTTCAAGCACACTCAATGCCCACTAGATGCTTTGCACGCCAAGTATAACACTGCTACTGGCGATATCGTTGTAGGCGATGATGAATGGGGTCATTTGCAACTCGACGCTACATCTATATTTTTGCTAATGCTAGCGCAAATGACTGCTTCGGGATTGCATATAGTATATACTCCTGATGAAGTTAGTTTTGTTCAAAATCTGGTGTACTATATCGGACGAGCTTACCGCACACCAGACTACGGCATTTGGGAACGGGGTAACAAAATTAATCATGGAAACGCAGAATTAAACGCCAGTTCTGTAGGAATGGCAAAAGCTGCGATGGAAGCTATTAAAGGACTGGATTTATTTGGTGTACGTGGTAGTCAAGCATCAGTGATTCATGTCTTGCCAGACGAGATCGCCCGTGCCAGGATTACACTAGAGTCACTATTACCACGAGAATCAGCCTCAAAAGAAATTGATGCAGCGCTATTAAGCGTAATTACTTTTCCAGCTTTTGCGGTGGAAGATATACAACTGCACGAACGCACCCTTAACGACATCATCAACAAACTTGAAGGAAAATACGGTTGTAAACGCTTCTTACGGGATGGACATCAAACAGTTTTAGAAGACTCTAACCGCTTACACTACGAACCACTAGAACTCAAACAATTTGAGCATATCGAATGCGAATGGCCATTGTTTTTTACCTACTTGTTCCTAGATGGGTTGTTTTGTGGTAAACAAGAGCAAGTATCACGCTACAAAGAGCGCTTACAGTGTCTAATTGTAGAGCGGGATGGTTTACGGTTGCTGCCAGAACTTTATTATGTGCCAAAAGAAAACATAGACGCCGAAAAATTAAATCCTCAAAGTCAGCCACGTCTACCTAACGAAAATGTGCCTTTGGTATGGGCGCAAAGTCTTTATCTTCTGGGTGAAATGCTAAGTGAAGGGTTACTTGCAGTTGGAGATATTGACCCTTTAGGAAGACACTTATGTATAGGGAAAACTCGGGAAGCATTGGTACAAATTGCTTTATTGGCAGAAGATGAAGATTTACAGATGGCATTAGAAGTTTACGGAATTGAAACGCAAACTCCTAAACAAGTGGAACCAATTCAAGTACGTAAAGCTGTTGAACTTTCATCTGTATTTACTCAAATTGGGCGCAACGACAAGCTAGGTTTAACTGGACGTCCTGTACGGCGTCTGCGCAGTTTAACAACATCAAGAATTTTTCGCATTCGTGATGAAATAATAGTGTTTTTGCCTTCGTTTTCTGATCTTCAGCAGTTCTATTTAACCCTGGATGATCATTTCCTGATCGATCAGTTTAGAAGTGAACTTGCTTATATTCAAAAATATTGGAGTGATTTGGGACGCCCAACTCTAACTTTAATGTTGACTCACACGATGTGGGAAACAGGGAGCGAAGCTTTGTTGGCGCTAATACAAGAACTTAAGGAAGGAGTTTGTAATAGTGTACGGGTAAAATTAGGACGCGTAAACCAGTTGATGTTAACATCCGCAACACAACGGATCGATTTTCTCCACGATTTTGAATTTTCTCAATCATCTGTTAAAGATGCTGCACCTGATTGCTGTTACCTATTTAATGATCCAGAGAAAAACTGGCAGTTAGGGCATACTCAAGAATTTCAGATGGAATGTGAAACTAACTTAAATTTATTGCTTTCTTATTTACGTTCATCGGAAAATCTCTATGAACAAATCGAGTTGTTGCAAACTTTAACTCGTTTACAAGGACTTCAGTTTGATACAGGTTTTGGAGGCTCACGGTGTCCTGTAACGGTAGGAGATTTGTTAGATGAAGTATATACTAGAGCAGGTAAGCTAAATCTTTGGGCGGTTGTACGTCGTGCTGCTGGTTTAAGGCAGATGGTTGATATTGGCTTATCAGATGTAGTTACGATGATTTTGGTACGGGGTAAGCAAATTGCTGTGGGTAAGGCTTACAGTGAAGCATCCCTAATTACTGTACCAATGTCACACAATGAAATTGTAGAAAAAATAAATCATTTTTGTGGTGAGGATATACGCGATCGCGTCTTAACTCAAGAGATCCTGATTTATCTGAGCACTTTGATTCAGTCAGAGCCAGAATTATTTAAAGGACTATTGACACTGAGAGTTGGGTATCTGATCTTATTAATCACCAGCAAATTAGCAAGAGAGTTGAATGTTACTCAAGATGAAGGTTATGAACATTTGATGCAACTCTCTCCTTTTGAGGTGAAAATGCGTTTGCGTCAGGTATTGGTTGAGTATGCTGGTATGAGTAACCTTTTACGCCAGCAGGAATCACTGCGCGTTAAGCAAAAAGAAAGCGATATTGCTTGGGTGATACAACCTGTGGGTGAAGAAATCGACGTTCCTCTTGGTGGTTGGCGGCGGTTTCGCGAAGCAGAGGGAGCTACCGGGCGTGTACCAAAAGATTTTTTCCAGCAGGTTTGGCAGCTTTTGAAGCATTGCAAAGGTGTAGTGATTGGTGATAAGCTAGAAAGACGTAACCGTTTAGATAGTGAGAGGATGCTGTCGGAAATGACAGCCGGGGAAAAGAATTTTGCACTAAAAGTTGAGCATTTGCTGAATAAAATAGAGGCTCCAGAGTACCGGCAAGTTTGTATTGAAACATTAATGGAATTGGCGGCGATCGCGTCAAATAACCCTAACCTGCAAATTGAAGCGTATATAGTGTTAGATGTGTTAATTGGTCATGCTGTACGCTTAGCATGGTTAGAACGTCATCGGGAAAGAGGCGATCGCTATGATGAGGATAAAGCAAGTGCGTGGAGATCGTTTTACAACACCTCTCCTACAGAGTGTGCAAGTCATGTTTTGAAGGCATTTAGGTTCTTAACCCGTTTTCAGCAAACCACTGAAATTCCAGCAGTTTAACACCAAGAACTCACAAGCCAAGATTCATCTGTGGAATTGTTTAGTCGCAATAATGCATAGCAATTACAAAACCATTAAATATGTATCTTTTCCTTCCATTGGTAAAACTCGTAATTTCTGATTTTGTAAATCAGGTTCTAATCCTAAATCTTCTAAAGGGATTAATCCTAATAAAGGATCTGAATCTTCTGGTAATTCAATACAATTAAATATCCCTTCTCTTCCTTCAACTGAAATATTTAACATTTTAAAAATACGAGCTTTATGCAATCCTGTGGCTATTTTAACGTCCACTTCTCCTTGAAACGGTAATCCCAAATCAAGAATAATATTTTTCGGTAAGCATAGCCTTGTCGCCCCTGTGTCAACTAAAACATCGTGTAAAGTAATTGAACGTATTTGATCTGTTGGAATAAATCCTCTTTCTGCTAAAATCTGGTCAATTTGGTTAGTAATGGTGATTGTGGTAGTCACTTTGCCCGTTTTTTCGCTTTTGCTAACTTTCATATTATTTTCCTATAAATTTCATCAAATCACAGACAATTTGTGCTGTGCATTAGGATCGCCTTCACAACTTTTCTTCATCTACCAAAGTTGTAAATTTTCTCAGTGCTTTAGCTAAATCATTGGGTGTCCCAATATCTAAATAACTACCATTGGGAAATGCTTCTGCTTCTACATGAAAACCTTGATCAATACCAGCTTGAATTATATTGCCAATAGGTATTTCTGGTAGCTTTGATAAATTTTTGCTAGCTTTGAGACTGGAAATATAGTCATGCAAAAACTGAGTAAAAGCAGGTGTCCAAACTGCAATAGCCCACATATAACGTAAATCTGACTGGTTAGGTTTTTCGATTACCAAGTGGACTTTACCAGAAGCGTCAAAATCAACCATACCTGCTTTATGAGGCTGTTCTGTGGGGAATAATCCCAAAACGACATCAGCATTGCTTTTTTGTTGGCGTTCAAGTAGCTTTACAAAAGCATCGTCAGGCTGAAATAGAATATCAGGAAAACCAAAAGCTACCACTGCATCTTGAACGAAGGGATAAGCCTGATCTAAGGTAAAAGGTACACCATAAGGCAAACCCATGATCAGATAGCCTAAACTCATAGAAAGCATTGTCCCATCTCCAAAATATGACGGGATATCCCACTTTCCAGGACGAAGTATAAAATACGCCTGCTCAATGCCTGCTAGTTGCATTTTTTCTAGCAAATAGTGGCAAACAACTTTTGGGCGCAAATCACTTTTATCACCAAAAGAATGAAACCCAACAGGATATAGCTCTTTACTCACAGGTAAAGGTGAAATCCTTTTTGCTTGTCCACCTGCGGGTAGCAAGCCAATGATTCGACGCTTAATCATACAAAATGACACTTCATAATTCGCCTTTCCTCAATAAATCATAAAAAGGAGTCAGGAGACAGAATTCAGGAATCAGAATACGCCATCCCTTTATGGGTGGTATTTTAAGAAAAGTTTCAACTCCTCCCTCGTCGAAAATCAACGAGGTTTTAACCCAGTATTTATTCTGACTCCTGTCTCCTGAATTCTGAATTCTGTTTCATAAAAAATACCCCCTCCTTACTTAATTAAGCGTCGTCGTTTACAAACGGCATAAGGAGAGGGTTATTTTTCTTTATTGAGACTACTTGACAGAGACAGCATCAACATCGATAGTGTTTGCAGTAGAGGTAGTACTCTCAGCCGTCGTAGATGCTTCCGAGTCAACCACATTATTAACTTGACGTGCTTTGAAGCCTTCGATCACAAGCTGGGAGACTTCGGAAACTAACAACGTTAATAAAAATACGTCGTCCAGCTCTCCCACAATAGGTAGAAAATCTGGAGCAATATCAAGTGGGCTAACAAAATAAAGTAGCGTTCCTAGAATTACCCACCAACGGTATTTGGGATTGCGAAGTAAATTACGATACCAAGAATAAACGGATTGGAGTGAAAATTTCATAAGTTTAACCTCTAGTTATCTTTGATTGTGTCAAATTATGTCATAAAATTCCTGGGGGAATAACCGTCCTAGTTTATCTGGTAGATGCTACCGCTAGGCTATCGGAATAGCCATATTCCTAAGAAATTCAACAGGTATGGAAATTGTCTATTCATCTTTAGTATGAAGTTTATTAAAATGCTTTGAAATAGTTATCAAGGAATGAACGGAGGAAACTTAAAACAGTGGATATTTTAGTTATCTTTCAGAAAGTTGGACCAGTCATCTGGTTGTTACTTTTCTTCTCAGTTTTATGTTTAAGTGTCGTTCTAGAGCGTCTATGGTTCTGGTTACGAATTTTAACCCAAGAAAAGGAAATAGTTGACCGTGTGTTGGATGCAGCCCAAGATAATTGGCTAACAGCTACGGAGATTGCTAGACGAGCAACAGATCAACCTATAGGTAGATTTCTTTATGCTCCCTTAAGCTTACCAAAAAGTACTCCCGAACTCTTCCGTTTAGCATTAGAGTCTACAGCAGAAACTGAACTGGCACAAATGCGACGGGGTGAAAAAGTTTTGGAACTTGTGATTGCTGTTGCTCCTTTGCTGGGATTGTTTGGTACGGTTTGGGGTTTAATCAAGGCTTTGGAATCTATTCGGATTGGGGACTTGGGAACAGAATCAACCGCTGGAGTAACTACTGGTATTGGGGAAGCTTTGTATAGTACTGCAATGGGGTTAGCGATCGCTATCGTTAGTCTCATATTCTACCGGCTATTTCAAGCCTTTGTTGTCAATCAAGTTAAAGTTTTTCGCAAAGCTGGAAATGAGTTGGAAATACTGTATTTACAGTTTCCCCCAGATCTTAACAATAGTGATATACAGGAATCGAGACCTTACACCAGCCCACCTCGTAAGAAAGTGAAAAATAAATTCTCAGAAACTGTAACAGGTATTCCCTCAGAACCTGTAACAGCCATTCCCCCTGAATCTGATTTATCAGAACCAAAAGATACTCAAGAATTTAACTCCTAATTTGTGAGATTTTGACATATGAAAGTTAATCTACACACTCCACTTGAAGAAACTCAAGTTCAAATTATTCCCTTAATTGATGTCGTTTTTTGTATCCTGTCATTTTTTATTTTGGCTTCTTTGCAGTTTACTCGTCAGCAAGCAATAAATGTTGATTTACCTACAGCTAAGACTGGTTCAATATCTAATAGCAGTGTCATGTCACAGACAAAGCAACAGATATTACCTGTAACTATTGATGCCATTGGTCAAACCTATGTAGAGAAACAGCCAGTGAAAAGGGAAGATTTGAAGATAGTTTTAGAGAATTATGTTAGAAAAAACCCCAAAGGAATTTTAGTGTTAAATGCGTCTCGATCAGCAACATACAACGATGTCATTGAGATGCTGGATTTGCTACGACAAGTGGGGGGCGATCGCGTTTCTTTAGGGATTATACCTACCTCCTCACAAAAACCAACTAATTCACAACAACCTGCTTCTCCTTACTTACCAAACAATCCTAGTACTTCAGGATTTGGTTCCGTACCAAACACCCAACCTGTCCTACCTCAAATTCCCTTACCCTCCGATCAATACCAAACTGGGCAACAAGGGATTAATTCAATTAATCCGGGCACATATCCTGTACAACCGACACAACCTGTCGCACCCAGAAAAACGAGATGATGACAATTCCAAACAGATAAAAGAGTAGAGGCGTTTGCCGGGAAAACTCCTACACAAGTAGGTAATGAAAAAGTCGAATAGGGACAAATCAATTAAAATTTTTTGATTCATTTGTTCCCTTCATTCATCTTTTTATTCCGTCAGACTTAAAAGTACACACAATGAACATTAAGTAGCAACAAAATTCTGGTATTTTACAAATATTAATAAAGCTAGATAGAGCAATTTCTTGTTGCCAGTAGCCATTTAAATATCAAGGGTTGTTGCAATGGATCTTAGGACCATTTTTATTGTTTGGGTGGGAACAGCAATTAGCTTGTACATTATCAGCAAATTTCCGCTAATAGGAGTGGAGATTGATACTCCTGACAAAGCCTTTACTTCGTCAGCTATTTTTGGAATAGTAACAACAGTAGTCAGACCAATTTTGCATTGGACATTTGCAACATTCAATATTGTTATAGTTGATTTGTTATCTGGTTTTTTTACCTTTATTATTACCGTTGTGTCCTTTGGACTTGCAGCATCTTTAGTGGAAGGCTTTAACTTACGCTTTGGTCTTTGGAGCGCTGTTTTAGGTGCCTTTACATTATCTATGATCAGTAGTCTTATTTATGGTTTTTTAGGAACCTAGCGCCGCTACACGGAAGTCAAAAGGAGCCAGTGCGCCCTTATGGGTTTCCCGGCTTGAAGCATCTGGCGTTCAAAAATCAAAAGTGTTATAAATCAAGGTTTTTGGCTATTTCAAATGGTCTACTTATTTCTGCGGCGCTGTACTAGTATTAGAATTAATTGTTAGTCAGTTGACTAACAATTAATAACTAACTATTCATTAGTAGTTGGTGGAGTAACTTTGGTGGTTGATTGTTGACCACGCTTTTCGCGTTTTTTACGATCAGCTGATAAAATATCAGCCATGACTACCATTGCTTGCGCCATTTTATCTAAGTTAGAACGGTATAATTCTAAATCTTTATTGAGCTTGTCATCCGATAAATGTAAGCCAGCAGCAATAGTTTTTAGTGCTTCATTGCGTTGCTTTTCATCTTTGACTAATTCTGGATCTGACAGATCCAACAAAGAAAATATACCTATTGCAAATAAGCGGTTATATTTGAAATTAGGATTTTTAGCAATTGAAGCTAGTGAAAACTGGAAGTCACTATCTTGTTCTAAGGGATTTGTTTGGCTCAACCAAGCAATTAATTGGCTCGATGGTAAGCCTTGAGCTAAATCTTGCAAGCGTTGAGCGTCCTGCTTATAAAGTTGTGGATCTTCTTGTATTGCTTGGAGAAGGGCAATAAAAATGGAGTCCTTTTCTCGTTCTGGCTGGTAGCCTTGCATGAAACGTTCAAAAGCGGTAACAACACCCAAGGCATAAATCGGATTATAACTAAAATCAGCATTTACTGACAGCAGGTGCATCTCCACCATCAACTCCTCGACAACCCGACGATAAATCGTATTTATAGGACGGGTGTGTAGAGTGTAGAAAGTTCGCTTTGTATCAGAGACTGTACGGACGTTATTCACAAATAAAATTTACAGGGCAACGTATGTTTATTTTCTCGCTTCTGGGCAACTTTGCCAAGTTTATATTTGTCCTAGACAATAGAATAACTTTGACACTCTCCGCTCTAAAGAGACGGAGATTCTTAAGACCTAAAGCGTCTTAATATCCTGTTTTCACAGGTACGCGCGGCTCAATACGTTTGCCTTTAAGGCGTACTGATGTCTCCTTACAGTGTTTTGGGCGTATACTTCCTCCCAGTCCGGGAGTAGGTTTTATTTAAATGTCTTGTACTGACATGTTCAAATTCTAACACAAAGCCGTCCTAAAAGGACAGGGTTTTAAACCCAAATTTTTTGATAAAAGCCCCAATCGTGACATCATAACACTTCTCCCTAGTCAGTATGCTAAAAAAATCATTACAATTCTAGTTGTATACTGAACAAGTCAACATATGCGCTCCTCGCCACAGCTACTTGCCCTAGCGGATTATCTCAGCGGTGAATTTGATAATCGACAACAAGCTCTTGCTGAGCCTGTTTGGTATGTTCATCTACGTTTGTGGCATAGACCAGTAGCATTATTAGCACAAGATAGCATTACCCTGTTTGCTGAGCAAGCTAATATTGTTAACCTAGAACGACCTTATCGACAGAGAATTATGCGGCTGATGGAAGGGAATAACCCTGATGGATCTCTGTTAGTACAATACTACATGCTTAAAGACCCAACAGCACTAAGTGGTGCTGGTCGTAACCCTGCTTTACTAGATAACTTGACAGATGACCAAATAGATATACTACCTGGTTGCGTTCTCAATGTTAAACAGCGGACGCTGGCCGATCAAAGTTATCACTTTACGGCTAGCCCACCACCCGAAACTCGTTGCTGCTTTACTTATCTTGGCAATACTGTCGAAGTTGCACTTTCATTTGAAGCTAACAAAGATGAATTTCTTAGCTACGATAAAGGAATCGACTCAGAAACAGGAAAACCAACTTGGGGAGCAATTTTGGGTCCATATCGTTACACCAAGCGTCAGTAGAATTAAAAATTTTTAATCCTTAGCTGGCGATACTACGAGGTACACCTTCTAACGCTTCCTCTTCAGTTTCAAAGATTTCAAAGACTGTATCCATCATGGTCACTTCAAACACGAGTTTGGCTTCCGGATGGACGCTACATATACGAAAACTTCCCTTGACTTTATCAGCATCCCGCATTCCTGCTACCAAGGAAGTGAGACCAGAACTATCAATAAAATTGACCTGACCGAGATTCACGACGAGATGCTGACTGACCTTGGAAATACATTCTTGCAGCTTGAGACGAAATAGCCAAGCGGTGGTAATATCCAGACGGCCTGTTGGTGTCAAAACGATAACAGTATTTCCGTCTTGAGTTGTATAAGTTTTTTGATCGATCTTGATCACTAAGCCTCCCTATTGTACTTTACAAAATCCACTAATTGTTTAGTTCCTGATAGTATAACAGTCTTGTTTTATAAGTATTTACTTTAGTACTATAACTCACAGAAAAAAGTTCTGTGTATGATGAACATACGGAGAAGGGTGTAGGGTGTAGGGTGTAGGGGGCAGGGGAGCTCTTGAGCAGGGGAGGAAAAAAAATACCTGAGTTCATTTCAGCTAACAATTGATCGATATAGTTCTTCTCCTCCGCCCCATGCCCCATGCCCCATGCCCCATGCCCCATGCCCCATGCCCCATACTCCTAACTACCTCCAATTTACCCAATCTTGCGGCTTAAGGAAGGTTGTGTATAACTCAGCTTCTGGGGAATTTGGTTCTGGATTGTAGCCGTATTCCCAACGTACCAAAGGTGGTAGTGACATCAAAATTGATTCAGTGCGTCCGTTGGTTTGTAAACCAAAAATTGTGCCTCGGTCATAAACTAAGTTGAATTCTACGTATCTTCCCCGACGGTAGAGTTGAAAATTCCTTTGGCGATCGCCATACTCAAGTTTATGCCGCCGTTCTACAATTGGTACGTACGCCGGTAAAAAAGCATCACCACAGCCTTGCACAAAAGCAAATAAATCTTCCCAACTACGTTGTGAAGGAGTTCCAACTTTGTTGCTGTAAATAGCTGCGTCTTTATCTGGATGGGGACCACGATACAAGGAACCTTGACCATCTTGGTAATCAAAAAATAAACCCCCTACACCTCGGGTTTCTCCTCGATGTTTGAGGTAAAAATATTCATCACACCAGCGCTTAAACACTGGATAATAGTCTGGATGATGAGTATCACAAGCTTGCTTGAAAGTTTTATGAAAATGTGAAGCATCTTCGGCAAAAGGGTAGTAGGGGGTTAAATCAGCACCACCACCAAACCACCAAACTGGTCCTGCTTCAAAGTATCGATAATTTAGGTGAACTGTTGGTACATAAGGGTTACGAGGATGTAGCACCATTGAAGTTCCTGTGGCATAAAAGCCGTGTCCTGCAGCCTCTGGGCGTTGGGTTAAAATTGAAGGTGGTAAATGAGAACCCCAAACTTCTGAAAAATTGACACCAGCTTGTTCAAATATTGCTCCTTCACACAAAATGCGCGATCGCCCTCCACCTCCTTCTGGACGCTCCCACGTGTCTTCTCTAAAATTCCCAACACCATCCAAATCTGCCAACTTTTGAGTAATTTGGTCTTGCAAGCGCTTCATAAACTGACTAACTCTGTTTTTTGCGTCAGATGGAGGCAAAGATGAAGAAGATGCTGGTACTGTTTTGGTTTGGGAGTTGGTCAACATAAGTTCAAGAACCTAAAGTGAAAGTCTCAAAATTTTTCAATTGCAAATTTAATTTGATCAAAGGTGCTCATGCGCTGCCTAAAAGCAAACTACACTCGCTACAATTCTGGGTTTTACCAGCAAGCCAGTGCGTTCCCCCAACAGATTGGTTGACTAAAGGTTTGGGGGTATAGGAGAATTCAAAATTCAGAGTTGAAAACCAAGTTTTGAATCCTGAATTTGAGGTCAGCGAGAGTTTTTGTTAACCTTGCTACATCTTGGTAGCCCAATTTGTGGTGAGCGATGAGTATGACTAAAGCTATTCTCCCTCAAATCGGTATAAGGTTTAATACTGATTGACTTTTTTCAACTTTTTGGTAAAAAATTCCCAAAATGCTGAAAATCCTCCAGCTTAGGGGTTTAGGATGAAATACAGGTCTGCATCCCAGACTGATAATTATAATATTCCTCTAGACCAATGTTAAAACCCCCTTGGAAAAAACTTTTTAAAGCAGGAGCCAGAATTCAAAAGACAGTAGGAGCCAGCGCACTGGCTACCCCCGAGTTCTTTTATTAAATAGTAAGTTGCCATACAAAGGGCATATTTGAGACAGTTTGATACAGAAATTGATTATGCCAGAGTTTCCAAAAAAGTTATAGCGAGGAGGATTAGGAAAATGCGAGCTTGGTTGTCCAAATTCATCCACCGCAAACGTCGTTGGTTGTGCGTTTCTCTGGTGCGGACGTATCGAGAGATTAGTTGTGCTTCTGTAGATGAACTTTGGCAACAGGTGGTTGATATTGCTGATGTTTCCTGGCATCCACTACTAAAGAGTACTAACCTACCTCGCGGATTAGTACCTAAACCCGGATTGATTTACCTAGCTGTAACACGCTTGTCGCCAATTCCCATACGTATCTTTGTAGAACGTGTTAATCCCAGAGAAGTCCTAAGTATCAGAGTTATGCCAATTCCTGGTGTAGAAGAAAGAGTGACTTACCGAGTAGAGTCAACGGTATGTGGCACTTGTTTATCTTATTCTGTAACATTACGTGGGTGGTTGTCACCTTTGATCTGGTCTTTCTCTCGTCCCTATGCGGATCGGGTAGCACGAGCTTTGGTCGATGCAGTCGAGAAAACCGCGCTACAAGCAGTTTCTGGAAAGAGAAAATCTCTTAAGGACAGTTGTTGGGATTTTTAGAGCATAGGAGGGAGTAGGGAGCAGGGGGAGAATAAGAAAATTAGTTTCACTCTTCTTATTCTTACTATTCCCGATGCCCCATGCCCCATGCCCCATGCCCCATGCCCATTGCCCCAATCCCTTGTTAATATTTATTTCGTTAGAAAAGGTGAAAAAAAACTATGTATGATGTCCTAGATTCGCAGTCAGTTTTAGAAGTGCTGCGACCAGTGCAAGATCCAGAGCTTCGCAAAAGTTTAGTAGAACTAAACATGATTCGCAATATAAAAATTGACGATGGCAAGGTTAGCTTCACTTTAGTATTGACAACACCTGCCTGTCCATTACGTGAATTTATCGTTGAAGATTGCGAAAAAGCTGTCAAAAAACTGCCAGGAGTTAATACTGTATCTATAGAGGTAACAGCAGAAACACCTCAACAAAAAAGCTTACCTGACCGTATGGGTATTGCTGGAGTAAAGAACATCATAGCAGTTTCTAGTGGTAAAGGGGGTGTAGGAAAAAGTACAGTTGCTGTCAACGTATCAGTTGCTCTAGCGCAAACGGGGGCAAAGGTTGGGTTACTGGATGCTGATATTTATGGTCCTAATGACCCCACAATGTTAGGACTTAGTCAAGCTCAGCTTGCAGTGTACTCAACACAAAAAGGTGAAGTTCTAGAGCCTGCATTTAATCATGGTGTCAAATTAGTTTCAATGGGCTTTTTGATTGACCGAGATCAGCCGGTGATTTGGCGTGGTCCTATGCTCAATGGAGTGATTCGTCAATTTCTCTATCAAGTTGAATGGGGGGAACTTGATTATTTAATTGTGGATATGCCACCAGGAACAGGAGATGCTCAATTAACGTTAACACAAGCAGTGCCAATGGCAGGGGTAGTCATAGTTACTACACCGCAAAACGTTGCGTTGTTAGATTCTCGTAAGGGATTGCGGATGTTTCAGCAAATGAACGTGCCGATATTGGGAATAGTAGAAAATATGAGCTATTTTATTCCGCCAGATATGCCTTCTAAGCAATATGACATCTTTGGTTCTGGAGGAGGAGAGAAAACTGCTAAGGAATTGGGAATACCTTTATTAGGGTGTGTACCGTTAGAAATTTCCACGAGGATCGGTGGTGATAACGGTGTCCCGATAGTGATTGCTGAACCCGATTCAGCTAGTGCAAAAGCTCTGCATGCGATCGCCCTTGCTATTGCAGGCAAAGTGTCAGTCGCTGCACTATCTTGAAACAAGTCTAAAACCGCATAATAATGTTATTAAAACGCTCAATTCCCAAAATTCGCTCTTTATATTGGGTGAAACCTTGGCAGCAAGTAGACTGGTTGTTACTTAGCTTGCCAATTGCTCTGACTATATTTGGCGGTATTATGATTCGTAGTACCGAATTGAACCAGGAATTATCAGACTGGCGGTGGCACTGGATAATGGGTGGCATTGGTTTGGCTATAGCGCTTGTGATAGCTCGCATCCGCTATGAAAATCTGCTGCAATGGCACTGGGTAACGTACGCAATTATTAATATTAGTTTACTGGCCGTGATGATAGCTGGCCATAGTGCCAAAGGGGCGCAGCGATGGATAAACATAGCTGGTATTCCAGTGCAACCATCTGAATTTGCCAAAGTAGGCTTAATTATTACGCTAGCAGCTTTATTACATAAACGCACTGCTTCTCATCTGAATAGCGTTTTCAGAACCTTAGCGATCACTGCTGTTCCTTGGGGATTAGTGTTTTTGCAACCAGATCTAGCAACATCGTTAGTATTTGGTGCAATCTTTTTAGGAATGTTATATTGGGCAAATGCTAATCCTGGTTGGTTGATACTGATGATTTCTCCAGCTGTGGCAGCAATTCTGTTTAGTATACCTTGGCCTTTCCCAATATCTTTTACCCGAGACCTCACTTTTGGCCCTTTAGGATTAGTATGGTCAATTGCTATGGGTTTGGTTGGTTTAAGCACTTTACCTTGGCGTCGATTTGCGCTTAGCGGTTTAGGTGCTTTGACTCTTAATGTGCTAGGTGGTGAACTAGGACTGTTTGCTTGGAATCATGTGTTAAAGGATTATCAAAAAGACCGACTCACTTCTTTTATGAACCCCAACGCAGATCCTCTCGGTTCCGCTTACCACCAAATCCAATCTCGTATCGCTATCGGTGCTGGTGAACTGTGGGGATGGGGTTTGAACAAAGGTCCCATGACTCAACTGAATTTCGTTCCAGAACAGCACACAGATTTCATTTTCTCAGCTGTAGGAGAAGAATTCGGTTTTGTCGGTTGTTTGGTAGTACTGTTGGTCTTTTGGATGATTTGTCAGCGCTTATTGCATATAGCCCAAACAGCCAAAGACAACTTTGGCTCTTTATTAGCTATTGGCGTTTTATCCATGATCGTATTTCAGATGGTTGTTAATATCGGTATGACCGTTGGCTTAGCTCCTGTTGCAGGCATTCCCCTGCCTTGGTTAAGCTATGGTCGTTCAGCAATGCTGACAAACTTCATTTCTATCGGAATCGTAGAAGCTGTGGCAAATTGTCGCCAGAGGCAGAAGTATTGAAGAAGGAGTAGGGAGCTCTTAGCAGGGAGCAGGGGAAGCAGGGGAAGCAGGGGAAGCAGGGGAAGCAGGGGAAGCATTGAATGAAGCCCTCTATTCCCAGTACCCAATCCCCAATCCCCAGTACCCATGCCCCATGCCCCATG
The DNA here is from genome assembly GCF_017591665.1 of Aetokthonos hydrillicola CCALA 1050. Taxonomy (GTDB): domain Bacteria; phylum Cyanobacteriota; class Cyanobacteriia; order Cyanobacteriales; family Nostocaceae; genus Aetokthonos; species Aetokthonos hydrillicola. The sequence goes on along the minus strand of NZ_JAAKGC010000013.1, from coordinate 43,996 downwards.
CCCCATGCCCCATGCCCCAATCCCCAATCCCCAATCCCCAATCCCCAGTACCCAATCCCCAATAACAAGTATTAAGCTAGTAAGAGGAAACCTAAAAGTTAAAAACGATGATCCTACCTGGAGCAACTGTTCGCGTCAAGAATCCAGCAGATACCTACTATCGCTTTGAAGGACTCGTGCAACGGGTGAGTGATGGTAAAGTAGCTGTACTGTTTGAAGGTGGTAACTGGGATAAATTAATTACCTTTCGCCTGTCAGAGCTAGAACTTGTAGAAACTACAGCCGGTCGTAAAAAAGGGAAATAAAACATAAATGGGCATGGGGCATGGGGCAGAGGGCATTGGGTATAGGTACTAGGTACTAGGTACTGGGGATTGGGGATTGTGTACTGGGAATAGAGGACTTCATTCAATTCTTCCCCTGCTCCTCTGCTCCTCTGCCTCCTCTGCTCCCCTGCTTTCCCTGCTCAAGAGATCCCATGCCCTATGCCCTATGCCCCATGCCCATTTACCCTACCATGCGCCTTCCTCTACCACAGTTTAACCGTCGCGATCGCCACCCTGACCATATTGGCGAGGTCATTGAAACCGCAACTTGTGAATTTCTAGCTCAGTGTTTGGAAACAGAAGACTTGAGTTTCCCTGTTATGCCACCATTTGGCAGCTGGGTTTGTTCTGTAGATGAAGAGTCAAAAAATCAAGTTTATGCTGTAGTATATCATGCAACTACAATGCCCATAGATTCTGTACATAGGGCAGTAGCTCTTGGCTTGTCATTGCAGGATTTGCGAGAAGAACAACCTCAAATATTTTCTATGCTGAAAACACAATTCCGTTCCGTAATTGTTGGTTTTGAGCAGTCTAGAGATGCTATAATCTCTAAACAACGGGTGTATCAATATCTGCCACCCCGTCCCCCGCAAATTCATCAAGCGGTTTATCGATGTGAACCAGAAGCGATCATTCGATTTACCGAAGAGTTAGATTTTTTACAAACACTACTTTCTGTCAAAGGTATACCAGTGGAGTCTTTAACCGCAGCAGCTATTAGAGAGGTGTATCAATTACGTAAAGCTGACCGACAGTGGTTAATAAAAGCTGGACGAACCCTAAGTATCTTATTAAAAGATGACTATGACCGCTTACGGTTCATCTTAAGTCAAATCCACCCATAGGTAGTTAGCTTTGTGACCAGAATTTATGTAACTTAAGTAAGACTTTTGATCTTTTGCTCAGGGTAGCTTTTGAATTTGTATTGATAAAAGCGATTGTCTTGGGTAATCGCAGCCATACCATAGCCTTTGCCAGTCCTACCTATGGAACTGATATCACAATTTCTTGCTTTAGAACCTACTTCCCAAGTTCTTGGCAAGGAACCAATTGTTCCCTTCGCTATTCTATTACTAGTCATATTAATTGTACCCATCCTGTTTGAGCGTCTACGCTTGCCAGGAATATTCGGTTTGCTTGCATCGGGGATAGTGCTTGGTCCTCATGGGTGGAATTTATTGCAAACAGCATCGCCTTTGATGACTCTACTGTCAGACATTGGGCTAGTTTACTTGATATTTGTGGCAGGTCTAGAAGTAGACTTAGTACAGTTTCGCCGAAATAAAAATCGATCTTTAGCGTTTGGTAGCTTTACCTTCCTAGTTCCCCTTTTCGTGGGAGCTACTGTAGTGAGGATTTTTGGTTTTAACTGGAATGCAGCAATTCTGGTCGGCTCTTTGTTTGCTTCTTACACGCTCCTAGCATACCCGATTCTCACTCGTTTGGCAGTAGTTAGCAACGAAGCTGTTAATATGACGATTGGGGCTTCAATTTTGACTGATGCCAGCGTACTACTGATATTAACAGTATGTGTGGCTATCCATACGAATAAATTAGGCGTTTGGCAAGTCGTCACCTTACTAAATTCGTTAATTATCTACGCTCTCTTTATTCTTATTGGTTTTGATTGGTTGGGTAAACAATTTTTCCGCAGATCAGGGGATGACCAAGGAAACCAGTTTTTGTTTGTGTTACTCTCCGTATTTCTCGCATCTGTAGGCGCTCAATTTATCGGCGTACAAAAAATTGTTGGAGCTTTCTTAGCAGGTTTAGCAGTCAACGAAGTTCTTGGAGATGGACCAGTCAAAGAGAAGATACTTTTTGTTGGCAACGTGCTGTTCATTCCTATTTTCTTTGTTAACGTTGGCTTGTTAGTTAATCTGCCGATATTCTTAAAAAGCTTTGGTACGCTTAACTTAACATTGTTAATTTTAATTGGGTTAGTAACAAGCAAATTTATAGCGGCTTTTTTAACAAAATTATTTTATCGCTACAACTGGCAAGAAACGCTAACAATATGGTCTTTGTCAATACCTCAAGCAGGTGTAACTTTAGCAGCGACTTTAGTTGGGTATCGAGCAGGGATACTCAATTTATCCGTATTAGACAGTGCTATTTTCTTAATAGTCGTAACATCTGCTTTGGGCCCGTTGATTACTGGTAAAGTAGCTGTGGGTTTAAGTTCAACACCGCAAAAGGTTCAAAAGCCAACAACCTCTCTTCACCACCAAAACCAAGAAAAAAGAAACAGCCCTTTTACAATAGTAGTACCTGTTTACAATCCGCAAACGCAGCAGTATTTAATTGAAATGGCGGCATTGCTAGCACGGCAAGGAAATGGTAAGATCATTCCTCTAGCAGTTGCTACTGCTTTCGCTCATATGGATGCACCCCAGTTAGATGCTTCCGTACAACGAAGTGAGCGTCTATTGGCAAAAGCTACAGCTTTAAGTCAAGTCTTAGGTGTGGAAGCACAGCCATTACTCCGAATTGATGATGCCTTTGCTCCAGCAATTAGTAGAGCTTCTAGAGAACAAAGAGCTAATTTAATTGTTATGGGTTGGGGTAACCGTACAGGATTGAAAGCTCGTTTATTTGGTAATGTAATTGATAGTGTTTTATGGGGCTCCCATTGCCCAGTTGCGGTAATGCGTCTTGTGGAATCGCCGAAAAAAATTCAGCGCATTTTAGTACCTGTAGAAAACTTATTGGCTCCATCATTACAGCCTGTACAATTTGCCCAAATTGTAGCAGACGCAAATCAAGCTCAGGTGACCTTACTAAATGTATGTGAGCGGCGCACTAGCCCAGCTAAAATTGCTCATAAGCAATCTCAACTCTCCCTGTTGGTGTCTAAATTAGGTTCGCCAAATCCACCAGAAGTCCAGATTATAACCCATGAAAATATAGCTCAGGCGATTTTGCAGGCAGCAAGATTATATGACTTGGTAGTATTACCTTTTACACGTAATCGTACCAGTCCTGGAGGTTTAGCCATTAGTGATGTCACAAACCAGTTAGTGAGACAACTCACTTGCTCTATTATTATGCTTGGTGAACCCCATCGCACTCACACTGTTCTTCTGCCATCTGGGGTGACTTCGACAGCCACAATGTCACAGGGAATTATCTAAAACGGGTAATTTGATCACAAACTCTGTTCCTTCACCAAGGACAGAGTTGCAAATTAACTTACCAGCGTGTGTTTCTTCGACAATCTGGCGGGCGATCGCTAATCCTATTCCTGTTCCTTTACCAACATCTTTGGTGGTGAAGAGATGGTCAAAAATTCGATCTTTAATCGACTTTGGCATTCCTGGGCCATTATCTCCGATCCGAACGATTATTGTTTGCTCGTCGTTAGAGACTTCTGTGCTAATCTTAATCTGGTAACGCTTGGCTTCTAATTCGGCGAATGTTTGTCCAGCGCTCGCTATATCTATTGCATCAATCGCATTTGCGAGTATATTCATAAATACTTGATTCAGCTGACCCAAAAAGCAATTGACAAGTGGTAATTCGTTGTAATCTCTGATCACCTCAATCGCGGGACGTTTGTCGGAAGCTTTGAGGCGATACTTCAAAATCAACAGCGTACTGTCAATTCCTTCGTGAATGTTACAAGCAACTTTTTCAACAGCGTCGGCTCTCGAGAAGGTTCTTAGGCTATCGCTAATCGCTGTAATCCTCCGTGATGCTATTTTCATGGAGTTTATTAGTTTTTGGAAATCAGCAGTCAAAAATTCTAGGTCGATATCTTGTGCGTGTTCCCTGATTTCAGGTACTGGTGTAGGATAATGTTGTTGATACAATTGAAGATGAACTAGTAAATCTTGGATATATTGCTCAGTATTAGTTACGCTACCCTGAATAAATCCAATGGGGTTGTTAATTTCGTGTGCTACCCCCGCGACTAAATTACCCAAGGTTGCCATTTTTTCGTTTTGCACGAGTTGTAGTTGGGCTTGCTTGAGTTCATCGAGCGATCGCTCTAATTGTTGTCCATAACTCTGGGCTTTTTGATAAAGTCGGGCGTTTTCTAGCGATATACCAGCTTGGGCGCATAATAGATGAATGACCTCTAAGCGAGAATTGGTAAATACGCCAATTGTTAACGAATTTTCCAGATACAGCAAGCCCATGAATTGACCTTGATGCACAATTGGCGCACACAATACACTCTTGGGTTGTTTCTGCATTAGATATGGGTCGCCAATAAAATCTTTTTGTACTGTGGCATCATGCAGCACAATAGTCTTTAACGTGCGTTTAACATAGTTTACCACAGTGATAGGGACCGTTTCGCTACTTTCTAATGGTGCAGATATCAAATTAATACCATCATCTGTGCTAGCTATAGCCTCAACGAAGAGTTGACGATCTTTGAGCAGCACTAGGGTAGCTGTCTTCGCTCCAGCATTCTCTATCACCACTTTCATTAAAGTACAAAGCAAGTGTTCTAATTGAATTTCACTGGATAAGGCTTGTGAAGCTTTGAGAACAGTAGCAAAGTCAAGCGCTTCCGAAAGACTACTATTAGTAATACTTGTTTGGATGGTTTGATGAAGAACTAAAGATGAATCGACAGTAGAAAAACGTATTTTGTTGAAATGGGAGCGATCTTGTTGTACTTGTAGAATGGGAGCGAGAAGTTCGAGATACCGTTTTTCTAAGTCATCGGCTTTGGCTTTTGCACCCCAGCGGGTGTAACAAGAGTAAGCTTCTTCCATGTATGGTTGAGCGACTTTTTCTTTCCCTATTTTCAGGTAATACTTCGCTGCTAACTCATTAGCAAGAGCTTGATTATTGATATATTTATGTTTAGTCGCGATCGCGATCGCCTCATCATAGAGATCCATTGTCTCTAAACGCTGACCCAAAACTCGAGCTTTCTCTGCTTGGACAAGGCGTAACTTTTGCAGAATGTTTTCTGGACAGCTTTTTGCCCAACATTGTAGCTTCTCTTCTATAACTTGGGCTTGTTGTAAATGATGTTCTCGTTCTGATTCTATTGCTGTGTCACATAATGCTAAATGCATTAAAGCCACATAAAAGTTCGTTTCAGGAACTTTGCTGTGGCTGGGAACATACGTTTCTATAATCTCTAGCTTGTCAATCAAATTTTTCCATTCGCTGCGTTCATCAAACCAGTATGCACTGCGTATTTTAGGGTAGTAAAACCACGCCTGGTAATAACCCATATTGGGGTATTTCTCTAGATACTCAGTTTCGCTGAAGTGTTCATCATCGAAAGTCGCTAAACCCATTAAATGGAGTAATGGCTGAATAACACCCGCATGCAATAGATCGATGATGTCATAGTTTTTCACCTGTTTGAGAAACGCTAAATGGGCTTGGCAAATTTCGTAGAGATCATGTAAATCTTTACCAGAAGTGAGGCGATCAGAACCACTTTGGATAATTAAGTAGCCAATTGTAACCCAGTCTCCTGATTCTAAACCAAAGCGATAGGCGTTATCGTAATAGCGCTCTGATTCCTGAATAGGACGGCACCAGTTGTGAACGTCGGCAGCAAAAAGAAAATTGGTTTGGCACTTAATATAGTTATTGTCAAACTGCTCTGAAAGTTTTACCGCCATTTCACCAAACTGTCCACCGATTTCGTAGTTCCCTAACCCACCAGCAACCAAGCCATAGCCTACGTAACCAAAAGGTGAAAACTCATCATTACCATCTTGTAAAGAAAGGGTTGTCATTTTAACAACAGTCAGGCTAGCTAGAGTTTGATTACCAATCAAGTACCCTGCATAAAACATTGCCTGCAAGATTTTCATCATGGCTCTCTTTTGGGAATCTTGCATGTGGGGTAGATAAAGCAGATCTTTTACATTGCGATCAACCAGATAATCAGCCACTGCTTGCAGTTCTTCATCCAGCATGTTTTTTAAAGAACTTGGCTCAAGATCCATTTCCCAACCTAACAGTGATAAACTGGTGCGCTGTACTTCCACTGCTTCGGCGTAACGTCCTTGAATTTGATACTGATTCATTTGAATCAGGTAGATTGTTACTTGATCAAGCAGTGTTTGAGCATTTGCCAGAGCAATGGGATAAAGGCTCTCTGCTTGATCAAATTCGCTACATAAATACTCCACCTCTGCCCGTTCTCGATACAGCGCGAAGGTTAGGCTATAATCTTTTGTCCAAGCCTGGTTTGGCAGCATTTCCATTCCAATGATCAAGTATTCCCGCGCTGCGTTATAGGCACAAGAAAGCTTTGCCTTTTGTCCCGCACGTAAATTTAATTGTGCAAGTTGCCAAAATTCAGCCTCTGTCGTCAGCAGTTCTCGTCCTAAGTTGATTTGATTGACGATCTCAAAAATTTGCTCTTCCCATTGATCGGCGGGAATGTTCTCTAATAATAAACGCCCAATTTTTAGATGTACGGCTTGCTTTTGATGATCAGGAATCAACGAGTAAGCAGCTTGCTGAACCCGATCATGCAAAAATTTGTAGGTCACAACTTGCTCTGGGACGATGTTATGCTGTGTTTCCCGTCCTACATAAAACTTGTAAACCTCAGTTTGAGGCAAGATTAACCCTTCTTGTAAGCCTTTCCATAATACTGTTGCAGCTTCAGTTTCGGATTGCTCACAAATGACTGCCAACGTAGCCAGATTAAATTGGTTACCAATACACGCAGCTAATTTCAATACATTTTGTGTTGCTGTTGGTAGCTTCTGCAGCTGCAATGCCATAAACTCAACAACATCATTCGTTAAAGCTAATGCTTTCACCGCAGCAATATCACACTGCCAAACTCCTGTATCAAAATCAAACTGAATTAGTCCATCCTCATACAATGCCTTGAGGAACTGTGTGCTGAAAAATGGGTTACCCTTAGTTTTTTGATAAATCTGTTGAGTCAGTGGTTGAGCTATTGTTGCTGAACAACTGAGGGTATCAGCAATCAGTTGATTTAAACTTTCTTCACTAAGTGGGGATAGTGTGATTGTGTTAATGATAGCATTGGTTTTGCCAATTTCCTCTAGTGTTAGTATTAGGGGATGAGCAGCAGACACCTCGTTATCACGGTAAGCACCAATTAGCAACAAATACCCAGTACTTGACTCACTCATCAGCAGTTGCATTAACTTAAGCGATGCTAAATCTGCCCATTGCAAATCATCCAGGAAAATTACTAAAGGATGTTCTTTTGTTGTCAGTACTTGAGTAAACTTTTGAAATAATAAATTAAATCGATTCTGTGCTGCCATTCCAGAAAGTTCAGGTGCTGGAGGTTGTTGCCCGATAATTTGTTCGAGTTCTGGAATAACTTCAACAATCACCTGCCCATTGTCGCCCAACGCTTCAAGAATTTTAGCTTTCCAAATTTCTAGTTGGGTATCAGTTTCAGAAAGCAATTGCCCCATTAAGTTTCGAAACGCTTGCACAAAAGCTGAAAAAGGAATATTTCGATTAAATTGGTCAAATTTACCTTTGATGAAGTAGCCCCTAGCTGCAACAATGGGTTTATGAACTTCGTTAACAATTGCTGTTTTTCCAATCCCGGAAAAACCTGCTACAAGCATGAGTTCTGTGTTTTTATTAGCGACTCGGTCAAATGCTGTCAGCAGGATTTCAACTTCTGCTTCTCTACCGTAGAGTTTTTCGGGGATGAGAAAGCGATCGCTCACATCTCGTTGCCCAATTTCGAAATCCTCTATTTTGCCGTTTTTGTTCAGTTGAGCTAGACAAGTTTCTAAATCAAATTTTAGTCCTATTGCACTTTGGTAGCGGTCTTCGGCATTTTTTGCCATTAATTTGCCGACAATAGAAGAAATTATAGGGGCAATTGCTGGATTAATATCGTGAACTTGCGGGGGTTGTTTAGCAATATGACTATGCACCAACTCCATCGGATCGTTAGATTGAAAGGGTAACTCTCCTGTTAGTAATTCGTAAAAAGTTACACCTAAAGAATAAAAATCTGTTCGGTAGTCGATGCCTCGATTCATCCTCCCTGTTTGTTCTGGTGACAAGTAGCCTAGAGTCCCTTCTAACACATTTGGACTCATCAGCACTTGGGTTTCCCGTGGTAGCAAAGAGGCTATACTAAAGTCAATTAATTTTACTTGTTTAGTTTTTGGATTAATTAAAATGTTAGCGGGTTTAATATCTTTATGAATAATGCGGTGACGAATTAGTATATCTAATGTGTTGCACAGGGCGATCGCTAACAGCAAAAACTCCTTCATGTTTTGTGGGTTTTCGCCGATCGTTCTATTATTCTCTCCCTCCATCCATTGACTGAGGGAAATCCCTCCAAAGTCCTCCATTACCAAGGCATAGCCATTTTGATATGGTTCTAAGCTATACATTTGGGTAATAACTGAGGAGTCGAGGTTTTTGGCAATAGTGTATTGATTACGAAACTGGAGTAGTTCACTAAAGCTAGGATAAGGATTTTTTAGCAGCTTGATAACAACTGTTTGTCGATCTTTGTCTCGATAAGCACGATAAACTACAGTTTTGGAACCATCGTAAAGTTGTTCGGCAACTTGATAACCGCTTATACTGACTCTTTTACTACCCATACAGATGAATCCTTGAGGCTTTTTATTTTTAGTCTTCCCAAAACATGTGCTTGTATCATTAATCTATGTAAGACAATTGGTGAAATGAGGAGAACTACCAAACTCTTGAAACAATCAGAGCGCTCTCGGCTGAGGTAGTGTGACCATAAGAACATGGTACGTAAACTATTTAGGTTATCCTATCGTTTCCTTCAAATTTGTTCCATAAGCTAAAAAACTTTATATTCTTGAAGATTTGGTAAATTATTATCCAAACCGTTACTGTAGACAGGCAATGTTTGTTAATTTTCTAAGGGAATTCTGTAATCTTAGTAAAAATAAACATAAAAAAATTGTACCTCCAAACGATTTGCTCTTTTCCTAACGAAACTCCTTAAAAACCTTGATTTGTTTCTGTGTTTTCATGGAAAAACTGGGTATTCTAAAGAAAAGTAGAATACATTTTGCAATGATAATTATCTGTTAACGAACTGAGACATTATGAGAATATTGGTGACGGGCGGAGCTGGGTTTATTGGTTCACATCTAATTGAGCGACTGATAGCTGAAAAACATGAGGTTATTTGTTTGGATAACTTCTATACTGGTCATAAACGTAACATCCTTAAATGGACAGATTATCCTTATTTTGAATTGATCCGCCATGACATCACTGAACCTATACGCTTAGAGGTTGATCAGATTTACCATTTAGCTTGTCCTGCTTCCCCAGTACATTATCAGCACAACCCAGTTAAAACCGTTAAAACCAGTGTGATGGGCACACTGAATATGCTCGGCTTGGCTAAGCGAGTGAAAGCACGTTTTTTACTGGCTTCAACTAGTGAAGTGTACGGTGATCCAGAAGTTCACCCCCAAAGTGAAGAATATTGGGGTAACGTCAATCCTATTGGTATAAGATCATGCTACGATGAAGGTAAAAGAATTGCGGAAACACTAGCATTTGATTATTACAGGCAAAATAAAGTTGATATTCGCGTGGCGAGAATATTTAATACTTATGGCCCACGAATGTTAGAAAATGATGGTCGGGTAGTCAGCAACTTTGTCGTTCAGGCGTTACGAGGTATTCCTTTAACAGTTTATGGAGACGGATCTCAAACTCGTAGTTTTTGTTACGTGTCAGACTTGGTAGAAGGACTGATGCGGCTGATGAATGGCGAGTACATTGGGCCAGTAAATTTAGGAAACCCCGATGAATATACAATATTAGAGTTAGCGCAAAATGTTCAAAATTTAGTGAATCCTGACGCAAAAATCAAGTTTGAGCCATTACCTTCTGACGATCCGCGTCGTCGTCGCCCTGATATTACCAAAGCAAAAACCTGGCTAAATTGGGAACCTACCGTTCCGTTGCAAGAGGGGTTAAAACTGACTATAGAAGATTTTCGCTCTCGGTTAAATAAATAGGTTAATAGTTGTAGTTGTCCTATTAACAACTAAAAAAAATCGAAAACTAACCCCAAAGAAACGAGGAATTGAACAAAATGCGAGTTTGCGTGATTGGTACTGGTTACGTTGGTCTGGTTACAGGTGCTTGCTTGGCGCACATCGGACACGACGTGATTTGTGTTGATAATAACGAAGAAAAAGTCAAGATCATGAAGTCTGGGCAATCACCGATTTTTGAGCCTGGCCTTTCAGAGATTATCCAGTCTGCCATTAGTTCTGGGAAAATCCAGTTTACCACGGATATTGCTGGAGGAGTTGAACACGGTGAGATTTTATTCATTGCTGTGGGAACACCGCCTTTACCAACTGGTGAAAGTGATACTCGTTATGTTGAAGCTGTAGCTAGGAGTATTGGTAGTCATTTAAATGGTGGATACAAGGTTATTGTCAACAAATCTACAGTGCCAATCGGCTCAGGCGACTGGGTGCGGATGATTGTTTTGGATGGCATTGCTGAACGTCAGAAAACACTGGTAACCTCAGGTGGTGGATCAGTTGAAGAAAAACTACCTGAGATTGCAGGTAAGTTTGATGTAGTAAGCAACCCAGAGTTTTTACGGGAAGGTTCTGCAGTTTACGATACCTTTAACCCCGATAGGATCGTAATAGGGGGCAATAGTCCTAAAGCGCTCGAAATGATGCAAGAGTTATATGCTCCAATTGTAGAGCGTAAGTACGCTGACAATCCATCTTTGCCACCAGTGCCAGTACTAGTTACAGACTTGAGTTCGGCAGAGATGATTAAATATGCTGCTAATGCCTTTTTAGCAACTAAGATTAGTTTTATTAACGAAGTTGCTAACATTTGCGATCGCGTCGGTGCTGACGTTTGTCAAGTCGCAAAAGGTATTGGGTTAGACTCGCGTATTGGTAACAAATTCTTAAATGCTGGTATCGGTTGGGGTGGTTCTTGCTTTCCCAAGGATGTTTCCGCACTCATTCACACTGCTGATGACTACGGTTATGAAGCTCAATTACTCAAAGCTGCTGTTAGCGTCAATGAACGTCAGCGCTTGATTGCTGTTGAAAAACTTCAACAAGTTCTGAAAATTCTCAAAGGAAAAACCGTAGGATTGTTAGGCTTAACCTTCAAGCCTGATACTGATGATATGCGCGATGCACCAGCACTTAACTTGATTGAGCAATTGAACCGTTTGGGAGCTAAAGTAAAAGCATACGATCCTATTGTTTCTCAAACTGGAATGCGTCACGGACTTTCTGGTGTGTTAGTTGAAACCGATGCTGAAAGACTTGCTGACGGATGTGATGCTTTGGTACTTGTAACCGAATGGCAACAGTTTAGCCATTTGGACTATACCAAAATGGCACAATTAATGAGCCATCCAGTCATAATTGATGGTCGTAACTTCCTCGATCCTGAAATGATGGCACGCGCTGGCTTCCAATACGTAGGCGTTGGACGTTAGATTGAGATCCTAGAAATTACGTAGGGGCGAACGCCGTTAGGCGTTCGCCCTTGTATTTGTGCGCGAAAAATGTTTGTGACCTACTGAATATTACCAGCCTAATGGGAAAACTATTTATAGTACTCGTAATCTATTAATTGACCTTAATTAATCAACGACAAAGTTTTAATCTTGATCGCAGATAATGGGTTAGGAATTACCGAAAGAGTCAAATCAAAGCTTTTTGATCCATTTTTCACGACAAAACCGCCTGGTAAGGGTACAGGGTTGTTCAGAGGAGGTACCCGCTACACCCAACACCCTATTTTTTGTAAAATAAATTGAGAAGAGTGCTTACCCCTTCTCCTTCGGAGACGCTTTGCGCGTCGCGCAGCTATGCCCGCAGGGTTTTACGGGGAAGCCGCAGGCGCTTACTGCGCAACGACGAACCAATAATTTCTTGGGTGGGTGGTTATGCATTTAACTTGGTTAAACACTAATAGTTGGCTGATTGAAATCGGAGGTCAACGGATACTCCTTGACCCTTGGTTAGTTGGTACGTTAACCTTTAATAATTGGGATTGGTTGTTCAAGGCAACTCATACAGAAGAACATCCAATACCACAAAATGTTGACTTAATTGTACTATCTCAAGGATTAGAAGATCACTCTCACCCAGAGACGCTTAAACAGCTTGACAAAGCAATCCCGGTTGTAGCTTCTCCTAATGCTGCCAAGGTAGTAAAAGAGTTAGGTTATACTCAGGTAACAGCACTCAGTCATGGTGAAAGTTTCACTTTAAATGAGAGTCTAGCAATTAAGGCGACTCGCGGATCTCTGGTTGGTCTCGATTTGGTAGAGAATGGTTATCTTTTCACTGAGTTAAATAGCAACTTTAAGATCTACTATGAACCTCACGGAAATCATTCTCCGGAACTGAAGGAAGCCGCGCCAGTAGATGTTATTATCACCCCACTTACAGATCTAGCTTTACCTGTGATTGGATCAATTATTAAGGGTGGGAAAAATGCTTTGGAAGTAGCTCAGTGGTTGAAGCCTCAAGTGATGTTACCAACAGCTGTTGGTGGTGAAGTGGTTTCTGAAGGTTTGTTACCTTCTGTACTTCAGCCGAAGGGAAGCATTGAGGAATTTCGTACATTACTTGCAGATAGAAACCTGTCGACAGAAGTTATTGAGCCGAAAGCAGGCGATCGCATACAACTCGAATTAGAAAAACGCTCTCTTGTATAAGAAAATCTTATAATATTACTCGTTCACCAATTTATTAGCAACGATATGCCAAATCAAGCCTGCAGCAATCAGCGCTAAACCTAGGTGCCAAATAAACGGTTCTACCCAAAAGGCAAGAAATAGGCAGGCTAATAAACCAACCAATGATACCCATTTAGGGTAAAGCCTTTCATTGGGTGGTAAACAAAATGCAGCTAAGTTAGTAATTGCGTAATAAATCAAAACAGTAAAGGCACTGAATGACCAAGTCGTTTTGACATTACCAATCAAAACTAAAACAGCGATCGCAATGCCTATCGCGATGGTAGCTGGTACTGGGGTAGTTTGTGATTCATTTACAAGAGCAAAAATTCTTGGCATATCGTGGCGTCGTCCCATCGCCAGCAATACACGAGATAAGCCCAAAATTAAGTTTAGCAGCACTCCTAACATGGCAGCGATCGCGCCAACTGCTAATATTTGGGATCCTCCTAAAACACCAAGCCTTCGAACTACAACTTCTAAAGGCGCAGCTTGTCCTAATGATACTGACTCGCCAAGAACTTCTGCCCCTACTGAGCCTACGGCAACCACTGCTACTACTACATACAGCAGCATGGTCAATATCATTGTAATAATAATCGCTTTTGGAATAGTTTTGCGCGGTTCCTTAGCTTCTTCTCCTAAAGTAGCAATGCGACCATAACCAGTATACGCGACAAACATCAAAGCGCTGGCATGAAATACTGAGCCGATAGAGCTTTTAAAAAAAGGTGTGAAGTGTTCAGCACCAGATGCTAAAACAAACGGAGTTCCTGCCCCAATAAAAAAAATCAAAGATAGTACAGATACAGATACAATCAAAATATTGGCGACATTAGAACGACGAATTCCACTTAAAACAATTCCCGTTAGGATGACAACAGACGCTAAAGCCAAAGGAATGAGCAAAGAGCTTCCTCTCAAACCCATAGCATTCAGTAAGTAGCCAGCAAAACCCAAAGCCGCCGTGGCAGCTGAGGCAGTTTTAGCAAGCAAAAACATCCATCCTGCTGTGAAGCCAAGCCAAGAATTCAGATACCGATAACCGTACTCATAAGAACCACCACTGACAGGATGACTAGCAGCCAGTTGCGCACTGTTTAGCCCGTTACAAGTTGCTACTAGTGCGCCAACAACAACAGCTAGGACCACTGCATTACCAGCGATCCCAGCAGCTATGCCAATACTGACAAACACTCCAGTACCAATAATTGAACCCAAACCCATCACAGTTGCACCTACAACCCCTAACTCGCGTTGCAACTGCTGCGGTGAAGTTCTCAGTGACACGAGACATCTCCTTTATCTAAGGATTTTGTGGTATACGTTCTATCTCGGCATAACCGCTAAATATCAACCTTTGACCATCCGTTTCTAAGCGGTTTAGCCGCATTTTTACTCCATCAAGGTCAAATCGATCTAAATCTACCATGTTATCTAAAATTTCTGCTAGTGCTAAGCTTAACTTTTGAGAAATATCCCGTTGTGATTCTGGGACTTGATCAAGTTCAATTTCAGGGTTTTTAAATGAAACGCGGCGACGCTTCTCAATACCTATAGTTAAGGTCATAGTTATGGGTACGAGTTCGCCATTATTTAAATCTGCTTTTGCAGAAATCCGTTGCTGATTTTTAGGTAATAGCTGCACCTGCACATCACTAAAGGTAACTGGTTGACCACCAGATATCTCTGTCAAGGCTGGTATGGTCAAGTTTTCCAAGCGCTTTCTAACCAATTCAGCTTTAAAGGATTGATTGATCCCTGCTTCTGTTAAAATCACTTGAGCAACTGCTTGGGTTGGTTGTTTTAGGCGCAGTTTTCCGCTTAGAACGGAGCCAAAGTCAATAGCAACAGCATCGGTTTCTATAGAAATTTCCTCGGCTGCAAAATCTTTGCGGATAACCAAGCCACGACCATTCATTTTGAAGCTGTCGATGCTCCCTTGCAAGAGTTTGCTAGAAGGAAAGCAGCGAACAGAGACTTCCACTGACTCGCTTTTGGTAAACAGGTGGCGAATCGTTTGGCTAGCGACTGTGTTGAGCATTCGCTCTCCCCAGTCTGTGCTTTTGGGATCTGTAAAACCAGTAAGTCCGCCTAACATGTTGGTTTTGGCTACTCTCTATAGAAGTTCTTTGTATTTTTGTAACAAATTGTAACCGATTCAGCAACCTTCTGATGATTTATTGTGCTGATAGGTATAGCTAAGATGTCTGATGAGAGAGAGTTATTGTGAACACACCCAACCGCTCTTAGCCCCCTGAGCAGGGGAACTTGCTATAACAACGAGTAGTAGCTGTCACCTATTTTCAAGACACCTACGACTAGGGGATGAAAATATTTCTTCCCCATGCCCACTTGCTCTATGCCCATTTTCAATCGCCAATTAACTCCACTGCATCTCTTCCGTCTAGCTCTTGTAAGTAAACCTTGACAATCTCGTCTTTAGCAGTGGGAAGTTTCTTACCAATAAAATCTGGATGAATTGGTAATTCACGATGTCCTCTGTCTACCAACACAGCCAAACGAATTGTTTCTGGTCTACCATATTCGTTTACCGCATTTAAAGCAGCACGGATTGTACGACCCTTGAAAATGACATCATCTACAATAACCACTGTTTTCCCTGTAAGGTCAAAAGGAATATCAGTTTTTGCAGGAGTACGCAATCCAATTTTGTCAAGGTCGTCTCTATAAAATGTAATATCTAACGCTCCCACATCTATTGGGACACCTTCAAGCGCTTGAATGTGACGCGCTAGTAATTCCGCTAATGGCACACCCCTTGTATGAAGCCCTATTAGCACTAGGTCAGATAAATCACGAGTCTTTTCTATAATTTGAGAAGCAAGACGAGTTACGGTACGACGAAGTTCTTCAGGTGAGAGGATTTCAACTACTTTGAGAGACAGTTTCATAGCTCGGTAACCCTGAGTAACGAATTATACCATTGTAATGGTTGGTTGGTAATCGATAGTGAGTGTCGCTTAGCCTCTAGTCAAAATTCAAAATTCCAAAAAAAAATAAACAGGGACACGAGCCCCAATTCATTTATGGAAAACGAAAAATTGCAAGAATACTACGTCTTTTAGATGGAGCAACAGCCAGGAATACAATTCTTTTGGCTTTTGATTTTTGACTTTCGCATCGCGCGTAGCGCCCCAGAGGAAACTAGCGGTGCCACACTCCTAATCCTATCTTTATCATTAACGAAAAATACTCGCAAGGGAAGGGGGCAGGGAGCAGGGGAGCGAGAGAGCAGAGGAGCAGAATTATCTAGGTCAATTGCTAGCTGCAAGGAATTAGTACTGCTTAGGCATTTTTTCCTCCCCTACACCCCACACCCCACACCCTGCCCTATGCCCCATTCCCATTATTTATCTTTAAACGTCCAAACCCCATCGTTCCAATCCGCCTCAGATGGTGGCTGTTGTAGCCAGTGTTGACAACGACGCAGATGCAATGTTGCTGCTTGATCGTTTGGATTGATTTCTAAAACTTTAGCGAACTCACTTTTGGCAAAGGTGAACTGGCGATTTTGATAATACTGACGCCCTTTATGATAGTGCTCAACCACCTGCTGTTTGTCGCTACTAATGGAGTCGGAACGCAAACCCAGAAGTTCATATATAGCGACTGGCTCGTTTCTACCTTTAACGCGAATGTAATCTAGTTCTCTAGCCCAAATAAAATCTTTACAAGGTTGATAAGTATTATGACTCATAATAATATCGCAGCCGTACTGTTTACTGATGCTTTCTAGGCGGGAGCCAAGATTAACACCGTCGCCAATAGCGGTGAATTCCATTCGCTTGCTAGAGCCAATATTTCCGCTAATGACTGTATCTGAGTTGATCCCTATACCTATGTTAATTCTTGGTTTGTGATCTGCATAACGACGTGCATTAAATTCTTTTAAGCGATCGCGCATCTCTAATGATGTTTGCACAGCCATCCAAGCGTGTTCTTGTAAGGCTAAGGGGGAGCCATACACAGCCATGATGGCATCACCAATGTACTTGTCGAGAGTGCCTTTATATTTAAAGACAGCTTCTACCATTGATTCAAAATATTCGTTGAGCATACTGACCACTTCTTCCGCTTCTAGGTTTTCTGTTAAAGTGGTGTAGCCACGGATATCAGAGAATAAAATCGAAACTTCTTTGCGATCGCCCCCTAGTTTAGCGTCATCCAATTTCAATAATTCTTCCGCTAACTCCTGGGTCATATAACGATACATTGTACTCTTGAGGCGTTTTTGGTCGCTGATATCATCCATCACTACCAACGCTCCACGCACTTGCTGCTGATCACTAGCATCGGCGATTGTGTTAATTGATAAATTAACACTGCGGTGCTTTTCTCTAGTTGAGACAAGAGTGCGATCAGGATAGTACTGCTCGCGATATTTTGACTCGGCTGCATTCAAAGCAGCTTGACACCACTTGCTAAAATCGCTTTCTTTAATGCTGATAATATCAGTGATTAATTTACCTTCTAAACGTTCTTCTGCTTCCAAACCAAGCAAGCGTTTGGCGCTTTCATTAGCGGCTATAATCTGTCCACTTTTATTAGTAGAAATGACGCCGTTTGAGAGACTCCGGAGAATATCTCGTTGCATTTGTTCTTGCTGTTTAACAGTCGCGAACAACTTAGCGTTTTGCAACGCTACACCTGCTTGAATATTAAACGCCTCCATGAACTCCTCGTCATTGCGGTCAAAACTAGCCTGAAAACATTCAGGAGCTTTTGGCCATAAACTGGGGTCATAAATAGGAAAATCACCAGGTTTCTTTTTGTTTACTAACTGTGTCACACCAATCAATTGGCGATCGGCATTGAATACAGGCATACAGAGTAAGCTACAGGTACGATAGCCATTAGCTATATCCATTTTTTTTGCTGTATCCGAATCTGGATGCTCATAGAGATCGAAGGGAATGTTGAGCCTTTTGCCAGATGCAGCGACAATACCTGCAAAACCTCTGCCTACTGGTACACGCAATTCCTTAGTTGAGCCATCGTCTTGAGTGATTTTTGTCCACAACTCATCTGCATCAGGATCTAACAACCATAAAGTACTGCGATCGGCATTCATCAATTCTTTTGCCTCATCCATGACTCGCTTGAGTGTTTCTTCTAGATCGAGGCTGCTCTGACTCAAAGACTTGATCGCTTTCATGAGCGCTGCTGCTGCTCTTTGTTTTTGAGTTGCTACATAGAAAGAGCGTGACGACTCTAGTATCAGCCTGATAGAAGGAGCAAATTCTTGAAATAATTCTTCATCAGTGCTAGTAAAGCCTCGAGGATCAATACGTTCTGAAATAGGAGCTTCTGGAATGTCAGGGCGTTTTAATTTATTCAGTAATTGAACCACTGCGACTAATTGTCCTTGTTCGTTTAACAGTGGCAACGCTAACATTGTGTAAGTGCGATACCCAGTTATTTGTTCTTGTTGTTGAGCAAAGACTGAGCGTGGATCTGTGTAAAAATCAAAGGGAATATTAATAACTTTCTTATCGCTGGCAACTTCACCAGCAATACCTTTATCTGCTGGAATGCGAATTTCTAGAGAGCGATCGCCTTCCCCTTCAGCCAGAATCGACCAAAGTTCTTTCTTTTCTTCATCTAATAAAAATATTGTTGTTCGATCTGCACCTAATAACTCCCCAGTTTTTAAGGTTATGGAATGCAACATTTCTTGAAGGATTGTTTCAAACCCTTGGGAATCGAGCATGGATAGAGTTTGATTTACAATTTTTAACTTTTGCTCAACTTCCGCCACAACCTGTTTAAATGTATCCTGAGTTAGAGGAGCAAGAAAGGTAGATATAGTTCCTTTTTGTTTGGCAAGAGCACCCACAGGAGCAGTATTGTACTGCAAGTCACGGTTTTGTTTATTGCCAACACCAATAATCAAATCGGCGGTTTCACCGCAACTAGATTGATAAGCTGACATAATTGGTTTTTGATCTAGAATTTAGATTTTATCTGTGTTTAAGTATGCTAAGATAGAGAAAAAGTAACCATTGCTACAAGTAACCTGATGTAATATTATTTACAGTTTAATCTGTCGAAAACTAAGCGTCATCTGAAGAGAACACGGGGATATCTAATCCCCACGACACAAGGACACTTAGGCAGTTCTAGAAAATAAAATATACAATTCCTACGGATAACAACAGTGTCGGCAATATTAGCAGCCATACACTATCATAACTTCAACAGCTTAAAATTTCATGAATATTATGTTCTCAAAGAATTTATGCCACATAATACTTAATATCGATTTAATTGTTCAAAAGAACTAAAGCACTTGTGTGCGAACCCTTTGCTACGTAACACTCACATTGCTTGATTTAAACATATAGAGCCAAGAGGCAAACAGTTGTTAGCTTTTGAAAGATGTTGTATTCTGCATCAAGATGTAATCCGCTATATAGCTAAAAGTTTTTATGAATCCAGAGATCTTGGTAAAGCTGCGGGGTTTATGTCGAAATGAAGCGGCATTTGAAGAAATTCAACAGATATTAGCAGGCGAACTCCAACATTTAGAAAAACAAAGAAATCAAGCGCATTTTCAAGTCGAGCAGCAGAAAACGCTGTTCCGTGTAATTACTCGCCTGAGGGAGCCCCTAGATTTAGAAAAAATTTTTAAAGCTACAGCTACGGAAGTTCGCCAACTATTGCAGGCAGATAGAGTGGGGATGTTTCGCTTCTATCCAGATTCAGGCGCGGATGATGGGGAATTTGTGTCTGAAGACGTAGATCCAGCTTTTAGACCAGCTATGGGGCAAAAAGTTCACGATCACTGCTTTGGAGAGCAGTTTGCAATTTATTATCAACAGGGTCGTGTTCAGGCAGTTGCAGATATATATAGTTATGGTTTAAGTGATTGTCATATTAGAGTTTTGTCGCAATTTCAGGTTCGAGCTAATCTCGTAGTACCACTTTTGCAAGGTCAAAAGCTTTGGGGATTACTTTGTATTCACCAGTGTCACGCTCCCCGAGAATGGCAGCCCATAGAAATTGAATTCGTCAGCCAAATTGCTAGCCATCTGGGGGTAGCTCTTCAACATGCAGAACTCTTAGCTGAGTTACAGGCTGAAGTACTAGAACGTTTACAGGCTGAGCAGGAAGTCAAATCTCTAAATCAGGGGCTACAACGAACAATCATTGAACTACAAGCAGTGAACAAAGAGTTAGAAGCCTTTAGCTACTCTATCTCTCATGACTTGCGTGCTCCTTTACGAAGTATTGACGGTTTTAGCCAAGCTTTGCTAGAAGACTACTATGATGTGTTAGATGCTATGGGGCAGGACTACCTCCGGAGAATTCGAGGAGCCTCCCAACGGATGGGACAATTAATCGATGACCTACTGAATCTATCTCGGGTAACACGCAGCGATATACAATTGGAACCTGTAGATCTGAGTTTGTTAGCTAGCAGCATCTGTAATGAATTCCAGCATAGTCAGCCAGAGCGGCGTGTAGACTTTGTCATCCAAGCAGGACTCCTAGCTCAAGGGGATATCCGCCTGTTGCGAGTGTTATTGGTGAACTTGCTAAATAATGCTTGGAAATTTACATCAAAACACGCCCAAGCACGAATTGAGTTTGGTGCAACCAATACCGAAACGGATATTCCAGTATACTTTGTTCGTGATGATGGCGCAGGCTTTGATATGACTTATGCCAACAAATTATTTGGACCTTTTCAGCGTTTGCACGGGATGCATGAATTTCCAGGTAATGGTATTGGACTAGCTACAGTGCAACGAATCGTCCATCGCCATGGCGGTCGAGTGTGGGCAGAAGGATCTGTGGAACGAGGAGCTACTTTTTATTTTACATTAGTAGCAGAGGAGGCAAGGGGATGATCTTGAGCAACAAAATGATTTTGATCGTGGAGGATAATCCTGATGATGAAGCTTTGGCTATTCGAGCTCTTAGGCGCAACAAAATTATCAATGAGATCGTAGTCGCTCATGACGGTGTAGAAGCTCTAGATTATCTGTTTGGGACTGGAACTTATGCTGGTCGAAATATCAGTGCTAAGCCTTCAGTGATTTTGTTAGATCTAAAATTGCCCCGTGTTGATGGAATTGAAGTATTGCGTCGCTTACGAGGAGACGAACGCACTAGACTGCTGCCAGTAGTGATTCTAACTACATCCAGCGAAGAACAAGATATGTTAAATAGTTACAACTTGGGGTGTAACAGTTACATTCGTAAACCAGTCGATTTTATCCAATTTAGCGAAGCAATCCGGCAATTGGGGATGTACTGGTTACTGATGAACGAACCACCACCTATTTAGTGAGGTAGCCTAGATGCACTTTCATCTCCGTGTTTTGATTGTTGAAGATTCTGAAGATGATACTTTCTTGACTCTGCGGGAACTAAGTCGTGGAGGCTACACTGTAGACTATGTTCGAGTCGATACCCCAGACACTATGCTGGCAGCTCTCGACGAACACCTGTGGGATATCGTGATTGCAGATTACAGTCTACCTGCTTTTAGTGCATTGGAAGCTCTTAAAGTTTTGCAAAGCCAAAACTTAGATTTACCCTTCATTATCATTTCCGGTACAATTGGTGAAGACACTGCAGTTGCTGCAATGAAAGCTGGAGCCCACGATTACTTGATTAAAGGCAATCTTGCGCGTTTGGTTCCGGCCGTAGAACGCGAGATGCGTGAGGCGCAGGAACGGCATAAACGGCATATTGCAGAAAAGGCTTTACAGGAAGCAGAGCAACAAATCCGCGAACAAGCTGCTTTGTTAGATGTTGCCACTGATGCTATTTTTGTTCAAGACTTGGAGTACCATATATTATTCTGGAACAAGGGTGCTGAGCGTTTGTATGGATGGGAAGCAGCAGAAGTCATTGGCAGAGATGTAACTGATCTTTTATACCGATATGAGCAACCTTTAGCTGCATTTGAAGTCATGCAAGCAATGTTGACCAAAGAAGCTAAGTGGCAGGGTGAGTTGCAGCAAATCACAAAAAGTGGTAAAGATGTCATTGTCTTAAGTCGCTCGACTATTGTGCGCGATGAGTCAAGTAATCCAAAATCAATTCTGACTGTCAGCACTGATATTACTGAGAAAAAACAACTTGAAGCACAGTTTCTTAGTGCCCAACGTCTGGAGAGCCTCGGCACTCTGGCTTCAGGCATTGCACATGATTTTAACAATATCCTCACTCCTATTTTGGCTGTTGCTCAACTACTCCCTCTCAAGTTACCTACACTTGATGAGAGTACTCAGGAACTACTGAAGATGCTCGAAGGTAGTGCAAAGCGAGGTGCTGATTTAGTCAAGCAACTTCTATCATTTACTCGTCGAGGAGTAGCAGTCAGTCGCACTATTGTTCAAGTTAGGCATTTACTTTCTGACGTAGCACAAGTTGCTCAAAGAACCTTCCCAAAATCTATTGAAACTCAAACTAATATAGAACCCGATCTTTGGACTGTTTTTGCAGATGCGACTCAACTACATCAGGTGTTGATGAATTTAGTAGTAAATGCTCGCGATGCTATGCCAGATGGTGGTCTATTAACCATCAGTGCCGAGAACTTTTGGGTTGATGAAAGCTATGCTCGTATGCATGTTGATGCTGAGGTAGGTCCCTACATTTTGCTTACTATTACTGATACAGGAACTGGCATTGCACCGGAAATTATAGACCGAATATTTGACCCTTTTTTCACTACGAAAGATCTAGGTAAAGGAACTGGTTTAGGTCTTTCCACTGCAATAGGTATTATTAAAAATCATAACGGTTTTGTAAATGTTTATAGTGAGTTAGGAAAAGGTAGCTCGTTTAAAGTATATCTGCCAAGTGGTCAATTGACTGAACCCCAAAGCACAGCAGATGGAGAACTACCAAACGGTAATGGTGAACTCATTTTGGTCGTAGATGATGAGGCTACAATCTGTGAAATTACTAAAACTACACTCTTAAAACATAACTATAGAGTTTTAACTGCTAATGATGGTGTTCAAGCATTTTCACTCTATACTCAATGCAAAGATGATATTAATTTAGTGTTAATTGATCTTATGATGCCAGGTATAGATGGTTATACCACAATTCTTACATTGCAACGTATTAACCCGAAAATACAAATTATTGCTATGAGTGGGCTTATGCCAAATTGGTCTAATACTCACAAAATCAATCTTAGCATACAAGAATTTTTGCCTAAACCCTTCACGACGCAAGCCTTACTGATTACGCTACACAAGGTACTGCACCAGAGTTTTTGTGAGTAGGCAACAGATAATACATAATATAGATTATGAAATAATATAGATTTTGAAAATAGGGCTCTTAGGTTTTCTGGGAGTACTTAAAAGTTTATCTAAAAGGTAGCTATCTAGCAATTTCAATCCTTAGCTAGAGGATAAGCACATCAGCCATCTTTATCCTTAATTAAAGGAAAAATAACTTTACATTAACTGTCAAATGCACAATGTTGATCATTCAGTTGTAAATAAATCAGCTGATACTCAGTACCCTGTTCACGATTTAATATCAAAACGCTGGAGTCCTCTAGCTTTTTCAGAACGGCTTGTTGAGCAAGAAAAATTACTCAGTGTTTTAGAAGCTGCAAGGTGGGCTGCTTCTTCGTATAATGAGCAACCGTGGAGTTATATAGTAGCTACGAGAGATAATCAGGCTGAATTTGATCTTCTATTAAGCTGCCTAGCGGAAGGCAACCAGCCCTGGGCAAAAAATGCCCCAGTATTAATGTTATCGGTAGCAAAGCTTAATTTTGAGCGGAATGGTGTAGAAAATCGCCACGCTCTTCATGATGTGGGGGCTGCTTCTGCTCAATTAGCGATACAAGCAACGTCATTGGGGTTATTTATCCACCAAATGGCAGGATTTAATGTACCTAGGGCTAAAGAAGTATACAACATTCCTCAGGTTTATGAGCCGGTGGCAGCGATCGCATTAGGTTATTTAGGCAACCCCGAAACCCTAACTGAAAAATATCTTGAACGAGAGCGATCGCCGCGTAATCGCAAAAGCTTGGAAAGTTTTGTATTTTCTGGCAAATGGAACCAAACTTCACCATTGATCATAAGCTAAACCCTGTAGCGAAGAAATTTGAATTTAACCTGCGGAATGTGAGTTGCAAGGGTTTGGAAATGTCAAACTGTTGATAGACTTTTGAAGCTGCTGTCTAGAACGCACTAAAAAATGACTAAGTCTCATATACTTGAGTCCTACAGATATAACCGTTCTGAAGATTTGGTCTTTGGCGTGGTTGCCTCCTTGCTGCTGCACTTTATCATCTTTCTAGGAAGCATATATTGGCTTAGAACTTTCGCACGTGAGCAAAAACTTGGCGACTCCATACCAATCGAGTATGTTGAAGTTCCTCCTAATCAAACAACAACACCTCCAGAAACCTCACGGCGAGCTACCAAAGATTCTGTTGCAGGTGGGAAAGCAGATCCTACAAAGCCTCTTTCTGTTGCTAGATCAGGAGGAACATCATCGCTCAAGCCATCAGGATCTCGATCAGCACAAGGATCACCACCAGAGCTAAAACAACCAACTCCCCCCCAAAAATCGCAGGCAGCAATTGCACCAAGTACCGCAACACCGCGCAAAACCGTCCAAACAGCAGTTAGACCAAATACTATACTGCCAAACCCTAAACTCTCAGTTAAACCCACAGCACTGCCAATCACAAAACTGAGGAAAATTGCCCCTGCATCTACCACTACACCACCCAAATCTCCAGAAACAGCGGTACCACCAAACCCGGAACCCTCGGTTGAACCTACAACAACACAACTAATTTCAAAGCTACGGAAAATAGCCACCGCACCTACCACTACACCAACCAAACCTCAAGAAACCGAAGCTACACCAGATACCACACCACTAACCCCGAAACCATCAGCTGAACCTTCAAAAACACAACTCATCTCAAAGCTTCGGAAAATTGCAGTTGCACCTACCACTACATTAACCAAACCTCAACAAACTGAAGCTACACCGTCCAAACCAAAACCCTCAGTTGAACCCACAACAGCACCAATCACAAAACCACAAAAAATTGTAGCTGCACCTAACACCACAGCAATTAAACCTGAGCAAGCTGAAGCTATACATACAAGTACACCACCAAAACTGAAACCTTCTCAAACAGCCAACACATCTACAACTACAGATCCAAAACCTTTGGCTCATAATGGTAATAAGACACGAGTCGCCACAAAACCTACAACTTCACCACTTGAGACTAGGACTTCTTCGCGATCGCAATCTCAAGTTCACCCATCTTCAAAATCAGGTGCAGCAAGTCGATTAGGTGGTCCTGTAAGTGTATCTACTCGTGATTTGGGAGGAAATTCTTTGGCGTCGGTGCCTAATTCCAACCGATTCAATCAAAGTGAATCGGGTATCGATGCGCGTAAAGATACAGGTCTGGCAACTTACCTATCTCACTTGCAAGCTCGAGTCAGGAAGCAGTGGATACCTGAATTCACTGATTCTTCCCGGAAAACAGTGGTTCGGTTCACTGTTGATCGCTCAGGTGCAATAAGCAATCTGGCGCTTATACAACCCTCTGGATTCAGCGGTACAGATCAAGCAGCGTTTAATGCTATCAAACGAGCCGCACCGTTTGGGCCTTTACCCACAGCATATGCCCAAAATTATATCAATATTGAATTTACATTCAATATCAACGTATATGGACAGCTAGATATACAAGGCGGTGGTTAATTGCGTTCACTT
This sequence comes from Aetokthonos hydrillicola CCALA 1050, assembly GCF_017591665.1. Lineage (GTDB taxonomy): Bacteria > Cyanobacteriota > Cyanobacteriia > Cyanobacteriales > Nostocaceae > Aetokthonos > Aetokthonos hydrillicola. Next base: position 18,217 of record NZ_JAAKGC010000013.1, on the reverse strand, counting down.
TGCGTAAGTTAGTGTCCAGTTTTGTGGTTGTTGTAATTTATTTAACAATCCGTGGATAGCGCTCCACAAGACTGAACGAGTCCTAACGTAGTGTTTCGTTAAGTAGTAACCAGGAGCAGCATCTATTCCTTGAAAATGTTGACCAATAGGATTTGTCGTTTCACAGTATTTTCCTGCTCCCACAACTGTGAGTATAACCGGATGACCAGGAGGGGATTTATGGCTATCAATCTGAAAAATTCCGTAAACTTGGTGTTCACCTAGCCACGGTTCAATAACAACTTTGATAGCATGAATCGTTTCAAGAGGAGAGTTAGAAGGCAAATATCCTTCACCAGTACAAAAATCCTCCGATGGTGGTTTTAATAAGTGAATGCACCAGATAAATCCTATTGCAGCTATCACGAGTAAAGTGAAGACAAATGTGCGCTTGTGGAATTTTAACCCCCTACTCCCCATCCTCCACTCCCCCATTCCTCTTTCCCCTCGACTATCAAGCTAGGATCAATTTGATCTACACTCGTACAACCACTTAGCGCCATAGCAATATCTAGCTCATCTCGTAAAATTTCAATGACATGAGCGACGCCTGCTTCTCCCCCGACAGCTAAGCCCCATAATATAGGACGCCCGATAAGTACAGCTTTTGCTCCCAGAGCTAGTGCTTTGAGAATATCAACGCCTCGACGAATACCTCCATCTACCATCACTTCAGCCTGATTATCTACAGCGTTTACTACGTCCTCTAGAGCATCAAGACTGGCGATCGCACCATCTAGCTGACGACCACCATGATTAGAAACAATAATTGCCTTTGCTCCGTATTCTACTGCACGCGCTGCATCATCACCACGTAAAATTCCTTTAACCACTAAAGGTAAAGAAGACAAAGATTGTAACCAATCTAGATCCCGCCAAGTTAATGTGGGGTCTAGCTGCTCGACAAAATATGTAAAAAGACCAGATTCTCCCTGTTGTATGGGAATATTTAATTCTGATATACTAACAAGATTAGCCAACTCTAAACCTGACGGTAAAGTAAATTGGTTACGCTTGTCTCGTTCCCGGCGTCCTAGAACTGGTGCATCCACAGTTAAACACAGTGCTTTGTAACCAGTCGCACAAGCTTTTTCTACCAAAGCGCGGGTTATTCCTCTGTCTTTGTGTATATAAAGCTGAAACCATTGCGGAGCGGGAGATTTTGTCTTATGACATACTGTTGCAACCTCCTCCATGCTTTTTGTCGCCATTGTACTAAGCACCATACCTGCACCTGCCTTAGATGCAGCTGAAGCTGTAGCAAGTTCTCCCTCTGGATGAGCAAGACATTGGAATGCCATAGGAGCGATCAGCAAAGGTAGTTGGAGAGACTGTCCTAATACCTTTGTCGTAAGGTTACGAACGCTTACATCAACTAGCACGTGAGGTCTAAGTTTGACCCGCTCAAAAGCAGCACGATTGTCCCGTAACGTTATCTCATCTCCAGCACCACTGTTGTAGTAATCAAGTGCCATTTGAGATAAATGCTCAGTGGCTAGCTTTTCGTAATCAAATAGGTTAATGGATGCGAGGCAATTCATCGTTAATAGGGCCATTAAAAAACAAAAGAATGTGACAATTTTTTGTCAAAATAATAAATACGATTGATAAATAATTTAACACTTAGTTTTAGGGATACTTCAAATGGCAGGGATGACGCTTGAGCAGCTACGAATTTTCATAGCTGTAGCGGAACATCTGCACTTTACGCGTGCAGCGGAGATGCTCTACATTACTCAGCCCGCTGTTAGCGCGGCGATTCAAAGCTTAGAGCAAGAATATGGAGTAAAACTTTTCCATCGGATTGGTCGTCATATTGAGATCACTGAAGCTGGAAAGTTACTACAAGTAGAGGCACACAAAATTCTTGACCATGTCACTTTAACTGAGCGTGGACTAAGGGAATTAAACAATCTGCAAAGGGGGGAATTGAAATTAGGTTCAAGCCTGACTATTGGAAATTATTGGCTTCCTGGTAAGATTAGTGAGTTTAAGCGCGAATACCCTGGTATTCAGATTAACTGTACTCTCGCCAATACGGAAGAGATTTGTGTCGGTACAGCAACAGGACAATTTGATTTGGGTTTGATAGAAGGAGATGTTAAACCAACGCTTCAAGGTTGTTTAGAACAAGAAGTTGTGGGGAGCGATCGCTTACAAGTTGTTGTTGGTAAATCCCATCCTTGGTACGAGCGTCTAGAAATTTCCGTCACAGAATTGACTGAAACGCCTTGGGTGATGAGAGAGCCGGGATCGGGTACACAGCAAAGGTTTGAGGAAGCTTTGCTGTCTTTAGGAATTGATCTTAGTGAACTGAATGTGATTTTAGTGTTTAATAGTGGCGAGATGACAAAAGCAGCTGTTGAAAGCGGTGTAGCTGCAACTGGGATTTCTGAATTGATGGTAATAAAAGAATTACAGCTTAATACTCTACGTACAATTAAAGTCATAGATGACAGAAATGGGCGTGGTATAGTTTCCCAAATAGTCCGACCTTTTTTAAAACTCAAGCATAAACAGCGTTTTCAAACGACTCTTTCAAAAGTCTTTGAACAAATGTTGCTGTTGTCTCACAAAAATAATATAGGGGAGTGAGAATCTCACGACAGTTTGAAAGGCTGCTGAATAGCCGTTCATAAATTGTCGCGGAGTGGGTATTTTATTGGGGTGATCCCACACCCATATCACTGGCTGCGTTAAGAATTAGTGACACTCCCACTCTCCTGCAAGCAGTGAGTGTGGGCTTCTGCCGTCCCATCAACACCGTTTTTAGACGCGGTAGCTAGCTTGCGCAGAACTCGCAGAACTTCATTCCTGGTACTCGGTTGCCTTTCCCAGTCCTGCTGTTTAAGGTCAGGAACGTGCCCCGCCCGACCCTTGAATGACAAGCACTTCCCGACTACCTATTTCCCTTGAAGATTTTACACACCGGAGGTAGTTCGCACTCATCCATTTACTTCCCGGTGAAACCCCATATCTTCAGTTTTCAAGGTGCGGTATGTGGTTAGCGATTTAGGCTTTACCATCAGTCGTTTATGATAGCATAAGCGTACTGGCGTTGTACTGCTATCATGAAAGAAAAAACATTAAATATTAGGATGAGTGCGCGTAGGTTAGATAAGTTACGGTTATACGCTCAAAAAAAAGACAAAACAATGACCCAAATTATCGAGGATTATATTGATCGGCTACCCGTTCCAGAGCATGGCAACTCCGACGCTCGATGACTCGAAGAGAGCTCCGCTATCAACCACCCCGCATCCTGGTTGAGTGGTAGTCAACCTCGACTGGGGGTGGTTTCGTCACTGCCCCAAAATTCATCCCACACTGCCCCTTCTCTGCGAGACGCTACGCGAACGGGGTCAGATGTGGGGCTTCTTTTGGTTTAAGCTAACTTCATTTGCGATAATGCCAATTAAATTTAACTTACTATCGCTAAAAATCTCTGTTGCTTGAGTTAGTTTAGCTTGGGTTAACTTACCTAGGCGAGCAACCATCGCAATTGCATCACATGTGCTGGCGACAAGTCTAGCATCTACAGTATCTAGAATAGAAGAAGTATCTATCAGTACTAAATCATAGGTTTGCTTAAACAAATTGACTAATTGTTGCATCCGAGAAGAACTTAGTACCATTACCGGATCTTCAGCTACCGGTCCAGCAGTTAAAACGTCAATAGAAGGGTGAATAGGCTGGATATAGTCTCTGAAGTTACTTAATGTTTCATCGATCAATAACAGAGATAACCCCCATTCATTAGGAATTTCTAAAATTTTGTGCAGGTTTGGCTTGCGCAAGTTAGCATCAACAATCAGTACCCGTCTATTCATATGTGTTGCACTCAGCGCCAATCCTAGGATTAAAGTTGACTTACCTTCACCTGCTAGGGCTGAAGTTAACATTAAAGATTTATATGAATCTGCAGATTGGACATTTTGAATATTTTGAAATGCTATATCTAGCGTTTCATGAGCAGGTAAAAAATTGTAGATATCAAGGAAGTTATCGTTAGAAGTAACTTTTAACGATTTTGACGGTGAGGTTTGCGCTCCACGAGGAAGGCTGAAAAATTTCCTTTTCTTTAGCGGCAGTGGAAGTTTTGGTACTGTTCCTAGTAAGCGTACATTTATCAGGTTGCGCAAATCCTGTGGAGAATGAATCGTATCATCTGAAAATTCACGTAGTAAACCTGCTGCAATACCTAACACTGGTGCAAGGAGTATCCCCCCAAATAAAAATAATAATCTGTTACTTCCTAGGGAAATTCCTGGCTGTGGTTGTTCTAACACTTCCAAATTCAAGTTTTCTTCAGCAATTTTGAGTGCCAAAGAATGTTGCGCGGCTATAAGTTTTTCAAGTGTTTTACGATTAGTTTCCACTTCTGGTAGTAGGCGCTTATACTGTGCCATTAGGTTTTGGTATTTGCTAAGCTCAGAATTAATTTGTTGCTCTGACTCAACTAAACTTTTTTCATTAGCAGTTAGTCCTGTTTCAGTTTTTTGTACATCAATTAAATCTTCTACCATCTTTTGGTTAACCCCTGCTATCTGGACTTGCGTCATTGCAATATTCTCGGTTCCAGAAGGTGATAAATTATTTGAAGGCACTTGCGTAGTAAAAGAAACTTGAATTTTAGACGATCCTACATTTCGTCGTTCAACTACTTTGGAAACTTTATCTATGGGAGTGGTCATCAACCTTTCGCCACCTTGCTGGTTACCTTCAGAAAGGTTAGCGGACGAATTCGTTAAGGGAGATGGCTTACCTGATGTTTCCTCAACAGCTTTAGCTGGCAGCAACGTTTGCGGAGACTGTCCAAGGGAGTCAGCACTACCACTGCCCTTGGAAGATCGCCCAACGTCTTCACGCAACACTGCCATTTGGCTCTCGTGTTTTTGTAGCAATGTTTTTACTACTGGTGAGTCGTCTGTATAACGTTGTCTTTCTTGAGCTAAAGCTTCTTCAGTGTGATGAATTTCATCGAGTAGTGTTTGGACATTTTTTGACTGATTGGCAACAGAGGAAACGACTGTTTTTTGGTGCAGGGAAGTTAGTTGTTTATGTAAATAATTGTTGCGTGCTTTTGCGTCTTGGATTTGTGCGCGAACGACTCGTAGTTGTTTTCTAGTATCAGCAAGAGATTGTAGAAGAAGTTTACCTTGTTTTTCTGGATCAAGTAAATTATTTTTCTGACGGAACTGCTGCAAATTCTTTTCAGATTGAATCAGCTGATTTTTAATTTTAGGCAGTTGATCGTTAAATAAAGAAAGACCTTTTGCTAAACGTTCTTTTTGTTGTTCTGTGTTATGGTCAATATAAACTTTCTCCAAAACTTGAAGTACTTTTTGGGTTTTAAGTGGATCATTTCCTTTAAAAGAAACATCAAGTAATTGACTGAGAAGTTGATTAGCTTCTCTGTGTTCCTCTATTTTTTTGATAACGAGATATTTTTGTTTACCGTTCTTTCCTTTAATCTCTTCTACTGTAATATTTGGATAGCTAGAACGGAGCAAATCCACAGCCTTCTCTATCATCATAGAACTGACCATTAGCTGGGTGTAGTCCATGATTTTGACATTGTTTTTTTGAGACGTACTGTCTACACCTTTATTAGAGTGAGAACTCACTAGTATCTGCATAGAACTTTGGTACGTTGGTTTTGTAGTTAACGCCAAAAAAGTACCCACAGATATGACTGCACAGGAGACACCCAAGATGAGGAAGCGCCTACGATGCACAATTGTAAAGGCTTGTCTGATATTAATAGTGCTGTGTGGTGACAAAACAATCAATCGACCTTGCTTGGAACCATGTTCTAGACTAGTATCAGCCACTTTCAAAATCCTCTAATATCGAACAATTTACAAGATTTGGAGAAAACTTCTTTGATAAATAATTTGGTTATGACTAGACTTGCGCAAAAGCTAATATTTTCTTTGTATTCATCTAGGTTCTTCTTCCTTGAAAAAGTCTAGCCATTAAAAATTTTCTCGCAAACACAAAGCCTGATTGGCTACGAGCCTATGGCTTCTTTTACTCACTCTTCTCTAAAATTGAGTAAAAAAGGAGACATTTTTAGCCTTGTGTTCAAAGTGGAGTTTCTTAAAGAATTCAAGAGTTAGACATAAATCCATAATTGACTTTTTTCTAGAGGACAACCACCAAAAGTAAGAATCTTTCTGACGAGATTCTTCGTGATTCATCCCAAGCTAAAGTGACAAGATTAGGATAGTCAACCCTCTCAATCAATCTTTACTATATATACTTTTGGTTTTATAGTACATTAAGAAATTTTTTATACAATATTTTTAACGCTTTTGGTTCTGGTTATAAATTTAGCTGATACTTTAGTAATTTTCGGTATGATACCTGATTACAGTCTCTAAGTTTATCAAACTTTTTGTATATAAATATCTCGATATACACATTGACATGCTACGACCGAATGCTTTGTATACCAATGTGTATGTCAAGACTCATAGTTCAATTATCTGGGCTCATTGGTTAAATAGTTACTATCAAAGTTTTTGTATCTTATTCATAACCATAGGTGTAAGAATCCAGCAACCTTGTATAATAAAACTGCCCACAAAAAGCATAGAGCTATCAAATATATACATTTATAAATAAATCAATGTGTATTTGTTTACTTAACAAAAATTTACAACTCTATGCAAAATTCGATGATCATGAACCTTTAAATTAAAGATTTTGTAAATTTCACAAAAACTCTCCAGTCACAGGCTCAGTTATCACTTAGGTGTATCTTGCGGTGTTAATTGATAACTGTTCACTGATAACTGTTCACTGATAACTGTTTTTCTCGACGCCTTGGGACTTCATAGTTCATGAAATCATAAGCCATATCTGTATTAGGGAAAATAGCGCGAGCCTCGTCAAGGAGATCTTTGAACTCCAGAGGATTTCCTGGAGTATAGCGAGGACTGAAATGAGTCATAATTAAGCGATGAGCTCCCCCCGCTAAAGCTGTTTGCGCTGCCATAGTGGTTGTGGAATGCAATCTTTGAAAAGCCATATCCGCATCTTGGTGGGCAAAGGTGGCTTCATGAATTAGTACATCTGCATCGGTTGCTAATTCAACTGCACCATCACAATAAACCGTATCTGTACAATAAGCAATCTTACGTCCAATTTCCGTTGGCCCACACAGATCAGCACCGCGAATGACTCGTCCATCGGATAGAGTGACGGTTTCACCGCGTTTAAGTTGACCATAAATCCGACCAGCAGGAATTTGCAGTGCTTGAGCTTTTTCTACGTCAAAGCGTCCTGCTCGATCTTTTTCAGCTACTCGGTAACCAAAAGCGGTAATGCGATGATGCAAAAGACCACAGGTGACCGTAAATTCATCGTCTTCGTAAATCACCCCTGGACGAATACTGTGAACTTTGAGAGGGTAAGAAAAGTGGGTATGAGAGTAACGTGAGGCTGATTGTAGGTAGTCATTTAAGCCTGGTGGACCGTAAATATCAATACGTTCTACATTCCCAGCTAAACCACAACTGGCTAGTAAACCCATTAAGCCAAAGATATGGTCACCATGCATGTGAGTGATAAAAATTCGAGAGAGTTGGCTGATTTTGAGATCGCTCCGGATAATTTGATGCTGAGTACCCTCGCCACAGTCAAACAACCACATTTGAGCACGTTGGGGTAGTCTCAAGGCTACACTTGAAACATTACGCGATCGCGTAGGTACACCGGAACTTGTCCCTAAAAATGTTATCTGCATTTTATTTCAAGTAGTACAGAGATAAAGGTCATTCCGGTTGTTTCCCATAAGGTACACCTGCTATATATTGTTATACAACACGTAGCACACATTCTTAACCATTTAGGATAATACTATCATTTCTGCAGAATGGTTGGGCAATAGGTATGGGGCATGGGGCATTGGGCACGGGGCAGAGGAAAAGAAATATATCGGTAAATCTTTAAAGATAAATAAAATAATGCTCGAATAAGCCTTTTTTACTCCTAAACCTTATGCCCAATTCCCAATGCCCAATTCCCAATGCCCAATGCCCAATTCCCAGTCAATACTCCACAGGCTTGCAGCCTAATTCTTCGAGTTTGACTTCCATATCCTCATAATTTTTACAATGGAAGTACTGGCGATTCTTTAAATCGACGACATAATACCCTTGCTGACCCCCGTAAAGTTCGATTAATACACTAAACAGTTCTTTTTGAGTTAGCCCAAAGTATTCTTCTATGTTATTGTGCCGAGACTTAGCATCTTCTATTTCCGACTCTTTTAGGGCTTTACCCACAGTTAATATAATTTTTTCGACGAAGAAATCATTGTCCTTCCTCCAATAAGTCCTTATGTGCATTGGACGTGCATAAATTTTTCTAACAGGTAACTCATTAAGAGATTTAATTATTTGGTATCGTTTGATATCCTCTTCCATAAACGCTTCCATAAAACCTCTATAAACTCAGACTATATGAGGGTAATAAGTCAATACCGTTCGGGAGAGAGAAAGGCGAAAGTGAGAAATCTCGTCTTTTCCCAGACCACAAGATAAGTGAAGAGTGGTTATCCGAATCGTATCGGGCAATATCATCCACTATTTGCCAATAAACAATAGTGCTTAAATTTAAGTTAAAAATGGGTAGCAAAAATACAAGTTTTAAGATAGCGAGTCTCGATTAGAGAAAGCTCGCTAACAAGCGCATATTTTAAACCATTACTCATTGTAGCGCTAATAAGCCCAGTAAAAACCTTTTTTTAAGATGTAGGTTTTGAATCCCTAGATCCATTACCTTTTTCGGATTTATCTTCTGGTACAATTTCCTCTTTACCAACCGGATTACCGGAACTTTTTTCCATATAGTCACCGCCTCCCAATGGGATGTATTCATCTAATGGTTCACTCTTGCTAGCGTCCCCATTGTTTCCGCTTTGTTGTCTGCCACTCATATTGTATTCCTTTCTAGGTTGAAAAATGCTCTTAGTAAGAGAATTGTATACGAATCACTACCACCAATACTTTGGTACGGGCCAAGATAACTCACAAAGAGTACCGTGAGGAGAAAGGGAAAATCGTCGAAAATTTCCGTTAAGCTGTTTGGCTATGTTTTTAAATTGCTGTGTTCCTTGACCTTCTCTGGAGGAATTAATTCCTGAGCCGTTATCTAAAATGCTGAGAGTGTAAAAACCTTCTTTTTGTTTGCAAGACACTTCAAGGCGGGTAACGCCAATAGCGTGTTTTCCAACGTTGCACAAAGCTTCCTCCAAAAATCGACAAAGTCCCTGTTTTTGTTCAAGGTTCAAGTACTGATCATCTATGGGATCAAATGAACGAATTTTGATCTTGATAGTTTTGAAGCAGGGAAAATCCCGCTGTAAGGTATATAGATAAACTTGATACAAAACTTCTTGGATCGGGTCGCGTAAATCGAGTTCTAGCCCTCTTCCTAAGTAAAGGCTATTATCTTGAATTAGAGGTTCTGCTTGTAAAAATTCGTAAACGCCTCGTAATTCATAATTGAGTTTTTCAAGCTCTTTTTCCAGTTCTGATAACAACTCATTTGTCGGCAAGTTCCTCTCTCGGACATACTTCAACGTTTTAGCGAGGGTTTGCAAGGGTCCATTATGAATCATTTCAAACGTGCGTTCAATGATCGCTTGGCGGGAGTTAATTTTAGACTGTAAAACTTGGTCATATTGATATAAAGCCATAAGTCCTACGCCGTTTAAGACGAAAACAAGTAGTGTTGGTATTACTGGAACCCACAAACCCAAAGTCAGGAGTACATAACTTATAAGTATTAAAAATGTGCTAGCAATGCCAACAGATAAAAAGTTGACAAACGGAGATTTTCTCAGGCAAGCAAAATTAATACCTAGTACACCCCAGCCAATTATCCATAAATACTCCGAAAATTCAGACCAAGTTTTTAGTAACGGTCTAGAATTAAGTACAGCACTGATAATTTGGCTAACAGCATGAGCTTGAATTTCCACCCCGTAAACTCGCCCTGGTGCTGGTTTGGTAGATGTAATTGCGGAAGTCGTGATAAAGTCTTTAACACTAGGGGCTGTCATGCCAATTATAACAATGCGATCGCGTATCCAACTAGGATCGAAATTTCCTGTTTTGATATCGCCCAGGGTGACCATCCTAAATCGTTCTCGACCACTGCGAAAATTGAGCAGAATTTGGACTCCTCCTGCATCCGTGTGGACATACCCACCAAAGTTGGGCACAAACCGAGGTAACTCAGTATTTCCAAACCTAATGGCACCGGTATCTTGAAAACCGGTTTCTAAACTAATATTTTCATGACTTAGATAAGCTTTTGCTAAACATAGAGATAAGGATGTTTTGTATGTTTCAGGTAAAAATTTTACTAACAATAAGCTACGTCTCAATTTCCCATCACTATCTATAACTTGGTCTGCAAAACAGACTCGTTCAGAGGGCAATACCGGTGGTGGAGCTATTGTTTCTGGTAAAACTTTTTCAATAGCAATTAAATTGTTTATTTCCTTAAAGGTGGAAAGTAACTCCGTATGACCAGGCTCAACCGGTAAATCCTTAAAAATATCCACACCAATAACTCTTGGCTCTAGGGAGTGAATTTTTTTGAGTATGAATGCAATCTCTTTATCTGGAATTGGATACACTCCTACAGACCGAATATCATTTTCATTAATCCCAACAATTAAAACACGTTCTTCAATAGGTTCTTGGAGGCGTAAACCAAGGAAACTGTCGAAAGCCTGCCACTCTAAGAATTGCATTGAACCTATAGAGCGCAGGATAATCACTAGTGCAATAACTATAATGCCTGGTAGTACACCTACGCGCCAATTAGCAATTGTCTCCTTGATTTTTTCCAAAGTAACAATCTGAGTCATTTTCTGGTTACTAATTGTTAATTGCTAGTTTTTAATAACTACCAAGAATTAATCAATTAATCCTTCTTCTCTAGCTCTCATTTGTGTTTGGATTCTGATATTTTTCCCCTCTTCGGGGTAAACTTCTAAAGCATCTTGTAGCTTACTCCAATAATGGCGCACCATTCTTTCAGATACACACATTCGCTCTGCAATTGCTTTATCTTGTAATCCTTCACCAAATGCAAGAGTTAGTACTTGGAGCCACTCTGGTCGAACTTCTAATCCCGAGTGAATGCCTTTAATGTCTTTTGTATGAGTCAATCCTTGTAATGACCAATTAACTCTAGTCAACATTTCCTTACTCGTAAGACTTTTATCGGCGACTGTAAAGCCTCCTTTGTGAGCATCAATTTCCGGTCTAATTCGCACCAGTGTTCTGACATGAGCGCTTTGAACAACAAGATTGAGATGAGGATAATCTTTCATCAAAGTTCTAAGCAGTTGAAGCCCTATATTAGGTCGTGCTATCAACCCTAGACTTTCTGGAATGGAAAGATCCATTACAACAAGATCCGGTTGTGAGTTAGTCAATTGATTTAGAGCAGTCTTTGCTGTCAGAGTCGTGATAAATTCAGCATCTGGATACTCTTTTCTCAGCACGTCAATTGTTCCACTCAGGACCGATTCATGATCATCAATTACCAAAATTTTCAGCAATGCGTTAGCTGATAAAGCTTGTCTCATTATCAAGCCTCTTCATAAATGAGTATTTAATTATACAATTATTTAAAAAACAAATGAGCTTGTGTTTAACTACATTGCTAATTTATACAGTGATTACCAGCGAAAATACCAAGCTGCAGTTATGTTTTTACTACGACAAAAGCATTTTCCTGACGTTAAAAATCGAAAACTTTCATAGAGATATCCTAGTTCAGGTAAGTTAGAATAAAAACTGAAAGTAGATGTATCAGGATAAGTAACTTTCACTACCATCTGACCAACATTTCCTAGCTCCTTCAAACTAATATAAATGGATATTTGTGTTAAAACCTCGGGCAAAGTGATTCTCAGTAACTCTTCTAAAGCCGTTAAAACTATCAAACTGTTTTCGGCTCGTTCATTTCGCCAATGTTTTGGCATATCTATATGAACATAGAAATCAGGATGAGATACAAGCCAAGATTCTAATAAACTTTCAATTGCTAAAGGCAAGCTATCTTCAAGGTATGCGGGACACAAGCGATCGCTCAGTTGAGCTAAAGATTGATGAAAGTTATTAGTTTTTGTTAAACACTCCTGAGTTTTGTTAACTGATAATTCAAGATTATCTACTGGTAATAACTCCAAGTTGCGACGGATAGTAAAAGATTCTTGTAATAATCCGTCCCTAATTTTCTCAGCTTCCAAGAAGAGTTTAAAAGACTGCCTAAAAAACCACCATTGCAATGCTTGCTGAGTCTTGTTATGAGATCTGAGTGACCACATAAGGAGCATGATGTAGACCATCAAAACGATAATTTGTATAGAAAATTGGTAGATCACAGCGCACCACTAAGTCATGCTTTTCTCTTTCACGAGAAAAAATTGATAACTATAAACTTTCCCTAATTCTATCTAGCTTTTGAGCTAGAACCACCCTGTAAAATTTACTGAAATTTGATAGATAACCGCTTACAAATCTGTTATTATTCTTGCCCTTCTTAATAAAAATTGCATAGGAGTTTCTTCCCTCGAAATAATATCAGATGTAGCGGCCATCCCAGCTTGGAGATGGCATTGATGTTCACCATGTCCAAAGTCAAATTTCTCTGGTTGCACTGTCACTTCAAAGTAGCTAGGAGTAGGTGCTGCGGAACTAGCTACTCCTGCACCTGAACTACTTGTTTGAGATGTGATAGCATCTGGAGAAATTGCTTTGACGACGCCGTTGAGAGTTCCATAATCTGGGTAAGGACAAGCATCAACTCGGATCTGCACCTTTTGGTCAACATTAACTTTTTTAATATCAGCAGTAGAAACCATTGTTTTAATGACTAAAGGTGCATCATAAGGAACAATTTGGGCAATAGCATCGCTAGAATGTACAACTTGACCAGAGTTATATATATTTAATTTAAGAATCGTACCGTCGCTAGTAGCACGAATAACACTATGTTTAATCTGTTTATTAATTTGTTGAAGTTCTTTTTGAGATTGATTGATTTGGCTTTGTATTTCAGCTCGTCTTTGAAGTAAAGATTGTTTTTCTTTGTTCAAAGTAGCAATAGCCGCTTCACCTGAAGCGATTTCTTTCTTAATATTTTCTTGTGCTATCTTAACCATTGCTTCTGTAGGATTGAGAGCGGCTTTAGTTGCTTGAACTTTACTTCTTGCAATTTCAATAGCTTTTAGTTGACCCTCAACTACTGATTGTGCTTGCGCAACAGTTAATTTTCTTTGCTCGTAATCGCGCTTACCAACTGCTCCGGTTTCTGAAAGCTGTCGATAGCGCTCTCTATCGACTTTAGCAAAGTCTAAATCCGCTTTCGCTTTTTGTAAATCCGTCTCTGTTTTTTGCAAGCTTGCAATAGCTGCTAGTGAGTCGCTTGTCGTTGTAACTTGCTTTTCTTGGTAATCTCGTAGATTACGAGCCAAATCTACTTTTGCGGTGGAAACTGTCTGTTCTATGACTTTTCTTTGAGCAAGAATCTGAACATCTAAACTTCTTATTTGGGCGTAGAGTTGAATTAGCTGTAACTGACTCTGCTCAATATTCCCTTTTGTCTGACTCTGTTTGATTTGCAATTGCTCGTCATCGAGCCGAACAATCGGATCTCCCTCTTTAACTTTTTGATTTTCTTTAACAAGAATCTGTTTTACTGTTCCGTCAAATTCTGGTTGGACTATTTTGAGGTTTCCAACAGGACGGACGCTAGCTCCACCCTTGACTGTCACATTGTATTTTACGGATGAAGCAAGGCTGAAAGCAGCACCTACACTTCCAAGGAGAAACACACCTGCTAAGGATGTCCAAGGACTAACAGGAGGCAGAAATTCGTCACTTTGGACAGAGGGTAGAAATCTTTGCCGTTCGGTATAAACCATAATTGTTGGTTAGTAATTTGTTAGTTGTTCGTTATTAGTTGTTAGTTGTAAGTGGTTTGAGCAGAACGAAAAACTCAAGAACTCTTGTTTCTACAATTAGTAGTTAGTAAGCACTTCATAACTAGCAACTAACCACTCATGACCCTACAGGATAACACCTTACGGGTAACACTCTAACGCCCAACGATAAACCGGGTTAACTTTACATACAGCACGGTCGAATATTCACTCTCACATACTGTTCGTTGAACTCACCAGTTGCTACTGCTTTGGTTCACTAACAACTAAGAATCTCACGGAATTAAAAAATCTAAATGGTCTCCTGGTTTTGAGCGTAAATCTTGTAGAGAACCTTGAAGTTTTAATTTTCCCTGATCCAGTAATATGATCCAATCAGCCCGATTAATGACTTTCGGTCTATGAGTAATCAAAATCGTGGTTTTCCCACGACGATGAGCAAATAGTTGATCTAGTACAATAGTCTCACTAACTGGGTCAAGCCCAGATGTGGATTCGTCCAAAATCAAGATTGCCGGATCAGTAGCAATAGCACGTGCTATTGCTAGTCTTTGGCGTTGTCCACCAGAAATATTTGCACCAAATTCTCCTAATATAGTTTGATATTTGTCAGGGAGTTTACTGATAAACTCATCTGCTTGAGCTATTTGACACGCCAGCACAATTTGCTCAAAAGTCAATTGGGGTGTTCCTAAACGAAAGTTTTCTATAATGGAACGACTCCAAAAGTGAGCATCTTGGGGAACTAAAATCACCTGTTGTCTGAGACAATCGAGAGCAAGGTCATCTAGGTTATAAAGTCCAATACGAATATTGCCTGATTGCAGTGGATATAAACCTGCAATGACTTTAGCTAAGGTACTCTTACCACAACCAGATTTACCAATTAGGGCAATGACTTTACCACCTGGAATTGTCAATGTGAAGTCGTCTAGCAAATCAAGCCGACCCGCGTAGTGAAAGTTAACTTTGTTACATACAATGTCAGCGTCTCCTGCAATTTGAGCAAACGGTCTTTTTCCATCGCCTTCATTTTCAGGGGTAGCATCTATGACTTCTGTTAAACGTTGGGTTGCAGTTCTGACTCGCGTAAATTGGTCGACAAAACTAATGACAGTGCTGATTAAGCCTACGAAATTACCGTTCATCGAATTGAACGCTAACAACTGCCCAATACTCAAATTCTCTGCGGGATTGATAACCAAATTACCCCCAAACCAGAGCAGAGCGATGCTTCCAACAGCAGAAATAAAACTAGAGAAAGTATTATTGATAATGCTAATCTGAATCGTACGCAGTGTTAGGTTAGCAAGCTGACCAAACCGGCTTTGAAATTCTTCCCAAAACTGCGGTGCTGCAGTGGTACTTTTTAGGGTCAGTGCTCCTTTAAAGGTTTCTACTAAAACACCTTGCGTTTCTGCTTCTTGAACTAAAAGTTCACGAGTTTTTTGCTGCAAGGTGGGCTGGAAGACTATTGTTGATAGTGTCATAACCACAGCAACTAATATTGCTACTACGGTTAATTTCCAGCTATAAAAAACCATTATGGCAAATGAAATTACCGCAATAAAGAATTTTGACGGTAGCGAGATAACAACTTGAGCGACTAGTTGATTAATCTGGTCAATATCACGCAAACGGCTAACGATTTCTCCACTGCGACGAGCTTCATAATAAGCAAGAGGTAATCTTAAAATTTGTCGTCCGAATTCTAGGACTAGTCCTAATTGTAGACGTTGTGCGAAGTGTGCTATTAAGTTAGACTGAACCCAGGAAAGGCTGCTAGAGATGAGATTCATCGCTATCACAGCGATCGCTACCGTAGTGAGCAGCTTAGTATCACCACGCACTAACACATCATCCGTGAGAAGTTGCAACAGAAACGGCGAAGCTAAAGACAGTAACCCTAAGATTATATTTAAGGGCAATGCTTGAGCTAAAATTCCCCGAAAAATCCAAACTCTCTGAAGAAAACGCCAAAAACCAGGAATGCTGTCACTTTCCTGTTGAAAAAAGCGAACTGGATCTGGTTCTATCAAAAGCATCAACCAATCCGTCCAAGCTTCTGCTAAGTCCTGTTTAGAGAGATAACGGATTCCCACTGCAGGATCAGCAACAACGCATTTTTTGCCTTTCTTGCCGTATAAAACAACCCAGTGGTGACCTTTCCAGTGAATAATTGCTGGCAGAGGTGCTTCATTCATTCGATTTAACACTTCTGGTGAAGTCCTCACTGGACGAGCATTAAACCCCAGTGTTTCTGCTCCCCGCTTCAACCCTAATAAAGTTGTGCCTAATTGTCCCGTGCCTACCACCTCTCGAATATGATTTAGGGTGAAAGTACGTCCATAATGTTTGGCGATCGAAGCTAGACAAGCAGCACCGCAATCTTCTTCACTGTATTGTAAAACGCTAGCGTATTTCATAAAGAAATGCTTGTCCCGATTTCCCTGTTACTTAACAGTAGTAAAGCACCTATTCTCTAGAGGTTTGTGCTAAGTCAATGCAAATACATAAGATTATCCGATCCATACTCTAAGAAAAGCGAAATAGTATTGCACTAAAGCTTTATGACAATCTTATTACCAAACCTGGAAACAATAGTTACATTATTAAGCCATCTCAATTTCCTAAAAATACATTAATACATAGTCGGTATTATTTTTGACAACTTACTTATAGCCTCATACGATAGTAAATTCTCAATTGGTGTTCAATAAGCAACACAATTTTGGGGGAAAACTGTAGAACAAGAGTTCTCTCCCGTTTAGTAAATGAGACGCCCTGATATTAGGAATAAACTTTCCCCTACTGTATTTACTTTACAGTATTTTTACAAACTTACTTGAGCATACATATTTTTTAGGGAAAAATCTACAAAAAAAATGAATATATGATTATTTTGCCTTATGGTGATAAATTTTTCTTATACTTTTTGTGCTGGTGACGGCAAAACATGTTTTAAGTTTTCTACATGTCTTACTTAAACTACGCTTAACAGTCTTCTTATAAATCTCAACAGAGAATAATTCATATGATTTAAGCACGCAGGTGCGGGAGCAAAGCCCACACACGCGGACTGATATAAAAATACGGTTTCAGATTTGATCTAACGATAGTAAGAAAGTAGGGCCAACATCTAGGTGTTGCCATTGAAAACTTGTTGGGTATTACAGATCTTAATCTGAAAGTTAAATTGGCAAGCTTCTAAAATGCCTTCTTGTTGTTGTTTGAGCAAAAGATTTTTCGACGTTGCTTGTGAAAGCTCTGTTCCATTGCGTTATTAGCACTGAGTTAGCAAGCTCTTTGTTGCCAGTCAGGAGCAAAGTATATGTGTACGCGCCGAGAGCAAAAATAATCTGTGCCTCACTTACTCCAAATTGGATTGAATCACCGCCTTTGATAATAGCAGATTCCTCATCTGTTATTTCAGTGAATAGTTCTTGCTTGTCGATAACTTGCATACTTTGTGACTCGGTTCTCATGAAAATGAAAATAAATCCACTATATAGTAAATGGAACCAAATTTACTCAAAAGCTATTTGAGGACATGAAAATTTACAAAAAACATTGGAATTTTATAACCATCGCCAGAGGCTGCTTCTACCAAAGCGCAGTGGACTTAGA
Source organism: Aetokthonos hydrillicola CCALA 1050 (assembly GCF_017591665.1). Lineage (GTDB taxonomy): Bacteria > Cyanobacteriota > Cyanobacteriia > Cyanobacteriales > Nostocaceae > Aetokthonos > Aetokthonos hydrillicola. The sequence continues at coordinate 573 of NZ_JAAKGC010000013.1, read as the reverse complement.
ATTAGTCCTGTGTAACCACTGTTCCCCTTCGATGAGGGGTCTTCAGAAGAGGCAGGAGAATCTACAGTCGCTACTTCTCGAGTAATAGTTTTAACTTCTATGCTGCCATCAGAGTTAACTTTAACCACAGCTGCCTCCCCCCCACAAACAACAGCAGCTTCTTCAGTTGTTAGTTGTGTAAAGAGCAGACTTTTATCATTGGATGACATTTTTCTTCTCCGTTGATTGTTTGTTGAATAATTTTCAGAATACGATAAAATATCCAAAGGCGAAAGCATTGAAATATGCTCGACTATCTTAGTGAATATTTTACTAAATTATTTTTCAAGCTCTACTAGGGAAGCCCAATAAATTTAGAAGGATTCTTCAAATTTATTGGGCTTCACGCTCAAAAGAGATTTTGTGTTAGTGACCTTAATTAGTCATTAAAAGCCAAAATCAATTTTGCTGGCATAAGATCTGTTGTACTGAGTGGTAAGTACTGAATTAGCTAGAGCAGCGTTACCAGTTGTATTGAATGTGTAGATAGCTGCGCCAAGAGCAAAGATTTGCTGAGGTACACTTACTCCGATT
>NZ_JAAKGC010000333.1 GCF_017591665.1 Aetokthonos hydrillicola CCALA 1050 | reverse complement strand
CGGAGTGTTGCAAGGGGTGGGGCTATTATGGCTCGCTATACGTGTTCATTTATTGTTTCTATTGCTATTGATCATCTTCAGCCTTTACTTGTAGAACTTCTACAAGATTGTCATTTGGATGTTCAGTACCATATAACCGATTACATCATGGCGCGTGAGATACCTGGTAATGTGTCTTACTCTAAGTTAGTGACAGTAGAAGTCCTCATTGATAAGAGTACAGCTACGGAAACGGAAACTCGCATGAGTATTGTGATTAAAAATGATGAACTACCACTCCAGCTGAATAACCATTGCCGACAAATGTTTGATTTTATCAAACAAGCGATTGAAGACAGTCGACATTGGCATCTTATCGAAAGCCTTACTGGTTAGGTTATGGAAGCTATAGACAATTAATTACATCATCTTTAGTCCTCAAGATCCTCGGTCATACCGGGATTTATTAGCGTGATATCATATTCGCTTGCATCCGTTTGTCCTGATCCCATCGTATCTCGTCGTAGCAGATAATAAATAGCACGTACCTGAGGACCGAAAACAATTTCATCCTCGTTTTTTAAATCATGGGCTAGCGCCTTTCGCCCGTTAATCATTATCCCATTGGAACTAGGTTTGCCCTTAGCATCGCCATCTACAATTCGATAGTAGTATCTATGGCTACTATCATCTCGTGATAGCCTGATTAATGTGGCATGACGACGCGAGACGAACTGAGAAACCAAACGGATATCGCAATTCTTGTCCCTGCCAATAGAATAGACAGAACTATCAAGAGAAAATTCTTTGCGTCCCTGATCGTCTTCTAGGATCAGTAGATGGCTTTCATTAAGTTGTGCTGCCATTGACAAATCGTTGCTACAATCGGTTGAACTCTTCTTAATCAAGAATTGTTAAGTAAGGTTTGCTGCCATTCTCTCCACTAGGGTCAGTAGTCTCTTGTGTGCATAACATAACTTAAAGCAAGAGTAGAATAGAACTATTCTACTCTATACGTCTACTGCGACTCTTTAAGAACACAAAGACAAGATTTGTGAATATTTAACAGCTAACTATCGACTTAGTTTAGCGTGAGAAGGACAAAAGAAATATTTTTGGACAAAAATATTTCCCATAAAGTCTTACTTTATAGGCGGCGGTGCGCGAAGCGCTGCAACAGAAGTGAGTTAGTTACCACGCTAACAGAACTAAAAGCCATTAGTGCAGCAGCACCAGCTGGGCTAAGAACAAAACCTGAACTAGGCAACAAAACACCAGCGGCTAAGGGAATCCCCAGCGTATTGTATGCAAAAGCCCAAAATAAATTCTGGCGGATTTTGTTAAACGTAGCACGGCTAAGTTTAATAGCTTCCACAACATCAGATAAGCGATCGCGCATCAAGACAATTTCAGCCGTTTCCATCGCGACTTCTGTCCCACCGTGTAAAGCAATTCCCACATCTGCTTGAGATAAAGCTGGTGCATCGTTGATCCCATCTCCTACCATTGCGACAACAGATTTAACAGATGATTTGACGGGGTTCTCTTCGCCTGTAGCTATCGACTGGAGAGCTTGTATTGCAGAAGCTTTTTTAGCTGGAGGAAGACTGGCCATAACATCAGCACTATCCAATTATAGCTGTTTGGCGATCGCAGTAGCTGCTTCTAGGGTATCACCACTGAGTAACATAACCCTCAGCCCCATTCGGCGTAAATTGTCTACTACTGTTTTAGCATCGGCTCTTAGTGTATCCCGAACAGCAATCAGCCCTAAAACTGTATTTCCAGAGGCTACCCAAACCACTGTTTTTCCATCTGCTGTTAATGCCTGTGCCTGCGTTTGCGCAGTTTCGTTGATCAAAATTCCATGCCAATGTAACCAGTCCAAATTTCCCAG
>NZ_JAAKGC010000332.1 GCF_017591665.1 Aetokthonos hydrillicola CCALA 1050 | reverse complement strand
TTTGAGCAATTCGAGCAATCTCGCGGGAATGCAGCATAGAGCCGATTGGTTCGATTACGCCTAACTCAACATAAAGCTTCACAAGTGTAATCGAAGTCTCAGTGATCAACGCCGCATATTCAAAAGTGTACAGTTGCTCGCCTTCAAGTGAAACCACTGTTTTTGAAAGGCTGGAGGTCATAACTTAATCTCCTCTAACTGGGAACGTGGGTTAAAGCTTGTATTTGCCTGGATTTTTTCATAGTATTCTTGCTCAATGGGGCTGAGATCTTTCGGCGTGACAATCTGAAGTTTGGCAAATAAGTCACCTCGTCCCCCTTTTGGTAATGTCCAGCCTTTGCCGCGCAATCTTAGCGATTGCCCTGATCGCACCCCTTTGGGAACGTTCATTGTCACGTTGCCATCGGGGGTCGGCTGACCTACCGCCGCACGAATCGTAATCTCCACGTCCGGGGCTACAAGGAAGAGGGTACGATCACAACGGCTTTTGACATAAGGGTGCAAAATGACCTAGATCGCTTTCATCTGGTGCAAGATGTGGTGGATCGCCTATCGGGAGTTGATTATAACCACGCCTAGTCTTAGTGAGTGCATTAGTGGTGTGATCCTCTATGACGAAACGCTCCACCAGCAGAAGAAAGATGGCACTTCCTTTGTTAAAGCTATCACTGATGCGGGAATGATTCCCGGCATCAAAGTTGACACCATAAGCTCAAGGAGTTGAGCGGATGGGTCCGTTATAGTCAATACGAACGATTCTGGTTCTTGAGACAGTCACTACACTTTCGACTGTAGGAGTGTCAGAATCAGGGCTATGGCCCTTAAAGGTGAAAGTCCAACTGCCATCCCCATTGTAATTGTAGGGAGAGTCTTCGGCAGGACCATACATCGAGTTCTGTGCTCGATAGTGTTGTAAACCACCATTAGCCTGCTCAGCGGCTTGGCGAGCTAAATTCTCGGCGCGATTAAGATTAATCAGAGATATCTTATTGTTATTAGGGTGTTCCATAAATGCGGGATGAATTGGCAGTTGAAACCATTGATAATTCGTTTCAAGTAGGGTAAGATCATCCCATGATTCAGCAATGCCGTTATTAGTTATTTGCGCACTAGTAATTCCAGGTACAAGCGTGATAGATGCAATAACAAATACAGAGTTGATCAAGATATTCAGTTTCATATAGTTATCCTAAGTTCGAGATCTGGCAATGCGTAGTCTCTATTAATAGAGGAATGGCACCTCAGGCTGAAACCCTTTCAAAGTCCATCCTCGGTAGTCACTCTAAATTCTCCTGTTTGTTGAGCTACATTACTAATCTTCAAAACGTGAGAGAAGAGATGTTGTGCAGATGTTAATAACCTCGGTCTAAAAAGGAGTGAGAAATCCTTATTGAGTCCACCTGTCTAAAATCTCTTTCCCCGATAGCATATTGTCTTAAAACTTTATCGGCATCCATATTGGTTGCCTCACAACGTGTAGCGTTATCGCTGTATTTGTTTTCATTCTAATCCACAATGTGCCAAATAAATATCCAGTCTGATAAAACTCTATCTTCTGAGGTACACCAACCCTTTCTTGCCAAGGTTCATAGCGTTGAAAACTTACCTCACCAGATCGGGAACCGCTATAAGTTCTACTAAAACCTTCAAAAGGTAGATATTATATTGGGCAACTTATGTTAAATTTCAATTTTTTGTGACGATTTGAATCGTTACAGTACAATCTATACAACTTATACAGCAATGAAACGCTTATTCAAGCATAAATTTTAGCATAAAAATGTCATAATGATTGAGGGATTAGTTTCTTTTTTTAAGGAGTTAAGAATAAAAAATTAGGAGTCAAGATCCAGAATTCAGGATCAATTTTGTAGACTGG
>NZ_JAAKGC010000331.1 GCF_017591665.1 Aetokthonos hydrillicola CCALA 1050 | reverse complement strand
GGAGCTGTTGCTAGGGTTTTTGCCCCTTCTTGCATCAGTTCAATATCAGACTGTGACCAATGGCGAGTTGATTGACACTGATGAGCAGCGAACAAGCCCCATAATCCTCTAGGAATTAAAACTGGTACAACTAAGTTAGCACGAACCTGCATACTGGAAAGAAAATCTCGGTGACAACTCTCGATGGGTTCTGATTTGATGTCAGCGATCGCCCTTACCCGTCCAGCTAAATATAGAGCGGCATACTCATTGTTAAAACAACCATCTGGTCCTGTTGAACCAAGAATTGATAATTCCTTAGAATTCAAAGATTCAAAAGTTACCTGCCCCTCCCACTCATTATAGAAATAATACAACACCACCCGATCTACCTCTAGCAATTTTCGGAGTTTACTCGTTGTTTCTTTAATTAAAGTATCTCGTTGCATTTTGCTAGTTAAGCCTTCAACAACTTTTTGTAAACCCTGCTCGTAATGCCTATTTAACATTTTAGAATTAAATACTGGAAGTGTATTTGTACTGAGCTCAAAGTATAACACAATAAAGATTATTTAACAAAAAAGCGCTCTGCGTCTCCTGAATTTAGGACAGTTGATTCCTCCTTTAATCTATATTAACTTAAGGGTAATTTATCAAACAGCATATAATTAACATTGAATTAATAAGGTTCTTTCGTTATTTGTAAACCATAATTTAGCCAACTATTTCAGGGGAACCAAAATAAAAATAAAATTTTCATATCCTAACCATAGCTTACCGTAAAATTTTATAAGTGTTTAGGGTTTGTATCTATGTCCTTTTCTCGAAACAGTGAGGCATCGATTCCCTCCCATGCCTCCAAAGGTGAGTTTCCTCGCGGTTTTTTTAGAGCGTAATCAAAAGTCATGGATAATTTATAACTATTGACTGCTATTTTACCCAGCAAATAGTTGTTTAAATAGCTTATAATATATGTATAAGAATCTAACCGAGGGCATACACCTATGCGCTACACCAATAAAGAAGGGACAACCCTCAATCTAGATGAACATCCTCCTAGTGATGGCAGTGAGCTAATCCCGGCTGAAGTCCAAGCCAATACACGTCGGGATGGCAATAAATTGCCTGATATGCCTCTTACCCCTGGCTACACAGTAGACGATGAGGGAATTAACAATAGCTATGCAATTGAGCCAGATATGTCCAGGGCAAAGTATCCCTCACCAAAACAGCAGCAACGTTATATCTTGTTGGGAGCAGGAGCTATCCTGTTCGTTGCCCTGATAATGCTGACTGCGTTTATTGTCAGCTAATTCACTACTAAATGATCGATGTGAATTACCCAGCACATCCCCTGACCCCCTGAAGCTAATTGCTTGGGAGTCAGCCTCTGGCCTACTAAACTGGGGTAGTCCCTTGCCCCCCACTGAAATCTCTGATTCAGCAGCCTGCAATCAGTGTGGGTCTGTTCGCGAAGCGTCTCCCCTTGGGAGAAGCCCAGACTGTATTGCAAACCTTCTGCCCTCTGCCTCCTGACTTCTTCAGAGCTTCCAACCACCGATGACCTTAAGTATATCCATACTTCTTGATGAACCAAGTTTTCACAAATTGAGTCAGTACACAATAGCAAGTTAGGATTAAAGCTAACCAGAGAAAATAAACGCCTGGCAAAGGAATAAACCCTAAACTGGCTGCAATTGGAGAAAATGGCAGATATATTCCAACTCCCATAACAGTGACGGTTATTAGCACCATGGGCAAAGAAGCCCAACTTTGAAAAAAACTAGAACCGCAAAACTTGCTAGAGAGAGTCACATATTCAAGTAAACTAGGAAAGATAGAGAATATGTGCCAGGACTTACGCAACTGGCACAGCATGATCGCTATTGCATGAGAAAATGGC
>NZ_JAAKGC010000330.1 GCF_017591665.1 Aetokthonos hydrillicola CCALA 1050 | reverse complement strand
AGTTTAATTCCTTCTTCTTTGTTGACCATTCGGCGAGCGATCTCAGCTAAGTGACGGTCATTTGATTTCAAGAAGCTTTTAGCTGGTTTTTCGGGTGTTGACATCAACGCTGGATCACGATGAATAATTGGGTGTCCAGTCGAGTTCAGTGCAAAAGCATAACTGCCATCGCCGTACTGTAGTTTATTAATTACCTGTTTGACACGCTCAATTCTCAGATTCCCGTTAAGTGCTGCTATCGGAGGACTGGCTGGATCATAAGTTTGGCGAATTGGGGTAGCGATAGATACGACATTAACTTTACTAATAATACTCCAGAAGGGATCAGATATATAATTTTTTCCTGCTAGTGCAGTCTTTATATCAGTTCTATATTTGAGGTTTTTGTCACTTTTGCCTATTCGAGTGTTGTAATGGGAACCGTCAGGATATGTTATGGCAAGTATAAAGAAATCATGAATACGACTAACTTCTGCCCGTAAGTATGGTTCCATCGCTGACCAGTTTAAAGAACGTACAATATCTGTATTGGCAATAGTGTAGACTTCTGCTTTACGATTTGCTAACCATTGATCAATATCGTGTCTTCCTTGACGAACTTCAAGTAAAGCTTTTGCTTGAAGTTCCCGTAGAACTATACTTCGGACTGCTAAGTAGCTAAAAATACCGATTGCCGCTACAAAGAAGGTTGTGTTAATCAAAATTAATAGCGTTGTCAAATTGCGCGATCGCCTTTGGCTGTGTCCCACGGGCGATCGCTTATTGTGCGTTTGTCGATTTTGCCAAATTGTGAACCAATTTTTTACAAACCGTCTTATCATCTTGTTGTATCTTGGCAATGTTATATTTTTTTAGTCACATTACTTAAAATTTCCACCCTGTTAACGTAATAAACATCCAACATCTATGCAATAGAAGCTAGACAACCTCGGGAAGTACTCACAACGAGATCATGAAAATATTTCTTTCTCAATCCTCCATCCCCTATTTTCAATATAGACATACGCTGAAAAAGATTTTTTTCCATAAAATTAATGTTTGGTAAGAGTTTGTCTGACTTAGACAAGAATGTACGCGTCAAATGGAGGATAGATGTCTTAGATGTCTAAAATTCATATAGCAGCATACTGACATATCACTAATCACTTACAAATATTTTTGTAAAGTTATGCCAAGAAAAGAACAAGGATGGGTCACATTCCAAACATCACAGGAGGAACAGAAAATTTTGGAGGAGTTTTGCCAACAGTCCCAGCGCACTAAAACAGAGATTTTGCGGGAACTGGTGCGCGGACTAAGGAAACCCTCACCAACTCCATCAATACCCACAAGTGACAAAGTCAAAGAAGATACTTACAATACTGAACTAGAAATTTCCAGTGAAAAGAAACCTCTAAAAGTTAGCTCTCGTAATATTCTTAAGGGTGTAGTCAAACGAGTGACCACTGGTGCAGTAAATAGTGAAGTGACTTTGGAAATTCTTCATAAAGTCGAATTAACCTCAATTATTACCAGAGTCTCAGCTGAGGAATTGGGTTTGGCTGAGGGAGAAGAGGCTTATGCAGTCATTAAGTCTAATGATATAGTGATTGCTAGGGATTAAATACAGTGAACAGTAAACAGTTATCAGTGATCAATGTGTATGGTGTGGTCTTAACTGATAACTGATAACTATAATATTGGCTTGTAGTAGCTGTTTTCTTGAGAGGATCCCAATTTTGCAAAAAAATCGTAGTGGGAGCATCTTGCTCCCTGGTTTATTACTGAAACGGGCAAGATGCCCACACTACAATATAAAATAAATTTACATATTTGGGATGCTCCCTTTTTCTTTGCCTAGCGTGCGGGTGGGTAGGTGTTGGAAAACAACTTTACAACGTAATCTCTGAAATCTTTA
>NZ_JAAKGC010000075.1 GCF_017591665.1 Aetokthonos hydrillicola CCALA 1050 | reverse complement strand
CGAACATCATGTGGATTAACGGATAATGGTTGTTTTAAACCTGTAGGGGCGCTCATGCTTGCGCCCCTACAATGGACGGTAACACCCTTATTTGTGAAAAAATCTTTCATTTAGGCGCTATTAATTCGTACTACATAGCTGATGATTTCTGTCAATACGTAAGTCCTAGGTATGAGGTAGATCTACTTAAGATAGATACAACAGTCGCTTGAAGCATTCCAGATTCTAGCTTCTATTTAAATATTCACAAAAAATAAATTACACTCTTTCTTCTCTTATCTTCCCCCTGCCCCATGCCCAATGCCCCATGCCCAATGCCCCATGCCCAATGCCCCATGCCCCATGCCCCATGCCCCCTTCTCCCAAGACTTCTATACATTTTTTTAAGGATTTACGACTTTATAGTCATAAATACTCTGTGTTTGCGGTATGATGTGGGTCATCCATAGCATTTGTTTAGGCATATAAATATAGAGGGCAAGACGCTGTGATTAGAGTTGCAATTAACGGTTTCGGGCGCATCGGGCGTAACTTTGCGCGTTGTTGGATAGGTAGACAAGATAGCAAAATCGACCTTGTCGCTATCAATGACACATCAGATCCTAGAACCAACGCTCACCTGCTCAAGTATGACTCCATGCTAGGGAAGCTAAAGGATGTTGATATTAGTGCTGATGATAATTCAATTACCGTAAACGGTAAGACCATTAAGTGTGTATCAGATCGCAACCCAGAAAACTTGCCCTGGAAAGACTGGGAAATTGATTTAATTATTGAAGCTACTGGAGTTTTTACTTCTAAAGAAGGGGCTTTAAAGCACGTCAATGCTGGCGCTAAAAAGGTTCTAATTACCGCTCCAGGGAAGAACGAAGACGGTACCTTTGTAGTTGGAGTAAATCACGAGCAGTACGACCACAACAAACACCACATCATCAGCAACGCTAGCTGTACTACCAATTGCTTGGCTCCTATTGCTAAGGTGTTGCACGAGAAGTTTCATATCATCAAAGGCACAATGACCACCACCCACAGTTACACTGGTGACCAGCGCCTGCTAGATGCTTCTCACCGAGATGTACGACGGGCGCGTGCTGCTGCGATAAACATCGTGCCTACATCCACTGGCGCAGCAAAAGCAGTAGCTTTAGTATTACCAGATCTTAAAGGTAAGCTGAATGGTGTGGCACTGCGTGTACCAACACCCAATGTTTCAATGGTCGATTTTGTAGTGCAGGTTGAAAAGCCTACCATTACAGAAGAAGTTAATCAAGCCTTTAAAGATGCTTCTCAAAACCAATTGAAAGGCATTCTAGATTACAGTGAACTACAGCTCGTATCGTCTGATTATCAAGGTACTGATGCTTCTTCCATTGTTGATGCTAGCTTGACACTAGTCATGGGCAATGACCTGGTGAAAGTTATGGCTTGGTACGATAATGAATGGGGTTATAGCCAACGAGTCTTAGATTTAGCTGAGCTTGTAGCGGCTAAGTGGAGTTAATTTGTTAGTTGAGTGGTATAGACACAACTAAATAAATATCAAAAATGTTGAAAACCCCGGCTAAGTGTCAAAACTTGCTCGGGGTTTTTTGCATTGTCATTATGTAACACTACCGTTGGACCTTCTGTAATCTTCCCAATAACAGCAGCATCTTTTCCAAGTTTTTCCACTAGTTCATCTGCTGTGTGTCTTGCTAAGCATAGCACTAATTCAAAGTCTTCACCACCATATAAAGCATATTCTAGTGCTTGTTGTTTGGTAACCCAGTCTTTAAAAGCGTTTGGTAACGGAATTTGAACACTTTCAACAACAGCACCAACCCTGCTAGCTCGACAGATTTGTAGCACAGCATCTGCTAAACCGTCGCTGCTATCCATTCCAGCAATTGGGATGGGGTAGGTGGAAAAGTTAAAGTTTAAGATTTCCCAAAGAATTGGTAAAACGTCGAGTCGGGGTTGCGGGCGTTGATGGGCTTTAATAAGAGTTGTGCGATCGCCATCACTAAGGTTTTCTCCCAATTCAGGATGCAAAAGCAATTCTAAACCTGCGGCAGAAGCTCCGTGAACACCGGTAACCACAATTGCATCTCCTACTTTAGCTGTATTGCGGCGGATAATACCATTGGGGTGAACTTGACCAAAAGCTGTGATTGCTACATTTATCACAGGCGATCGCACCACATCACCTCCAACTATTGGTGTGTTGTGTTGTCCTAGACATTCTGCCATTCCTTGATATAATTCTTCTACCCAACTAACAGCAACATTTCCTGGAAGTGCTAATCCAACAGTGATTCCCAATGGCGTTGCACCCATTGCTGCTATATCTGATAGATTTGCCGCAGCAGCACGCCAACCAACGTCTTGCGCGGAAGTAGTGATTTCACTAAAATGAACCTTATCAACTAATACGTCGGTTGTTACGACCAAAGATTTACCCGTTTCACTCGCAAGCACTGCTGCATCATCCCCAATAATTTCTGGAGGACAAAAACGCTGTAATCTTTCTAAAAGACCTTGTTCCCCAATATCTTGAACTAGCACAGAACCTCTTAGGCTTTATATTTACTTCCAGGTTACGATGGAATTACCTTCTACGACTCACTTGAGATGGTCACTACACTAGCATCTAACCTCACCTTTGAAGATTACCTAAATTACGATGATAGTACTGGTTTTCATTATGAGTTGGTGGATGGCAAATTAGAGCTAATGAACCCACCTACAGTTGAACATTTTCTTATTGTTGATTTTCTAGACACAGTCTTAAAAGCAGAAATTAAACGCTTGACCTTACCTTGGCTTTGCTTGAGAGAAACTGGGTTGAGAACAAGTATAAATAAATCTAGGTTGACTGATTTATGTGTAGTGTCACGAGATCAAGCAAGGGAATTGATGAATGTTTCAGCAGTATTTCAATCGCCTCCAATAATGATTGTAGAAGTTGTTAGTCCAGAATCAGTGAAGCGAGACTATCGCTATAAGCGATCTGAATACGCAGCATTAGAAGTCTCAGAGTACTGGATTGTAGACCCTATAGAGGCAAAAATTACCGTTTTAGTGCTTGAAGAAGGTCTGTACGAACAGACGGTGTTTACTGATAAGGAGCAAATTGCATCATCAATATTTCCAGAGTTAATTGTCACCCCTGAACAAGTATTTCAAGCCGGTAAGCTTAGTTAACCTGCCTGATACCAATTCAAAAAATGCTGGCGACATACAGCAGGTTTCAAATAAATGAGGTACACCAAAGCTGTAGGGGCGAACGGCGTTCGCCCTTACATATATCAACATTTAAGTGAATTGGTATGAGCAACCAAAACTACGCCACTTGAGGTTCTAGTAAATTCTCTGCACCTTGAACAACTTTGGCTTCTTGAATCTTGTCTCCTGCCTTAAGTTTCCGCAAAACTTCTTTACCTTCAGTAACATAGCCAAACACAGCATACCGACCATCTAATAGGTTCCGTCCTGCTGGAGTTAGTTCTGGTTCAAACAGAAAGAAGAAAATTTGTGAAGAACCGCCATTCACATCACTTTCGGGACGCGCCATTGCTAAAGCACCAAAAGCGGAGAAAGGCAAGACTGGCATATCAGTGTAACGACCAGCGTCTTCTAAAGTTATTCCGTAAGTAGGTTCTTTATCGCCTTCAACTAGAACTTCTAAGGGAATGGCTCTATATTTACCTGTTTGCGGGTCAATGAAACCTACTTCTTTTCCTGGTGGATCTCCAGTTTGTAAGACGTATGATTCTTCAGCACGGGTAAATTCTAATCCATTATAAAAACCCCTCTGTACCAAATCAACAAAGTTTCCAGCAGTCACAGGAGCACTGTAGCCATCTACAACTAAAGTGATTGAACCTTTGTCAGTTGTTATGTCTACGGTGGCACGACCTTTAAGTTGAGGTAAGTTACTGTATTCTTCTGGGACTTTAAAAGGGAATCCCTTGAGCATTAATTGTTCTAATTCCCCTACAATATTTAGTGCTTTGGTTCGTTGTTCCTGAATTTGTCCCTTATCTCTAGTTTTAGCCACTTCTTTCATGGCATCTACGCTAGATTTGAGTTCAGTAATCAAAGCTTGGGCTTTCGATTGATTTTCTGCGGGGATATTCGCTAAGAGTTTAGAGGGGTTATCTAGAATCCGTGATGCTTTGCTCAAGTCGCTAGAAATAGCACCCCAACGCCGATTCGCCCGCAATTGTCCAGAAATATCTTCCAAAGAGGCTTGTAATTCCCGTACCGGCTTATTATTAATGGGGAGTGCGTATCGTAATAAAGCTTTACCGTCTGTAATAGGGTTTCCAGCTGGTAGCGCGGCGCTACTTGAGGGAGTCCACCCAGCTGTGCTGATTCCTAAAAATAGTATTACCAACAGCAGAGAAATTAGGCTTTTTTCAAGCCAGGATTTGAATAAACTGAACATCGGATTGCTCAAATGTAAAACAAATTTTTGACTAGGCGTGACCCACCAATAATCTTCCCATAGGAAAGGAAACTCTTTTCCATCAATCGCGCCGAAACAATCCAAATACTGGCGCAAGAATCAATCCAAAAACGAAACCGCCAACATGCGCCCAATATGCCACTCCACCGGTTTGTACGCTCATGCTAGCGGCTGCTTGCAAAGTAGCGAGACCTGATATAACATTTTGGACGATAAACAGGCCTATTAGGATAACGGCCGGAACTCTGATTGTGGTGGCAAAAAAACCTAAGAAAATTAATGTTAGAACTCTTGTTTGAGGAAAACGCATAACGTACGCAGCTAGGACACCCGCGATCGCGCCACTTGCTCCCAAAGAAGGAATTCCAGAGGTCATACCAACGAACCACTGGCATAAAGCTGCAAAAACGCCGCAGCTTAGATAAAATATCAAATATTTTAAAGAACCTAAACGTTCTTCAACATTGTTCCCAAATATCCATAAATATAACATGTTAGAGATTAAATGCCACCAACCACCGTGTAAGAATTGTGACGTGATTAATGTTTGCCACTCTGGTACTGGTTGATTAACAGGTATACCTGCAAAACCAGCACTTAGCTCTCTTGGTATGACTGCATACAGATGCAGAAACTGATTTAATTGTGGCTCTGGTAAACTGAATTCGTGTAGAAAAACTAAAACATTAATGCCAATCAACCCGTAGGTAATGTATGGGGTAATTCGCGTTGGATTTTCATCGTAAAGAGGAAACACAGGTGTTTTTCCTAATGATTTATTAACTGCAATATAGCCTATTTATTAGGGGTAATGATGAAATTACAACTAACAACCAAGAACACCTATTGTTAATTATCTCTCGAAGAATTCCTCAGCACGTTTATCGCTGAATAACCCCAACAACGGGCCTAGAATTGCACCAAACAGAAAACCACCTGAATGTGCCCAATAAGCAATACCACCACTTTCCATGCCTATATTTGTAGGGGTTTCCAAGCTGATGAATCCGTAAAACGCTTGCTCAAGAAACCAAAATCCCAGAAAATAGAATGCTGGGACGCGGAACGAGGGAAAGAAAATACCCAAAGGAATAATGCCAAGAATTTCTGCTTGTGGGAAGCGAAGAATGTAAGCTCCTAAAACACCTGCGATCGCACCACTTGCGCCCAATGAAGGAATAGAAGAATTTTGTGAAAAGTACCATTGGGTCAATGATGCTAAAACACCGCAAGTTAAATAGAAAAACAAGTATTTGATATGACCCAACTTTTCTTCAACGTTATTACCAAAAATCCATAGAAACAACATGTTGCCAGCTAAGTGTAATAAACCGCCGTGCAAAAATTGAGAAGTAATCAATGTTACCCATTCTGGTACTGGCTGATGCACACTAATACCAGCAAAGCTAGCAGTTAGTTCTCTTGGTACTACAGCTGCAAGGTGTAGAAACCCAGTTAATTGCTGTGGGGGTAGACTTGCTTCATAAACAAAAGCTAGGACGTTGACAGCAATCAGCCCATAAGTCACATAAGGCGTAATTGTCGTAGGATTATCGTCTCTAATGGGAACCACAGGTATTTTTCCTTATTTTTGATAAACCACCCACACATTACCCGATTTTTTGAGTACTTTCTTCTTACCTGTGGTTGAACCATCGACTAATAATTTTTCATTGCCCTTTGCATATCCCTTTGATCTTGGCGTCGTTTAATATCTTCTCGCTTATCATGAAGCTTTTTACCCCTACCAACAGCAATACTTACTTTTACCCAGCCTCGCTTGAGATACATTTTCAAAGGTACTAACGTTAAACCTTGCTGTTCCACCCTGCCAATTAGTTTGCGGATCTCGTCGTTATGTAAAAGCAGTCTACGTGTCCGTCGCGGCTCATGATTAAAATACTGCCCGCTTGAAGTGTAAGGTGATATATGGACGTTGATCAGCCATGCTTGTCCGTCTCGAATCAAAGCATATCCATCTTGGAGATTAACCTTACCTGCTCTGATTGACTTAACCTCAGTACCTGTTAACTCAATTCCCGCTTCATAGGTATCAAGAATTTCGTACAAAAAACGGGCTTGACGATTGTCAGTAATAACTTTATATCCTTCGCTCTTTTCGCTCATGAAAAATTTGAGATGTGTTCAATGTGTAAAACTCTAATTTAATTTGTTATTACCTAGATTAGCTTAGCGTTAACTTTTATCTATATTATCTAGTATTTTATCAAAACTACTGAAGTAGTAGTATTATCGACACTTTGTTCTATCTTTAGCTTGACTTGTGTAGATACCCAGTTTACAGCCAGAGGTTGATTTTGTTGATGGATAGGCAAGGTAAAGTGGAAATCAACTAACCAGGGATGATTGAAAGTATGAAACTTAATTTCACTAAAGCCTTGAGTGCTAGCATTCTCACCTTGAGCATGGCACTTTTGCCTTTAAGCGTACCCGCCTTTGCCCAAAACACAACTACTGGAACTGGTGACTCCGGTAACAACGCCACAACTTCTGATACCAGAACTACCAACGACAGAGATTTTGATTGGGGTTGGTTAGGATTACTAGGCTTGTTTGGTTTAGCGGGTTTAAGAGGTAAAGGACGATCTGAAGATGTGCCACGTTATCGTGACCCAAATGCTGTAGGTTCCACTACTTACAGAGACTAATATAAAAAAGTGTTGAGGGTGTTATTTGCTCTCAATCTCTCACTGGTCGAGGCATACAAGTGAACGACTTTGGAAGAAATAAGTATTTTCGCCACTGGCTAATTCTCAACCGATCGAAGGTAGAACGAGCCAGTCCCAACGAAAAAATTTTCACCGCCAGGGATGAAAGAGGGAATATTCCCTGCTCCCTCTTATAAGTCAGTGTTGGTACTTATTCACAAATGGCGCGTTGAGCTTTGTTCCTGGCGTCCAGGCATGTAATAGCTAGCAATTAAAGCAACCATTAACCACCAAACTGTATGAAAAAAAGGACAATCCCAAACGGTGTAAAACATATTATAACAAAGCTGACCTATAAACCGGGCAATCACACAATTTAACCAAACCCCCCCCACACTTCTTAACTCTAGTAACCGCCGCAATTGTAAAAAACCTGTATTAAAAGTCACAATTATTAACCAAACAAAGCTCGCTAAACCAATCAATCCAGTTTCCACCGTTATTTCTAGAAAAATTGAATAAGCACTCAAAGCAGTATACGAGGGCAGAAATAAGTAAAAAGGGTAGATTTGATTGAAAGAATTGTGACCAGGGCCAATACCAGTAAGTGGATAATCAGCTATCATTTTAAAGACACCAGCCCAAACATTCTTGCGAAAATTATTACTACTATCGCTACGGTCAGCAAAAATACTGAATATTCTTTCACGCAATGGATCTGACAATACCATTCCAAGTATTAGTAACCCCGCCAAACCTCCTAAAACAATCCACACAAACCAAGTACGCCAGAAAGGAGGCATTTGCGGACTCCACCAATAGTGCAATAATGGTAACAAAACCAAAACAGCAATTAATAGTCCAATCCAAGCACCACGACTAAAAGTCAGAATTAGGCAAGAACCATTAACGACAAGCATCGTTAGAGCTAGGGCTTTCTTAAATCGGCTTTGCCATGCAAAAATTGCCACGAAACTTAAAACTACTGCTGACATAAGGTATCCAGCCAGTAAGTTAGGATTATTTAAGTAGCTGTAGACTCTTGTAATCTTGGATAGAGAAGATTCTGGATCAACCCAAGTCGCTAATTGCCGAGCGCCAAAAAACCATTGCCTCACTCCATAAATACTGACAATGAGGGAGATGTGCAAGTAAAAGGTGATGAGCCAAGATCGAAGGCGGGATGAGCGAAGAACTCTGGCACAAAGAGGAAACAGAGGCAAATAAAGCGTCAGCGTTACCAGATCACTAAAAGCTGCCTTTTTTACAGGTGCTAAAGCTGTGGCTACTATAGCGATCGCCCAATAAAGTAATACCAGTAGATGAATCGGTGTAACAGTAGGAGTATCTCTTGGAAAGGTTTCGTCTGAAACCGTCAACAGCAGCCAAAATCCTGCGCAAGCAGCCAGTAATAAACCTACCAACTTTGTATTATCTGCCACAAAAGGCGTGATACCATAGACAACACTAAGTAAAGCGACTGCTATTATATCTCCCCACTGAATCAAGATACTAGTCTGTCGCCAAGAGCTGACTAGCCCTACTAGAGAACGGTGTAAGTAGCTAGTATTAAGGTATTCTTTTATGGGTAAATAAGATAAGGTAAATCTTTCCCAGACTAAATTGATCATAAAAAAATCTCTGATAGGGCGTGGAAACTACTTGAGTGTACATCTATGATTGAGGCTGGGCGTTGGATCTCCCTGCAAATTCTTTTGCGTGGCTAAAGGCGATCGCACTTCAGGGAGAAGTCTTTCTTTGTCTTTGTGTCTCTTCCTCCGAAGGTAGGCTTTCGGTAAAGGCAATTTAATCAGGCTTTTTTAGTAGTATTTTTTTGAAGGATACGCTTTTTATTAAACTACACATTGCTAAATTCTTGCGGTGTTTCTAAATGCAACGGTAAACTTACCACATAACGGTATCCTGAGACGGGAGAACCTTGGATTGTAATTTTTCCCTTGTGCAGTTCTGCTAGTTGGCAACTAAGCATCAAACCCAAGGTTTCACGCGAAAGATCTCCTTGTGGTTTACCTGAATTCTTACTGGAACCAACAATAGGAAGCTCTGAGTCAAACATATTTAAGTGTTTTGGTGTTTGTAGTGATACTTGTAAATTACCTGTATGCTCCTGGTTTTCTGAATGAATATTATAAAGAGAACTATCGCCTCCAAGTTCATGTCTTGGAAGAGTTTTGAGACGAAAACAAGGATCGACTTCAGTTATACCATCTCCTAACCAAGGATGAGATACCCAAACAGTAATGTTAAGCAGATCGTCTTTGTAAGAGACATGAATGCGAACGATGCTACCTGTAGCAGAAAGTTGGATTACACTGAAAATTAAGTGATAGAGCATTTGCCTCACCTTGTCTTTATCTAAAGTCCAAATACGAGTGCGTCCTGGCTCTATAGAAAGGCGAATATCTTGCTCCCGACGGTTAGCAGCTTCTTCTAGGGTATTTATCGCTTGTTGACAGAGCATCTCAATATCAATAGGAGCTAGGTTCAACGTAGCTATATTTTCGTGTAAAACACCAAGCTCAGCAATTTCGTTAGCCAAGGAAAGTAAATACCGACCACTGTGTTGGATAATCTCCAAATATTCTCTCTGCTTAATTGTCAAAGGACCATAAATTTCGCGCCCTAAGACACTTGCCATACCTAATATTGATGTTAACGGAGTACGCAATTCCTGAGTTAACTGTTCCAAAAGTTCAAGTTTCAACTGGTTAGTAGGCACTGGATCTTTTTGCGACCTAGATCCTGTAAAGTTAGAATAATGATTCTCAAGAGTAGGTTCAGTATCAACCTCTACCGAGTCGATCTGTCGTTCTAACGGGATTTCAGATCTAATTCTGAGTTCATTGATACTAGCATCGCGATGTGACCAACTAGAATTACTGTTATTCGAGACGATTTGTACGAGTCGGTTGCGTTCAAATTCACTCATACTCCAGCGAGCTAGGATTTGTAAAAACTCAATGTCTCTAGTTTTAAAGTTGCGTGGTTCTAGATCCATCACAGCTAATGCACCTAAACAATGACCGGAAGCATCGATAAGTGGTACTCCTAAGTAAGCACGGATACCATACTCGTTCACTAACTTGCAACCAGAAAGCTCTGCGCTAGCAACAATTTTTGTATCGTTAATCACAAGTACTTGGCAAGTATCTACTACCTGAGTGCAAAAAGATTCTTGGCGCAACAGGTAACGACTTTGTGCTAATTGATTCATTAATCCTAATCTAGATAAGCCCACTGCCGATTTAAACCAGTGACGCTCTTGATCTATGAATCCCAAAATGGAAATTGGTGCTTCCAAAAAGTGGGCAGCAGTCTGAGTAGCTTCTTCAAAGACAGGAATCGTCTCGGTTTGACGCAACCCCAATTCTGATAATGCATTCAGACGTTGTCTTTCTCTCGTTTCTTGGGAAGTCCAACCATCTTTTAGGGCAAACAATTTGTTTTCAGGCTCTACCATTGCCACCGCTACCTCGATAATTACTTGATACTGTAATTTATATAACCATCATCTGCTGGCTATTTGCTATCCTTAAGCATTCCCCAATTTCATCACAGATAAACAGAATTACAAGAAAAATTTTTACTTTTATATAAATACGTGTCAGTATTTAACTACTATCCCAGTTCGTGTAATATTAGTCACACTATGTAGTGAGCCTCTTTCTAGTTACTTTTCTTAGAGACTCTTATTTTTGTAAAATCCCTTTTCCAGAGTTCTGCTGGAAGCAAGAATGACTAATGGGGAAATCTTGCTTGAGTTTCTTGTTTTAAAGATTCTTATTCTTGTAATAGACTAATATTTGTATTTTCAAATAAAACCTTTTATGCTTGTGTACTCAAGCTTTATAGATCTAAAAATACGTCTATACAATTATTTTCCGAAAAATAAAAATGCAAATAATAAAAAAATCAAGCTACTCAGCTTTATACATTTGTGTCGCAAATTATATTATATCCGATAATAGTTTTTTTTTAATCAGTAAAAATACTGCAATATTTAAATATGTCTAAATTTAATAATATTTTCATTAAATCTTTATAAGCAATATTTCCTATTTTTTTTGGATTAACTTAAAAATATATTATCTTGTTATAAATACTGTTTTGCAATTTAATTGTTACCCATATTTACTCAATCAAGAAAATGAATATTAAAATTCCTTTTGTAGATCTTAAGTTACAGTGTAAACCAATTGAAAACCAACTACAACAGGCCATTCAAGGTGTTTTGGACAAGGGAGATTTTGTTTTAGGGCAGGCTCTAAAAGATTTTGAAGTAGCGTTTGCTGCTGCATGTGGAACAACACATGGTATTGGTGTTGCTTCAGGAACAGATGCGATTGTTCTCGGTTTACAAGCGTGCAATATTCAACCCGGAGATGAAGTAATATTGCCAGCAAATACGTTTGTAGCAACCCTTATTGCTGTGTTACGCACTGGGGCTAAACCAATTTTGGTTGATTGTGATGCTCAAACAGCTTTAATTGATCTCGATGCAGCAGCACAGGCAGTGACACCAAGAACGAAAGCAATTATTCCGGTGCATCTTTATGGTCAGATGGTATCGCCAACAAAACTATTAGACTTTGCTAAGACTCATAAAGTACTAATATTTGAAGATGCAGCACAAGCACATTTAGCCCAAAGAGATGGATATTGGGCAGGTTCAGTAGGTATAGCAGCAGCCTTTAGTTTTTACCCAAGCAAAAATTTAGGGGCATATGGGGACGGGGGAATGGTTGTCACACGAGATCCAGATATAGCAGAAAAGCTTAGATGCTTGCGGAATTATGGTGCATCCCAAAAATATTTTCATGTGGAATTTGGTACTAATAGCCGCTTAGACACATTACAAGCAGCAATATTGCTCTCTAAACTACCATACTTAACTTCTTGGAATCGAGAACGTTTGAAAATTGCCCGTCAATACGATACAGAACTAGCACCTCTAGCATCAAGTGGAATTATTCCCATACAAAACCAAAGCAATGATGGACATGTCTATCACCTCTATGTCATCAAGGTTAAAGAATCTTGCGGGCTAAAACGCCAAGCGCTTCAAAAACTATTGGCAGATGCAGGAATCCAAACTGGTATTCACTACCCACTTCCTTGTCATCTTCAGCCAGCATTCGCTACTTTAGGTTATCAACCTGGAGACTTTCCTCATGCTGAAAAGCTAGCTGATGAAATTTTATCGTTACCTATGTATCCAGGTTTGACCAATAGTCAAGTTAAAGAAGTTGTTGCTGCCATCTCATTCCACCTGAGTGAACAGCAAAATAAGTTATTGTATATTTAGGTTAATTCAGAAATGCTAATTCAGCGCCAGCTTAAAAATACAAAAGCTCCACAATTATTAGGTTTAGCCATTTTAAGTGTTCTGGTGCTGCTTTATGCACCTGTCGTGATGTTCTGGGTAGAGGGCTGGATTCACAAAAACACTATCAGTACAGAACACGAATATTTTAGCCACGGTATTATTGGTTTACCATTTGCGGCTTATATAAGCTGGACTAACCGAAAAAAGTGGCGACGGCTACCTGATGCTAACAATTTCCTAGGTGCTGCGTTTTTGCTGTTAGGGGGGGTTTGCTATCTGAGTGGAGTCAGTGAATGGGTTAACCTTTCTTTACCTATGATACTGACTGGATTGTGCTTATGGTTTAAAGGAATTGCTGGCTTAAAATTACAAGGGTTCCCCTTACTTTTAGTACTTTTAGCAACTCCTACAGCAATACCTTACTTAATTGCTCCTTACACTTTACCCCTCCAAAGTTTTATTGCTGGTACTGTCGCTTTTATACTGACTCAGTTTGGGATTAATGTAACCGTCGATGGGATAAATTTATATACAGGGGGGCGGATTGTCGAAGTTGCGCCCTATTGTGCAGGGCTGAAAATGATGTTTACTACTCTCTACGTAGGGCTGATGTTGCTTTACTGGACAGGCGTTTTGTCGTCCCGTCGTAATAGTCTTTGGTTTTTAGTTCTTGCAGTCCTAGTTAGCATTAGTTCCAATATTTTGCGTAACACTTTACTTACCTTCTTCCATGGTACAGGTCGTGACGCAGCTTTTCATTGGCTACACGAAGGTTGGGGTGGTGAACTCTACTCATCCATAATGCTTCTTTTACTGGTACCTATTCTCAATTTGATTGATAAACATTTCTCGGAAACTCGTATACAAGTTGATCCTGAAAGAGAAAATTAATTGAATTTTCTCCACTTATAGTAGTAGTTATCAAAGTATACTTTTGATTAAGTACTGTAGACTTTATCAATGATTCCCTTTCCCAAGTTTTTCAAGGAATACCAATTTCCCCAGGTAATCGTTCTGTTGTTATTACTGCTACTACTAGTAATGGGGGCACTCCCAGGATATCTATCAGGACACTGGCAATGGCAAGAACCGCCACGTATAATTAACCTCAAGAAGTTAAAACAGATACGTGCCAATGGATTGTCTCTTCCTGGTTGGCAAAATGTTGCACAAAGAGAGGAAATGATTGGTGGTCATAAATGGTCATACCAAATCATTGAAAAACAAGTTCCTAAAACCCAAGCTATAGTGCTTTTGTTACCACAAAATGGGCCTAAAGACCAACCCCAAGTGGAATGGACGGAAATTAACAGCTGGGGACAGTGGAATGTTGCTCAAGAACGGCTGGCTGAATTTCATGTCAAGGCATCAAAATCAAATACTGAAACTCCTATAAAAGCTAGATTCTTTCGTGCTTCCACAAAACAGCAAACCTTCGCAGTATTACAATGGTATGCTTGGCCAAATGGTGGAAATCCATCTCCTTTACCGTGGTTTTTAGCAGATCAATTGGCACAGTGGCGTCAGCAACGTGCTTCTTGGGTTGCTGTTAGCATTCTTATTCCAATGGAGCCTTTTGGAAAGGTAGAAACATCTTGGCAGCAAGCTGAGTCTCTTGGGAAAAGCGTACATACTACATTGGAGGAAAATTTTTTGTGAAAAATATAAGCACAGCTTTTCGTTGATTCAATACTCCCGATTCTAAAGTAATCGGGTTCTTTACTTAAGCACGGTAATCTTGATTTTATAGAGTACGCATAGATCGGGTTGTTTACCCATTGGCCGTACAGAGAAGAATTGTTCAACACCTTACTTGCAGCAATACTTTTTAGCGACAGGTTTCATCAATGACCCTCTTTTTCGTAGGCTTTCACCTTTGATTATTGTAAAATAACCTCTCGGCGCTCAAAATTCATATAGCAGCGTCACTGGGTTAATTTTTATACTGTTCGATGTGATATGCGTGCACTCAGCACCTTGTGTGTTGCCAGTCTTCAAGTCAGTGTTTTCCTAGCAACAGCTATCCAACCCGTTGTTGCTCAGTCGGTACAGCTTAAGCGACAAGCTCCAAGGCAATCTCCATTGTCTCCACCCCCGCCACCAGCTTACTTTCAGTCACCAGTAAAACCTCCTGCACCTCCCCCTGGTACAGAAATTACACCTAGTGGTTCCCAAGGAACACCACAGCTAGGACGGTACCTCTTAGGACCAGGAGACGCGATTGGTGTTACAGTTCAGCGCCCTCCTGGACGCTACCTTTTAGGACCAGGAGACGCGATTGGTGTTACAGTTCAGCGCTTTCCAGATTTGAGCTTTCAAGCCCAAATTAATCCAGAAGGTAATATTACAGTGCCACTGTTAGGAACAGTGTCGCTAAAAGGTTTAAGTCTACAACAAGCTCAAGAAAAAATTCGCACCGGCTTAAATCGCTATGTAATTGATCCGATTGTGTCTCTCTCGTTGGTATTACAGCGTCCGGAATTGAATTTTCAAGCCCAAATAAACCCTGAAGGTAATATTACAGTACCGCAAGTAGGAGTAGTGTCTCTACAAGGCTTAACTTTAGAAGAAGCACAAGAAAAAATTCGCTTGTCCCTCAGCAAAATATTGGTTGAGCAAGACATTATAGCAGTCTCATTAATAGGACAGCGACCAGTTCAAATCACCGTTAGCGGAGAAGTCTCGAAACCTGGAATTTATCCTATTAACTCGTCATCGCCGCGTGTTGGTGATGCACTCGTGTTAGCTGGCGGTTCTACGAATGCGGCAGATCTGCGACATGTAGAAGTCCGTCGGAAGTTGATTGATGGTTCTATCGTTTCACAAAAGATCGATCTGTATACTCCGTTACAGAATGCTGGCGAAATTCCTAATTTACGCTTGCAAGATGGTGATGCGATCGTTATACCTCGTCGTGAAATAGCTACAGGTGATAACTATGACCGTAATTTAGTCAGCCGGTCAACTTTAGCTGCTCCACAGATTAGAATTAGAGTGTTAAATTATGCAGCAGGTGGACTCGTTACGCTTCCTTTGCCCAATGGTAGTACTTTCATAGATGCTTTAACAGGAATTAATCTTGACACTACCAACCTCAGTGGGGTCGCTCTTGTTCGCTTTGATCCAGAACGTGGTAAAGCAGTCACACAAAAAATCAATGCGAAAAAGGCTTTGCAAGGAGATTTATCTCAAAATGTCCCACTTCAAGACAATGATGTGATAGTTGTTGGTCGTAACTTAATTGGTAAAATTACTAATGCCATTAGCCTTATCACCCAACCTTTTTATAATATTGAGAGTTTCATTCGGTTCTTTGATATTTTTAATGGGAACTTCCCATAATGATCTTTCTCTGAGTTTCTGAATAAATTGAACTACTAAGATTAAGCTACTTAGATTCTAGAGAACAAACCTCTAAAGCACCGGTCAAGTCTTTGTACTTGAAGTAATCTAGGCTCTATCAGTATGGACTTTTGTCAGAATTGGACGGACTATAAACAAGTACAATAGGTGACTAAAACTGGGCCATGTTTTCAACCATTATTTCTTGACCGGAACTCTAGTAGCAAGCAAACAACATGTTTTTTCCAACAATGAGGAACTCCTGTTTTGCAAAGACTAGCTTCACTAGAAGTTATTTATTATTGTGATATATTCTGTTTTCTACAGTCGGTGTTCTTTTTAAGAGTTTTTATCCATACTTTGCCATGACTCCACCAATTGTTAAACGTTATCTTATTGCTTTCGAGAAGTACAAGTGGATTGGATTAGGCAGTTTTGCTTTAGTTGTAGCGGGTTCAACAGTGGTGGCTTTACAACCAGAACCATCTCCTAGCTACATAGCTAGCGGCGCACTTGCTTACTCCCGTCCGCCTGTTTCTTTTTCAGCAACTGGGACTGAAATTCAGCAGCAAGGGCAGGAATTAAATGAGGATATCTTACTATCAAACCAAGTCATTGAAACAGTAGCTGCGAAAGTTAATGTCCCTCCAAAGAAGATTGTTGAAAATCTTTCCATTACAATCCCTGAAAAGCCTAAGAATGCCGATGCTAAAACAGGTGGAGGTAGCTTAAGCGCTGCATTTATTGAACTAAAATATAAAGATACTGAACGCAGCCGCTCACAAGAAACATTGCAAGATTTGATGCAAACCATGATCAAGTTGAGTGATGATATTAATACTAGGCGATTGAAAACAATTATTCAGAAAATTAGTGAGAGGCTACCAGCTGCAAAAAAAGAACTGCAAGCTGCGGAACAAAAATTAGAAAAGTACGATCGCACAGAACGACCAGCAATACTAGCTGCTGAAAATGGTTCATTATTGAGTGCTGTTACTGGTAGCCAGGTTCAGCAACGGCAAATAAAACTAACACTTGCTGGAATTGATGCTCAAATTCGCAGTTTACAAGAAAAGTTGGGGTTAAATGTTAACCAAGCTTACGCTTCTTCTGCTTTGAGTGCTGATCCAATTCTTGCTAGTTTACGAACACAAATTTACCAAGTTGAATCTCAAATGGAGGTTCTCAGGAAAGATTTACGTCCTGATCATCCAACTATGATTCAATTACAACGCCAGAAAGATGCTTATGAGCGATTACTGCGAGAACGTGGAGTTGAGGTAGTAGGAGGTGAAGATGGAACGGCTCCTCTGCCTGGTACTGTTAAAAGTATCCGCGCAAGAAGTAACTTAGACCCAGCACGTCAGCAACTTGCAAACCAGATGGTGGCTTTGCAAACTCAGCAACAAACATTACAACATCAGCTAGTTGATCTAGAAAGAGATGAGGCGAGATTACGACGAGAATATTCTCAAATCCCTAATAAGCAACTTGAGCGATCGCGTTTAGAACAACAGGTTTTACTCAAAAAAAATCTCTATGATCAAATACAAGCAAAGCTAACAGATGCTAAAACAGCGGAGACGGAAACTGTTAGTAGCCTCAGTGTTGCAAGATCTTCGACAATTCTGCCAAACACTAAGAAACCTAAGAATATGTTTATTACTTTAGGTGTAGGTGGCTTCTTGGGTTTATTGGTTGGTGCTGGAGTTATCTTTTTATTGGGTTCACTCGAAGGAACTTTCAAAACCCGCGAGGATATACGCGACAGCTTAAAGCAACGGGAAGTTGCTCTATTAGGAGAAATACCTTTGATACCGCTTGATAGTTTGGATAAAGAAGCAATTCCGGTAGTCCTTTCTGTTGACTCTCCGTATTTAGAATATTATGAGAAGTTCCGTAGTAATTTACGCCGTATTGGTGGTAATACCCTCAAGGTCGTGTTAATTACTAGCACTAGCAGTTCTGAAGGAAAAACCGCAAGTGCTTATAACTTAGGCATAGCTTCTGCTCGTGCTGGAAAACGAACTTTGATTATCGAAACAGATTTGCGATCGCCCTCCCACGCCTCCTATCTAAACGTTACTCCTGAACAAGATACTGCTATTGAGCCTTTGCGTTACTACGGTAGTTTAAGCGAATGTATCCGCTTAGTTCCTGACGTAGAAAATTTATACATTATCCCTAGCCCTGGGCCAGTGCGTCAATCAGCCGCTATTCTAGAATCAAGCGAACTGCGACGCCTCATGGAAGATGTTCGTGAGCGCTATGATTTAGTAATCTTAGATACAACAGCGTTGAGTTTATCTAACGATCCTTTGTTAGTTCAACCTTACGCTGATGGTATCGTCCTAACGACGCGACCTAACTACACACAAGAAAACTTGCTAGCTGAAGTTATTGATCAATTGGTTGAATCAGAACTCGGCTTGTTGGGCGCAATTATCAATGGTGCTGATATCGATGTTCCTGTGCCTCATCACACAGAACCAATATCAGACTTTCCACCAGAGGAAGAAGAACTATCAGCTAGAGCAAGAAGAAGTTAAACCTTTGCTTCTAAAGATTTGAGCAACTCGGTATTTACACCCGACTCGCGAGTTAAGGCTATTTTCCCAGTTCGAGCTATTTCCTTAAGACCGAACTTTTGCAGAACCTGCACAATCGCCACCAATTTACCAGGATCTCCCACGACTTCGAGGGTTAGAGAATCTTCCGCCACATCTACCACTCGCGCTCGGAAAATTTGTGACAGTTCAACAATTTCTGAGCGATTGCTACTTGTAGCATTTACCTTAAGTAACATCAATTCTCTCTCTACGCAAGGAGTCTCAGTAATGTCCTGTACCTTGAGGACATTTATGAGCTTGTATAACTGTTTGGTGAGTTGCTCGATCACGCGATCGTCACCAGGCACAACCATTGTTATGCGAGAAATTCCAGACTGCTCAGCAGGACCAACCGCAAGGCTCTCGATATTAAAACCGCGACGAGCAAATAAACCAGAAATACGGGACAGAACACCCGCTTCATCTTCTACAAGTACAGAAAGAGTATGTTTCATCTAAGGCTAGCAGCATCACGGCTGCACTAGACGTACTGCTAATTATCAAGTTTAGTCAATTATTATGAACTAATTAATATAACGAGGGCAAGATGTCCGGAGTAGAATTTAGATATTGGGGCGTCCCGGTTTTGAGGTTTCTTCATAGCCCAAACCATATTTAACGACGAAGATGGCTAAGAAAATTGTCATTATTGGTGGTGGAATTGGTGGCGCAGCAACTGCGATCGCTCTTCATCGTGCTGGGTTTGAAGCTATTGTTTACGAGCGAAAAGAAAACTTACGAGAAGCAGGTGCAGGAATTGCTCTTTGGGCTAATGCTACTCACGTCTTGAAAAATTTAGGTGTGTTGTCAGACGTATTGCGCGAAAGTGACGTCGTTACGAATTATCAATTTAACTCTAAACACGGTGAGGAATTAGTAAATATATCTCTCGACCACTTCGAGGTTCCTGCTGTGTGCATCCATCGTGCTGATTTGCACACGTTGTTATGGCGCAACTTGTCAAGCGAACAGCTTGTTTTAGGCCAAACCTTTGAGCAATTTGAACAGAACGAAGATAAAATTATTGCTCATTTTAGTTCAGGTAAAACCTGTGAGGGCGATGCTTTGATCGGTGCTGATGGTCTTAGGTCGCAGGTAAGAGCAGCACTGTTTGGTGATAGCCAACCAATCTATCGTGGTTTTACTACCTGGCGAGGTTTGACAGATTACATTCCTAGTACTTATCGTCCCGGCTATATCACTGAATTTATAGGTTCTGGTGGAGGCTTTGGATTTGTAACGATTGGTAAAGGGCGTATGTATTGGTACGCAGCAGCCAAAAGAAACCACGAACAAACTGATGTAGGAGTAGAGCAAAAAAGTCAAATTCAGGAACGTTTTAAAGATTGGCACAGATCTATTCCTGATTTGATTGCAGCGACAGATCAAGCAAATATCCTCAAGACTGATCTTTATGACCGCATACCTGTTCGACCTTGGGGTAAGCAAAACGTTACCCTGCTAGGTGATGCTGCTCACCCGACACTACCAACATTAGGACAAGGTGCTTGCATGGCGTTAGAAGATGCGCTAGTTATTACTAAGTGTTTGCTTACACATTCAGATCCTGCGGTAGCTTTCCAACAGTACGAATCACAGCGGTTTGAGCGGACAAAGGCGATCGTTCAACAATCTTTGCAAGCTGCGCAAATGGGGCGATTTGAGAGCAGTTTTGCGATCGCACTACGAGAAACATTCATGAAGCTGATGAAACCAGCCATTCAAAATAGCTTTAAATCCCTTCATGCTTACAGGGCTTAATTGCTTAATACTTTTCATCCCTACTCTCGTACTCTCGTACTCTCGTACTCTCGTACTCTCGTACTATTTTACTTAGATAATGGCATAAAATGTCATGCTAGCTGACGACGATAATCACCGACCTTTAGCCACGTGAATTATCAAATGAGCAACTTACAAGTTTCTGCTATTATCTCGATCTCAATATTTTTATTTCATAACAACAACAACGGTGTTCAAAACCCCCTCAAAGCATCGTTGCAAATGCAACGTGAAAGTCGTGTATTTGTCGGTGGAAGGATAATATTGCCGTTTGTTTTAGCGTATAAGCGAAAAATGGCTAGATACCTTTGTGTATAAGTGTTTTAGTATAAGACTATAAGCTCACATAAATGACCATCGTCATTAACAATGGTGAATTCAAGAATTCAAGACTATTGTGCCGATAAAGGGAGCGGTAGAATCAGAAAAATTAAATTGTAAGTTTAATCAAAGACTATTATAGTTGCTTAAAGACGGATTGGAGAAGTATTATTAACATCTGGGCTAACCAACTCTAGAAGTTGACTTGTAATAGCTTCAGCATCTTTATCTTGCTTGACAGTCAAAAGTAAAGCCGTGCAGCCGCTTCTTTTAAAATTTGTTGCACAAATTATAGGTTGATTATTCATTCTCCCTGTGGTTGCGTAAAATTGTCCCTGTCCTTGCAATATCATATTTGCCCTTCCAGCAAATTCTTGACATTGTTCTTCTTGGGAATAGGTGTTAGAAATCCATTGTATTAATCGCTTCTTTATTCTTAGATCGCTATAAATTGTGGTTGTTACTCCATTAACAGTAGCACATAAAAATCTTTCTTCTAGTTTAGCAATATTAGATAATTCTGATTTTAATTTTAAAGCCATGGAATTTTTAGGGTTGATTTGAAGGATTTTTTCGTTTTCTTCATTTGCTTCTGTAAAGTTATTCAAGTCCATTTTGGTTTTCACTAACCCAATCAGTGCAGGTTCTAGATGAGAGTCAATTTCTAATGCTTTTTGATGAAATTTCAGAGATTCTTCTGGTTTACCTAAGAGTCTGAATGCTTCTCCTAAATTAGTCAACGCATCAGCATCTTTAGGATTTCTATTCACAGCCTTTCTGTATTCAAAAACTCTATCTCTAAGGAACTTCTCGTCTTCCTTAGGGAAAGCTTTTTGAAATATTGCTTCAACCTTGTCATCGACACATACTAGATAACTGCTACAAGAATTTACTGAATAACGTAGATAATCAAAAATAGTGCTTATAACTGGAATTCTTATTAAGGAAATTCTTAAAGGTTCAAAGAATAATCCTAAGATAAGTAAGGCTAATACTCCACCTGAAGGTATAACCGCAAGTTGGAGCCATAATTTTTTGTTTGGTAAATTTGGTAACTGTGTGGTTTTAATATCATCTTGACTCTTTTTGGATTGGGAAGATTGCTCACCTTCTATCCTTTTTTGAGAAATCCTTTGAATTGGTTGATTAGTGTCCGTAAGTGATTTCCTCTTATTGCTGCTAGCTGAAGAAATGTTAGGTTGTAAAACAGTAGGTGCCTCTGAATAAGAATTTGTCAACAATTCTTCGGCAATAACTTTCAAGCATGAGTTCCCAGAGTTTGTGCTACACGCAGCACGAACTAAATTTTCAACCCATCCTTGAGCCTCTGCTGCTTGTATTAATTTAAAGACAATATCATGTAAATTCCCTTCGCCTGCAATCTCTCTTAAATTTTTATTTAATCCAAATGACAACATCTGCTCTAGGGATGTTGGAGTCGGAAAAGCGTTAATCAAAGCATCTTGTAGTTGTTGACGCTGGCTGCCCGATAATCTCATATTTTTCATACAAGTTATTCATAGAAGCTGGAATAAGTTGGGAATTGTTATCGTAGGCTCCAGGCTATTATACTTCGCAAACGCCTGAACCTCATTCTCTCCCAATACTGCGTACGTTTTCCCCGAAAATTCGACCTGAACTGAAGTTCGGGCTAATAGCTAAAGTGAGCTTTTAGCTCACTGGGTAATCTTTTAACCCATTAATGGGTTTCAGCTTTGATCTGGGAAATTTATTTCCCGGCTCTTAACCGAGCAGTATTGCATTCTCTTCTGACTCTTCAAGGGAATGATTCATTCTGCTTATAGCCTTAACTTTACTGAAATTGCTATCGTTCTGATGACAAAAAAAGTCCTTTCTTCAATGACAATCCCTTAAATTTGGGTAGTGGATTGAAAGAAAAATTTAGAGCAATCGTTGTACTTCTTCAAGTGTAGTTGCCGCGATCGCACTCCCGAGAATAGCTTTTAGACTTGACAAATCCGAAATTTGCTCAATTTGCGGCATTAATTGTAAGCCATCACTGCCGAATTTGATCTCCAGAGTCATTTCAATACTAGAAATGATTCCTCGACGTTCACCACGTTCTTCACCACGTTCTTCTCCTCGTCGCTCACCAAGTATTTCCCCTTCGCGGAGAATTTCTTGATACCAAGGTGACTCGCGCAATACTGTCATATCCCACCTCATAATTTGTCGAACTAATGCGCTATCTAATACAAACGTAGCAAAAAATGCTAAAACTGTTTCTAGTTGGTTTAATTGTTCATCGGCTTGCAATAAGCGCAATGCTTCTCGAATTATAGATTCGTCTTCACCTCCTTTAAGTATCGGCACAAACGGAAGTAACGATGGTAGGGTTTGAGAGAAGGCAATATTGACATCAACTTCCCATAAGTTAATGACGCGGTAATCTTGGCGTGCTTCCAATCCTGCAATGCTGGAGAAGTATTGCGTGGGTATTTCTGCCTCACCTGCTTTAAGAATGTTAATTAGTACAGGATAAATTGGTAATTTATATTTTTCTTCTGCGAGTCCAGCATAAGCGCGCATCCGCCTTGGCATTTCGGATTTATATCGCAGTTGTAGTTCGTTTAGAACAAGAAATTTTCCGCAAGTTGGACTTTCAGCGCGAATGAGTACATCACTTTCTCGGCTGATCCATTGAAACTCTGAGTTAAGGATTTCGCCTGCCACGATATCTGGAATTTGTGTCACCCATTTTACCCAATTGTCGGGTGCGAGGCTAATTAGGCGTTTTGTACTAACATCGGCGGGTTTTGGCATGGTCAAAGTAACAGCACTGCGTGAGTGCAAGTCATGATACAGATGGTAATTATCAAAACATCAAACCATCAATTTCGTTACAGGGCAAGTTTTGAGGTACGTGCGAAGCTTTTATTAAAAAAATTGAAACATTACCTATTTTTGTTTGAATCTTTCTGCTGCTGAAGCTTTGCCCGTACTTCTTGACGAATATCATCCCAATCTTGCTCGGGTAAAGGGGTTACACTTCCAGATTTACCCCTTCTAGTAATAAAGTCTCCAAATGTTCCATGACTAATTTGAAAGTCATCAAGGCTGATTGCGTTGAATTTCGCTACAAATGTCAGCAACCGTCATATTCCCAAACAGCTGTTCTTTCACCTTCAAATAATCGACAGGTTGCGACATCGTTTCTCGGATAAAGAAAGCAGCTTTGCCAATTCCCAAACTTTTAATCAACGCACTTATCGCTTCACATCTAACATCATCGCCCTTGGGCACAGATAGTGCTTTATTCATAATAATGGTGTATCTCCTAATTTTCTCAACTTATTATTGTCACAGCCAACTCGGTCGGAGTTTTAATTGCTACCGTGCCACTGTACCTCTTAATCATTTGATCATCACAAGTAACGAAACAGTCTGCAAGTGCAACTTCAGCACAAGCAAGATGTAATGCGTCTACTCCCTTGATTTTATCGTGAGCCTCAATGTGCTGGGCAATTGTAATTACGTTCTGGTCTATAGACTGAAAGTAGCTAGCTTTTTGGAGAACAAGGCGTACAAAGTTTTGGCGGTCACTATAAGGATTTCTATCGGTTTCAAATACCAGAGCGTCTGAGGAAATCAGTTCCACCGCCCTACTTTCAACCAACAGAAAAATAATTTGCATAGAGGTGGCTTCTATATAAATTCGTGCCTGAGACTGATCGTCAAAAATCCGATTGAGGGCGCTAGTATCTAAATATACTTTCAACTTGCTTACCTAACAACTAAAAACCGAAAGTTACTTCTTATACCCTGCTGTCTACTCGTTAAACCAACAACAGGGGTCGTAATTATTTTTGACCTATTCGCTTTCGTAGTTCAAAGTCAAACTCTTCGTCTGTACGACAAACCACTTTTGGGCGCTGATCTAATCTGTCCATTAAGACGTGAAAAGCTTCTGTGTCCTCTGGATGATAGCGAACCCAGTCTCTTAGTTCAGCGTCAGACATTGCCTGATAGTTAGAGCTTGTCATGGAAATGTAACCTCTCCGTTTGGATAGATTTCTATTTGTATTGTGTCTCCGATGAGAACGTAGATACGCTTTGTCCTTTCATCTAAACGTACTACGTTGATGGGTTGAAGTAAGTTGCTTGCTCTTACACACCTGCGATAAAACGCCTTTAATTGTTCCGCTGTCGGTTCTTGCATCTCAAGATTGAAAAAATTAAAACAATCAAGATATTTTTTATTGTACGACATATTGAGAAAAAGTCATACAAAATCAAGAACAAAAAACAAAACCCGCTTAATGCTGGGCGGGTTTTTCTTTGACCGTATCCAAAACACGACTGCGCCATAGCCTGAGAGACTCGTTTTCATCTCTCAGGCTGCTGATTCCCCCAAGAGTTTTTCTTCCAAAAGAGACAGTTTAGTTTCATGTTGTTCTAGTCTTTGCTTTATCTCTTCTAAATCTAGTGTTTGACTTGACTCTTGTACATATTTCCTTACCAAATCTATCAACACCTCGGACGGTTTTCTCCCCTCCTTAGCAACCTTTGCCATAAAGGCGTTTTTCTCGGAACTGTTAATCCGAAAAATAATTCTGTCATCTGCTTTCATACGTTGTTCAGACATCGCGGCAACTCGTTATGACACTCTAATCCAAATATAAACCTGTTTTCTGAGCTTTTGTCATATGTTGGCATACATAGTTGATATTTAGTTGTACGATGTCGTACCTTGGATTGAAGGTTACAGGAAACCCCCTAAGCCCAAAACATTCATACGATCGCCTACAAGCTTGGTAAATCTTCTGGAGTATTACAGTTCAAAAGCATTTCTGGATCTGCTAAAGGCAACACTTTCACTGGATGTTGCTTAAGCCACTCTTGAAACGATCGCCCTCCTTGGTTAATATACTCCAATAATGTTGGTAAACAACGACGGCGATAGAAACCGCACAAAGGTTCCCAGCCTTTAACGTGATAAACCAAAGCGGCGATCACGTCATCCTCTACAGTATCAAGTTCAGCTTTCCAATCTTGCAAGACCGCTACTCGCAACTTAGGTAGATCGCAAGCTAGCAGCAATACCCATTCTGTTTGTACGTGCGCCAATCCCTGAGCAAATCCAACTATTGGTCCATGAGATGACAGTTTTTGCTCAGGTTCAACAGATAAAGCAACTTCTTGGATAAATTGGCTTTTTGGGAGTATCAAGTGTTCATATCGTTCCTGCCAGGGAGTGACGATATAGACAGTGTCAGCACAAGATCCAGCAACACGACAGACTAATTGTAACAGGGGTAAACCTTCAATGAGAATCAAGGCTTTGTCTCGACCCATACGAGAACTCTTACCCCCTGCTAACACAATTGCAGTTAAAGGGATCATTTATATTTTATGGGCATGGGGCATGGGGCATACTGCTAAAACGATTGCAGTTAAAGGGATCATTTACCCTCGCATTTGACTTTGCTCGACTTGCTGCAACAGTTGTTCTAAAGTATCCGGTGCTGGAAGACACTTCAAGCCTTGGCAAACTAAGCCAATATGACCTTCTGGTACATTAGATACTTCTACAAACATAACAGTAGGCAAGTACCGGGTTATGAGGGAGTTTATTTGCTCAGTTGTGGTGCGAATCTGGGTAGAGTTTCGATACCAATCTAAGGCTGTAAACAAACTTGGACAAGCTTGGGGAAACCGATTCATCACACTTCTAAAAGCATTTAATCCTTTTTCGGCTAAATCTAAATAATGAAGATTGTCAGTTAGAAGGGTAAGACGAACAAGGTTGGCGATCGCGACTCCATTAGCTGAAGGGGTGGCATTATCCAGATAACTACGTTCCCGTACAATTAAATCTTGGCTTGCATCACTTGCTGTATTAAAGTAACCACCCAATTCCACGCTCCATAGAAATTCGTCAAATTCCTCTTGGATAGCGATCGCCTTGTCTAGCCAGTGAGAAGAAATTGGTTTTTCCTCATTTTTCGTTAGCAGTGAAGCTTGGTGTAAATCTAATAGTGCCTTGATAAAAAAGGCGTAATCTTCAGACTGTGCTAGCACAGTTGCTTCACCTTCATAATTAAGCCGGTAAAACCGCCCATTTACAAACTGATTATTTAAGATAAAGTTTGCTGCTTGGGATGCTAACTGCAAATACTCTGGTTGTCTGAATACTCCATAAGCTTTTGCTAAACCAGATATCATCAAACTATTCCAACCAACAATCATTTTTGTATCGGTTACTGGAGGAATACGTCCCTGCCAATTGCTGCTTTTTGCTTCTTCATTGTTACGGGCGGGGGGGAAAGTTGCCGAATCTGGTGTTATGCCATAACGGGCGACAAACAGCTTGGAAAGGGTTTTTTCCAGAGTTTCGCTCAGTTCTCCTTGATGGCGTCTTTGCAAAACATTCTTTTGTTCAAAGTTTCCTTCGGGCGTTACCGTAAACTGTTCTTGCAGTTCTGCTAGTTCACTAGACGTAAGCAGTTGCTCTAATTCGCTATAACTCCAAACGTAGAATGCTCCTTCTTCTGGTTCTACATCTGCTGAAGTTGTAAAACTATCAGCGTCTTGCGCAGCATAGAAGTAGCCAGAGTCCGCAGTCATTTCTCGCTTGAGCCATTGAACAGTAAGAGCGATCGCTCTTTCAATAGCTGGTTCTTGAACTCCTGCACTCCATAAAGAAGTTAGATACTCAACGATCTGACCGTTATCGTACAGCATCTTTTCAAAGTGGGGTACTGTCCAGGTCGGGTCAACAGTGTACCGATGAAAGCCTCCGCCCACATGGTCATAAATACCACCCAGTACTAAGTCTAGCCCTCGCTGTATACAAACTTGCTTACTATCATACTTCAATGCTTGATTTCCATTAGAACTTGGGAAAGCGAACCTAGATAAACGCAGTACTAATTCCGCATAGGGGATCATTGGAAATCTGTTGTTATATTGGTCTGGTGTAATGATCCCAGTACTAGTCTCCCAGCCTTGCCGCAGTAATTCATTGTCTTGAGACTCTGTTACAGTATCTTGCTGTAACACTGAAGAGGAGAGGAGCGATTCAAGAACTGCTGCTTTACGTTCGCGGAGATCTTCTTTTTCTGTATCGTAGTAATGACGAAGTGCTGTCAGTACTTGCAAAAAACCTGGACGCCCGTACCGTGGTTCAACTGGAAAGTATGTTCCAGCATAAAAGGGCACTAAATCTTCTGGAGAAAGAAAGATATTTAACGGCCAACCTCCTTGACCACTCATCATTTGCAAAGCCTGCATATAAATGCTATCAAGGTCTGGTCTTTCTTCCCTATCCACCTTAATAGGAAGAAAGTTTGAGTTCATATACTCGGCGATAGCCGGATCCGAAAAAGCCTCTCCTTCCATAACAGTACACCAATGGCAGCTGGAATAACCAATTGAAAGAAATATTGGTTTATTCTGCGCCTTTGCGGTTGCGATCGCTTCGTCGCACCAGTACCACCAATCAATCGGATTGAGAGCGTGTTTGCGCAGGTAGAGACTCTTAGCTTCAGCAAGGCGATTAGTCATGATTCGATGCAGGTATTACCTTCCTTGCTAAGTCTACCGTCAAATACTGGAATGTAGACAGACTAATTGAAACCCCCCAACTTCTATTGGCGAGCGCTCAGTAGTACCCTAGCAGGTGATGTTGTGTCTGTAGTTGATGCACTGTGTGTCTGAATTCTAGTTACTGGGCTAAGACCTGCGATTACGTAAAGTAAGAAGGTAATGATTGCAGCTTGTAAAAGTTTTTCTGGCATGACGTACTCCTCTCTTTTTGGTATCTTTATAGTGGATTTTTTCAACCGTACTATAGATGTATATTAACCAACGTTATATCTAGTTCTACTCTTTGGAGTAATTCTTTTCCGGAAATTGAATAGTAGAAATGCTGGCTTAGTTACTAGACTTTAATAAAATTTCAATAAGTCGCGTTTCTTTATGTAGAGATTTAAACAATATAAATTTTTACTAAAAAAATCCCCGTGTTCAGAGTTTTAAGCTAAAGCCACCATTATTTCGCTTGACAGACGGCTACACAGACAGTTGGGCAAAACGAGCAGTAGCTGTCATCATTAGAATATATATAAAAGTCGTTACGAAGCAGGCTACATGATTCCTATCGTTATTGAACAATCGGGTCGTGGCGAACGCGCCTTTGATATTTACTCACGGCTTTTACGTGAGCGTATCTTATTTTTGGGACAACCAGTGGATGACAACGTAGCTAACTTAATTGTCGCCCAGCTGTTATTTTTAGATGCTGAAGACCCGGAGAAAGATATTTATATGTATATCAACTCTCCTGGTGGTTCGGTGACGGCAGGAATGGGTATTTTCGACACCATGAAGCATATCCGTCCGGACGTTTGTACGATTTGCACTGGGCTTGCAGCGAGTATGGGTGCTTTTCTCTTAAGCGCAGGAGCTAAAGGTAAGCGTATGAGTTTACCTCATTCTCGGATTATGATACACCAACCTCTAGGTGGTGCGCAGGGACAAGCAACTGATATTGAAATTCAAGCTCGCGAAATTCTCTATCACAAGGAAAGATTAAATGAGTATTTAGCTGAACACACTGGTCAGCCTTTAGACAAAATTGCTGAAGATACTGAAAGGGACTTTTTCATGTCACCTCATGAAGCCAAAGAATATGGTTTGATCGACCAAGTGATTGACCGTCATTCTGCTGGCAGCCGTCCTATGGCTGTTGTAGGGCAGGGGTGATCAGTGAACAGTGAACAGTTATCAGTGATCAAGGTGTGTGGTAGAGGGCTTAAACCCAAAGATAAACACATTCTCCTTGACTGATAACTGATAACTGATAACTGTTTATCTGCCCCATGCCCCATGCCTATTTCAAAATCCTACTGATGGATCTGGTGGTGTTGGCTGGGTTTCTAAATATCTGAGGAAATGTAATAACTCTTCTGGGTTAAGTAAACTACGAGCACGCTTACCGTAAGCTTGTTTGAGATAATCTCGTCCTTGCTCTGTAGTCCAGTTCAAGCGCTGCATTTCAACATCAATTTTAGCGATTGTATCTGAGTGATCCACCGGTTCACTCTTTTTGCTTTTCTTAGTTGTAGAAGTTCCTACCTCTTCTTGAGGAGCGTGACTGCGGGGCGTGAACGGGGTGACATTACTAGGAGAAATTTCTGGTAAAGGGTTATTTTCAGGCTGCTTAAAAGACATGCTCTTGAAATCTTCGTCGCGAATGTCTAATTGCTCCTGCTGCTTATTAATAACAGGAAAGTGCTGCTCTACATCTTGTCTATTAACATTACTTGAGGGTACAAAAACCCTTGGTTCTGTTTGTGAATAAGAGTTAACATTACTCGAGTATGTAGACGAATTACTGAATTCAGTTGTTGTAGCAACCCTTGGGTTGGGCTGAATCTGCGTTATTGGTTTTGAAGAAGATGCTGGTGGTTCCTGTGTTGTACTAGTTATTCCCAAAACCATGAGTGCCCGAGTCCTAGCTCGATCTTCTGCGTCTTCTAACGTTTCTGCTGCTGCCATACCAGTAGCACGTGTTACACCTTCAATTTGGACGCTTGCTCGAACTATATATTTTCCGTGATCAATTTGCACTAATTCAGAAATAAGGCTACCTTGAGGATACAAGCTCTGAAATTGAGCAAACATAATAGTGTTACCAATTGTAAGTTGAGTAAATTGCCTGTACTTATCTATCGCTTGTGGCACAAAGATGGCTGCGAGGAGCGATAACGTTTGAGAATGTGTATTCTGACTACTGACTCCTGTATTCTGAATTCTTTTTTATTCTCTGTTTAGAGGGATTGAGACTTTGCACTTTGTTTAAGCTAAAAACTTTACTAAGAAACGATTCAGGAGGAGCTAGGTGCTACCCTATGGGAAGTCTTCCTCTCCTAGTCTACAAGCTGGGGAACTCTAGTCGAGTACTAGCTGCGCCTTCTTTTTTGAAAGTTTTTTGTTGGGGGTCTGTTGTCCAAAGATAGCTTTTTTCTCTCTACTCGTGTGCCTACCTTCTCCTTAACAAGCGGATCATTCGGTTATGATCTTATTCTAGTTATCTAACTCTAAGTGATCAAATCGAGAATGCTATACTAGTTACCCAAATTGATATCCAGAACTATTTTCTGGAAGTACGCTCTAAATCTACAATAATGAAGTAATGGTTCATCCTCACTGCTTGTTAAGCTGCTGACTTAGTTGTGACCGATTCTACATATGGGTCGATTAGGTCTGTTGGCAGTTTCTCCTAGGTAAAACTCAGAGTCTCATGGTGTAAAAATACCTTCACTCTAGACAATCAAACACTTGCGGTTTCCCAAAAAGTGATGCCCGGGTAGTGTAATTGAGAGTTCGGCGAACAAAGCCTCTCAAAGACCCGTTGCATAAAAACTTAGAAGGTCAAAATCGATACCAAGTGTACTTTGTGAGATTAGCTTCGTGAAGGGATTTTTATCCTTATAGACTTTGAATTGTTCGTGCAGTGCCCTGTCTTAGGGCAATTAGTTTACAACTAAATGTCTGTAAGTCATCAGGGTACACAGCAAAGAACCAGATCAAACAAAAAATGATGTTTTGACCAAAGGTCGGTTCACTGCATGGAATTTTCAATCGCTACACTCCTTGCCAATTTTACCGATGATAAATTGGTAGCCCGTAAACTCTTAGAAAAGAAACTTGGTTGTGAAGATGAAGATTGTTTACAAAAACTTCACATAGCCTTGGAAGTGCTTGAGAAAATCGGGGTTTTGGTCAAAGATCGGGGGAAGTACCGCCGTGTTACAGAAGAAGGACTGATTGAAGCAAAACTGCGCTGTTCTAGTAAAGGTTTTTGCTTCGCAATTCAAGATGTGGAAGGAGCCGAGGATATTTACATCCGCGAAAGCCATCTGAGTAATGCTTGGAATGGGGATCGTGTTTTGGTCAAAGTTCTCAAAGAAGGTAGCCGTCGCCGCTCTCCCGAAGGAGAAGTAAAGCTGATTCTAGAACGCTCAAAT
The DNA here is from genome assembly GCF_017591665.1 of Aetokthonos hydrillicola CCALA 1050. Classification (GTDB taxonomy): domain Bacteria; phylum Cyanobacteriota; class Cyanobacteriia; order Cyanobacteriales; family Nostocaceae; genus Aetokthonos; species Aetokthonos hydrillicola. The sequence continues at coordinate 1,849 of NZ_JAAKGC010000075.1, read as the reverse complement.
CATACTCTACTGGCACGGATAAAACAGGTAGAAAGTGGCTTTCGCGCTGTACCGTTAGACGATCGCCTACTGTTTGAACTTAAACTCCTCGTAAACAACGCTCACTTATCTGATGCAATTGACCACCTCGCTCACGTAGAAGTTTTGCGTTACCCACTCGCACAATATCCCCCAATTGGTCGAGTGGTGCAAATCTTAGGGAGTGATGCTGAAGCTGCTGCTGATATAGATTTGGTAACATGCAAGCACGATCTCTCTCGCACTTTCCCAGAGAATGTGCAAGAAGCAGCTGCAAAGTTACCCAAAAAGCTCCTGAAAGCAGACCTAAAAAATCGACTAGATTTACGTCAAAAGTTTACCTTGACTATAGTCGCTAATAATGGTAAGTCCAACATAGTAGAAAATGCTTTCGGCTTGGAGAAAACTGCAGACGGAAATTGGCTGTTAAGTTTTCACATTGCTGATGTGTCCCACTACGTCCAACCAGATGAAGCTCTTGATCGAGAAGCTCTCAAACGAGGTAGGACAGTTTATCTGGGAGACTTAGTGCTACCAATTTTGCCAGAAACTGTAGCAGATCGCTGTTCACTTGTACCAAAAAGCGATCGCCTGACTCTCTCCTTTCTAATTACAATAGATTCCGACTCAGGAGAAGTCATAGACTGGGAAATTCAACCAAGTGTTATCAACGTAGACCAGCAGTTGAGCGTACAAGAAGCGGAAACAATTCTCACCCACCAATCTAGTGATTATCCCCGCGAAGTGGTGGGTTTGGTACGACAACTAGAAATATTGCAGGCAGGGTTGAAACAACTACGCTTGGAACGCGGCAGTTTACATCTTAATCTTCCACCTAGTCAAAATCCTTACTATGATGAGGGGGTTCTTGGCTCTGTGGTAGTTAATGAGCTGCCTGTACACTCGTTATTAACCGAGTTTGTACTCCTGGCTAATCAACTAATGGCAAATCACTTGAGCGCTCTCGGCATTCCTGCTATTTGGCGAGTCCAAGGAGCACCTGATACCGAAGATGTTCAAGAAATGTTGAAATTAGCAGTTAGTTTAGGTGTTGAGCTATCGCTGGATCCAGAAGCAGAGATACATCCCCTTGATTATCAACAATTAACTGGCATTTTTGCAGAATCTCCATCTGAGCAAGTTCTTACTTACTTGTTACAAAATACCCTCAAGCAAGCTACTTACAGTACGACAAAAGGCCCTCACTTTGGTTTAGCATTAGCAGAATATACCCATTGTGCTGCTCCTATGCGGCGTTACCCAGATTTGCTCATGCAAAGGGTGTTTTATACACTGATAGAACACGGACGGGATCGCCGTAACACCCGTGTAAAAGAACGTGTCAACCTTCGCCACTCGTCTTCTCACGGTGAAATTAACTGGAACGTTCTCCCTCCAGAATTGCAACAAGAACTCCAAAGCGATTTGATGAGGGTTATTGTCCAGCTTAATGACCGAGAAAAAGAAGTTCAAGAGGCTGAAGCCGATCTGGCAGGGTTACAAAGAGCTTCTTTGATGAAACAACGGATCGGTGAAGTGTTTACTGGTGTTATTACTGGTGTGCAATCTTACGGGTTCTTTGTAGAAATTGAAGTACCTTTCCCGGATTCTGGTACAGGTGCTAATCAACGAATACCTTTAAGGGTGGAAGGATTAGTACACGTGAGTTCTCTCAAAGACGATTGGTATGAGTATCGTGCAAGACAACAGGCACTTTTCGGTCGTAAAAATCGTGCTTCCTATCGACTAGGCGATCGCGTAGCTGTCCAAGTTAAAAGCGTCGATTACTAGCTTCAACAAAGTGATTTGTTCACCGTTGGTAGCGATGGCG
>NZ_JAAKGC010000329.1 GCF_017591665.1 Aetokthonos hydrillicola CCALA 1050 | reverse complement strand
CTATTGTATAGATTTTTAGTTGAATCGCTACTTGTGGAAAATGACATTTTGGTGAAAGAAGAAGTCAGTAATGTAGGTTGGGTTGAGGGACGAAACCCAACATTTATCGTTATTTGTTGGGTTTCGCTAACGCTCTACCCAACCTACGATTGTCTACTACGCCTAGGGCATTCTATTTTATACCAATTTTCACATAAATGAACCGCAAGGCATTGCGCCCTTACAAATTGGCAATTCTTCCATCATTTTGAAAAAAACTTTGATATAGGATTTACATGCTCCAATTTATATGTTATGCTGGGTGAAACTAAAGCTGCATTCGCCAATTTGCAAAAAAAAATTGATCGTTCCGCTCCGCTACACTCGCAAAGGGCTAAGAGAGGAAGTGCCTAGGGGAAAAGTGCAAAAGTGTCAAGGGTTAAGAGTCCTGTGGGAAACAGCGCACACAACCCGGAACCCGATGCTGCCGTCGTCGTTGCCGCGAGAAGCAGAACGGCAGAGTCCAGGATTGCTGATCCACGAACCACCGCGCAGCACTCGTAAATGATGAAAATATTTTTCAATAACCTTTCGACTTATCGGAGAACTGCCATCTGCCGGCGCTCCATCATAATTACCATGCCAACTGTCAGCACACCACTCCCAAACTAGCCCGTGCATATCATACAAACCAAAGGCATTTGCTAAACCAAAGCTGCCAACCGGTGTTGTTTTCTCCCTAAACTCACCTTTAGGACTATCTGCGTACGCAAACTCAGCATTGTAATTTGCTAAATCCGATGTGATAGTCTCACCAAAGTGGAACGGAGTTGTCGTGCCTGCTCTACAAGCATACTCCCATTGGGCTTCGCTAGGAAGTTGGTAGCGTCGTCCCGTGTACTTTGATAGTCTATCACAAAACTCTACCGCTTCATACCAAGAAATTGTCTCTATTGGTAAATTTTCTCCTTTAAAGCTTGATGGATCGGGTTCAAGTTCTCGGTTTACTTGTTCTAAAGTCGCCACAAACCGCCATTGCGCCTGGGTGACGGGGTATTTGCCCATAAAGAACGGTGGAACAGTTACTTCATGCTGGGGACTTTCACTGTTACGACGTCCTGCTTCTGTTTCTGGTGAACCCATGAGGAATGTACCACCAGGGATAGCCATCATCTCTAAGCTGATACTATCCGATAGATATTCAGTAAAATATTTTGCTTGTTTAGTTTCCCGGCGAATAATCTCACCGCGCCGATTAACTGTGACAATTTCAAAGGGCGGTGATAGGCGAATGAGATTTAAAATGTCTGGTCGCTCTAATATAACTCCTGCGACATCGACAGTCTCTCCCACGCCTAACATCTGCTTTAATTCAGTTTGCGCTGCTACTTTTCCCTCTTCATCACCACGGACTAAAGCCCGATAACCTCTAGCAACCACTAACAAAGGGGCATATTTTTCTTTTAAAGGTGCTGCTAAAGTGGCAATCACTTCCGATAACCTGACTAATTCAGCTTTGTTATTTTGCAGGTAAGCTTGACGCAATTTTTCTGCCAATTGTTTGGCGGCTTCATCTCCTTTTTGGGTATAGGCTAAAGCTGTCCATTGGTTTACCTGTAGTAAATCACGTAATAGAAAATCAGGTTTTTGTTTATTAACTTGACGTTCGATGTATTTAATCAAAAATTCAGAGAGTTCTTGCAGGCGTTTTTCGCCAAACTTGTCTTGGCATTGTGACAGTAGTTCGTCGCGAACCTCTGCTGGCATTTCATACAATTCAACATCAACCTCTTGACACAAGTCTGAAAGCAGCACATCAGCAACAGCATACCAAGGGACAGTCTGAGATTTTTGCCCAGGTTCTCTAAAAAACTTCCACCATAAACAATAAAGTAAATCTGGTGTCAAAAGCAGAGGGAAA
>NZ_JAAKGC010000328.1 GCF_017591665.1 Aetokthonos hydrillicola CCALA 1050 | reverse complement strand
TAAAGATTAGAACAACGAGAATTTCTCATGACAGACATAGCAACTACCAACAAAGCCAGCCTGAATAAGTTTGAGAAATTGAAGGCAGAAAAAGATGGACTTGCCGTAAAAGCCGAGATTGAGAAGTTTGCTTCTCTGGGTTGGGAAGCAATTGACGAAACTGATCGAGATCATCGGCTGAAATGGCTGGGTGTGTTTTTTCGCCCAGTCACTCCTGGTAAGTTTATGATGCGTATGCGAATACCTAACGGTGTTATTACAAGCAGTCAGATGCGTGTATTAGCCGAGGTGGTGCAGCGTTATGGTGAAGATGGCAACGCGGACATTACGACTAGACAGAATATTCAATTGCGAGGGATTCGGATTGAGCATTTACCAGAAATCTTTAATAGGTTTCATGCGGTTGGGTTAACCAGTGTACAGTCAGGAATGGATAATGTTCGCAATATCACGGGCGATCCAGTGGCGGGGGTAGATGGAGATGAATTGTTCGACACTCGGGAGTTGGTGCAACAAGTGCAAGACATGATCACCAACAAAGGAGAAGGCAATGCAGAGTTTACTAACCTTCCACGGAAATTTAACATCGCAATCACTGGTGGAAGAGATAATTCAGTTCACGCGGAAATTAATGATTTAGCTTTCGTTCCTGCTTTTAAATCAGGAATCTTTGGCTTCAACGTTCTAGTGGGCGGCTTTTTCTCTTCTAGGCGTTGCGAAGCTGCTATACCCATGAACGTTTGGGTACCTCCGGAGGATGTAGTCGCTTTATGTAGAGCTATTTTGGAAGTGTTCCGAGATAACGGCTTACGTGTTAATCGACAAAAATCCCGGTTGATGTGGCTAATAGATGAATGGGGTGTAGACAAGTTCCGACAAGAAGTCGAGAAGCAGTTTGGTAACCCGTTGTTAACTGCTGCGGAAAAAGACGAAATTGATTGGGAAAAACGCGACCACATTGGGGTATACAAACAAAAGCAACCAGGATTAAATTACGTAGGTTTGGTTGTTCCAGTTGGTCGATTGTACGCTGATGATATGTTTGAAATCGCCCGTTTAGCGGAGGTTTACGGTAGTGGTGAAATCAGAATCACTGTTGAGCAAAACCTGATTATCCCTAATATTTCTGACTCGCGACTGGCAATATTTTTAACTGAACCTTTACTAGAGAGGTTTACAATCAACCCTGCGCCTCTAACGCGATCGCTTGTTTCTTGCACAGGCGCACAATTTTGTAACTTTGCTATTATCGAAACCAAAAACCGTTCTTTGGCAATGATTAAAGCATTAGAAGCAGAGTTAGAACTCTCTAATCCTGTTCGAATTCACTGGACAGGATGTCCTAACTCCTGTGGACAGCCTCAAGTTGCAGACATTGGCTTAATGGGAACCAAAGCTCGTAAAAATGGTAAAGCAGTGGACGGTGTTGATATTTACATGGGCGGTAAAGTTGGTAAAGACGCCCATTTAGGAACTTGCGTCCTGAAAGGTATTCCTTGCGAAGATTTACAACCAGTACTACGAGAATTATTAATTAAACACTTTGGTGCTCGTTTACGAGATGACGAATCGCTAGCTGTTACAAAAATAGGGTCTAGGGTGTAGCTCACAAGGGTAGGTTTTTTACATCCTGGTTGAGGCAAGACTTGGAGGACAAGGAAGGAAAGCAGACAAGGAAGTTTTTTTTACTCCTAGTTGGTTTAAAACTAGTACATATACTTAAATTTTATGTTTCTTCCTTGTCCTCCTTCTCCCCCAAGTCTACAAGCGTCTCACCCGTCCTAGATGTATCTGTAAAAAACCTACACCTGTGAGCTACCCCCTCTAAATTGTTGTTTTCTTTTAAAAATTGGTATAAAAGCCAACAAAAAGCATAGTATTTTTATTTAGGAAGGCTTCATGCTCAAAG
>NZ_JAAKGC010000327.1 GCF_017591665.1 Aetokthonos hydrillicola CCALA 1050 | reverse complement strand
CAACAAAGAGAACCAACCCAAGCTTCTGGCGTGGGGCGACAGTCACGTTTGTTAGGAGATAATGCCACGTCAGGAAACTCACCCACTGGGGCGTCTCCACAAGATCGCGTTAGTGTAGGAAACGTCTCACAGGAGAGACTTGGTCATAAATCTCGAATTTTTGTTGTTTGGGGTGTATTAATTGCTGCTGGAATGGGTCTAGCTTGGAACTTATACAATTTGCAAATTGTAAATGGCCAAAAGCTAACAGACAAGGCGCGAAGCCAGCAAATGGTGAATTTGCGACCTTATATACCGCGCCGTCCAATAGTAGATCGTAATAAGGATGTCTTAGCAATTGATCGTCCTGTTTATACAGTGTATGCACACCCTAAGTTGTTTGAGCAGTCTAATGAAAAAATGGCTGCGCAGATCGCTCCAATCTTGGATCAAGAGCAAAGTGAGTTAGAGAAAAAGTTTCAAGGTAAAAAAAGTGGTATATTGCTGTCTTCTGCCCTTCCAGAAGAAATTGCCGATCGCCTGATCGCACTTCGTCTCAATGGGTTAGAATTCGTTCAAAAATATTCTAGATTCTACCCACAACAAGATTTGGTTTCAGAGGTTGTCGGCTACGTCAATGTAGACCGTCGAGGTCAGGCTGGTGTAGAATACAGCCAAGAAAAGCTACTAGAACGTTCCGTACAAACTGTGCGGTTAAGTCGGACAGGTAATGGGTCGTTAATGCCAAATTATGCTCCAGAAGGTTTTTTGCACTTTGATGACCTACAACTACAACTGACTATTGATAACCGCCTACAACGAACAGCCGGTTCCGTCCTTCAACAACAGATGCAGAAGTTCGGTGCAAAACGTGGGACGGTAATTGTTATGGATGCATGGGATGGTTCTCTACTAGCCCTAGTCTCTCGTCCTACCTATAATCCTAATCAGTACTCCAAAGCCGACATCTCTCTATTTAAAAACTGGACACTGGCGGATCTTTATGAACCCGGCTCAACTTTCAAGCCTTTGAATGTGGCGATCGCTCTTGAAGCTGGAGTCATCAGACCTGAAAATGTGTTCAATGACCCTGGTTATATTCAAGTCGCTGATAGAACCCTCAGAGACGCAAAAGGAGAACGTTTTGGATTAATCAACGTAGCGCAAATTTTACAATACTCCAGCAACGTTGGTATGGTGCAAATTATCCAGAAATTAAAGCCCTTGGTCTACTACAATTGGTTACAAAGATTGGGTTTAGGGCAAACTGTTGAGACAGATTTACCTTTTGCTGTCAGCAGTCAGCTAAAAAGCCAACAACAATTTCTGGGTTCACCAGTTGAAGCAGCAACGACTTCGTTTGGTCAAGGCTTTGCCTTAACACCATTACAACTTTTGCAAATGATTGGTGCTTTAGCTAATGGGGGTAAATTAACTACGCCTCATGTAGTTCGCGCGCTAGTCGACAGCAACGGGCAAATACACTATACTCCCACTCGCTCATTGCCACGTCAAATCTTTTCACCTGCGATTTCTCAAAAAGTCGTAGAAATGATGGAAAGTGTAGTTGATGAAGGAACTGGTACTGCGTCACAAATTCCAGGCTACCGGATTGCTGGTAAAACTGGAACAGCACAAGTAGCAGGGCGTGGCGGTTATATTAGCGGTGCTTATATTACCAGCTTTCTGGGTATATTACCAGCAGAATCACCCCGGTATGTCGTTCTTGCGCTAGTAGATCAGCCAAAAGGCAAAAATGTCTATGGTGGTACTGTTGCTGCGCCAATTGCTAAGTCAGTTATGGAAGCCTTAATTACGATTGAACAAATTCCACCAAGTAGGGGTGTACGACCGCTCGCGCCTACTCAAGTACCCCAGTAGAGAGAATACAGGAGTCAGAATTCAGGAGTCAGGAGCGTGTATTCTGAATTCTGACTC
>NZ_JAAKGC010000326.1 GCF_017591665.1 Aetokthonos hydrillicola CCALA 1050 | reverse complement strand
AATCCTTAGCTAAGGAGTTATTGCCAAAAAGATAAATAGTTTTCGATAGGTAATGACATATCAGCTAAACCAGAAACTACACATTTCAACCAGATAATTCTACTCAAATGAAAGACATCTTTTTTTGCCCCGAAGAATCCCTTTTTTATTCAAACTGCCTGGAAAATTTAGTATGGAGAAACTGCGAAAAATCTGAAACCATTGTTGAATTCGGTTCTGGAGACGGTAGTCCAATGATTAATGCCTTACTCAGAAACCAATTTGATGGATTAATAGAAGGATTTGAACTAAACACTTCTGCATGGAAAGCAGCTAATTTAACGATTGATGAATATAATTTAGGTGATAAATACATAATTTATAATTCATCTTTGCTCAACTCTGACCAACCCAAAGCTAATTATCTTGTGGCGAATCCACCGTATCTACCGGCACCAGACAATGATATCTACATACCACTGTTATTTGGAGGTGTAGATGGGGCTGAAATTACTAATCAACTTTTATCATTAAATTATGAAAACGTCTTACTTTTAGTATCTAGTTTCTCTAATCCAAAAAGTACAATAGAACACGCAAAAGCAAACGGTTACTCTGTGCAGAATTTCCTAATTTTACCTCTCAGATTTGGTTACTACAGTTCCGAGCCTAAAGTGAAAAAACATATAGAAGAATTACGAAAACACAAAATGGCATTTTATTCTGGTGACTACTATTTTTTAGCGGGTGTTTTATTTAAAAAACAACAAGGTTCTGACGTTGTTGATTTATCTAACGAGTTAGCTCAAGTTATGACAAGTTTATAACCCTGCTTCCGCACGTTTCTAGCTAGCAGAGTGGCTCAGTATCAACTTTGGATTCAGGGCAAACGCATCTAAAAGGGCTTGACAAAAAAACAAATATATGAGTTCCCCAGAAATGCGGCTATACTTCCTTGTCCACATCACCCCTGCTCAAGAACTGTTTGCCCTCAAGTTCAAACTTTAAAGTGAAACGGTATAACCCCAATAAACGCGATCTGCGCTTCTCCTCACGGAGAGGCTGCGCCAACGCTTTACTCGCTTCGCTATCGCCTAATTTCTGTACAACCAAAGTAAAACCTTGACTATCCAAACATAGAAAAATTATGCTGTGTACAATTGTGCATACTATAATAGTGTTATGGAGTATGAATGGGATACTAACAAAGCCCAATCCAATCAGCAAAAACATGGTATTGACTTTGCGGATGCAGTATCTGTATTTGCAGACGATTTTGCTATTACTGTGATGGATGAGCATCCAGACGAAGAGCGGTTTGTGACGATAGGTATGGATGCTCTGGGTAGAATTATAGTTGTTGTTTATACGTTACGGGCTGACAGTTGTATTCGGTTAATATCGGCTCGTAAAGCAACTAGGAGACAACGTCAGCAATATGAGGAAGAGGTATAAATCATGGATACTGAGTACGATTTTAGTCATGGTAAACGTGGAGCAATTGAGCCTACAGGCGAAGGTAAAACAAGGATTACAATTCGGTTAGATGATGATATTTTGACGTGGTTCCGCGAACAAGTCCATCTTGCTGGTGGTGGAAACTATCAGACGTTGATAAATAATGCATTGCGTGAATATGTACAACAGCGTCGGGAACCTTTAGAGGAAATTTTACGACGAGTTGTACGGGAAGAATTGAGTCAGATAAATATGCAGGTTAACGAGTAGAATAATCGCATTATCCCTGAAACAACTAAAACGCGTAGACGCACAGCGGTGGGGGGGTCGCAGTCTTGGCGGTTCCTGTCGATTGCGAACCCCCGCACCCGACGGGCGAGTCAAGAGACATCGCACTTCAACACTACACACGCTATGGTCAAAGATCCCTCCTAGGGAGTATCGCACTTCCCTAACATCATAAATGCGACGGTGATTATCAACTTTGAG
>NZ_JAAKGC010000325.1 GCF_017591665.1 Aetokthonos hydrillicola CCALA 1050 | reverse complement strand
AAGCTAAATTGCGATCGCCTAGAGTCAGTTAGTCAACTTCACGGTTCGCTTACGTCGAATTCACGTTATCAAGTAAAATACTAACCTGGCTTATTTCAATGCAATTGGATTAATGAATCAACTTAAACAATCAAAATATCCTGAAAAAGACCTCTACCGTGTTTATGCAACTTTACTAAAATCAAACTATATTCTAAAACTAGAATTCCACGCAAAAATCTTTGAGCAAGAAAAACACTTAGTAACCGTTCAGCGCTGAGCCAATAACTTTCTGTATTATCAATGATGCTGGCAATTTTCGCAGCCCTAGTCGTAGTTACGTTCATCTGGTTGATGGCAGGGTTTAGCTATTACTTAGGGAAAAGCCACATTTTTGTAGATAGAAAGTATGGTTACTTACAATTACTAGCAAAATAGTAACAATTTATATCCATAACACGTAGTATTCCCACTTGAAGGAGCAAAGTAACGCTTTTTTAGTTAGCAATTTTGAACTGCTTTTTTCCCCTGTGCGATCGCCAACACAAATAAGCACAATCAAGCAACTTTTTTTAAGCTTTATTTTGAAGACGCCAATTTATCAGCAATACGTGTCGTTTCTGGCAAGCGATATTTTGGGGTGCATCTTAACACGTAGTCAATCGCAGTAGCTAGACTAATTCTATGACCAGGGGAGACATATAAAGGCTTAACACCTACGCGAGTTCGTAAAACTGCTCCAATTGTCTCACTTTTATGTATTAGTGGTTGCCAAGCACCTCGTTCCTCTGGCAGGTTTTCATGTTTACCAATAAGCAACGATTTTGCCACGCCAATTGTTGGTATATCTACAAGCACTCCTAAATGGCAAGCAATACCGAATCTCCGAGGATGTGCAATTCCTTGCCCATCGCATAAAATTAGGTCTGGGGTCAAAGTAATCTTTTCTAAAACATCTAATATAGCTGGTATTTCGCGGAACGAAAGGAAGCCAGGAATATAAGGGAATGTTGTGGGGCGACGTGCTATACCTGTTTCTTGTACCTGTAAATCTGGAAAACTTAACACTGCTACTGCTGCACGGCTAATAGTTCCATCCTCTTCAAAACCCATGTCTACGCCTGCGACGTACTGTATCGGTTCTTTGAGTTGATCTTCTGTAATAACTTCACCTTGCAGTTTTTCTTGGATAGTGATAGCTTCCTCAACAGTAAGAGCCCAACTATGGCGTTGATTAATCTTCATAACAATGAAAACGTTCAATCAGATTCTGAATCTTCAAAAAGGCTTTGGATATCTCTGGATCCATGCAGAACACGAATGACTTCAATCCCTTGACTTATAGGACGGTAAAAAATTAGATAATTACCTACTGGAAAACTCCGCATATCTGGTGCTAGAGAATCACGTTTTCTTCCAATACCTGGGTTTAATCCCAGTACTTTGAGCTGACTTTCAATTTTTTGTAGAAACTGATCTGCTTTTTCAAAGCTGTCATTAGCAATAAAATTCCAAATATCCAATAAATCTGCTTGCGCTAACGGTTTTTTGAGAACTATTGCCATTATGCGGATTTCTTCTCCTGCCGTTGTTGTTTTGCCAGTTCTATAATTTCATCCATATTTAGAGGTGTAGATTCTCCACTCTCAAGTGATTTATGGGTATTTTCCTTCCCAATCTGAAGGGAATTCACTCTTTGTTTATGAACCTAATCGTCAAGATTTACAGGAGATTGCTAGGTTTGACTTTCCGAGGCAAAAATCGTTAAGACGGCTGTGTATTGCAGATTTCTTTGCGCCAAAAGAATCAGGGATTATTGATGTGTTCCCAATGCAAGCAGTGACGGTGGGTGCAGTTGCTACGGAGTTTGCACAGAAGTTGTTTGCTGATAATCAATACAAGGATTATCTGTATTTTCACGGCTTAGCTGTGCAGGTGGCAGAAGCTT
>NZ_JAAKGC010000074.1 GCF_017591665.1 Aetokthonos hydrillicola CCALA 1050 | reverse complement strand
CAAGATAGACTTTTAGGCTCTATAGAGTTAGCAGAAACTCAAGCACTACAGAGACATCTGTTAATTGTGTTAATGGGAACAGGGCTGACAGCAGTATTAGCAGGTGCGATCGCAGCATTTGTCGCAAATAGAGCAATTCGTCCAATATTAAATGCTGCGGCCATATCTACCAGTATGGTAAATAGGCTACATAGAGAAATTGTAGGTACTACCGCTCCCGTCATTAGTAAAGACGAACTCGTTGTTCTAGAGACAAACATCGGCTTGATAAAAGAAAAGCTTCTGGGGTTACTATATAAACAAGAAGTTGAAACTGAGCGCAGCCAAGTCTTAATGGACATCACTCGCCGCATTCAGGAATCACGCAATGAAGAAAACGTTCTCATAACAACTGTTGAAGAAGTTCGCAAAGCCTTAAAAATTGACCGTGTAACAATCTTTCGCTTTAATCCCGAAGGAGATGGAACCTTTGTAGCAGAATCAGTAGGATCTGGTCTACAAAAAACCCTCTGGACAACAATATCTGATCCCGGGTTTGTAAGGGGGTATATTGAAAAATGCCAGAAGGGCGGGGTGCTTGCTATTAATGATGTCTATCAAGCTAACCTCTCTGATTCTCAGGTTGAATTGCTAGAGAGATTTTCTGTTAAGTCTTATGTAGTTGCTCCTATTTTCAAAGACGAGGAGTTATTCGGCCTATTAATTGGACATCAGTGTTCTAGATTTCGCTTTTGGCAACAGTATGAAATCGATTTATTTGCCCAGATAGCTGGCACACAAATAGGATTAGCTCTTAATTACGCCAAGCGACTAGAACAAGTAGATAGCAAAATCGATCAAGCTCAGGTATTTATAAGCATCACCCGCCGTATTCGAGAATCACTCAACGAAGAGGATGTTCTTAAAGCGACAGTTGAAGAAGTTCGCAAAGCACTAATAGCAGATCGAGTCGTCATTTATGGATTTGATTCCAATTGGTATGGGACTGTAGTTGCAGAAGCAGTTTTGCCAGGTTTTCCGAAAACATTGAGAGCCGATATTAAAGATCCCTGCTTTGCAGAGGGCTATATAGAAAAGTACCAAGCAGGTCGAGTTCAAGCGATCAATAATATTTATGAAGCTGGGTTGACAGCTTGTCACATTGACCAACTCAAACCCTTTGGTATTAAGGCAAATTTGGTTGCACCAATTCTCAAGGATGACCAGCTATTTGGGTTATTAATTGCACACCAGTGTTCTAAACCCCGTAATTGGCAGCAGTCTGAGATTGATTTATTCTCTCAAGTAGCGACCCAAGTTGGATTTGCTCTTGATCATGCTAGACTCCTTCAACGAACAGATGCGAAGGGTTTACAAACTGAAATGTTTGTAGAGATTACCCGTCAGATCTGGAGTTCCCGTAATGAAGAAGAACTGTTGAAAGCCACTGTTGAGAAAGTTCGCAAAACACTAAATACTGACAGAGTGATCGTTTATGGCTTTGATCGTGACTGGTATGGAAGTGTAATTGCAGAAGCAGTTGTGCCAGGTTTTCCTAAAACATTACGAGCTAATATTAAAGATCCTTGCTTTGCAGAGGGCTATGTAGAAAAATACCAAGCAGGTCGAGTTCAAGCTATCAATAATATTTATAAAGCTAATTTGACTGATTGTCACATTAGTCAACTAGAAGCATATGGTGTTAAAGCAAATTTAGTTGCCCCAATTGTTAAAGATAACCAGCTATTTGGGTTATTAATTGCACATAACTGTTCGGGACCTCGCGAGTGGGAACAGTTTGAGATTGATTTATTCACTCAGATAGCTATGCAAATGGGATTTGCTCTTGACCATGCTAGGCTGCAAAAGCAAGTACAGCAAGCGTACGAATCTGCTGAAGCTACCTTTATTCAGCAGCGTCAACAACAAGCACTACAACATCAGTTATCAGAGTTACTTAGAAGTTGTGAAACAGTTGTGCAAACTCTTTCAACAGAGGTTGCTTTCAATCATATGGAGTCAGTGACATCTACCTACAATCAAATTCAAACAATAGTTGATTTGGCTAGGGCGATGGTTACTTCTGTTCAACAAGTAGAACTTCAAGAACAAGATCTTAGTCTGACAGTACAAGATGAAAATGAATCTTTAACCCAAGTTTTAAATAGCATTTCCACTATTGAAGAAACGGTCATAGACGCAAGTTCTAAGCTTAAAGGTTTAGATCAACCTTCCCAAAAACTGTCTGAACTTGTAAACCTTATTAGTAATGTGGTTTCTCAAATAAAGCTCCAAGCAATGCATACGGGACTTGAAGCATCTCGTAGTGGAGAAGCTGGTCAAAAATTTGCTTTGATTGCTGAAAAAGTGCTTTCCTTAGTGCAGCAATTAGACTTGGGCATCGTAGAAATCAAACCAATAGTTACACAAATGCAGGTACAAACGAATGAAGTCATTACTGCTATTGAATCAGGAGCAGAACAGGTAAAAACTGGGACTGAATTAGTTAAAGAAACTCAGCGTAAGTTCGAGGAGATGATTACGAAGAGTGAGCAAATCAAAATACTGATGACAGAGGTTGCTCAAGCGGCGGCTGTACAAGTGCAAACTTCAACATATGCAAATGAATCAATTCATGAAGTTGCTGGTATTGCCAGCCAGACTTCAAAACACGCCTTGGCTGTAGCCGATTCTTTAGCAGATCTGATGACGCTTATACAAGATCTACAGGAGGATGTGAATTAGTTCAATAAAGCTTGCTCCCCTCTCTTTAAGAAGAAGGGGAATCATAGCAGAATTAGTTGACACATTCCAGCATGTTCTTCTACGAAATGATCCTCTTATTCAAATAAAGGAAAAGACTTATGTTTCTTAAAAATGGTATACGGAACCAAGTATACCAAAACTTTTTGGAAGAAACTTTAGAACTTGTACAGCAGATTCAGGATGAACTCATAGAACTGCCCTACAGCTACACTGCACCTAAAATTCGTGACTTGGTGCGAGCTATTCATACTATCCAAAGCGGCGCAGTTCAAATTAATTTTGCTGGAATCGAAACTTTAGTCAAACAGCTTGAGAAAACCTTTGATTTTTTGGAGCAAAAAAATATTGAAACAGATATGCTCCTGCAAGCTTATGGTTCTCTACGTTTATTCTTATTAGACCGAAGTAATAACGAAGAGTATGATACCTCTAGTGCCTTAACTACGACGGAAACAGTTTTTGCCAATTTAGAAACAAGATCCAATCATCACATAGAAGCAGTCAGTGATATATCTACAATCACTCAGGAAGATGTAGATACCTCTAGACTTATCCTCACCACAGAGATATCTCAAGAGCTAGAACACTTGGAAATGATTCTAGCTCATACTCATGAACGGGAATTAGCTCAAGAACTTGCAAGTCAAGCAGAAGTATTTTTGGGACTTGGTGAATTGTTAGAGCTTTCAGGGTTTGTTGCGATCGCCAGAACCACTCTAGCGACGCTAGAAACCACTCCTCAAGCAGCTTACAACATTGGACAATTGGCACTAGCAGGCTTACGCTCAACTTACGAAGCAATCTTGAAGGCTGATTTTTCTATAGATACTGTGAAGGAATTTCCCAAGACAAAGCTATTAGGCACCAAAGATAAAGAGTTGCTTTCTATTGCTCCTGCACAAAAAATTTCTCAGCAAGTCTATTTGTGGAGCGCAGATGCATCTACAAACACCCAGAGATCCACATCTCAAATAAGACTAAAGACTTCTAAGTTATTTGTCTGGGTTGCAGGTCATACTATTTTTACTTTGAAAACCGAGAGTGTTGAGGATATTTTAATTCCTCAAGACGGTGAAATCATCTCGTCGAGAGCACAGAAGTTTTTGCACTGGCGTGAGCAAATGCTCCCTGTCTATCAAGTCTCACAATTACTAACTTACATAACTCCACGGCAAGAAGCGAATTCTAAAGACGCTTTCCCAGAGGGCTTTTCTGTAGATAACCCCTCAGAACCATTGTTTATCATTAGCCAGGAGCAACTAACTCTGGCTTTAAAGCCAGACATTGAGTTCTTGATCACACAGCCAGAGCTAGTCATTCAACCTTTTAGCGATGAAAACAGGCTTCCTAGTTATGTACATGGCTACACTATTTGGAAAGACAATCCGCTTCAAGTGATTGATATTGTGGGTCTATTGGCCTATTTTAATCAAACAGTCGACCGCAAACAATTGGCTCAGATGCCATCAGTAGATATATTAGGGGCTAGTAATAAAACAATACTAACCGCTACTATCAAAAAACCTACTGTTCTTGTTGTTGACGACTCCAAAACAGTACGACAGATCATATCCCTGGCTCTACAAGAAGCAGGGTATCAGGTACTGCAGGCACAGGATGGTCAAGAGGCGATCGCACAATTGCAGCAAAATCCTAGAATCCAGCTAGTGATTTGTGATATTGAAATGCCTAACTTAAATGGCTTTGAGTTTCTTAGTTACCGTCTCAAAGATCCGATGCTGACAAAAATACCTGTGGTTGTGCTGAGTACTTGCAACAGCAGCAAGCATCGCCAATTAGCGATGCAATTAGGAGCCGTACAGTACTTTACAAAACCATACGTTAAGCAAGAATTCTTAGCTGCTCTTAAAGGAATCATCCAAAAAAACGGCTAATTGTAGATTTTAACTCTTCGTATACCAGTCACCGTGAGATACTTGAAGTATCTCTGCGGCGTAGTAAGGGGGTCTATCAAAATTAAGCCAATTTTGCTACCCAGATATCATAATTTCCAGCATTAGTTCCTGCAAACGCCCCTGTAGTAGCTCCTGTAATGTAGACATTACCATTATTATCAACGGTAACACTATACAATTGATCGTCAGCGGAAGTACTTAATTGCCTTTTCCTGACTGCAGCACCGTTGCTGTCATAAGCAACAATCCAAGCATCATAACCTCCAGCGTTATTACCTGCCAACGAACCATTTGAACTTCCTGAAATGTAGACGTTGCCAATGCTATCAACAGTTACACCATTTGCTCCATCTTTACCAGAAGTGCCAATTTGTTTGAGCCATTTTTGAACACCATTGTTGTCATACTTGGCTACCCATGCATCACTGTTTCCACTATTGGGTCCTCCCAATGCCCCTTCAGTGTCCCCTGTTATATAAACATTACCAGTACTGTCTACAGCTACACTATTGGATTGATCCTTCTCAGAAGTGCCCAGTTGCTTGACCCACTTTTGAGTACCATTGCTGTCATACTTGGCTACCCATGCATCACTTTTTCCACTATTACCACCTCCCAATCCCTCTTCAGTGTACCCTGTTATATAAACATTGCCAGCACTGTCTACAGCTACACTATTGGATTCATCATCCCCAGAAGTGCCAAGCTGCTTGAGCCATTTTTGAGCACCATTGTTGTCATACTTAGCTACCCACGCATCAGTGTTTCCGTTGCTAGCGCCTCCTAGCGCACCGGTAGTATACCCGGTCACATAAACATTTCCGCTATTATCGACGGTTATACCATTAGAGCCATCATCAGTAGAAGTGCCAAATTGTTGAAGCCACTTTTGAACACCACTGCTGTCATACTTAGCTAGCCATACATCATAGCCCCCACTATTAGTCCCTTTCAATGCACCTTCAGTAGTACCACTAATGTAGACATTACCAGCACTGTCAACGCCTATACCGTAGGCAGCGTCATTACCAGCAGTACCGAGCTGCTTTTTCCAAATTTGAGCACCGCTCTTGTCATACTTGGCTACCCATGCATCACTTTTTCCACTATTATTGCCTGCCAATGAGCCGTTAGTATACCCTGTAATATAAACATTCCCGGCACCATCAACTGCTACCCCAAAAGACTCATCATCACCAGACGTACCAAATTGCCGAGTCCATTGAGATTGTAGGCTAGTTACACCGCTGCGTTTTTCACGCTCCCCATAAAGTAGAAAGTGATCGTAAGCTTGCGCGTAACTGAATCCAGCTTTTTGCAAGTCGGTGTTATTTGCCAAGTAGTATTTTACATTAAAAGATTGTGAAGATGCCCTTCCTTCTTTAAGACCATAAAGTTGGAAGTGATCATAAAGTTGTTGATTAGACAGCCCAGCAGCAACTAAATCGGGATATGTTTTACGGTAGTAATTCACATCGAAAGTTAGCGAAAAGGAACGTCCTTCACGTAAACCATACGTTTCAAAGTGTTCCAACAATTGGATACCTTGGTAACCTACTTTTTGCAAGTCTGAATTTTGGCTACGATAGTAATTAATATTAAAGAAGTCAGAAAATTCCCGATTTTCTTTTAACCCATAGATCGCAAGATGTTGAAGGGCTTTGACTCGATCTCCACCAAAAGCCGTTTTGAGATCACTATTACGAGCTAAATAAAATCCCGTATCAAAAAACTGAGAAAATTTTCTACCCTCACCTACCCCTTGGTTCTGTAAATGAGTAAAAGCTTGTTCCCGGTTACCTTTAAAAGCTGTGTTAACATCTCCATTACTTTTTAAATAAAAGTTGATATCAACTACTGGAGAAAAGCGCCGTCCCTCAGCTACACCGGATTTCTGTAAATGATCAAATAATTGTTTATTAGTTTTTATACCAGCTTTTTCTAAATCGGGGTTACTTGCTCGGTAAAAATTGAGATCGACAAAGGGAGAAAAAGTGTGTCCCTCGTTGAGCCCATAGTTTTGAAAGTGAGCTAAAGCTTGAGCATCGGTTAAGTTTTTTAAGTCAGAATTAGCCGCACGATAGAAGCTGGCATTAAATAGGTTGGCAGTCATTTTTACTCCGTTGTCTGTCCAATCGTTCCTAGTGAAGCAATAAAAAAGAATTCAGAATACAGGAGTCAGGAGTCAGGAGTCAGAAGTCACCCTTCTCCCTTGGGAGAAGGGCTTTACGGGTGACGCTCGTTCCTGGCTAACGCTTGCGCTAACGCAACGCTTGCGCCAGTCGCCCACGGAGGGAAACCCGGAGTGCAGCGCCCTTACTCACCACCAATAAAGGGATGGTGTTTTAAGAAAAGTTTTAACCCCTATCTCAAAAACGAGTCAGTGCACGGTTTTTACCAGCATTTATTCTTCTGACTCCTGAATTCTGACTCCTGAGTTCATTTTGATAAAAATTGATTTATACATCCTGTGAAAAGTCAGATCGGTAGATGTCCTTTTTCACGGATAGATGATTGATAACTTGATACAAATTTGATATGAGTATAATTCTCAGTCAGTTGATTTATTGTAAAAATTTTGTAAAGTTTTCACACATAGCGCGATAAAACTTCAACAGTAGTCAGCCCAGTTCTTTGCCAACTGAATTGATTTGCTCTGTTGATACCATCAATTGAAAGGCGATCGCACAATGCCGAATCAGCTGCAATGATTTGCATGGCAGCAGTAATTTCATGAACATTATATGGATCGATCAAAATGGCAGCGTCACCAGCAACTTCCGGTAACGAGGAGAGGTTAGAAGTGATGACAGGAGTACCGCAAGCCATTGCTTCAAGAACAGGAAAACCAAAACCTTCCCAAAGACTCGGAAAAACAAGCGCGATCGCACCATTAATGATCTTAGGCAATTCACTGTACGGAACGTAGTTGAGAAATTTTACTTGCTCAGTTATACCCAACTCTGCAACTTGTGCTTGTAAAACAGGAGTATAGCGTTTATCCGATGGTCCTGCTAGCCAAAGTTCATAGTCCCGATTGTTAGGTATTGCTGCAAAGGCAGCTATGAGTCTTTGTAGGTTCTTATGGGGATCGTGTCGCCCGATGTAGATATAATAAGGACGATTTGTTGTAAAACGCACCTGATCTGGTTCTTGAACCCGAAAGTGATTGGCGTCGTATGCAAGGGGAATAGGGGTAATTTTGCTAGCTAAAATTTGGCAAAAGCCGGTAATGTCATCGGCGGTAGCTTGAGAGTTACAGATAATGTGTTGCGCTTGGGCAAGAACTTGGGGAATATAGCACCGATGGTAATATGTCAGAGGAGAAGATGGTTTGGGAAAACGTAATGGGATAAAGTCGTGAACCATCACGACAAAACGACATTTAGAAAATAAGGGAGCTTCTGGCTGAGGAGAAAAAAAAAGTCGAGATTTTAACTTTTTATAAATTTGTGGTAGTTCCAGTTGTGTCCACAATAGACGAGCCAAATGACCTTTTGTTCCTTGAGCAGGAGTCATATTATCTGGAACCGGATAACATTTAAAGTCAGGATAATTTTCTGCAGTTAATAAGGTTGGATTGAGCCTCTTTAAATATGGAAAAATATTTTTGGCATAGTTACTTATGCCTGTGGGTTTGGAAAATATAACTGATAAGTTGACTAATAATTCGTTCATTTAAGACTCGAATTTATACTTTAAATAAACAAACAAACCATAAAACTTACCTAATGCTATTTTAGGTTGTACAGGTATTAAAATAATTGCGTAACAAGAAAGCCGAATCAATCGAAGGAGAAAAACTGCCTTGTTTGTATATCTCTCTAAAGTTAGTAAATAACTGTAAGTACTATGTTTAATTTTTTGAACAACATATCTATTAGTAATTGAAGATGGTTCATGCAGTACGCCAATCTGCTTTGTCACGGCGATTAAATGTCCTTGCTCAGCATAACGCTTGCAAAAGTCAAAATCTTCATAGTAGAGAAAGTAAGCAGAGTCAAACTGCGGACAATCTTGAAACTTACGAAGATTAATAATCATACTACAACCTGAAATCCAATCACAAATGATATAATCGGCATCTGAGTTTATGAACAAGTCTTTAGTGAAGATTGCTCCAGTTTTAGGAGTGAAGGAACCGCCAGCAAACCAAACTTCACGGGCAAAGGTATAAATAGCTGTTCCAAGAATAGAAACTTCTGGGTACAGTTCAAAAAAATGGGTTACTTTTTGTAAGCTATTTTCTAATAGGTAAGCGTCAGGATTAATTATCCAGACAACAGCTTGGGGATGCTCAGCGTATACAAATTTTAGACCTTTGTTGCAAGCTCTACCAAAACCAAGATTTTCTTCGGCATCAAAGACTAATACAGACTCTGTTTTCAGTTGAGCGATGGAATCGTCATCTGGCGAGTTGTTAATAATAACTATTTTGTACTCATAATCGTGACTAACTGGCAGAGAACTTATTAGCTTATTAACCAGAGTTGTAGAATAATAGTTAACTATTAAAAAATAAATCACATGAGTTCAATTTGACAGTCATCACCAATAAGAAATCGCAGAGCTTTAGGTCGACGCGGTGCAATAGTTAATGTTGCTCTTTGCCCAATCACGCTATCAATAATACGTTGATGAATTCCTACAACTTTAGCACCTTCTAAAACAACGCTGTGTTCTAAATCACTATCTTGAAGCATGACATTATTAGCAATGCTCGTATAAGGACCAATAAAGCAGTTTTCTAAAAAACAATTACTACCTATAATGACTGGACCACGAATTGTACAATTAATAACTTTGGACTTAGAACCGATCTGAACTCGTCCAATAATTTGACTGTGGGCATCTATTTCTCCATCAATTGAGGTTTTTAAACAGGAATCAAGAATCAAACGGTTAGCTTCTAGTAAATCATCCTTTTTCCCAGTGTCTAACCACCAACCCTCTAGCTGATAAGCTGTAACTTGCTTTTGCTGATCAATTAGGTGTTGAATAGCATCAGTGATTTCAAGCTCACCTCTGGCAGAAGTTTTGATGCAAGCGATCGCATCATGAATAACTGGAGAAAAGAAATAAACTCCAACCAACGCAAGATTAGACGGTGGCAATATCGGTTTCTCAATTAACTCTAACACCCTTCCCTTGTCGTCAACCCTCGCAACACCAAAAGCACTTGGATTAGTAACCCGACGCAGAAGAATGAGAGCATCCTGCTGTTGAAGAATAAATTGTTGGAGAAAGTAACTTAAATCGCCTTGTTGAATGAGGTTATCTCCCAAATACATCACAAAAGGAGAATCTTGTAAAAACGGACGCGCTACTTGAACTGCGTGAGCGAGTCCTTTGGGAGTATCTTGTAAAATGTATGTTATTTTTGCGCCGAAGAACTCTCCATTACCAGTTTTTGCCTTAACCTCTTCCCCAGTTTCTGGGCTAATAACGATACCTATATCTGTAACACCAGCAGAAACCATTTCTTCAACGCCGTACCACAATATAGGTTTATTTGCAACTGGCATAAGTTGTTTTGCACCAGTATAAGTTAGAGGTCGTAAACGTGTACCTTTACCACCTGAGAGAATTAGTGCTTTCATTATTGATTATTTAACTCTTGTATCATTTGCCTTAAAGATAGACGCCAGTGCGGTGGGTGGATTCCCAGGATAGATGATATTTTCCCACAAGAGAGAACAGAATAGCTAGGACGACGGGCAGGTGTAGGATATTCTGAGGTGGTGATGGGGATAACTCGCTTAACTTTTAGAGGAAAGCCCAAGTGCTGAGCTTCTTCGAAAATAGTGATAGCAAAGTCGTACCAACTAGCAACACCGCTATTAGTGTAGTGGTAAATTCCTGCTATTTCTGAGCTAAACTTGGGGATGATTTGGGCGATCGCGTCTGCTATATCTCTTGCCCACGTAGGACTACCAATTTGATCAGTAACTACCCGAATTTCTTCTCGTTCTGCGCCCAGGCGTAACATCGTTTTAACGAAGTTGCTTTTACCATAAGTGCCATAAACCCAAGCTGTACGCAGGATGAAATGGTCAGCACAAGACTTTTCAATTGCTTGTTCCCCCATGAGTTTAGTTTCACCGTATACACTTAAGGGGTTAGTTGGGTCAGTTTCCCTATAAGGGTGAGAGCTTTCACCATCAAAAACGTAATCAGTAGAAATGTGAATCAGAAAAGCTCCGAGTTTTTCTGCTTCCTCCGCAAGAATTCCAGGTGCTAACCCATTAATGGTTTTTGCCAATTCTGGCTCACTTTCAGCTTTATCGACAGCAGTGTAAGCCGCAGCGTTAATAATGATTTCTGGTTGGTGTTCCCGAATAACGCCGCAAAGACTGCTGCTTTGGGTAATATCTACGGTAGATCGTGTAATTGGGATGACATTTTCGTAAGGTTCAAGAATTTGTAGGAGTTCTTTTCCCACTTGACCATTGCTACCGATCAGCAGAATTTTTTTACTCATTACCTAAGTGATTTATCTATTTGGCGATTATAGGTTAGCACATGATGGCAATCCTATTTCAGTTGTGACATCAGTTGCGGAGGCAGTCCAAAATAAATGTTTACTTAAATACTTTTATGTTTGATCGAGATCAAACATATTCAGTAACCTTTACAAGAGATAAATCTGATTAGAATCACCAAGAGAACTGTCAGACTTGCTGTTGTTGCTGAGCCTCCGTTTTCAAAGCCCGTCCCATCATCCAGCAACCGAATCCATCTACAAGTAATATGAGAACGGCTGTCACTTGAAATAGCATTCCCCAATCTTCAAAGGAAACCTGAGAAACATGATCAGGGCTAATGACGATGAAATGCTTGTACAATCCGAAAAGGAAAGATCCGGCGAGTGAACCGAATAACAGCCAGTTACCAACACGATAAAACTGTGTCCAAAGTAAAACGGCTGCAATAATGGGAGTCAGCAAAACTACAATACCCACGAACGCACTTTCAAGCGCAGAGAGGGCTACTGGGATTTCTATATGTGCTAGACCATGTAATCCGTTAGCGATCGCATGGACAACGGTAATTATTGTTCCATATTGAGCAAACTTCATGATTCTGGTTCCTTAAATTGTTAACTGGTATACTTAACGGTACTCTCAACTATCCATTCCAAAGATCGAGGCTGAAAACCAAGTTCACGTTTTGCCTTAGCATTCGATGCACCTCGCATTTGGGTGCCGTAGTAGACAGCGTCTGCATCACCAATTTGCAGAGCATCCTCAATTGATACCTCAGGAGGCGGTGGAGCATTCAGCCACTGGGCATAAGCGGGGAGCCATTCACACACTGGTAAAGGGCGATCATCTGTAATCAGGTAGATACCGGGATTGCCTCGTTCTGCTGCTGCAACTGTAGCGATCGCCGCATCGTCAACATGTAACCACGACCATACACCTGCGCCATTGCCAACAATCGGGAATTGTTGCTGTCGCACCTGCCCGGCAACGTCACCATCAGGAGCAAACCAAGTGCTAGGTCCGTAAAAGAAGCCATAGCGGAGGATAATTCCTTCTATATCGGGTGTTTCAAGCACGCTATGCTCGATCTCATTCACAGTGCGAGCATCTGCTGCAACTGCGGGTGAAGCATCGACTGATAGCGGTGTTTCTTCGTCCGCCAATCCATTACCAGGAACTCCCCAGAATGCGATCGACTGTCTCAAGTACCGGCGTACACCTGCCGCTTGTGCTGCTGCTAGCACATTAGCACCCCCTTCTACACGAATACGACGGTTCAGTGGTGCAGCAGCACTCATCGACTCGTTAGTGTAAGTTTTGGGTAGAGCAGTGAGTTGTTCAATCACCACTTCTGGTTGAGCGCGAACAACAGCCGCTTTAACCGCATCTGCATCAAAAACATCTGCGATCGCAGGTTCTACTCCTTGTTCTGCTAAAGTCCTTGCACTTTCAGGAGAACGGGTTAAAGCGACAACATCATGTTTTTGACCGAGCAATTGCCTGATTAGTGGGCGACCGATCACTCCCGTCGCTCCAGCAACAAAAATCTTCATTTATAACCTTTCTCCGTTAGTAAACAACACCCGAGTCACTAAAGCTCCTGTCATGGTCTAGTCAAACATGGTAAGCCTTGCCGCTTACAAGCCCCATCTGCCTTGCGGTGGGGTTATTGACTGTTGTCAAATTTGGGCGCTGGAGAATGGGCACTAGGAATGCACCGGCACTACTATGACGTTTACCGTCCTTTGCAGTAAACTGAAAAAATCCTGCACCCGTTAGGGCGGGATGAGGGCATGAGCGTATGTGACTCAAACCAGAAGTTGAAGTTAAACTCTTGTAAACCTGATTTTAACCTAAAGCTCTGATACTAGAAAGCTTAGACTCTTTGGGTTTTAAGTATGCGTCGTAGAATCAAGGGCTTTTTATTATTTCTGTGTTTTTCCCTAGCATTGTCTGTTTCAGGGATCTTAGGAAATATGAATTTTGCTTCTGGTAAAGCTTTTAAGTTCAATACTCTTAACGGGCAACCTCCTTTAGTAATTGGTCACCGAGGAGGTGGACCTGGGTATCGTCCAGAACATACAATAGGAGACTTAGGGGGCGATCGAGTAGCTTCTAATAACCTAGGTGTTCAGTTTGGTGCAGATTACATCGAACCTGACTTGGTAGTAACCAAGGATGGAGTTCTCATTGTTCGCCACGAGCCTCTATTGGCAACAGTAAAAACAGATAGCAATGGCAATATTGTTTACGATAGCAATGGCAAACCCACTATCCAAGAAGCAACAACAAACGTTGCCGATTTTCCAAAATTTGCCGATCGCCTGACAACAAAATTCCTTGACGGTG
This sequence comes from Aetokthonos hydrillicola CCALA 1050, assembly GCF_017591665.1. Classification (GTDB taxonomy): domain Bacteria; phylum Cyanobacteriota; class Cyanobacteriia; order Cyanobacteriales; family Nostocaceae; genus Aetokthonos; species Aetokthonos hydrillicola. The sequence goes on along the minus strand of NZ_JAAKGC010000074.1, from coordinate 20,310 downwards.
CAAACGTCACAGGCTGGTTTGCAGAAGACTTTACCTTAGCTGAAATTAAGGAAATAAGAGCGATCGAACGCTTGCCGAATATCCGTCCTAATAACACTAAGTACAATGGTCTGTTTGAAATCCCTACTTTTGATGAATTTATCAAATTCGCGAAAGAGGCTGAAGCAAAAACTGGTCGGAAAATTGGGATCTATCCTGAAACAAAACACCCCACGTACTTTGCTGAATATGGCAAATATCTTGATGGCACTCCGATCCATGTTAATACTTCACAACTCCTAGTTGATACGTTAGTTGCCAACGGCTATACTGATCCAAGCCGCATCTTTATCCAATCTTTTGAGGTTTCCAACCTTAAAGAATTAAAAGAGAAAATTATGCCAGCTGCTGGGATTAATATTCCTATCGTTCAGCTAATCGATAGCAGTGGCTCTCCTTATGACTTTGTTTACAAAAAGATTCCTCAAACCTACGCCGACATTATAACCCCCGATGGATTGGCACAAGTGAAGACTTATGCTGCGGGGATTGGTCCAGACAAGCGACTGATTGTACCTGCTGCTCCAAAATTAGATGATAAGGGTCAACCGATTGATATTAATGGAGATGGGCTGATCAGCGATGCTGATAGATTCCTGAAACAGCCAACTTCTCTCATTAGTGACGCGCACAAAGCAGGTTTACAAGTCCATCTTTATACTCTCCGGAGCGATTCATATTTTCTCTCTCCTGACTATAAAGGTCAGCCACTTCGTGAGTACAATCAGTTCATCAATTTGGGTATAGATGGTTATTTTACTGACTTTGCCAATGATGGTTACGCTGCTAAGCAAAAGGCGATCGCAAAAGCAGCGCTAACGAACACCAGCACAAGGCTGTAGCGAAATTTAGCAACAAGATCACCTCGTAAAAACCCCAGCTTGGCTTGTGCTGAAGCTGGGGTTTTTACAGTTTCTAAACCTTAAGAAAATCTTAAGAGCCGATTATTTATCTAGAAATACTATCTAAATATGTATTGGTAAAATACAGTAATTTCAGTATTTTTTTCTTCAAATGAAATTCTTGTAAAATCTTGAATTTCTTTCCTATAGCAAGATTTAAGCTACGGAATAAAGGGAAAGTTAAACCTACATTTTACAAACGTAGTAATATTTTTAACTTTTTTATGACCGTAAGCTTGTTTAATCCAAATTTTTATCGTGCAGCAAACCCTGATTTACAAAGTTTCAGTGATGCACAAGCATCGTCGCACTTTCAGAACTATGGTCTGAATGAAGGTCGTGCATTCTCTCCGTTTATTGACCTAAATTTTTATCGTGCCAGCAATAGTGACTTGGCGAGTTTCAATAACCGTCAAGCTTATGACCACTTATCCAACTACGGAGTGCGCGAAGGTCGAAAATTTTCACCTTTTTTCGACCTCAACTTTTATCAACGTCACAACACCGATTTACCAAGTTTTAACAATGAGCAACTGTTCAATCATCTCGAGAACTACGGTGTAGAAGAAGGACGACGTTTTTCACCGCTTGTTGACCTCAAGTTTTATCGGAGTACTAACAGCGACTTATCAAGCTTTGACAACGACCAAGCATTACAACACTTAGAACTTTCTGGTTTGTTTGAAGGAAGGCGTTTTAGTCCATTTGTTGATCTGAATTTGTATGCTTGTGCTAATCCTGATATCGCTAAATTGGGTTGGAATAATCTTCAACTCTTTGAGCATCTAGTAGGATATGGCATCTCTGAAGGACGCAGGTTTTCTGTTTCCTTTGATAGCAATTATTACCGTAGCTATTATTCCGACTTAGCTAAAGCTGGGTTATCCAACACTCAGCTTTTAGAACACTTTGAAGATTACGGCTTAAATGAAGGACGAGCTTCCTCGGAATCATTCCATGTTAAGTACTACCTTGATAATAATTCTGACCTTAAAGCACTAAACTTCAATAATCAGCAAGCTGAGCAACACTTTGAGATTTATGGATTTCGGCAGGGTCGTGTTAGTAGCCCGTTAAAGCAAATTTCCGTACCAGTAGATCCAGGTAGCAGCATAAATAGTGCTTTTAATCTTGGTGTCCTCAATGGTAGCCACAATCTCACCCAATATGTAGGTAGTAACGACCGTGAAGACGACTACCGCCTCACTTTGGCTAATATGAGTAACTTTAGCCTGACTTTAAACTCCAATGTGAATGTTCAACTAGTTGATGTCAATGGCAATACCATAACTACAGGCTCGTACAACTCTTCCTCAAAGTTAAAAACAATGAGTCTGCCCTTAAACTCTGGCACCTACTATATCCGAGTTTATTCTGACAATGGAGTGAATTGTAATTACAACCTAAGCTTATCCGTTACCCCAAAATCTTCACCTGCTGCTGTGTTTAAATCCACTGAAGGATATGGTCTAGTTGATGCCGGGGTAGCAGTCGCAAAAGCTATCGGACAATCAGCTTTTGGGAATGTTGCTAGTTTAGGAGGAAACAGTTGGGAGAACGATCTCATCAACGCACCTGAAGCTTGGGCGAGAGGATATACAGGTAAGGGTGTTGTTGTCGCCGTTTTGGATTCTGGAATTGACTATAATCACGTAGATTTGAAAGATAATATCTGGACAAATTCCAGTGAAATTGCAGGTAATGGCAAAGATGATGATGGCGATGGCTATATTGATGATGTCTATGGATGGAATTTTGTGGACAACAACAATGATGTCTCAGACAAAAACGGCCATGGAACTCATGTCTCTGGTACTATTGCTGCGGAGAATAATAGCTTTGGTATCACTGGTATTGCCTACGACGCCAAGATTATGCCTGTCAAAGTTTTAAACGATCAAGGTTCTGGCTCTGATACTTCGGTTATTCAGGGCATTTACTATGCTGTAAATCACGGAGCTAATGTTATTAACCTAAGTGTAGGTAGTAATGATGCTGACGATTATCTACAGTCAGCTATTCAATATGCTAGTAGCAAAGGGGTGGTTGTCGTTATAGCTGCTGGTAATGATAGTGCTTCAGTTCCAAGTTATCCGGCTCGCTATGCTAAGAATTGGGGAATTGCTGTTGGCGCAGTTGACCAGAATAAGAACATGGCTAACTTCTGTAATCATGCTGGTTCTGATTCTCTTTCCTACGTTACCGCTCCAGGAGTCAATGTCTATTCGACAATTCCAGGCAATAATTATGCTTATTACAGTGGTACGTCAATGGCTACCCCTTGTGTTGCAGGTGTTGTTGCCTTGATGCTCAGTGCTAATCCTCACTTAAGTCCTTCTCAAGTTAGAGATATTCTCATAAGCTGATACTTTTAACCTGAACATTATTGATCATTGCTGACCAACTCAAGTACAACCTCGTTATCAGAGACAATAAACTTATCTTGTTTGTTGGTTTTAGACCATGCTGTGTAAGCTTCAAACAATGCATTGTCTAACGCGTGAGCAATACCTAATTGTTTACACCAAGTTGGAATAATTTCTTCCCCTAACGTTTTACAGAAACTTCTAAATGCTTTTTTGCCCGTAGTTTTCTCCCCCTTTGTGTTGATGTAATTAAAGCCTTGGTGCTTGTTCAGGTATGCGATAGCGTTGTTGTAGACCCTACGATAAGCATGTATCCTCTGCATCCATACTTTTTTTGTCTCCCCTTTCGGGTAAACGCGGTAGCTCAGAGTCTTCTTTAATTTTTTGCTTGTACTTTCTGAGTCCGTAGAGTCGGCAACTAAACACCTGGATGATGGCGAGAATATCTTCAACCATCTCGCGTTCTGGGCTAAGTGCATTGTTGTTGAGAACCAATATTTCACATTTACTCCGGCTTGCAAACCATGTGACAAGGTCGAACCCGAATCTACAAAGTCTGTCTTTATTGGTAACGACAACCATTCCGACATCGCCTGACAAAATTCGTTCCAATAAGGTGAGCAAACCTTTTCTTTTGAAGTTGAGTCCACTTCCGATATCTTGGATGACTTCACAACCGGGATACTTAGAGACAAGAAACTGTACTTGTCTTTCAATGTCAGCTTTCTGACTGCGGCTGGAAACTCTAGCGTAAAGGATTGTCGGCTTATCGGATGGTTGAAGATTGATAACTGAATCGATGTCGTATCTTCTTTGTCCGTTCGGCGTTTTAATCGTTTTGATTTTTCCCGCTTCGTCCCATCTAAGCAGGGTTCTAAGTGTAACCCCAAGCTTAGCTGTTGCCACTCTGGCTGGTACATAATTTGGCATTGATTAAATAACTTACTGTGTATTAACACTATACAAGTAATAGTACTAAATGTCAAACAATGTACAGTAAATCATAGGCTAGAAATTAACTCTTCTACCCACTCAAGTGGAACTTGAAACCGCACATCCTCCCTTTCGAAAAGCGAAGGATTTTCCTTTATATCCCTTACAGGGTTTTAGATGTGTAGTGATATTTAAGCGAATTGGTATTAGAAGCAGTACGCTGCAGCATGATTTACAGTTCACATGAATCTCTGCACAAAGCCCAAGTACAACTTAAGACACTAGTACCACAAGGCGGAATTCAAAATTCAAAATTCTGTTAGGAATACAGCGTAGGCTTTTCAGAGATTTTGAATGGTATGCTTATTTACGCCGCAGTGTACTAGCAATCTTAAATCATAGGTAATGGGTATGAGGCATTAGGTAACGGGCGTGAGGCATTGGGTATTGGGTAGAGGAGAAGAAGAAATATATCGGTAAAATCTATGTCTAGCAGGAAAAAAGCCAACACTAAGTTGGTTTTGCTTTCTTTCCTCCCCTGCTCCCCCCTTCACAAGGGTAGGTTTTTTACATCCAGGTGTTGGCAAGACAAGGAGGACAAGGAAGGAAAGCAGACAAGGAAGTTTTTTTACTCCTAGTTGGTTTAAAACTAGTACATATATTTAGATCTTATGTTTCTTCCTTGTCCTCCTTCTCCCCTAGGTCTACCTAGTCTCACCCGTCCCAGATGTATCTGTAAAAAACCTACACCTGTGAACTGCTCCCCCCGCTTCCCCTGCCTCCCCTGCCTCCCCTGCTCCCTGCCCCCTGCCCCCTGCTCCCTGCCCCCCAACCCCTATTCCCAACTTTTTGGCATTTTTGACAAAAATTTTGGCGAAAGACAGTTATCATCGATCGTCTAGATATTTGAATTCAACTCCAAAACATATATACTCCTACCGTCGCACTAAATGAACCCAGAAAACTCGGAAACTTACATAAATCATCCAACTTGGGGTTTACTCTATAGGATATGTATAGTGGATGAAAATCAAGAGTTGTTCACCACACTTTACGCACAGCGCTTATTCTTTTTGGTAGCGACTGATGCTAAGGGCCTTAAATTTCAGTCTATAGGCCGTACTGAAGCAAGAATGTTGCTGGAAAATCGTTTACGTAACCTTCGTCGCGGTGGACAATCTCAAGAGTACAATCAGCTTCAGAGTGTTTTCCAACGCACATTCCAATGAGTAGTCTGATTACCGAACGTATCACGGCCATTCGTTCCTCACTCCCAGCTTCAGTTAGGTTAATTGCTGTTACAAAGCAAGTTCCTACTGAAGCAATCCGTTCTGCTTACGCTGCAGGAATTAGAGATTTTGGGGAGAGCCGTATCCAAGAAGCAGCCAGCAAACAAACCGAGTTAAAAGATTTGTCAGATATTACATGGCACTTTATAGGGCATTTACAAACCAATAAAGCTAGAAAAGCCATTGAACACTTCAAGTGGATTCACTCAGTAGATAATTTAAAGCTGGCAGAGCGTTTGAACCAATTGGCTCAAGAGCTAGGAGTAAGTCCTCTAGTTTGCCTACAGGTGAAAATTCTACCCGATCCCAACAAATCCGGCTGGAGTGTGCCTCAACTAATAGCTGATTTACCAGCACTTAATCTATGTAAAAATTTACAAATTCAGGGATTGATGACAATTCCCCCTTTAGGATTAAAGGATTCAGAAATTCTGGATGTATTTAATCGTACCCATCAACTGGCAAAAGAAATTCAGGAACAAAACTCGCCTAACATTCAAATGCGTCATCTTTCAATGGGAATGTCTGGTGATTACCAACTAGCAGTCCAAGCAGGTTCAACGATGGTAAGACTCGGAACAATCTTGTTTGGAGAACGAGCCTTATGAGGGCATAGGGCATAGGGCATAGGGCATAGGAGAAGAATTCGTTGTTGGTAAATCTGTCTTTGGCAAGGAACTCTATACTGCTCCAATTAAGCCTTTTTTTCTCCCCTACCCATCACCCAATGCCCAATGCCCCAATGCCCCATGCCCATCTCAAAATGAGTATGATTTCAGATAGAACGTGAAAAAGTTGTAACACTTTGAACAGTTACATATTAAAGGTTATAGTATTTACAAAAGGAAACGTAGATTAAAATACGGGGTGAAACAAGCTTTTCATTAAGAATTCTTTGGGATATAATTCTGACTCATTATTGTGTTTAAACCATGCTTATGGATGTAAACCCATACATAGGCTTTTCAGGGGGCGTTAATTGATAAACGGAATTCGTAGTAAATGCTACAAATGGCAAGAATATTGCTGTGTCCACCCTCTGTAGCAGTTTAAATAGATTAAATCAAATTCTGCCAGGGCACTCACACGAGATTGGCACTAGGAGCGTAAATCATGAATAGTATTTTTTCCAAGCTAAGAGATTTCGTTGGTTTAAACGAGCCAGTAGAATATGAGTACTATGAGGAGGAGCCAGATACACAAAGCTATCAAAATCTATATCAGGAACAAAATCCTCATCCTCATCCTCAACCTGTTGTACCACAAGAACCTGCTCCTCAAAATCGACGCTGGCGTGAACCCATGCCTACGATGGGAGAAGATGTAGCCGCCGCAACAGGATCAAAAACTATGAGTAACGTTATTGGTATGCCAGGAGCAATTAATGGAATTTCAGAAGTCTTGGTGCTTGAACCACGAACTTTTGAAGAAATGCCTCAAGCAATTCAAGCTTTGCGAGAACGCAAGTCAGTGGTATTAAATTTGACAATAATGGATCCTGATCAGGCACAACGAGCAGTAGACTTTGTTGCTGGCGGGACTTATGCTCTTGATGGACATCAAGAACGTATTGGCGAGAGCATCTTTTTGTTTACACCAAGCTGCGTACAAGTAAGTACTCATGGTGGAGTTCTTCATGAAGTGCCACAACCACCTGTACGTCCATCTCGACCAACAGGTACAAACCCAGTGTGGGGAAATGAGGTTAATCGGATGGCCCAATAAAATATAGGGCTTTTCAATACGCTTTAACCATTAAAATTATCAAATTAAGTATCGGTGTGAATCTTCAGGACAGGAAAAATAGTCTGCTATTCCTCTGCTTGTTGAGGTTTAACTTAACTCCATCTAAATCCCCCACCCATTATCAAGTAGGGTGGGGATGAAAAATGGGGCTGGGGCAAAGACAAAGACATCCTCGCCCTGCATCAAACGCCGGGTTGCTGAAGAAATGGGGTGTTAGAGGAATACATACTAGTTTGAGTGGAGAACATTAATTTGTCAGTCAGATTTGGCTTAATTGGTGGCGGGGTTATGGGAGAAGCGCTCCTATCCTGCCTTATTGCTCGCGGTATTTATAAGCCGTCAGAAATCCAAGTCAGCGAACCTGATCTCTACCGTCAAAGTTTTCTGGAGGATCGATTTAAGGTTGCTGTGACGGCAGATAATCGTGTACTTTTCTCTCAAGCAACAGAAGTTGTCTTGTTGGCAGTAAAACCCCAAGTTTTTAGCGCGATCGCTCAAGAATTAGCAGATGTTGTCGCTACAATAGAGTCAAAACCACTAGTCATTTCCATATTGGCTGGTGTGTCTTTAAGCCAGCTTGAAACTGCTTTCCCTGAGTTGCCAATAATTAGGGCTATGCCTAATACCCCGGCAACAGTTGGAGCAGGAATGACAGCAATATGTCTAGGTGCTTATACCAAACCGAACCACCAAGAAATAGCACGAAATCTCTTTTCAGCGGTGGGGGAAGTAGTAGAAGTATCAGAAGTTCTGATGGATGGAGTTACAGGACTATCAGGATCGGGTCCAGCTTACGTAGCAATGCTTATAGAAGCGCTCGCTGATGGAGGGGTGGCATCAGGTTTACCTAGAGCGATCGCTAATGTCTTAGCATTACAGACCGTTCTCGGAACAGCTACTCTCCTGCAAGAAACCAAAATACACCCAGCAGAACTAAAAGACCGTGTTACCAGTCCAGGGGGGACAACAATTGCTGGCATTGTCCAATTAGAACGATCTGGATTCCGTTCAGCTATAATTGAAGCAGTAAGAGCTGCGACAGCCCGCTCCCAGGAATTGGGAAAGTAGTTAGTTGTTAGTAGTTAATGGTTAGCGGTTTTCAAGAACCAACAACCAAACAATTAATAGTTAATAATTAACTAAGTTGACAAAAGAGCAGTTAATATAGTAAAAAGTCTGGTTGCAATTGTGATTGAGTGAATTACCCCGCGCTGTGTCCAGAAGTTGACCCAAATTCAATATTTCCGTTTCAGCTGGATCAATTCCAGAACGATGCGATCGCTTCCCTCAATTCTGGAAGCTCTGTAGTTGTTTGTGCGCCCACCGGTTCAGGAAAAACATTAGTAGGGGAGTACGCCATTTATCGCGCGTTGGCACGAGGAAAACGAGTATTTTACACAACTCCCCTAAAAGCACTATCAAATCAGAAACTACGTGACTTTCGCGAAGAATTTGGATTTGATAATGTCGGGCTACTAACCGGAGATGCCACTATCAACCGAGACGCATCGATCTTGGTGATGACCACCGAAATTTTCCGTAACATGCTTTATGGAACACCTATCGGGCAAATAGGTATTTCATTAGTGGATGTAGAGGCAGTGGTATTAGATGAGTGCCACTACATGAATGATCGCCAACGCGGAACGGTTTGGGAAGAATCCATCATCTATTGCCCTCATGAAATTCAACTGGTAGCCCTTTCCGCAACAGTTGCTAATAGCGAGCAACTAACTGATTGGTTGAACCAAGTTCATGGTCCAACTGATTTAATTTATTCTGATTTTCGTCCAGTTCCTTTGGAATTTCACTTTGGCAACACCAAAGGATTATTTCCCCTACTGAATGACCAAAAAACTCAAATTAACCCTCGTCTATTAAAGAAAAAGAAAAAGGGAGATAAAGATAGGGGTAAAGGTGGTAGACCAGAAGCTCCTAGCATAATAGATATTCTCAACCAGCTGCAAGAGCGGGATATGCTCCCAGCAATTTACTTTATCTTTAGCCGACGGGGATGTGATAAAGCAGTTGCAGAAGTTGGTAATTTGTGGTTGGTAAATCCAGACGAAGCATATCAATTGCGAGTTCAAATTGATGAATTCCTAAGCCGGAATCCTGATGCAGGACGTTCTGGACATATTGCACCCCTTTACCGAGGAATTGCAGCTCACCATGCTGGTATTTTACCCGCTTGGAAAGTACTGGTAGAAGAACTTTTTCAGCAGGGATTGATTAAAGTAGTATTTGCTACTGAAACACTGGCGGCAGGAATTAATATGCCAGCCAGAACAACCATAATTTCTACACTTTCCAAGCGTACCGATACCGGACACCGCCTGTTAAATGCTTCTGAGTTTTTGCAAATGGCAGGAAGAGCTGGGCGTCGAGGAATGGATGAACGAGGACACGTAGTAACCTTGCAAACTCCTTTTGAAGGAGCAAAAGAAGCAGCGTATTTAGCAACCTCTAAACCAGATCCCTTAGTTAGTCAGTTTACGCCAAGTTATGGCATGGTACTGAACTTACTGCAAACCCATTCTCTTGAAGACGTCAGAGAGCTGATGGAACGCAGCTTTGGGCAGTACTTAGCAAACTTACACCTACGACCACAGTACGAGTATATTGCCCAGCTAAAAACACAACTTGCCGAACTTCAGGCGCAAAGTAGAGTCGTTGACGAAGCCGAAATGGCTTATTATGAGAAACTGCGACAACGCCTAAAAGTAGAGCAAAAACTCTTAAAAACGCTTCAACAGCAAGCACTAGAAGCCCGACAAGAAGAATTAGCAATGATGTTAGGTTTTGCCGTGTCAGGGACGCTGTTAAGTCTTAAGGGAAGACAAATAACATCATTTTTGCCTATAACAGCAGTGTTAGTAGGGAAAGCACCAAGTTTGAGTGATAGTCCTTATCTGGTATGCTTGGGGCAAGATAATCGCTGGTATGTGGTAACAGCCTCAGATGTTGTGGATTTGTACGCTGAACTTCCACGCGTCGATGTGCCGCCTGATTTAGTACCACCAGCAGATTTGCCGATAAAATCTGGTCAATCGCGTCGTGGTGATGAATTTTCAGCAGCGATCGCACAGGCAATTCCTGATCCAAGAGAGTCTTTGAAGATGCCGCCAGAAGTGGTAGAACAACTCAGTAGAGTGAGTGCTCTTGCAAAAGAATTACAAGCTCATCCTCTTTATCAATCAAGCACTATTGCTACTGCTGCTAAAAGCAAAACACGCGCTGCCGAATTAGAAACAGAAATTCAACTGTTAGAAGCACAAGTACAGCAACAGTCCCAACGTCACTGGGAAGAGTTTCTCCATCTGGTTCAAATTTTACAGCACTTTCAAGGATTAGATAACCTACTTCCTACACAGCTTGGTCAAATTGCCGCAGCAATTAGGGGAGAAAATGAATTATGGCTAGCTTTAGCACTAGCCAGTGGCGAACTTGAGAACTTAGATCCTCACCATTTGGCAGCAGCAGCAGCAGCTTTAGTGACAGAAACCCCACGTCCAGACAGTAGGGTTAATTTTGATCTCAGTGATGAAGTTGCAGAAGCTTTGACAAAGTTGCGGGGCATTCGTCGCCAGATTTTCCAGTCACAACGTCGGTATAACGTGGCTTTACCTATATGGTTAGAGTTTGAGTTAATTGCTTTAGTAGAACAATGGGCGTTAGGAATGGAATGGGTAGAACTGTGCGACAATACCAGCCTAGATGAAGGTGATGTGGTGAGAATTCTACGTCGAACATTAGATTTATTATCCCAGATTCCTCATGTACCCTACTTGTCAGAATCCCTGTACAAAAATGCTAATCGTGCTATGCAGTTGATTGACAGATTCCCTGTTAATGAGGTGGTTGAATGATTAACAGTTAACAGTTATCAGTTATCAGTTATCAGATAAGCTTTTCCACATTTAAGTTACATTTACTCTATTAGTCGGAAAAGCTTAAAACCCTATGTCCCATGCCCCATGCCCCATGCCCCATGCCATCATAACAACATATCCAACAATGCTTTAAGCTTATCTAAAGATACATAAAAGTCTCTATTTCTATCTTCTCTGTTACTCCAGCCAGTTGCAATGACTGTGTTTGTATCTTTTATATTTAACCCTGGCACTGAACCTGTTAAAAAAGCATAATTATGTCCACAAGAGTTTGCTAAAGTCCAGTAGCACCCATCAACTTGATTTTTAGTTTTAGGAAACATTTCCTTCAGAAGATAGAGGATAAAATCCATCATAATTATTTTTACTAATAATCTTTGCTTTACTAAGACACGATAAAAAAACTTCGGATATTTTTCTATATTGAGTCGTCTTGGAATAATAAACCTGAAATTTCTTCAGTTCTATCTCATCCAAACTAATGGGAAATTTTCTTTGAATTATTTCAGGTTTTCGGATTAAAAGGTACCAGTCTCGAGGAAGAATTTTCGTTTCTTCTTGATTTGGAAAAACTTCAATCTCGGCACACCATTTTTTTAACGTAGTAGGCTTACTACCTAAAATATATTGATGAATGATTTGCAAGTAAGAAATAAATTTTAATAATCTGGTTCTAACTTTAAATTTAGTCCTAATTTCTTTCAAAAAAAACATTTTATTGTACCAATTTTCGACTATTTGAATCATTTTTACGTAAGTCGCCAAGAATAATATGAATTAAGTAAAATCTGTAGACGGCGTTAGCCTATTTACAGGGTAGCGTAGCTTAAATTTTTCATACATAGTGTGTTGCCGTACGGGACAACATAACAACAATATTAGGGAGCTTTATACTGAAAAAAATTTACACATTTATCTGCCGCGAAAACTTGCACCCAACGGCAGCCACCCCTACATTGGAATTTTTTGACTTAGCTTGGAATGCACCAAATTGACTTAAAAATAGCAGAGTGCTAGAGGAGCAGAGGATAAAAATTTTTATGTGTCTTAATGTACCTATTTCGTATCAGATTGCTTAGTAAAAAGATTTGTAATCTTTTGTTTATCGCCTGATAATTTACTCAGTACTTAATTTTTTACTTTGACTACTTAGCGAGGATTTAATATTTACTTAATTGCTTGATATTTGCTGGCATAAGTGTGTTCATATTCATTTAAAAAACGATATACCTACTTTGTTGGAGAAAAGTGTGCCCTGATACAATTATTGTGCTTTTGAGTGTGATAAATTTAACACTGAGGAACACTTCTTAGTATCAATAACCAATAGTTTCTGCGCTAGAACTATTGGTTTGTTTTCTCACTCGTCATAATAACTAAAGTTGGTATATGCATATTTCTCGCCGGATTGCAATTGTATCGTTAACGCTATCAATGTTAGGTTTAGGACAGCCTACTTTAGCAGAAAAGAACTACTCTGCCTCGGAACAATATACACAGTGTCTTGGTGGCACTTCAGAGAAATTTCGCGTGAGTGGTCAAGTTAAGGAAAGCAAAACTTTTACCTTATCAGATCTCCAAGCATTGCCAGCCTCCAAAGTCACTGTTACTTTTGCTTCAGGACAAGGTCAAGAAACCCATACTTATATTGGGGTACCACTATGGCAGCTGATTCAGTCTGTGGGAGGGCTTAAAACCAATACAAATGTAAACAATGTAAAAAATTACTTCCTACGACAGTACGTCGTCGCAGAAGGTACAGACTGTTATCAAGCAGTTGTGGCAGTGGGAGAAATTGAACCAAACTTTGAAGGTAAGCAAGTGCTCGTTGCATATGCAGAGGAAGATTCATCCAATAATCAAACACTGCTAACAGATCAAGGTTTTGCCCGTCTAGTAGTGCCAGGTGATCAAAAAGGTGGACGTTACGTGAGCAACATTAGACGCATCGTCGTGCGATCGGCTCCAGATTTGAGCTCTAAACCTCACTATTTCGCACAGCCTTAATCCAAACGCGTTGGTTCGTAGTTGCGCTTCAGCGCTATAGACACAAAGTAGCTTCCCGTAGGGTAGCGCGACTACAAACTAAATCCTCTACACTCCAGTACTCATATTGAAAACTGCACCCGAAGGCGGTAGCGCTTCTCTATCACATTCAGCTTGAGCAGCAATTACCAACAAAAATGGTAAAATAGCAGCAATCGATACTATTTTTGCGACTAATATAAGCTTAGATGGTTACTAAACCGACAATATAATCGATTGAGAATATACCAACCACCGTCAGCTAGACAGATGTATTGACAAAAAATTAGCTTTTCTAGACCTTATGAGGAGTGCTTCTATAAGAAGAACAGCTGTCAAACTCAGTAATTTTCCTATCAAGCTTCGTCACCACTTTGGTTTTACAGTATTTTCTGTTGCTTTTCCTGATTTACTGACTTGGTTTGAGGTTCTTGGTTATACAGTTCTATTAGAGCCAGATATCATCTTAGGTAGACACAAGGGAGAACGAAGCAACTACACTGAGGTAGTTTTGGTCGATCGCTTAAGTCAGGCTTTGCGGCAGATTAACCCGACAATACCATCAGACATCATATACTCAGTTATCTGTCAAGTTACTTCTATAGAAGCTCCTGATGTGCTAGGAAATAACCGTCGCTTTCATCAACTTCTAACTGAAGGAGTTGAAGTTGAATATCTCCTTAATGACAAAATAGTCCGTGACAAAGTGTGGCTGATAGATCCGTCTAATCTAGCAAAAAATGACTGGTTAGTAATTCATCCGTTTACCGTTGTTGAAGGTAGTTATGCTCACTGTCCTGATGTAGTTGTCTTTATCAATGGGTTACCGTTGGCAGTTATAGTAAACATTAACCCGGGGAAAGAAAAAAAACCGCTTAAAATCGCTAAAGAGCGTCTTGAAACTTATAGACAACAGATCCCAAAATTGTTTAACTACAATACATTACTGGTCATTTGTGCTGGAAATTACGCACGAGTTGGTACGTTAACTTGTGAAAGTCGAGAATTTTTTCCTTGGCACACGATTGATGGCGAAGATTTTCCACAGTCAGGAGCTAGTGAGTTAGAGGTGCTAGCTCAAGGGATTTTTGACAAGCGACGGTTCCTAGATTTGGTGAAGCACTTCATTGTTTTTGAGGAAACAGAAGACAGGATTAATAAAAAGTTAATTCGCCGCCCTTTTTGTACGTTAAAAACTAGACTGAAAATGTCTCTCAAGTAAGAAACTACTTAATAGAGTTCAAAAGTAAAAATTGACTCTTTATAAAAGAGAATTCAGAAGTCAGGAGACAGGAGTCAGAATAAATGCTAGTTAAAGCCTCGTCTACTCGTTATCGAGACAAGAGTTGAAACTTTTCTTAAAACACTATCCGTATCCCTTTATGGATAGTGTATTCTGACTCCTGAATTCTGACTCCTGACTCCTTTTTATAAAACAAGTGTGCTTCTTCAGTAGAACATACAGACAACGCGGGAATGGCGTAAGTCCTATCTACAGTCATTAACCCAAAACAAATGAAAACCGGACTTTTTTGCACCTACGAAAACCATCACCAAGATCCTCGTCGTAGTATCTTTGAGCAACTTGCACTAGTAAAACATGCAGAATGCCTAGGCTTTGAGTCAGCCTGGGTAACAGAGCATCATTTCAACGAATTCAGTTGTAGCCCTTCAATTTTGGTACTGATGGCACACTTGGCGAGCATGACGACAACTATCAAATTGGGTTCAGCCGCCGTGTTGCTAGCATTTCACAACCCTATAAATGTTGCAGAAGATATTGCTACGTTAGATAACTTGTGCGATGGACGGCTCATCTTTGGGATTGCTAAGGGTGGTCCCTTTCCTGGACAAAACAAGCATTTCACAACACCCACGAGTGAATCCCGTGCCAAAACACTAGAAGCACTGACGTTGATCCACAAGCTTTTGTATGAAAATGATGTATCGTTTCATGGAAAATATTATGAGTGCAACAGCGTCACAATTTATCCAAAACCATTTCAATCAGATATACCCGTCTATATAGCAACTAGCGACGATGAAGCGATAGGTTTTGCTGCTGCTCATTCATTTGGGTTAATGGGGGGACCACCTTTTTCCTTAAATACACTCAAAAGCAACGTTGCTAAATACCGTGCTTTTAATTCGAGTGGTGCTGATAAACTCATGCTAGCACGGTTCTTTTTTGTTGGTCGCACTTATGATGAGGCAGTTAGTGAGGCGTTACCTTTTATCCGTACTTTTAGTAAAAGGATGAAAGCTTTTACTGCAAGCCAACAAAATGATGGGAATGACAGTCACCATCTCAAACTATTGAATACTCAAAAAAGTGTCTTTGATGAAGACTACTTAATTGAAAATTCTATTATTGGTGATGCAGTGACTTGTCGGGACAAAATTAAAAAGTTTCAGGACGAATTAAACTTACACACCATAGCACTGAAACCGTCCTCGTTTGAGCTTCAAAAAAATCTTGAAAGTTTGACCCGTTATAACCAGGAAGTGCAAAATTATATATGACTAGATCTTTTCTTCCAGCAGATGATTTGCCACCAGTAAAAGCCACATTGCTTGATGAGATACTCATGCGGCAACTTGCAGAAGCTATCGGTAGACATTTTTACCAATCTTGTGCTTCCACGGTACGCGTTTTATTGTCATATTGCCATTGGTATTTCAAGGCTAATTCTTACCCAATCACGTTAGTTATTTTCTGCTACGACATAGAAAGTTACTGGCATATCATCAATGTTATTCCTCTTATCGTCAACAGCTTAAAGCAGTTTTCTAACAGTGCCAAAATTCACCTTTCTCCTCCAGCTAATATGGGAGTACCTTGGGACGTTGCGGTAGATGGAATATCCAATGATGAAGACTAGTTTATCTCAAACCCATTGAGTATCAAATGCATCTTGCCCAGTGCCATAGATCAAGTCCCCGTATGAACGCCACTGGGCAAGTTCTTGAGAGGAAAGTGGAGGTGCATCGAGAACAGAAAGATTTTCTTCTAATTGCTGTATCGTTTTAGGGGCGGTGAGTGCTAAGTATACTGAGCGATCGCCTTTGGCGGCTCCTAAAGGAGCATCGCGCAGCACATAGCGATAACAATCAGCTGCAGTGGGTGCTTTGTGTTCCCAGTTAGGATGTCCTTTTAACAGTGAACCCCAACGAGTGCAGGTGAAAGCTACTACAGGTTATTAATATATATTGACAAAGAAACGTCACGTCTAAAGTTATGCCCCCTAGCTTGGACAGTAAAAAGCGATTCGACTTAAGGTTGGGTAGAGCGCATAAGCGTTACCCAACAAACCCTTATAGATGTTGGGTTACCCTGGGGGAAGCCGCCTTTTGAGGTAATCGGCGATGAACTCACCATACTTTTTCCTGATTTCCACAGGGAGGAATTTGAATCCAAGGGGTTTTAATCTACACTCAGGGGAGCCACAAAGACATTTTGAAATTGCAATGGAAATATACTCTGTTGTTTCATAGTCCCATGTAATCTCGCTTCCATAGGGAATATCAACCAATGCAACGAAATCGTAACCTCCAAATTTATTATTCCGAACCCCTGTGTTTGGGCTACAAGAATGATTAATTAATTGTGCTGGTTCATCTAATTCTATATGTAGGTCAAAATCCATCTGGAAAGAGTGCTTAGTTCTGTCTGGCAGGATCTTGATTCGGTGTCCAACCACCACAGTCTCTCCTTTACGAAAGAATCGGTTTGCAAAAACGCTTTTTCCTTTATTTGTTACTTTTACGATGTATGGTTCAAGAGTTAATTTGTTCATTGTTGTTAGACGATGTCTTAAAAGCTACGCGAGCAATAAACGAAATTATATTCTCATGGATTACCTCGATAGTTATCTACTAACAGAAATAATCCTTTAGGTGTGCTCTTCAATTTTTTTGGCAAATAAATTAGCTATTGGCAAAAAAATTGGCTAACTGTATGTTATGGTTAAAGTGTGAATAAAAAACGCAAAAAACTTTAAGAAGAAATTGATCTAAACTCAATACTCCTTAATTTGCTCTGCTGAATCCGCTTCAAATCTAGATACAACAACTATAGAGATTTAGACAATTTATTCGTATAGAAACAGTCATATTTGTACTGCTGCTTACAAATGATTGCAGATATTCTCTGCTTTCTAAAGCAAGCAACTAAATTCAGGTGGATCCTGAGTTGGTGGAACTGTTTGTAATGCGAGGAACCTGCTCGCTAAATATATTCACATCAGTGTCTCGCTGACACTATATAGCATTAATAGGAAACATTGTTATGTTCTTTCATCCAACTCTTGCTGCTGTAGAGCGATCGCCTCCAGCGACGTTCTACATGCGGTGACAACCGTAAATTCGCAGCACAAAAGCCTCATCAACGACGAAACACATTAGGATAACGCATCATGTCCGACGAAAACATTAGACAAATAGCATTCTATGGCAAAGGTGGTATTGGTAAATCTACCACTTCCCAAAACACCCTTGCAGCTATGGCAGAAAAGGGTAAGCGCATCTTGATTGTGGGATGTGACCCGAAAGCCGATTCCACCCGATTAATTCTGCACTGTAAAGCTCAAACGACTGTACTGCACTTAGCTGCTGAACGAGGTGCAGTGGAAGATCTTGAACTCGAAGAAGTCGTAATCAACGGCTTCCGGAACATCAGATGCGTGGAATCTGGTGGTCCTGAACCTGGTGTTGGATGCGCAGGTCGGGGTATCATCACTGCCATCAACTTCTTAGAAGAAAATGGTGCTTATCAAGATGTAGATTTCGTCTCCTACGACGTATTGGGTGACGTTGTGTGCGGTGGTTTCGCGATGCCAATCCGTGAAGGTAAAGCTCAAGAAATCTACATCGTAACCTCTGGTGAAATGATGGCGATGTTTGCAGCCAACAACATTGCACGAGGTGTTCTTAAGTATGCCCACACCGGCGGCGTGCGTTTAGGTGGATTGATTTGTAATAGCCGGAAAGTTGACCGAGAAATCGACTTGATTAGTACACTTGCAGCACGGTTAAGCACCCAAATGATTCACTTTGTACCGCGTGATAACATTGTGCAACACGCTGAATTACGCCGGATGACCGTCAACGAGTATGCACCTGATAGCAATCAAGCGCACGAGTATCGCACGTTAGCCGACAAAATTATCAACAATGATTTTCTCGCTATTCCTACACCAATTGAGATGGATGAACTCGAGGCGTTATTGGTTGAATTCGGTATCCTCGAAAGCGAAGAAAATGCTCAAAAGCTGGTCGGTATATCCAAAGATCAAGAAGAAGCCGAGAAGAAGCAAGAAGATCTTGAAGGCGAAGCGTTAGAAGCAATTAAAAAAGGAAACGTCGAAATAGTTGCTGCTGGTGAGAAGAATTAAGGTTTTTAGGTGATTTCCAAGAAAGAAAATACCTGGGAAATGCGAGTTTCGACTTCGCTCAACTCGCGATCTCTCAGTTGGTTGAGCGAAGCCGAAACCAACGGCGGTGGTATATTTATTTCTGTAAATCACCTTACTTCTGGAATAAGCAACCAATGAGGCTCTTTAAAGCTGCTCTTTTCAAAGTATTTCTCAAAAACTGGAGGTTTTTGATGGTGAATAGATAAATAATATTTCCGTATCTAAGTACGTAGGCGTATCAACATTAATCTGTCAATGTTTGAACGTTGAAGTTAGTTACTCCTGTAGTTTTGTATTTTCTCCTTCGATTTTATTGGTTGGTTCTGTATGTTTTCAGGAATGGGTTATATGGATTTCCCATTCCTTTTTCCCTATTGCCGATTATTCAGGAGCTATGATGGAAAAGGTTTGAAACGCTTTGCGAGATAAGCCAAAGATTCAAAACTGCAATTATAAATGCGATACTCCACGAAACTAGTTTCAACCACAACGGGTTAACGAACTCACCCATTAACCGGCGATCGCTAGTAAACATGACTAACGGAAAGACAGCAAACGAAAGCTGGAAGCTTAACAGTACCTGGCTGAAAATCAACAACTTGTTAGTACCACCTTCTCCGAACAACACAATACAAATCAGAGTAGGGATAATTGCTGCTAGTCTACTAATTAGACGGCGTAACCAGGGAGCAACGCGCAAATTTAAAAAGCCTTCCATGACAATTTGTCCTGCCAAGGTTGCCGTCAGAGTTGAACTTTGACCAGAAGCGAGTAAAGCCAAGGCAAAAAGCAAACTAGCAACCTTCACCCCTAAGAGAGGAGACAGCAATTTGTAAGCATCTTGAATTTCTGCTACTTGTTGATGACCAGAAAAATGAAAGGTGGCTGCAGCGACTATTAAAATTGCTGCGTTAACAAACAGCGCCAAAGATAAAGCAATAGTTGAATCTATTGTACCAAAGTAGATTGCTTCTCGTTTCTTTTCTGGAGTGCGTTGCCAAGCTCGTGTTTGCACCAGTGCAGAGTGTAGATACAAGTTATGGGGCATAACAGTAGCACCCAAAATGCCTAGAGCAACATATAACATTTCCTGTTTTTGGACAATGATTGCTTGAGGCACGAAACCTGTGATAACTCCAGCCAAATCAGGGCGTGCAAAGAATACCTCCACCAAATAACACAATCCAATGCTTGATACTAAGGTAATAATCAAAGCTTCAATGTACCGAAAGCCGTAGCGCTGTAGTGAGAGTAAGAGTATTACATCCAAACTGGTGAGGCATACGCCCACTATCAAGGGGATGTGAAACAATAATTCTAGAGCGATCGCGCCGCCGATCACCTCCGCTATGTCCGTTGCAATAATGCCGATCTCGGCAAGTATCCACAACAAAATGTTTATTCTTCTGCTAAATTGGTACTGACAAGATTTAGCTAAGTCTCGTTCTGTTGCAACTCCCAGACGCACACACAGACCTTGCAACAAAATAGCAATGAAGTTAGAAAGCAAAATTACACTTAAAAGTGTATAACCAAACTGCGCTCCACCTGCAATGTCTGTAGCCCAGTTTCCAGGATCCATGTAACCCACGGAAACTAAATAGCCAGGTCCCACGAAAGCCAGGAGCTTACGCCAGAAGCTTTTGCCTTCGGGAACGGAAATGCTGCGGTGAACTTCAGGAAGACTGGGACTGGGTTGTGTT
>NZ_JAAKGC010000324.1 GCF_017591665.1 Aetokthonos hydrillicola CCALA 1050 | reverse complement strand
AGTCAGTGTAACTTCTGACTGCTTTCCTCTCTAACAATCAATCTGTGCTTCAGTACTAATGTCTATTTTTTATCTGTTATTCTATCCGTGCTTTGCTTCTGCCTGAGCTTTTAGTCCAAACTCCAGTTGTGAGTCACTGTCAGTGAGAGAATGTTGTTGTAGCATAGATTAAAATTCCTGTAAATGAACGGGATTCCACTCATGCGATCGCACAAGTTTCCTAGGCGAGGGCGATCACATGGGTGGTTTTTGGTTTGGTAAATGAAGCTTGAATTCCCTGATTAATCTATACTAGCCTTTTAATCAATACAATTCAATACAATTCAATACAATCAATACAGGTAGTCTGATTTATCAATACGTTGCAATACACCTGCTGACTGCACTAAATTTGAAATAGAGACACAGAGGGTGATTTATGGCTAAAAAGCAAAGAACTTTTATTTCAGTGGAGATCGACCCAGAGAAAAAGGATGAGTTTGTCAAGAGACTTAAACAAGATAACAGGACAGCAACAGAGGTGATTCTGGGCTTTGTGGATGCATATTTATCTAGCAAACAACAGGAAGCAATGGATCTCATAGAGTTGAGAAGGAGATTAGAGATTGTAGAGCAGAGAATTGGGATTGAAAATACTCGTTTAGTGGGGGAATCTACCGCCTGAAAAGTGAACCCCAATCTAGAATCGGCAATTTTCAGGCATTTACTCGCGATCTGATTCATCCTTGACCCGCCAAAAGTGACTGGCGGGTTAATTTTTGCCAAAAATGTCACTTGTATTGATTGTATGGTATCGTCAATACAGATGAGCACAGTTGGGATTTGCGGGAGCATCGCAATAAAGGACTTGCGTGCCATCAAAGTGCAAATACCAAAACAAACGCGATCTGTATGTAAAACCCCTACTGCTAGTTTGAGACGCTTGTCAGTAGAGGTTAGTCAAACAATTTGTATTGATTTATGATCCCAATCATATCAGATTCCCCTGCACATAGCGCGGGAATAAATGCCCTATGGGAAAAACCACTTGATGTTAGTACTCAACAAATAAGCTTGGAGTGGATACAAACCCTCCCACCAGAATTAAAAGACGCAGCACTTTACAGGCTTTGTAAGACAGTTGAAGCCAAGCCAACGCTGGTGGAATCATTCACCCTAAACCAAGTGTTGTATCGTACAATTTCAGGTAACTCGTTCACTGAGTCGGCTGAAAATGTCGCTGCTAGAACTGGGTGCGACAGAAAAACCATTCTCAAAGGCTTGAATCAAGCTGTTGAGCAGAATATCTTGGAGAAAAACGAGCGCCCAGGAACCAGCACTGAATATTCCTTCAAACCTGTAGAGGAATGGTTGCCAGAGCCGGTAGTCCGTAAAACGGACATCCGTACAAAGAAGGTTGTAGAGTTTCCAAAAGTACAGAATACTGAGGAACTGCAATTATCCAGCAATGAAGAGGTAGTCCACGAGACGGACTACCACCAAACCGATACCCCAACCATCTGGAGGAGTAACCCCGACGGAAGGCGTTTTTGTCAAATACCCCCAATTCACGACCAAGAAATTGGGGTTGAGATTCAACGGCAGATGGATTCTGAGGGGTTGACGGCGCAATCTGTGGTGGGGAGAGCGATCGCTTTCAGCAAAGTCCCATTAATGTTGCTAGAAATGCTAGCGAACATTGGAAGAAAGTTAGTTGAAGGATTTTGCTCAGTAGAACTTGGATCGCCCAAAAGCGTTGAAAATAAAGTCTCTACCTCTGTTACAACACCCATTACCAAAACATTTGACACATCGGCTGAACTGGAAGAAATAGAGATAGATGAACTCAGTGATGTAATGACCCAGATAAAATTACAGCTTCGCATTCCAGTAGAGGCAGGGTTTAAAGATAGTATAAAACGTAACTGGAAAGGAGATACTCACTTTAACAATGCGC
>NZ_JAAKGC010000323.1 GCF_017591665.1 Aetokthonos hydrillicola CCALA 1050 | reverse complement strand
GTTATAAGCGAAAAGGCGGGAAGGCCAGCTCTGGAAGGTATCTTAATCAGTATCGTCGACGAATCCTTGACAGTCGTAAGCTCGGACGCATCAGTACTTATCGAGCGGAAAACATTGATTCAAAACAACGATGGCATTTCAGCACAAGCGACCGTGCCCGTTGGCTTTGCAAATCTGCTGTCGATATTTTCGGCAGAAATTGCAGCCGTAAGGTTTTATCCCAATTCTTTGGAAGTGTCGGACGGAACTTCCACTATTGAAACACTGGTGCGCGCCGAACATTTTCCTGATTATGCCCGCCTACTTCCAAAGAGCTTTGTATCGGAAGCCTTGCTTTCGATGGAATCCCTGAAATCTACGTTCAGCAGATCAGCATTTTTTGCAGATCAGTCCGCGGGTACCACAATGCTGTCATTTTCGAAGGACGAGCTGCGTGTAGAAGTCCCACCAGGAGCCTACTCCAATGAGTCGCTAGAAAGCATTGAGATCGCGCAATGGTCTGGCCCATCGGCTGATGTTTGGCTCAACATACACAAGGCAAGTCGTATACTGTCTAAGGTTCACAGTCAGGACGTCGGAATTAGGCTCAACGGGTGGATGCAACCGGTTATGGTATTTCCCAAGTCAGACCCGGGCCTTACTATCCTTGTTATGCCAGTTGATCCTGAAAAGCTGAAATAAGTTTCTGCATAGTGCAGATCAAAGCCACAACTATTCAATTTCCTCAGCAATGTTTTCAAAGAAAATCAGCGAGACTGAACAGGTAGTTATTACCCGTTCCGACGGTCAAACGATTGGCCGATATCAAGAAAAGAAGGAGGGGAAATGGGTGAACAAAGTTTGCCGCGTTTACCCGGGCGATCACAAAGGCAATATCGTTGACGAGCTCCAATCCGCCTTTCAGCAGCAAAAAGCCCAAGATCAAGCCTACTTCGAAAGCAAGTTAGAACCATATCATTAATCACTTCAAAACAAACAAAAACAATGAAAAAGCTCGTTTTTCTCATCATTTTGATTTCAATGATTTCCTGCAAAAAGGAGATAGAAATAGTGCCAGTGCAGCGCACGCTGAACGGAACCGTCTGGAAGAAGTTCGAGTTTCGCCAGGGCGATCGGGACGTGCATAAGATTCTCACTTTTCGGGCTCCAAACATTATCAATATCGCGGTCAGGGATGATCACGGATACCTGATCGCAAAGTTCCAGGAGGAGTACGCCTACATCTACGAACATCCTGATTTCAAGGTGTTCGGTCCGTTCGACGTACCGTACAGTGGTCGCATTATTGAGGAGGGGCAAATCGAATTTGCTGGCGAGGTATTCCTGAAATCGAAATAACATAACGATAACTACACGAAATCAATGGCCTCTCAAATTCAAACAGATATCCAGTTTTTAGAGGAAATGCATGGCATCACAAAATCACTGCTGTACGGGCGTATGATGTGACGAAGTTGCAACACCTCGATAAAATGATAGAAGATTGGCTTGACGAGTTGAAGGAGATTGCGCACCAACCTCCGCAGGTTAGATCAATCATTGAGCTGGAAAAGGAAAGGATGGCTTGGGCGCTTACCACTTTCCCCGAAGCGACAGCAGTTAGCAGTCTACGGAAGTGCGAAACCGAGATCGACGAAATCGAGGCCGATATAGTGGCAGGCATTCAGAACCCGGTAGAATACGCTGATGCGATTATGTGCCTGTTCGACAGCGCAGGCCGTCACGGCATTTCCATTGAGCAGATTATCGAGGCGTTCGCCGCGAAGCTGGAAAAGAACAAATCGAGGAAATGGATCAAAAACCCGGATAATTCCTATTCACACGTGAAGGAAGGTAAACTTTAACAGATTCAAATCCATATGAATACCGTTGCTGAGATGCTGGAAATGCCTGTTGAAAAGCGGAAGCAATTCCTACAATATGAGGGTTGGAATCCGTACTGCCT
>NZ_JAAKGC010000322.1 GCF_017591665.1 Aetokthonos hydrillicola CCALA 1050 | reverse complement strand
CAAGTAACATTGAAAGCCATATCATAATTGGCGGCTAGAAGGTTTTTGTTCTGACTTGGTTCTGATGCTTCCTGCACAAGTATTCCGTGTGGGGAGCATGTCATTGTTATGTCAAGATGACCACCCATTATTCTTTGACGACGATTCATGAATGCAGCCAATGTTGTTCAAACCATTCAATTAGTGATTGCCCCATCGGCCATGATTTCTAGCTGCTTTATGTGTCAAAACGTTACTTTAGGGAGGTTTTTACGGATTAGCGATCGCCCGCATAGTTTAGTGAGAGAACGAATTGATGTCCTCGACAAGTACGATTCATCCGATCGAGCCTATATTGACGCATTGTACCTGATTAATCAAGAATTAATTCAGCTCTCGGATCGCTATTACTCTCTGCAAAAAGCAATTATTTGTCTATATGGGGCAATTATATTTTTTCTCTTCACGATGCTTGCGATCGGATTATCGATGTAATTTCAGCCCACAATCTTCTCATATCTAGCGATTTTGCTATTCCTCCTTGGAACGTTCACCCTTTTGATTGCTGTTTTTATCGCCATGTCTTTCTAACCCCGCTTTCTGCTAAGTTATTGAGTAATATTGCTTATTGACAAATTGTATCCGACCTTAACCTCTCACGAATGGACTACAACAGGCTTGTTGTTAGCTCGTACTTAACTTGATGGCAGATAGCTCTGAAGATAGCTGAGAGCCAGTCGTTTTGCTTCTACGGTCAATTGCTGCTGAAATACTGGCTCTTGTCCAAGGGATAGCCATACGAGTGGACTGATCGCCTTTACCAGTACAAATGCAACAATTTCATAATCTACGGTATCTTTACCAGCGTCTCTTTGTGCTAGTGCCGTTGCCAGATCGGTGATCAGTTTCGCATCAGCAGTATCTTCAGCTTCCTGTGCTTCGGACACAGCTCCTTGGACTTCCATAAAAATGGCATAGTAACCAGGATAGTCATTGAAGAATTGAGTAGTGGTATCGATCAACTGTTCCACATAAGTCGATAACGGCAATTGAGCTAGCTCTCTATTATCCAGAAGTGCTAAGCGTTCGTGATAAAGCTGGTTATAGCGCACGACTAACGCTTGCACGATCGCTTTCTTGTCTGAAAAAAACTGGTAAAGAGAGCCAATAGGCACTTGGGCTTGTTTGGCAATCTCGTTGGTGGTGGTGGCAGCATAGCCCTGAGCTACAAACAACGCTTCTGCCACATCTAGAATGCGGTTGACTCGTTCCTGACTACGGGCTTGATGGGGCTTACGTCGGATCGTACTGACACTGGATTGCTTGTCAGACATAGATTTACTCCTCTTTTAGAATTAATAAATGAGTATTACTCACATATTGTTTGACAAAACATAACATATGCTCATATTGTTTGATTATGAGTAATACTCACATTATAACCCAAATCATTCTAGAGGAATCAACAATGCCCCAAAATGTAATGACCCTTCCCCATCCCGATGCGGTTTCTGCCCTACGTGAGATCAGCCTCGATCTCCTAGGATTTACCCAGCGTTGTACCCAAGACTATCAAGGTCAAGGTATCGTCCCTTTGCGGCTAGGCGATGAACTATTTTGTCTCCTGACTAACCCTGAATACATCACGCAAGTTCTCAAAAATCGCCTCTCATTCATCAAAGCAAAGGACTTGCAACAACTCCGGGGTATATTAGGCAATGGACCAATCCCAGTACTCGAAGACAGGCTGTCAAATACTTGCCTAGCCTAGATTTTAGCTTTCTAGGACAAAAACATGAGCAAATATCAGATTTTGCTTGACAAAACATGAGCAATCATCATATTATAAAAATATGAGCAAAGCTCAAAAATCGTACTGAGTAGAGGAACACAATGAATAAGCCCGAGTTTTTTGTCACCCCCGGTTATGGGGAACTCCTGCTGAATGGATTGCATTACTCGCAAGCGTTAAA
>NZ_JAAKGC010000321.1 GCF_017591665.1 Aetokthonos hydrillicola CCALA 1050 | reverse complement strand
ATGGAAGTATTTGCAGGATTCTTAGCACATACCGATCATGAAGTGGGAAGATTGATGAACGCAATTGAACAAATTGGTGAATTAGACAACACCATTGTCTTCTTCATCGTTGGCGATAATGGTGCGAGTGCAGAAGGTGGTTTAGCTGGTAGCGTTAATGAATTAAAAGTTTTCAATAGAGTACCAGAAAGCCGAGACCAACTACTAGCTTCCTTAGATGATTTAGGCAGTCCTAAAACCTTTAATCATTATCATGCAGCCTGGGCATGGGCAGGCGATACCCCTTTTCAATGGACAAAACAAATTGCCTCTCACTTTGGTGGTACTCGTAATCCCTTAGTTGTTGCATGGGGCAATCAAATTAAAGATCATGGTGGAATACGGAATCAATTCCATCATGTCATTGATATTACCCCCACAATTTTAGAGGTGGCAGGAATAACTGTACCAACTGAAGTTAACGGAGTGAAGCAACAGAAAATTGAAGGTACTAGCTTAGCGTACACCTTTGAGAATTCTGATGCACCTTCCCATCATAAAACCCAGTATTTTGAAATGCTTGGGAACCGGGCTATTTATGATGATGGATGGGTAGCAGCTGCGCGCCATCCTCGATTACCTTGGCAAGGTTCAATCAAGGCGGACTTTCAAAAAGATCCCTGGGAACTATATAACATTAAGGAAGATTTCAGTGAAGCTAATAACTTAGCGGCTGAAAATCCTGAGAAACTGGAAAAATTGCAAAAATTGTTTTTATCAGAAGCTCGTCGATATCAAGTTTTGCCATTAGACGATCGCCTCTCTGAACGGTTTGATGTTACTCTTCGCCCCTCTCCAGCAGCAGGACGTACAACTTTTACTTACTATTCTGGTGTAGCACCCATTCCAGAAGGTAGCGCACCAAGTCTGAGAAATAGATCCTTCAGCATCACAGCTAATGTAGAAGTCCCAGAAAGTGGTGCAGAGGGTGTACTATTAACTCAAGGTGGACGTTTTGCTGGTTGGGGATTTTTTCTTGAAGATAGCAAACCAACATACCTCTACAACTTTGCTAATGCAGAACGTTATATAATCCAATCTCCTGAAAAATTACCGCCAGGTAAATCAACAGTTAGATTTGATTTTGATTACGACGGTGGTGGAGTTGGTGCAGGAGGAACTGGAAAATTATTCATCAATGACCAACAGGTAGCTGAAGGTCGAATTGAGAAAACTGTACCTTATCGATTGGCATTAGATGAAACTTTTGATGTTGGTCGAGATACAGGTACACCCGTAGCTGAAACATATCAAGTACCGTTTCCCTTCACAGGTAATTTACAGAAAGTTACCTTGAACTTGAAGTAGAATTCAGGAGTCAGAATTCAGGAGTCAGAATCAATTAGTGGCGGGTTTGAATTACCCACTAATTGCAGATCACTAAATCGTAGCCTTTTGGGAAGGCAAGCTACACGAAGAGTCTCCGATAGGAGAAAGTTTAGTGGGGGTCTTAAACCGCTAGATTCATGCACCAGTCCTACAGAATTCATACTGAATTCTGACTCCTGAATTCTGTTTGATAAAATTCTTATTTGTAACTGGGTGCAAAATTTTAAACTTATGAATGAAATTATCCCAATACTTGACAAAATAGCATTCTTATCATTTGTCGTTGCCACTATGTTTGGAACAGGTTTAAAGTTGACTGTACAGCAGATTTGGCAACCTCTTCGTAATAGCCGCTTGGTCATTTCATCACTTCTGGCAAATTTTGTCTTAGTACCAATTTTTGTTTATTTCCTTCTGCAATTCGTACCACTCAGCGAACCTGTGAAGGATGGTTTGATCATCATGGCATTAGCATCTGGTCCTCCAGCTTTACCTAAACTTGCTCAAATAGTTAAAGGTAATTTAGCTTTTTCTACAGGGTTGATGATGTTGCTAATGTTAGGTACAATCTTTTATCTGCCGCTGGTA
>NZ_JAAKGC010000320.1 GCF_017591665.1 Aetokthonos hydrillicola CCALA 1050 | reverse complement strand
ACAATATCGGCTCCTGCTGCCTGAGCATAGATAGGCGTATTATTACCAACTGATCCTAAATCAACCCTACCAACATTCATGCCTTCCATCAGTTGTGGGCCTTGTTTAAATTGGAGCCATTGTACTTTCACTCCCAGAGGTTCCAGGCGTTTTTCTAAAACACCAGATACTCTCACCAAATCGCCTGCTTGTTGATAACCTATGCGCAACACTTTTGCTTTGATACCTGAAGTAGTATTAGAAGCAGCAGTAGCAGAGGAATTTTCTGCTGCTTGATTTTGATTGCAACTACCCAGAATAAATGCTGTAGAGAGTCCTAGCATTCTTGGTGCAATTACTCGGATAAAGTGACGGCGATGAAATTTTGGAATCATAATTGATTGATGTTTGCTGAGATTCAACCCTGCTTAAAAAACGATGCTACAGCGAGACGAGCAGCGAAAAAATGCGACATTCGAGTTTTCAATCCCACAGATTGATCTGTGGTAAAGACCCTGTTCTCTGCCCCCTTTAAAAGTTAATTTTTAATTTCTCAATTTATAATACTATAAGTCTATCAGTTAAATGTATTTTAAGCCCACGAGATTTGTATATCTATAACTGCTGCACAATTACGAGGTCTTGCTGCGTACAAAATTGGGATGGCACGTAACCGAGCATTAGCTCGCAAACAGCGGGCTTTTAGAGGATCTTGCATTTGTTACTTATTCGTGTAAATATTATTTCAAACTAAAAATACGGTAATTCTTTCAATTTGGTGTATTAAATAATAATAAAAGCATACTTATGTTCAAGAAATTCCTGCTAGTCCGACTGTTGGGTATTTTCAGCGGATTCTTCTATATTCGGAAATTATCGAGAGTCCGCATATTTGCACTATTGTTTAGTTTAGGACTAGGCTTGAGTCTTACTCTGTCAGCTTGTTCCACCAGTACAAGTAACTCGGCTACAACGCAAACAGCAGACCAAAAAGGTGTTGTTGTTCGCATAGGTTATCAAAAAGCAGCAACTATTCTCTATTCACTGAAGGCAAAAAAAGATTTAGAGAAAGCTTTGCCTGGTGCCATCGTGAAATGGACAGAATTCCCAGCCGGTCCACCAATGTTAGAAGCAATGAATGCTGGAAGTATTGATTTTGGATACACCGGTGAGTCACCGCCCATATTTGCTCAAGCAGCAGGTAATCCCTTGGTGTATGTTGCTTACGATCCTTGGACTCCAAAAGCTGAGGCTATCATCGTACCGAAAAATTCACCAGTTAAAACTGTAGCAGAACTAAAAGGTAAAAGAGTGGCTTTTGCTAAAGGCTCAAATACTAACTACTTACTGGTAAAAGCGCTAGAAAAAGCAGGATTAAAGTATGATGACATCAAGCCAGTAACGCTTCCACCTCCTGATGCTCGTGCAGCTTTTGAAGGTAACAATGTAGAAGCATGGGCTATTTGGGATCCATACTTAGCCGCAGCCGTAGCTTCCACAGGCGCACGGACCTTAACTGATGGAACAGGACTAGTACCGAATCGTGGTTATTATCTTGCAGCTAAATCTTTTGTTGAGAAGCACCCTGATACCGTAAAAATACTTCTTGATCAAGTCAAAACAACGAGTGACTGGGCGCAAAAAAATCCCAGGGAAGTAGCGCAATCACTTTCGCCAGTCTTAGGTATTGATGCTGCTGTTTTGGAGGTAGCAGAAAGGCGTCGTGAGTATGGAGTATTACCAATCACAGATGAAGTTATTGCTGGACAGCAGCAAATAGCTGACGCCTTCTATAAAATCAAACTGTTGAACAAGCAAATCAACGTCAAGGACGCTGTTTGGAAAAGCAGTTGAATATTGCTGTGGTTTCTCAACGCCGTATTGCCCGGAACATCCCAAAGCGGCACAAACCTACGCCAAAGGCTAACCGCATCAACAACAGGGTAGGAACTTCTCGCAAGGATTTGATACAACCGGGT